>NZ_JASZYM010000001.1:0-661523 GCF_030317005.1 Variovorax sp. J22R115 | reverse complement strand
TTCTTATGAATGTTCATCTGGTTGGGTTCCTTGAGTGATCCGGGGGTTTGGCGATTCCCAGTCTCTCAAACTCAACTCAGATGAACAGATACAACCTATTGGGCCTTCACATCTAGCAGTGGGTCTACGTTGCATCGGATTCACTCCTTCAGCCAGGCGCCAACGCCAGCGTCGACGCCTGGCTTGGGATCCGCCCAGTCGAACGACGCCTCGATCAGGCCGCCCCAGTCGGCGCGCTGCTTCTTGAAGTCCTTCTCGACCAGGTAGAGCACGTCGCGACCCATCCCGCGCATCCAGCCCCATTCCATTGCGACGTTCGGATTCAGTTCGGGCAGGACCTTGTCCTCGACGATCGCGATGCCGCGCCGGCAGCCGAGCAAGTACAACTCGACGTTGTCCCAGAGCAGTGGGTGGAAACGGGCGTCGCTGGCCAGTCGGGGCGTCGCCCCTGCGGCCACGACCGCGGCGCGCACCGCTTCGATCACGGCCAGCAGCGGCTCGTCTTCCGCAGTCGGCTTTTTGGGGTCGACAAACTTCGTCATGATGAAGACCGATCGCTCGAAGTCGGCGATCTGGTGGAACTTGTCGATCTCCTTGCTGTGGCGCACGTGGTAAGGCGGGAAGTCGACCAGGTCGTGCAGGATCTGGCTCAACCACTTGCGGCGGCGTTCGATCTCCACAAGCAGATCGCGGTCGCGCTCGTCCTTCATCGCCGCAGGATACGGCGAGTTGTTGAGGTCCAGGCGCTCCTGTTCCAGCGCGGCGAGCTTGACAATGTCGCTGCGCAGCGCTCGCAGCGCGATGTCGTAGTCGATCATCGAACTTCTCCACTCTTGCTGGAGGCTGCCCGCAGGCGGCCGATGATCGCTTCGACCCGGGACCGATCCGCGTTGGGAGGCAGGCGTTCGAGCAGCCGCTCGACGTTGTGCAGCGTGCTGTCCAGCATCCAGCGCGACGTCGCAACGCTCAGCGCACGGTCGACCGCGTGCTCAGCGGCCGGCCAATCGCCGGCCACCAGCGACAGTTCGAGATCGGTCGCCAGCGCCCAGTAGTCGGGCACGCCCTCCTCCATGCGTTCTTGCAGCGCGGCGCGCACACGTGGCAGCACCTGCGCCAGTTCGGCCAGCGCCGCCGGGTCGCCACGCTGCTGCAGCAAGGTCACCACATTGACGCCGGGATAGTAGTCCTTCGGATTCTTCTCGAACCCAGCGCGATAACTCTGCAGCGCATGATCGAGGTGGGCCTGGCTGGCGGCGCGGTCTCCAACGCTCGCCGCCTGGTCGGCAAGGTCCTTGTAGATGCGCCCGAGGATGCCGAACGTCTCGCCGTCGCCACCGGTCTCCGCCACCAGTTCTTCCATGAGCGCGATTGCACGCTCGCGGTCGCCGTCGGCGTTGCGCCGGTTGAGCGCCAGCGCCAGGAGCTGGCGCACCTCGGGCGACTGGCCGATCTCCGGGGGCGCTTGCGCAGCGAGTGCCACCACCTGGTCCCACTGCGACAGGTCGCGCGATTTGCGCATCAGCGAGAGGTACGCCATCGGGTCGCTGCCGGGCGCTGCGCGCACCGCTTGAGCGGTCTCCTCAAGCTCCCGCGCGGCACGTGATGGCGACTCGACGACACTCTGCACGAAGGGCCTGTTCGCCTTCGCCAGCGACGTGCGCTGGACGCTGCGCTCGAGCGCAAGCTCCGGCGGCAGGCTGACGTCGAGATCCGGATAGAACTCGTAAAGGGGGCTGTCGCTGATGGTCGAGCGCTGACTCTGCCGCACCAACGACTGAAGGGTCGAGCGGAAGGTGTCGGCGTCCTGCAGGCGCCCATCTTGCACGCTGTAGAACAGCACCTGCGCATAGTTCAGGTCGAACGGCAACTGCCCGTGGCTCGAAATCAGGAGCGTGCGGCCCCGGCGCAATGCATGGCGCACGCCCAGTTCGTACAGCACGTTGGGGTTGTGCGTGCTGAGGTCGGCGATCATCAGGTCGCTGCCGATCAACGCGCTGAACAGCATCTTCTGCCAGATCGCGCTCGGCGCGAATTCGTCGAGCCGGCGGCATTCGATGCCCAAGTCGCGCACCGCTGGCGCGATGACTTGGTTGTAGATCGCGTCGAAGTCGATCGGATGGCCATCCTGTCCAGGCTTGACGCCGAACGGGATCGAGACGAAGCAGCTGCGCATGGTATCTCCTATGTCGGTTCGCGGCGTCCCCGGGCTGCGACGCGTTTGATCCTGCAATGCGACCTGCAGATCGCGCCGACCTGGTGCGCTCTCAGGCGCTGCCTTGCCGACTCTGGGAGATTGCCTCGGCGATGGACTGCATCGAAATCCCCTCGTTGGCCGCGTAGCTTCCTGCTTCTCCATTGAGATGCGGCATGCCGAGTTCGCCGCCCATGTGATGCAGGGCGATCACCGCCCAGGCGTTGTCGTTGAAGACCGGGCTGCCGGAGCTGCCTCCTTCTGTAGGCGCACGGTAGTGCACGCGGCAGACCCCTTCCACCGGTGGCTTGCCCGACGGGGGACCTTCGTGACCCAGCAGTTCGTTGTCCTGAAAGGAGAACGAGAGATCACGACCCCCTGGGTGGCCGATCACGTACACGCGCGGCGCTCGCGCGCCACCTTCGGGCGGCGGCCAGTCGGGCAGGCGGCCCGAGATCGGCATGGGCTCGATATTTGTCACCGGCGATTGCAGACGAAGCAGGCTGGCGTCCTGCCGGTCCGGCGGAGCAGACCAGACGATGTCCTTGACGTCGAACACCGGACTGCCCTCGGCGGCCTCGAACACGACCTGCGCTTCGCCTGGCGGGATGCCCGGACTCTGGCCGGACTGGTTCACGACGTGGTAGTTGGTCAGCACCATCAGTTCATCCGGCGGGTCCATTCCCAGATCGCCGGCCCGAACCAGGAAGCCGGTACCGACACGACGACCGAACCGGCGCTTCACAGCAGCCACCGAACGCGCGCGCTTCAGGCCCGTGAGCCACCACTCGTAGGTCTGCGGTCCGTCTTTTCCGAGCACCGCCTCCAGCTGTGCGGCGCTGGGCGTTTCGACGGTCTGAAGCTCCCGCACCCTGCCCGGGCTGAGTTCGATCTGAGCCGAGGGCAATGCGAGCAGGCGACTGCGAAGGAGTGCAACGAGACTGCGCCCGCGGGGATCGTCACCGCGCTCGAGGTCCCAGACCTCGGAAAATTGGCGCAAGGTGCTGGCGACCAGGAAGGCCTTGGCGTCCGGCGATGCGACGTACTCGTGGACTCGACGCTCCACAACGTCCCAGTCGCCCAGGCCCAACGACGCCTCGGCCAACGTCGGCAGGAACCACTCGTCGCGCAGCGCCAAGGGCCTGGCCTCCAGGGTGGCAACCAACTTCCGGGCCAGGGGCTTGAGCTGCAGGTCGGGTGCGACCGCAAGCCCCATGCGACGCGCGCGATGGACCAGCGCCAGCAGATTGACGCCATGCCACGTGTTGCCTTCGTCAAATTCATAGGGTTCGCGGTACACATCGATGGCCGCTGTCAGGGCGCACTGTGCCGCAGGTGCAGACTTGTCGGCCGTGTCGAAGAAGATTTGCTTCCAGGCTCGGCCGAGCAGTCCCTGGGCCTCCGCGCGCTCGGGGTGCGCCGCGCCCAGGCTGTCTGTCAGGGCGCGCAGCACGTCGACGGCCACGGTTGCCAGGCCGCTCTCGATCAGCGCCTGCGCCAGCAGACGTCGATTCTTCGCGTCGCCCGGATCAAGCCGACGCACTGCCTCGGCGAGCCGCAGCATGCGTGGGTAGTCCCGCTCGTTGCGCAACGCCTCGACCAAGGGCTTGGCGGTTGCCACGTCCGCTTCGTCACACATGCCGTGCAGCGACTCCAACGCAACCTCCGCCCGATGCTGCCAAGTCGCGGGTTCCACGGCGAACGGCGTCAGAAGTCGTAGATCGGGTCTTCGCCAATGTCCGGAACGCGCGCGATATGGTCCGCGTCCCCGTAATCCGTTGGGACGTCGGCTTCATAGCCGGGCAGGCCAACCTCCTTGCGCAGTGCATTCAGGCGGTTGTTCCAACCCTTGCGGAAGACGGCCAGCTTCGGATTGGTCACGACCAGCCGATCGTAGAACGCCTCGCGTTCGTTGCAGTAGTTCACCAGCGTCTTCGCGAGGTCGTTGCATTGCTGCACCGCCCGCAACGTGCCGTCGCCAAAGGCGCCATCGACCTGGCATCCCAACGCCGCCTGCAGAAAGCGGACTGCGCGCCCGACGCCCATATTGACAGCGGTGTCGAAGTGCGCGACATCGAGCTTGCGCTCCAAGGTGTCGCAGCGCGCGGGCCGCCAGTAATTTGTTTCGTAAATGCTGCGCATTTCGGCGTCAGACAACTGGCGCACGTCTTGTGCCGACTGTCCTTGCTTCTGGCGCCAGGCGTCGTACACCTTCTGGGTCACGCCACGGTTTGTCGCCCCGCCGGGATCGGCCGGATGATTGACGTAGCCGCCCTCCCATCGAAGGATGAACGGCAGAGAGTCCGCGAAAGAGGCAGTGGGCATGGTGAAGCTCCAATGCTGGCAAGCTGAACGCTTTACGACTTCGGCCGATTGTGCGTCACTGTCTCGTTCTTCGCATCCCCCGAACAGCGTACATCGAAAGGGATCTCGATCAGCGCCACCTCCGAACAGAACCGTGCGTACGCCGGCAACCTCGACCTGCCCGCGCGTGGCCGCGACTCGAGGCCGATTTCGTCCAGGATCTGGAGACCTGACGCCGTTCGACTGCCGCAGAGACTCGTGTCATCGCTCGCACGAAATATTGTCTTGCCGTCGGTGGACAGCCTTGCGCCAACCCCGGCGCCTCTTTCCGACATGACGACGCTCTGGGGGAAGCGATAGCCTTCACCCTCTCGCGCGTTTCTTTGTCGAAATGCGTGGGCGAGACTACGATGAGTCTGTCCCGCGACGTCAGGATCGGAGCAGACATGGCGAGTGCGTGCCAAGCATTTCCGGGGGCAGCCGCGCGCATGCGCGTCAGGCAAGAAGCGCAAGGTCGGCGCGCGAGCACCATGGGCGCCAGAAGCCCGGCGGCGGGCACCGCGAAGCGCACGGCCTCGGCAGTCCCGACAGCGCCGCATCGCGTTCTGCTCCTTCAGCGAACCTTGGGAAACCGCGGCGTCGCGCGGCTCGTGCAGTCCAAGCGGCTGACCGTCCGGCCTGGCCTCGGCGGCACCGTGCAACTCAAGGCCGCGCCGGAGCCGGCGCGAGAGCAGCCCGAGCCGGCCACCGTCAGCGGCCCCGGCCCGACGGGGTCGCCGGTGCAGCCGGCCGAATTGCAGAAAGAAGTCCAGGGCGTGACCGCGCACGCGCCCGACAAGTCCCCGATCATCGCGCCAGGCACCACCGGCGCCGAAACAGGCCAAGCGGCCGAGGCGGCAGCTGTCGAGCCGACTGCGCCCGCGGCGCCTGCCGCAGTCGCCATACCGCCGGCCACGCCCGACGAAGATCCCGCCTATCAATCGGTGGTGCAGCAGCTGAAGACAAAGGCGGCGCGTGAGAAGACGCCCCATCGAACCCCGCAGAAGAAACAGGCCGAAACTCTGAATGCCGCGAAGCTGAGCGCTCAGGAAGCCAGCAAGCAGGACGCCTACAGCAGTCATCTCGGCCGGCTCGAAGAGACGCAACCGCAGGACCTCACGGTCGACCAGTTCATGGGGCAGTTCAAGGCCCTGACCACCGGGCTGGCCGACAGCCTTCCGAAAAGCAAGGATGAACAAGATTCGGAGCCGTCCGTGGTCGGACGCGGCATCGCCAGCGCCAACGTGAAGGTGGCCGTCGTCCGGCAGGCCAACGTCCATTCCGGCTCCCTGCGCACCGAAGCGGCCAAGGATGCCGCCAGCTACCAGCAGGCTCGCGAGCCCGAGGCGAAGCCCGAACTGGTGGCCGATCCTGCCGGCACCACCCCGGCGATCCAGCAGGCCGGCATCGCCGCGCCCAAGCCGAAGGCGGACGAGCAGATCTCCCTGGACGACAAGAGCCGCTCCCTGGACGATGCCCTGCAGAACCACAGCATCGGCGGCCAGCGCGTCAACATCGACGAAGCCTCGCTGGCTCTGCCTGTGTCCGGCGAACCGAGCTTCGACGAAGCCGGTGCGGCCAAGCGCAAGGCCCAGGACGAAATCCGCAAGACCCAGCCGCGCTACCGGGAAGAGGAAAGAAAGCTGATCGGCCAAACGCAACAGGACATGCGTGCCGTCGTCAACGGCGGTCTGCAACTGCAGCACGGGGCACGCAAGAAGAGCTTCGACGCAGTGCTGGAGGCGCAGCAGAAGCACAAGGAAAGCCTGGAACGCAAGAAGAACGCGGTCTTCAAGGAAATCGAAGGGATCTACGCAGACACCAAGACCAAGGTCAACGGCGAGCTGGTCAAGCTGGAGGGCATCAACGACACCTTCGCGGGCATCCTGACCAAGGCGCAGGATTCCTTCGACGGGCTCGTCAGGAACGATCTCGAGTACATCTACACGCCGGGAGTCTTCGACTACAGCGATTGGAAGGACAAGCACGAAAGCGAGATCAAGGAAGAGTATGAAAAGCGCATCCGCGATCGCGATGGGCGTCCGTCTGCCTTCCTTGCCGCGGATCCGGCCTACCTCGAAGCGCTCAAGACGGTCCGCGACCGATCCGCGGCGTCGCTCTTCAGGACGGCGCGCAGCATCTTCGTCTACGACGTCAACGCGCAGGTCGAGGAGAAGATCGCCAAGCCGGTCGTGGCGGCCCTGAACGCGGCGCGCAAGCACGTGCGCGACGGCAAGGCACGGGTCGCCACGGCGTACGCCGGGCTCAACCCGAAAGAGCAGGAAGAAGCCAGGAACGTGCTCGATGCGGTCACCGGCAAGTTCGATCAGCTCGACGAGAACGTCCGGGACAAGCAGCAGGAAGTCATCGGCGACATGGCTCGCACCTACAACCAGAGCCTCGGCAAGCTCGAGGCCCGGTTCGAGGAAATCAAGAAGGATGTGCTGACCAGCTGGTTCGAGAAGGCCTGGAACAAGGTCAAGGCCGTCGTCAACGCGATCATCGAGTTCGCGACCCGGATCCTGGAGCTCCTGGGACGCCTGGCCCACCTGATCGGCGATATCGTCTCGAGCCCTCGCGCCTTCTTCAGTAATTTGGTCGGCGGGATCGGCCACGGCTTCTCGGCCTTCATCGAAGGCATCGGCCAGTTCCTCGCGACGGCTTTCTTCGACTGGTTGCGCGGGTCGAGTGGCGTGACGGTCCAGATGCCCAAGGACCTGGGACCCCAAGGCATCTTCAGTCTCTTCACGCAATTGCTGAGCCTGAGCAAGGAAACCGTCTTCGAGCGGATGGAAGTCGTCTACGGCAAGGTCGTTGCGAATGCCTTCCGGCGCGGAGAGGTTCTGCTCGACAAGGGCCTGGAGGTCTTCGACCTCGTCAAGAAGGAAGGCCTGAGCGGGCTGTGGGGCGAAATCAAGAACTCCCTGGGCGACATCCTCGAAGAGACCCTGGAGATGATCAAGGAGAACGTGCTCTACGCGGCAATCAAGAAGGTCATCCTGGAAGTCGGCAAGATGCTCGTACCCGGTGGTGGCTTCATCGCGATCGCCGAGAAGATCGTCCGGCTGCTGAAGTTCATCGTCGAAGCGCGCGACAAGATCCTGGACCTGATCGAATCCTTCGTGGATTCCGTCGAGATGGCGGTCAAGGGCAATGTCGGCGGCATCGTCAAGCACATCACGGCGGCGCTCACGAAGTTCATCACGATCGCCCTCGACTTCCTGGTCGGCGTCTTCGGGTTGGGAGACCTCAAGGACAAGGTGACGCGCTTCATCGACAGGATCCGGCAGCCCGTCATTCGCGGCATCGACTGGGTGCTCAACAAGTTCAAGCCCCTGGTCATGAAGGGTCGGAAGCTCGTTGAAAAGGGTATGGCGAAGGTGACGGCGGCGGGCAAGGCCGTGGTGCAGGTCGGTGTTCCGAAGGACCCGAACGAAAGGCTCAGGCTGGCCGCCCGCGCCTCCGTGGCGGCCGCCCGGAAGCTCAGCGGAAGGGTCACACGCTCCTTGCTGAACCCGGTGCTGGGCGCCATCAGGCTCCGATACGGCCTGACGTCGATACAACCCTACGAGAAGAACGGGACATGGTGGATCACCGCCACCATCAATCCGAAGCTTGACCAGAGCCTCGACGTTCCCGCGTCAACGACCGCAGCAGGCGCCTCGCCGGGCAGCGAATGGTGGAAGGCGCACACGCATTTCAACGCCAAAGATGGCAGCTCGCACACGCTGTTCTTCAAAGGGGAAAGCCGTGAAGGTGAACTGATGGTCGAGTCGTCGCCGATGCCGGTGTTCGTCTTTCTAGCGAAGGTCCTCGACCGGATCAACGGCGAGGCGACCAAGAGCCTGGATGTCCTTCGGGAGCCGCACCGGGTGGCCTTCAAACTGGCGCAGGCGGTTCGCAAGAAGATGCTTGAACTGCAGCACGAGGACAACCCGCGCCAGGCGAACGAGGTGGCGGCGCTGAACAGGAACATGAACCGCCTGGCCTACGCGATCCAGCCCCTGATCGACGTGCTGTTCCCTGACACCAAGCATCCGGCCGGACTGGTCGAGGGCGCGTACATCCGGATCTACAGCCGCAACGACAAGATCGCGGTGGTCAAGAGCTTCGAGACGTACCAAGGCATTCCGATGTTCAGCTACGACACGCTCACCGAGCGGTCCTACAGCAAGACACGGGAGGGCGGAGCGTCCGGGCCAGGGACGTTCCGCGTCGCGGGCCTGGGCCAGGATTTCGAACTGACCGTGCTGGACGCTCGCTATGTCTTCCTCGGTGCCAATCCGAGCCTGGACACTTTCGAGGGCAGGCAGCTCTTTCTCAAGGTCGCGAAGAAGATGCAGAAACAGAACAAGCTGCGATTCGCCGATGCCAGGGAAAGCATCCACAGCGTCGTTATTTTGCACGGCGGGGGCCAATACCAGCTCGATCAATGCCATCTGAGCCACATCGTCGATGCGCAAGCCTGGTGGAACGCCAATGGCAGAGTGACGGCCCCGAGGTCGAGCGTCGTGCGCGAATTCATGAACGATCCGGACAACTACGAACTGGAGCCCGCCGGGCCCAATTTGTCCCGCGGCGGCGCGTTGTCGGGTCCGGAAACGCGCTACCGGCCGCCCGTGCGCTGAACTGCAGCCTTGCACTTGATCCGCAACCCGCTGCGCGTCGCATCGGGGACGCGCGGTGAGCCGTCTTGGCCGCGATGGCGGCGTGGGAAGTCAATAGTCCCAAGTCGGCTGCACGCTCGACGGCAGCGCAGCCAGCATGGCTTCGGCCACGGGCTCGAGCGCCACGAAGTCGGGTGCCAACCCGTTCAACCATTCGAGATAGCGCAGCACTTGCCGCCGAGTCGAGAAGGCGTGGAACGATGAAGCCTTGGTCAATGCAACAATGCGATGCGCGGCGTCAACCGCGCGCTTTCCGAAGTCCTCGTTCGGCCGCAAGGTCGACAGGCCCTTCACCAGCGGTGCCAGCAGGTAGAGCTCCGCCAGATTGCCGTAGGCCCAGGCGCGATGGCCTGCGTCCCCCGCTTCCGCGTCATTGAGCGATTGAACTTCGGCAGCGAGCCACAACGACAGCGTGTCCTGATCGGCGCGGTCGAGGGGCTTGGGCAGACGGCCCAAGCTCTGGAGCACGAGCGTGAGCGAAAGGTATTGAACGACCACCCAGGGGTCCGAGCGTCGAAGGATGTAGGCATCCCAGTAGAGGCTGCGGGCAAGCTCCAGGCCTTCGATGATGCGTGCGCCGTCCGGCGTCAGATCGCTCACGCCGACGGTCCAGTCACCGAGCGCGTGAAAGCGCAACTGCGCCTCGCGCTTGTGAGTGCTCGCGAGTTGCGCGAGGATCCGCGCGCTCTGCTTCGGATACGAGGCCATCGCTGCTTCGAGGCGCCGTCGTGCGGCGGCCACGTGTACCAGGGCCTGCGAGATCATGTCGACCCGACTCGATTCCGAAGGCTCCGCGTCCGTCTGCGACGTCGGCTTGTCGCGCGCAGACAGAGTCCGCAGCACCCGGTCCGCCGCGCCGAGCGCGTTGTCGATGCTGCCCATGGCCTGTTGAATGCACGCATCGGCGAGCTGACTCTCGAAGTCGGGGGGAAGTGTCGCGTAGGCGGTCAGGCTGGCCCAGTCGTGCGTCTGGCGAAATCGGGCATGCAACCGCCGCCGCAAGCCGACGAGCAGCTTGCGCGGATCCTCGCCCCAGAGCAGGCCTTCGTAGAGATCCTGTACCAGCATCACGGATCCACCGAACGACAACGGGAACTGACTTGCCACGACGAGCGGGACGCCGGCCTCGTGCAACGCATGTCCGATGCTCGCACCCACGCCGGTCACGGTACCGACATTGCCGCTGTGGCAACTGGCCAGGGTCACCACGGCGGGGCGGGTGAAGCAGCCGGGCTCGTTGCGCTTCGCGGCACGCAGGATGCTCGCAAGGCGCTCGCCGGAAACAACCTCGCGACCCGACGGCTCGGCCGGCGCGTGCAGCGCAAGTCCGTAGCGCACGTCGTAGTCCGTTCGCAGCTCGACCCCGTGGGCCAGGATATGGACATGCGTGTAGCGTCCGCTCGCGCAGGCTTCCTCGAGGGTCGCGACCGTGGCGTCCGGGATCAGGGCCAGCCGTTCCGCGACGATGGCGCGACGCTCGGCCTCGTCGATGTTGTCGGGCAACGCGAGCCACGGAATCAGGGCGCGACGCAAGGCGAGGAGGTGCGCTTCGGCCGGTACCGGCTCCAGGCCCGGCGGAGACGCGTAGGCGAACAGCACGCGCGGATGTTTGGGCCAGACCACGAACTCGTCCGGAACGCGGCGCGTCTCGCGCGTGATGCAAACGGGTTGCTGCGACTGAAGCGACAGCGGCTGGCCGGCGCCCGGAAAGCCGCTCGGCGCGGTCGCCAGCTCGAAGGGCAGCAACGCGAGTTCGGAGGCGGACAGAATCAGGCGCAGGTGGGTGACTCGATCGCAGTCGTCGCCGCGGCGCGCATCATCGGCTGCATCCTGCCAGTTCAGATCGGCCGTGAGGCCCGGGATGCGACCAAGCACCTCGCCCAACACCCGCGCCGTATCGACGACCTGGAACTCGCGCGGCTCCTCGCCCATCTGGTAGCTCAGCGCGCGCAGTCGATACAGCATCTGGTTGTGTTCGAACGGCACGCGCCACGAGACCGCGGAATGGTTCTCACACAGTGCGAGGTAGTCGGTCAGCGGCGAGAGCAACTGGTTGTGCGGCGGGCCGTGGCGCAGCAATTCGAGTGTGATCGTGCGCATCAGCCGGCCCTCACGAACTCGGTGTCGGGAACGGCTTCCCATTGATACGCGGTCGGCGTCTTCGGCGCCGAGGGTATCGCAGCGATATGGAACAACTGGCCCTTCGCTGCGCCCGCTGCTGCTTCCGCACGGATCGCGACGACCGAGTTCGGCCTGAGAACAAGCCCGGGTTCCGCATCGAGCTTGCTCATGTCGCCATGCTGGAGCACCTTGAACAGACGCGCGAATCCGGCAGCGTCCTGCCGTACCTTGGGCACGATGCGGATCAGGCGCGCCCAGGTGCCGCTGTTGAAATAGACGCCGCCCCCGTTGCGGCGCGGAAGTGCGCGCTCGAGGTGGGTGTGTCCGGCCACCACGAAGTCGATCACAGGCGATATCTCCCTGTCCAGCGCCTTTGCCGTGTCGTCGTAGTCGCGCGTGTCGAAACTTCGGTCGCGGTCGAGTTTGTCCAGCGCTTCGCGCAGGACTTCCTCGGTGGGCTGATCGTTGATCCATTTCCAGAGTGCGCCCGCCATGCCCAGCTGGCTGGCTTCAAGGCCTTCGACCATTTCCAGCGGGTCGATATCGCGTCGAACCGCTTCTTCGACTGCCAGCATCATCTGGTTGGCAACGACCCGAGCATCGCGTCGAGAGAAAGCCCCGGCCAGCGGACTCGATGAAGCTGAAAGGGGCGCAGATGCCGCCTCTTCGCCGAGCATCCCGCGCGGCTTGCGCAGTGCGGCCGACAGCCGGTTGCCGGCGACGCCGACGAGGCCTGCGACGCGATCGAGCGACGCCAGCTGGCTTGGATCACACGCCGCCAGCACCGGAACGACACCTTCCTTCTCGGGCTTGAGCAGGTCGACAAACGGAAAGGTCCGCTTCACGCCATTCATCACGTCGATCACCATCTGGGTGCCGGCATTGGGGATCCAAGATTCGACCGGACGACCGAGTTGCACGTCCCGTCCGATCTCGCGAATCCGTTCGAAATCCGATGGATTCCACCGATCGACCTCGTTGCCATGCACACACAGCACGCTGCGGCCACCGACCGTGCAGGAGACCCCGGTGCCGTCCGTGACCAAGTGCAGTCGGCGCGTGGCGTCTCCGTCTTCGGGCGCTTCGCCCACGAGCAGTTCGGCAAGGCGACGGCGAACCCAGGGCAGTGCTAGCTCGAGGTCGTGGTTGCCAAGGTTCACGATCAGGTGCCGGTTCGGCAGATCGAGAAATGCGCGCAACGCCGCGAAGATGGGCTCGAACGTCGGATCTGTTTGCGCGATGCGCTCGAGCTTGGTGATCGCGCCGAATGGATCGAAGTGGCGCGGATCGCTTTCGGCAAGAAAGTCGATGAAGTCACCGTTGATCAAGAGTGCGACCTGCTGAGC
Organism: Variovorax sp. J22R115; assembly: GCF_030317005.1. NCBI lineage: Bacteria > Pseudomonadati > Pseudomonadota > Betaproteobacteria > Burkholderiales > Comamonadaceae > Variovorax > Variovorax sp. J22R115. The sequence continues at coordinate 648,855 of NZ_JASZYM010000001.1, read as the reverse complement.
CGGGTCGCGACGGCCCAATTCGCCGATCAGCCAGACCATCGCGTCGGTCGATCCGAAAATCTGGAACCCGACGTCGCCGCCGAAGTGCAGGTCTGAGACGACGTAGAGTTGGTCGAATCGCAGGTGTGGTATCACGCGCGCTTCCCGTGGTTTGAGGCGATTCTGCATGCGAGCGCCGACCGCGTCCATCCTCCGGCCGAAGGAGGGCTCGCGCGCGCCCCTGTTGTGGCCAAGAGCTACATGGGAGGCGCACGCTCAATGCGCAGCCCGGAGCAGGTCGCGAAAAAGGTCATCCGTGCGGGCCAGGCGGGACCTGCCGAGTTTGCGGAACTTCATTCCCATGCCTTGGGAGGCCGGCCCAAGCATGGATCGGACCAGGTCGACCTCGGTGGTGTCGTCCACCACCAGGACCACACGCTGAGGCGCGACAAACGTGGCGAGTTGCCGCAATTCGTACTCGCAGCCGCGCCGTTCATGCGAGATGCCGCGCAGGTCCATCACGATCGCGTCGGCACGGATCATGAGCTCGACCACGGTGGCCTGCCAGGTCGTGTCGGCGCAGCAGAACTCGTTGATGCGAAACCGGCCATCGGGGTCGCGCTGCGTGTCCTGAGCGTCGAGCCTGCGTTGCAGATCGGCAGCCGAACGCACGAAAGTCTCATCGACGGTGCCGAGCATGTAGTGCAGGTAGTCGCCGGGGTCGATGGTCCGCGCGACAACGTCCGGTGCCGCGATGACGCTCACCGGACCGAAGTAGCGCCAGCGGTTTCCGATGCGATCGAACAACCTTCCGGTTCTTGCCGTATCGCCGAACACGCGCAGCAACAGCAAGTTGCGCGGCGGCGGTGCATCACGCGTCACCTTGAGCCATCCGAAAACTCGGACACTGATGAAAACGAATACGACATAGGTCGCCACGCACCCTGCAGCGCCCCATGCGGCGTGCTCGCTGCTGCCGACGCCTGAAGCCACACTGGCGACGAGCATGAGCCACCAGGCGCGTGCCAGCAACTGCACATCCGAAAAGCGCTTGTGCTCGTAGGCGCGCGCCAGGACATGCAGGCGCTTCCATGCGACCCATCCCACTGGAACGGCAACGGCCAGAAAGGTCAGGTGCCAAGCCAGGTGCCCAAAGAGCCCATAGCTTCCCAGGATCAACGCGCCGCCCGCGTGGGAGTCCGCCAGCGCCCGCGTGGCTTGGACTCCAAGAAACGGCGCCGTACCAAAAACCAGCAGACCCGCAAAAGTGATTGGCACCACACCCCGAAACCTCGACACACCGCTGCCCAGGATCAGGAACATTGGAAGCGCCAGGACGACTGCGGCAAGCTGAAGAAAATCAAGGAATCGTCGCGACACGTCGAAAGTGATCGGCTCTCCGCTGAGGCTTCGCTGCAAGAGCAACGCGCCGACGGTCGTCGCGGCGCCTGCTGCCAGGAGCGCAACGCCAAACAAGGCGCCACGCGGCCACGGCCAGGCGAGTGACACTCCGACCATCGGCACGACGGCGCACAGGTACACACCCGCCGTCAAGGAGACCCGCGCCAGATTGACGGGGATCTCTCCGCTTGCGAGGTAGGTAATCGCGAGAAGCACCGAGGCAACACCGACCGAAAGCAGCCATCCGGCGATGACCCGTCGATGCACGGTGCGCTCCCAGGCCATCGCCCGGTCTTCGTGATTCGGGATGGCCTCGATGGCATGGAGCGACGCCAGCGATGCCGCAGGCGTGCCGCGCACCGCAAGCGCATCGCCCGGCGCAGAGGCCATGCCGGCAAGGACTGCCACCCGGTAACGCCATTGCACGAACGCCAGCACCAGCACGCCGACGATGAGCGTCACATGGAAATGGTACGAGAGCTCGCCGACCGACATGACGTGTACCTCGATTGAACTTGCAATCCGGGTGGTCTGAGCTAATGTAAGCCTTTGGCCATTTTTCGCGGTGCCTGCGCATGACCATGACGTCCAGTCTTCTGCGAGGCGGTACCCGCCGGATGCTTCTCGCCACGCTCGCGCTGGCCCTCCTGTATATCGCGGTCAGCGAATCGTTCATGGCGCTGAGCATGCCCGTGATGGTCTGGTATCTGGAGCGCGACTTGCAGCCGAAACTTGAACGCGAAGCTGCGCAGGTGGCGGCGGCCTCGGCCGCACGCGAGGCAACGCTGGCTCCGGGGCATCGCCTTGCGGCGTGGCATCTGGGACTCAACATGGGATATGCGAGTCACGTCCTCGGGGGCGTCGCGAATTCGTCGCCTTCCGAGCAGCAGCACGTACGTTCGACGCTGGCCGAGCACTTTGCAAACGCTCAGCGGGCGGCTGCATTCCTTCAGGTAGAGGGCCCTTTCGTGCTGGAGTCGGCCACCGTGCATGACGCAGCCAACTTGCGCTTTCGGATAGAGGCCGCTGATCTCGCGATGGGTACGCTGATCGCCGCGCGACTCGGCCCTCGCCATCGGCACCTCTTTCTCTTGGGAATGCATGTGGGGATGCACCTGGCGCTGCTCGATCTGCAGGCGTCGATCGCTTCGCGCGACTCCAACTCCAGCAGCAGACCGAAGCCGCCGCGCACGCTGATCCGGCGACACGCGACGCTTGCAGGCTTGTCGCCAGCGCAGTGGGAGCCGCTTGCGACCACCTCCGCCACGGCCTCCTACCAGTTGATCGCACAGGACTATCGCAAAGCGATGGCAGCGGCCGGCCTCGCGGTTCTTGCCATCCCCGTCGCCGTTGTCGGCGTCCGCTCCGATTGAGATAGGGCCAGTCGACTTGAATACCCGCTCGTCCCATCGATGCAGGATGGTCATCCATCCTTGTCATCCTTCTCGCCTTCACCGGGCTTCTTCCCGGTTCCTCGCAGTTGCACCAGCTTCTGCAACGCGTCGAACCAGAACGGCGCCCCAAACAATACAGAAAGAGCAGTCAGCAGCCAGCCAGCCACCTGTTGCCAGGTCCTGGCATCCTGCAAGTCGAACGCATTCAAGCGGTCTGTCGTCCATCCGACCGGGAGCTTTGCCATCGTTTCAACAGTCGATGAAAGCGCCTGCCCCTCGAGACCCGCGCCCGCCGAGATTTGCGCCGTGTAGGCGGGGCGCGCCCAGATCGCGCTGAAGAGGCCCACGCTATCGATGTTCAGTGCCGCCGCAACCGCCAGGCCGATGACGAAGGACACCGCCTGGGTGCGGCGCTTGTAAGTGCCTGCCACGCGTTCCATTCCCGAATCGAACCAGGCCGACAACTGCGTCTCGATGGCCTCACGCCGTCCATTCGCCCTTCGATACATCGCCGCCAGCATGCCTCGGATCTGCGGATCGCCGACGTGATCGATCGCGATCGCGAGGTCCAGGCCGTTCTTGCCTGCGCCCACCGCATTGGTCTGCACACTGTCCAGCAGCGCCTGAGCGAAGTGCAGCGGTTCCATGTACGACGGCTTGGACTTCAAGTCCTTCTCGCTGCCGATCATCAATGAGCCCAACGGATTCGCCAATGAGTGTCGATAGATCGCCAGCGCCAGCGAGTTGAACTTCTTGTCGTTCAGCAACTCCTTGATGCCTTGAAGAAGACCTCGGGCTCGCAAGCCGAGGAACGATGAGATGGCCTCGTTGATCTGGCTCGTGATCAAGCTCACGGAGGCGAAGCAGAACACCAAGCCGATGGCAACTTCCAGCACAGTGCTGTTGAGCATTTCGAGACTCCTCGATGTCCGCGCGTGGGCAGCGCACGCGCACTCCGACGTGATGCGCAGCCGCGCGATCAGGCTGAACGTACTCCAGATCCTGGCTCTGCACATCCCCAGGAAGCAGTACAGCTTCAGTGCCATTGCTGCGCTCGAGAACCGGCTCGCAGAGCGTCTGCAGCAGGCTCCAAACAATTGATGACGTCACGGCCGACAGTGCGTTTGGTTAGCTCGACAGTCGACTTTCAAGGGGCTATAACTTGCTGCGACGGCTCTCTGAAATCACGCTTGGACCGACGCCCCGCGCGAAGGCTCGACGTGGCCTGCGACGTCGGACCGCGACCGCGTCCAGCAACTGCCTTCCCATCGCGTCCAGGAGAGGGTGCAATGTCTCGAACAAGCATTCGCGTCACGCTTTGCACCGCTCTGTGTGCAGCCGGAATGGCCAGCGTGTTTGCACAGACCGAGGTGGTGTCGGCCAGACAGGAGAGCCCGGGCAAGGTTGTCGCGCGCACTCGGGTTGACGCCTCGGCGACCCCGCAAGCGAGCGAGTTCGCCATGCGCCTCGACGGGGCTGCCGAGATCCCGGCTTCGAAGCTGGACAAGGCGCCTCCCGAGGCCAACTCGGCCGCCCTCCTCATCTGCGTCGATCGCAGCGGGTCGATGGGTCCCGCGGCCATCAAGGCCATGCGAGAGGCGCTTCAGAAGGCACTGGTCCCGCGCAGCGGCGAGACGCGACTGCCCATGAAGGTCGCTATCGTGGCATTCGGTACGCAATCAACCCACCTGCTTGGCCTGTCCAGCGATCCTGCGTTGGTGGCGGATGCTGTCGGGCGAATCACGCTCGAACGCGAAGGCAAGACCCGCTTGAACGATGCTGTCGCCGGTGCCTTGGCGGAGCTGCGCAGCTCCGACGCGGCATGGAAGCGGCTGCTCGTCGTGTCCGATGGGAGCGATGAAGGCAGCAGCCTCTCCCGCGAAGCGCTCATCGAACGTGCCAGCGCGCGCCCCGCCGTGGCCATCGACGCGATCGGATTCGGCGCACTGGCGGCTTCCGCCGCCGGCGTGATGTCGACCCTGGCGGGGGCAACGGGCGGCCGCTTCACGGTCGCCAACAACCGCAACGAACTGGCCGATGCGCTCGGCAATTTCATCGATCGGTCCCTGCCACGACCGCTGTACGACATCACGTTCGACTATGCGACCGCGCCGGACGGGCGCAAGGCGGAGGCGCCGGCGCTGCTGTACCGTCCGAAGGAGGGTCCCGCGCATTCGCTGCCACTCAGGGCCGAGGTGGCCGCTGCTGCTGCGCCTGCGGGCGCTTCGACCACCGCCACGAGCACGCTCCCCGTTCCGCCGCCGACCGGGTGGTTCGCGACAGTTCGAGAATCCATTTCCCGCGCACCGCTGGCGGTCAAGATCGGCGTGGGCCTTCTTCTGCTCCTGCTGCTGCTGCTTGTCGTGTTCCTCTTCGTGCGCAGACGCAGAGTTGACGAACCCGATTTGGCGCCGATGCCACCACCGCCGCCGGTCGGCGCTCCGTTGCCCGAGACGCGTGTACCGCCGCCCGAGGGCGGCAGGCCGCCGCGTCCCACGCTCATCGCCTATCGCTGGCCGTTGCCTGGCGAGCGCAGGACGATCGCGATCGTCAATGGCTTGTCGGGCGTGGCGCACGGTATTCGATTTCTCGTCACCGCGTCACCGATCCGCATCGGCGCCGCATCCGACAACGACCTGGTTCTGAGCGGCGACGACTTCATCTCCGGTCATCACCTGGCCTTGAAGGCGGAAGGCAACGCCCTTTATGTCACCGACCTCGGTTCGCGCAATGGGTCTGAGTTGAACGGCGTCTCGTTCAATGGCAACACGCGATCCCTCTCGCCCGGCGATGTCGTGGCGCTCGGGCGCAGCACGTTCGAAGTCTTGAGTCCGGAGGCGATCGACAACGCCGCCCGTTCGGGGTTCGAACCTCGCGTTCGATGAACGGTGAACCCATGGGCTCCGCCGCATCGGCCTGGGTACGGGGCGCCAGATCGGAGACCGGCTATGTGCGCAAGGCCAACGAAGATCGCATGGGTTGGACGCCCACGGCGTTTGGCGATGTGTATGTGGTGTCGGACGGCATGGGCGGACACCTCGGCGGTGCGCTCGCGGCGGAGCTGACGGTTCGCTCGCTGCAGGAAGCGCTCGCAAAGATTCCGCCGGATTCGCTGCGATTCGCCGACGGCGTGCGCGAGGCCTTTGCCGCGGCCAATGAGGAAGTTCATTCGCGTCGCAATCCGAACGATCCCGAGACCTGCGAGATGGGCGCCACCGCGGTCGCGCTCATCACGTCGGACAAGCGCTTCATGGTCGCGCATGTCGGCGACAGCCGCGCGTATCTATGGCGTCGCGCCAGCGGTCTCAGGCAACTGACGCGCGACCACACCCGCGTTCAACGCATGATGGATGGCGGCTTGCTCACCCCCGAGCAGGCCGCCGTGCATCCCGATGCCAGCTTGCTGGACAGGGCGGTCGGTCATCAGCCATCGGTGCAGGCTGACGTCAGTGACTGGATGGCCGTCGACGCGGGCGATCGCATCCTGCTGTGTTCGGACGGACTGTGCGGCTATGTGTCCGACGAGGAAATTGCGCGCGTCCTGAGCGCGGCTGAAGACCCCCAGCGCGCCACCGATCGACTGATCGAATGCGCACTCATCAAGGGTGGTGAAGACAACGTCACTGTCCAACTGATCGGCTACCAGCGCAGCGGCGGGTGGCTGTCGCGATTCGTCCCGCCATCGCGCGGCACACTCTGGACGTCGCTGATTTCCGCAGCGCTGGGAGCCGCCCTGGCGGGGGGTGGCGTGGCCGCGTGGCTCTTCCCCAAGCTTGACCGGGTGCCAGCCGACACGGCCGTACGACCCGCCGCCGAGCCTGCGGCCGTGAGAACGCCTGCCGTGCCAGGGCAGCAAGAAGCGCAAAACTCGCCGACGCCAACGCCCACGCCAATGCCAACGCCCGATCGTGGCCAAGTTCGCGCTCCGGGTGCCTCGCCCACGCCAGCGGGTCCACGGGTCCCGGAAGCACCCGGCGCCGGAGTGCCAGAGCCTGGTGCGCCTCCCCTTCCCCAGATCAAGCCGCCCAGACAGTCCGGCGGCGCCTCGCGTCAGGGCGCGAAGGAGCCGCCGAAATCGAAGCGGCTCCCGCCTCCATCGCGAAACCAGGCGGCCGACGCGAGCCCTGGAAGCGGGTCGTCCGGAAGCACGGTCGAAGCCGATGCCGCAAGCAAGCGGCCGGACATCGCAATGCCTGATCAGACGGCGCCAACCGTGCCCGCGCCGGCCCTCCAGAAGCCGACGGACGCCCCGTCGGAGGTCATCAATCCATGAGGCGAATGCACTAGGACTGAAGGCCATCGTCGAGTTGGCATAGCTCGCCGATAGACCATCCGTCTGGGGTTGACACTGAATGGTTCGCGGCAGAATATGGATTCAACGATTTGCCTGCGTGGCGCGACATCTCGGTGAGTGGTTCGACATTCTCGTTAGGGAGGTCTTCCCATCATGAGTGATAAGTCTTTGTGGCGTGGCCTGGTGGGAGGTTTCGGCAACCAGTCGGCCAAGCCGCTCTCTACTTCGTCAAGGCGCTGCGAGGCCGGGCATCCGATGGCGCTCGACTGGGTCAAGTGCCCTTACTGCGAAGCGGAAAAGAACGCCGGCGAAAGAACCCAGATGGATCCGTCGACGAGTGCCACGCGCGCGTCGACCGCGTCGACCGCTTCGTCGGCCGCAGGGCCAGGCGCCACGCGAATCAACCCGACAGAGGATTTCGGCGGGTATGCCGCAGACGCCTCTCCGCCGGCTCGACACGCCACGGCCGGTCGTCGAGAAACCCGCATCGACATGCCGGACGCCGGACGGGTCGAACCTGTCGGCACGGCCGCACAGGCTTCCTCCCACGGAAGTCGCCCGCCGCGAGGCGCCACGAAGGTGCTGTACCCCGATGAAATGTCGTCGTCGCAGGCTCCCGTTCGTTCAAGCCACGGCCGCCGACTGACCGGCATTGTCGTGACCTTCAGCTGGTCGGGCCTGGGCACCTTGTTCGAGCTGCACGAAGGCCGCAACTACGTGGGCTCCGGCACCGTGAGCGTGGAGGGCAATCGTCCTTCCGACGTGATGGTGCCGGAAGACGACAAGCTGTCGAGCGCGCACTTCCTGATTCTTTGCCAGCGAGAGAAGTACCGCATCAGCGATTGCAACAGCACGAACGGCACCTACGTCAACGGCGAGCAGATCGACACCTTGGGCATCGACCTGTCCGATGACGCACTGATCCAGGCTGGTGCGACCCTGTTCACGTTCCGGAAGATCCGTCCGCCGGCGGCTGACCAGGGCAAGCTCCAGTCGACGGACGACGTGCCTTCGCAAAGCGAGGTGCGACCCGTCAGGGACAGAACGGACGAAGACCGGGCGAACTAGCCGTCATCGATGGCGAGCGCCGCGTCGGCCTGCTTGGCGTCAGAAGCTGGGAGCGATCAAGATGAACATGGAATGCACGAGATCAGGATGGTTGGTCATCAGCCTGGCGGCGTTGGTCGGCTGCCAGACGGCGCCTCAGACGGCGAGCTTGCAATGCGGCGCCGGTGCCGCAGCCGCGACCTACCTGATATGCAAGGCGACGGGACGATCCGATCGCGACTGCCTCACGGCGGGCGTGGTACTTGGCGCTGGCGGTGCCGCCATCTGCTACACCTATGCATCCAATCTGGACAAGAGAAAGCAGCAGCTCGCCGGGCATGAGAACAACCTCGATGCGCGGATCAAGTATGTGCGAGGCCTCAACGAGGACAGCCAGCAACTCAACGCCGAGTTGAGCAAGCAGGTGGCCGCCACCGCCCAGAGCACCGACGTTCTCGTCGCGCAGATCCAGCAAAAGAAGGTCTCGAACGAGCGCCTGGCCCAGGAGCGCGAGGCGCGCGACAACGAGGTCAAGGCCGCCCGCGAGCAAGTGGCCAAGGGCAACGAAGCGCTCAGGGAGGTCAAGGCCTACCGCACCCAGAACAAGCCGGCTTCCACCGAGCTCGATGCGTCGATCGCGAGGCAGGAGCAGTTGCTTGCCGAAGCGCAGCGGCAGGTCGATCTGCTCGCAGCGCAGCGAGCCAGGGTCGCCTAGCCATGCGTCGCATCCATGCGTCGATGATCTCCATGGCGGCCGCAGCCAGCCTCCTGGGGTGCGCGATTGCCGAACTCCAGTCGGACATCACCGCGACCCAAGGTCGCGTGGACGCGAAGCAAAGCATCCTCGCGTCGGAGGAGCAGACACAGGCCGAACTGACGAGGCAGAGAGATCAGTTGCGCACGGATCTGCGAAGCCGCCAGCTCAGCGCCAGCCAGCTCAAGGCGCGGCTCGACCAGATGAGCAAGGTGAACGATGCAGCGCCAGCGGCGACCCCGCAGGACCGGCAGCGAAAGAGCGACCGGGCACGTCGTCTGGCCGAAAGCACCAGGCAGGCGCAGGCGCTCGAGCAAGACACCAGCATCTCGCAGCAGGAGAAGGCCCGACGCCTGGAAGAGCTCAAGGTCAAGACAAGCAACATGCTTGATCTCCTGCTGAAGGGTTGACCGAACGCACACGACCGGCAATGAGATCGCAATCCGACAGCAGCCTGGTGGGCGGAGACACGATCGGGGGTCACTTCGTCATACGCCGCAAGCTCGGCGGCGGCGGGATGGGCGAGGTCTTCCTCGCCGAAAATCTCAACGTTCCGGACAAGAGGTATGCGATCAAGGTCTTGAGGCGGGAGTTCTCGGACCAGCCCCGGTTCGTCGCCATGCTTCGCGACGAGGCCACCAAGCAGTCGCGGCTCGAGCACGACAACGTTGTCGGCATGTACGACTTCCTGCTCTGGAATGACCACTACTGCCTGATCCAGAGCTACGTCGAAGGCAAGTCGCTGGCAGACATGATCGTCGAGTCACCCGGCGGACTCGCACTGACGGTCGCGTTGCCGCTGATGACGGGAATCCTGAGCGGTCTGGACCACGCGCACAAGATCGGCATTCTTCACTGCGACGTGAAGCCCGCCAACGTGATCGTGGCCAAGGATGATTCACGCCCGCGAGTCACCGACTTCGGCATCTCGCGCGACGTTGGCGGCAAGTCGCGCGACAGCGGCGTGGTCGGTGCCGGCACCGCGGAATACATGAGCCCCGAACAGGTGCTCAGCCCATTCGAGATCGACCATCGCTCCGACGTCTTCTCGGCGGGCGTGCTCTTCTTCGAGATGCTCTGTGGCCGCTTGCCGTTCGACGTCGATCCCGAACAGCACGGCGCGGCGCTGCCCCAGCTTCATCAGGACGCCCCGGATGTGCGCAGCTTCCGCCCCGATGTTCCGGAACCAATCGCGCGCATCGTTGCGACGGCCTTGCAACGCGACCCGGCGCTCCGCTTCCAGGGCTGTGGCGACTTCCGCAAGGCCATCGCCGATTACCTGTGGTGGCGACGGTTCATCAAGGTCCTCGTTCCCTCGCTCGCCGTCGCCTGCGTCATCGCCGCCATCGGCATCTTCGTGCTCCTTCACTGGCGCGAGGGCGTCAATCGGGAGGCCAGGATCAAGGAGAAGGAGAATGCGCTTCAGGCCGAGCGTCTTGCCGCGACCAAGGCCGACGAGGCCCTGGTGAGCGCGATGACGTCGCACAACCTGTTTTGCCGCGAGTTGAAGGAATACCACGCCAAGGAGCCGGGCCTCGACCTCGCGCGCAAGACCGGGGATCCCGATCGCGCGGAAAAGTTTCGCATCAGGCTGGCCGATATGAAGGTCAACATGGATCAGTACGCCACGAAATACGGCGAAGCCATGCAGCAGTTGGGTTCGATCGGACCTGCCGTTGTCGCCGCCGCGATCGCGAAGCGGTCCAGCGATCCCGTGTTCGAGCCCCTGGCCGGCTCCATCAAGGCCGATGACGCCGGCCTGCGGCAGCATGGCACGCTCGTCTCCGCCGCGGATCTGAAGGCGCGTTGCCCACCCGTCACGCAGTCGAACTAGCGCGCAGATCCAGGGCGCGGCGCTGTCGGCGCGCTGGCCAGTGCAACTTCGGCCGTTGGCGCGCCCACCTCGCCCACGAAGACGTAGCCGCGTCGCAGCAGGTGGCGCTCCCGCCAGCCGTTGCCCCTGAGCGCCGGCATCACCCAGACCATGGCGGCAACGACGGCCAGCAGGCCGTACAGCGCTATGGTGAGCCCATCGCGAGGCATCTGCGAGACCACGGCGAACATCGCTGCCACGACGACGATGCAGCCGATCCACGCCAGCGCGTACCCGGAAAGCCGCTTCGCGAACATCCAGACAACGCCCAGACAGAGCGCGGGCCAACTGAAGCCGATCTTCACGGCCTCGTCATTCCTGTGCGCATGCCGGTAGACGCTGTAGCGCCTGCGCACCGTCCGCGACGTCGGTGACGGAGGCGAAGGCGATGGTGGTGGCCTCCCGCCTTCGTCCGGCGGGTCGACGCCCGCCACCGCCAGCTCTATCGCCTGCCAGAACTCCGAGCCGCCCTGGAAGCGCTGTCCCGGATTCTTGCGCAAGGCTTTATGCAGCACGGCGCAGATTCGGACGTCAATGGCCGGATTGAAAGTCCGTGGGTCGGGCGGGTCCGTGTGCACGTGCTGCTGCAGGACCGCATAGTCCGAATCCGTCGAAGCGTCCCCGAACGGCACCCTGCCGGTGAGCATCTCGTAGAGCATGATCCCGGCGGAATAGAGGTCCGAGCGATGGTCAATCTGCTGCGGGGCCTGGATCTGCTCGGGGCTCATGTACTGCGGCGTGCCGAGTGTCATGCCAATGCCCGTCGTGCCGCGCCGCCCGATCTGCCTGGCGATGCCGAAGTCGCACAGCAAGGCCCGCCCCTCGCGGTCGATCAGGATGTTCGATGGCTTGACATCGCGATGGATCACATGTGACCGGTGGGCATAGTCGAGCGCCGAGAGGACCACCTTGAAGATCGGCAGTGCGACCGAAGCATCGAGTGCGCCATGCTCTCGCAGCATGTCCTCCAGCGACCGGCCGTCCACAAAGGCCAGCGCCATGCACAGCGCGCCATCCGTCTCGAAGACCTCGTGCACCCGCACGATGCCCGGATGGTCGAGGCGTTCCAGCACCCGACCCTCTTCCCGAAACCTGTGGCCGAGATCGGTCTGGTGGACCAGGTCCTGCCGGAGAACCTTGAGCGCAAAGCGCATGTCCGCATGATGGGGATGGACGGCCAGAAAGACCTCGCTCATTGCACCAGCGCCGATCTTCCTGACGATGCGGTAGCGCTCGCGAAGCACCCTCCCCGACAAGTCGACCATGGCAGGCGCTCCTCGCAATCACGGCCCGGCGACAGGCCGTCATCCCAACGTCAGTTCGAACACGTTGTCGCGACCGAGGCGAATCGTCTGTCCGGGTTTGCACATCAAGGACTGGTTCGCGCCGAGCCGGGTCCCGTCCGGAACGGTGAAGGTTCCGTTGCTCGAACCGAGATCCGTGACCTTGAAGCGCCGGGCCGGTTCGTCAAAGGAGATCGAGCAATGCCTGCGACTCAGGTCGCTCTCTGCGGCGAAGGTGAGATGCCCGTTGCCTCCGCCTTCACGGCCAAGAATCAATCCTTCCGCAGGGATGGGCACCGACACATTCTTGAACTGGCCCGCCCGGCCCATGATCGTGGCCTTGGGCAGCGCGGCACGTGGCCGTGCCGCCGCCGGAGAGGCCGAGGGCGTCGGTGCTGCCAACGTCGGCCGCGAAAACTTCTTGAACCCCACAAGGATCAGTCCTGCGAGCAGGGCCAGCGCTGCTGCGGCCACGCCGGTCGTGGCCAGCCCTCGGTTCTCCTCCATCCAGCCCGCAGGGGTGCGGCGGATCTCGGGAAGCGGCAAGCCCAGGTCCTGCATCACCGGAATCAGGACGTCGATGTTCTGCGCCCAGCCAATGCCGGTCCCCTTCCTGGGCACGAAGGTGTTGATGCCGAGCACATCGCCAAACTGGTTGTAGAGCGGCCCCCCCGAGTTGCCGGGACCGATGGCGGCATCGGTTTCGATGACAGGCGTGCCCTTGAGGCCCTTGGCCCGTCCCTCGTCCGACAAGAATGGAGACTCGCCGCCGAGCTTGCTCACGATTCCGCGCTTCATCGTGGGCACATACTTGTTGGACTCGACCGTGGCCGAGGCTCCCGGGAAGCCTACGGCGTAGACCTGGTCGTTGACTTGCACGGAACTGCCGGTCGCGAGCGTCACCGCCAGCCGGTTGGGGATCGGCCTGTCGAGTTTCAGGATGGCCATGTCGACGCCGGTAGCCCTTGCATTGCTGCTGCTGGTCTGTGAATTCCAGGCAATGCGCGTCACGTCGAATCGAACGGGCTCACTCGAAACCTTGCCTGGCACGACGACGTACAGCTTCTGCGTGATGCTGGGCGCCCTCGCCTTGGCTTCGGACGCGGCAATCTTCGTCACGCGGTCGAGCAGGTAGCGGCGCCCGAACTCCTTGTCTTTCTGCACGCGGTCGAGCAGATCGGGATTGGCGTCGAGCTCCTCCAGGATGAGTCGCGGGACCTTGTTCTGACTCAGCTCGCCGACGAACCGGTCGAACATCACCTTCTTCGTGACCTCGAGCCGTCGCTCCGGATTGCATTCGGTGACGACATGGTTGTTGGTCACGACGTGATCGGCAGCGGCAATCAGAAATCCTGAGCCGCTCTCGGCGGTCGAGATCTCGCCCTCGAATTCCACGTCACATTGGACGTGCACCACGCCTGCGAGCATGCGATCGGTGGCCGCGCTGTGCTGGGCCCATGCGAGGGCGCACCAGGGCATCGCGCAGGATGCGAGGAACTGAGGAACAAGCCATGACCAACGGCTCATGGCAAGGGCCTGCGCGAGCGGGCGAACCCGGGATTGGCCAGCGCCGGCGCCTGCGGCTTGCTCATCTCATGCCACCGGATTGAGCCCTTGCGCGTAGCCCTTCGATGCGCTCGCAATCGTCAGGTGCTGTCTGCGCGCGACACTGCCGGGCGCCGCGAACGCCACGTGACACCACTTGCCGAATTCATGAATGATCTGGTCGGTCTCCAGATCCTGCTCGGCAATCGCCCGACAGACCTCGAGGGGCGAGCCGAACTGGGGACAGACGATGTCGGCGGCGAGCCCCCTGACGTGGGCGCTGCTCGATACGCCGCCAACCCGGGCGTTGAGCGCGGGGCTGCGGTAGCCGCTGTTGATGTGGATGGGACGCGATCCGACCGCCAGGCGGACCAATTCGAGGCCCTGCGCGAGCCGGCGGAGGTTCTCGATGACGGCAGGACCTGGCGAATTGTTGATGCCAGCTCGTGCTGCCACCTCCGACGCGATCAGTTCCTCCAGCGAGAAGTTGGGCGACAGTTGCATCGATGGCTCCTCTTCGATTGACAGCCGCCTTCCGCGACTGTCGAGAGTGAAGATACGCGCTTTCAAATGGCACGTCATCCCGAACATTGGGGGTATGACAACTGGAGAGTGGCGTACCCGGAAAGCCGGTGGCGTTCGCTCGTTTGGTGGATGGCTGAACGCAATGCGGTGCCTATACTTTCAGCGTTGCGTGCGCACGCGCAACGGGAGCAAAGATGACGATTCCGACCCCGGCCATGGTCAAGGACATCGATCTCTCGCGGCAGGTGAGGCGCATGCGCATTGTCCGTCTGATGGACTACGGCCTGGTGTTCATGTCGATTCAGGTCATGCTGCAGAGCCTCATGAGCCTCGTTTTTGACGAGAACGACATCACGGGGTACTTGGTCCATCTCGCCTTCATCGGCGCCGCCTCTGCCTGCTTCTGGATCGGCTTGCGCAACATCGGGTCGATTTCAAGCCGCACCTGGACTTCGTACCTCTGGATGCTCGGGCTGCTGCTGCCGACGAGCATCGCATTGGTCGTGCTCATGTCCAGCATGGGCGCGTCGGATCCGGCCAGCGTGTTGTCGACGATGACGTGGGCCTTCGTCGCGGTCTGGTGCGTCGTCACCCTGATCGCATTGCTCGGACTCCGGTCGATGAAGCCTTCGGGCATTGACGTGAACCTTCGGACCCTCGCGCGGTCGATGGCCGACGACGGACGCGTTGCATCGACACCCATCGACTTCTCGCAGATCAAGCGCGTCAACCTCGGAAAGGGGATTGCCTTCGGCGCGCTGGGCTGCGTGGTGCTGCTGGCTTCGGCATACGGCTATCACGTGGCAGCCCCGAACTTCAACGAGTCGGCCAAACAGGTGCAGGACGTGGGCAAGTTTTTCACCCTTGTCGACTGCATTGGCTTCTTCCTGCTCGTTCGCATGCGGCGGTACTTCCAGGTCGATGCCGATGCTTTGCTGCGTGTCGATCGAAGACCGCCGATTCTCTTTCTTCGCTCCTTTGAAGACGACGAGAAGCTGACGTTCGCGCAAAGCGGCGAGGCCCTCTTCGACTACTCGCTGGAGACCCGGCTGTCCAGGCACTTCGTCCATTTCGGCCCCTTCGTCGCCATCGGTGCGCCGAGCGAGGAGTTGCCGATGCCGGGCGCCGCACGAATCCGGCTCTCGGACGCCGATTGGCAAGCACAGGTCAGGCGTTGGATGTCCAGCGCACAGGTCATCCTGATGTATTGCGGGAATACCTTCTGGGTCAACTGGGAGTTGGCGATGCTGGCGCGCAAGGGCTATCTCCACAAGGTGATCGTCCTGTTTCCGCCCCGACGCGGATGGGCCCAGCGCACGAAGAAGCTCATCGACGACATCCAGAAGCGCCTGGCCGGTGTCAGGGCCGCGCTGCGGGACACGCGGTGGGCCGACGCGGCGGCCGTTCTGCTGCCCGAGAAGGATCTTCGCGCATTGCTCTTCCATCCCGACGGCACGCTCACCGCCGTTCGCAGCAAGCGCGAGGATCGCGATGCCTATCACCTCGCCGTACTCGTCGGCCACTACATCCTGGGCGGCGTCACCGTGCAGGCAGTCCTCTGCCTGAGGAACGCCTCAGGACGATGGGATCGATGGCCGATCCATCCCGGCACGATGCACATCGGTGCCGGCAGGCAGAACGACATCGCACTCGGGGACGACGGATTCGTGTCTGCCGAGCACGCGCGCATCGATTGCACCGGCACGAACCTGGCGATCGTCGATCTTGGGTCCAGGAACGGAACCTACGTCAACGGCGCCGTTCTCCGGGACGGCGCACGCACAGTTCGGCCTGGCGACGAGATTCGCATCGGGCATTCCGTCTTCGAGGTGCGAACGTCATGAGCCCGAACCAGCCATTGGTCGGCGGGCCGGGGCCCAGGGTCACGGCGACGTGAGGAATCAGGATGCCCCAACGCGCGACAGTTCCGGCGAAACACGGCGCGAGAGCGATCGAGGCGACCCACTCGGCGCTCCCGGTGCCAGACGCCCGTCCGCAGCCGCGCACCCTGCAGGCTCAACTGCTTCATTCCCAGAGAACCGTCGGTAATCAAGCCGTCCAGAGATTCATCCGCTCCGGCCTGCAGCAGCCAAAGGGGCCGAGCGAGGCGCAGGCGCAGCGGCAGAGTGCCCAGGAGGAGGTACGCCCGCCACTGCCCGGCCGCAACCCGGTGACCGGGCATCCAGCGCCCGTTCCGCCAGCAAGCCCGGCCATGCGCGTCACTGCGCTGCCGCGACATGCGTCGAACTCCCCACGCATCCAGAACGCCTGGTACAACTTCGACATTCCGTTCACGGACTACCAGTTCGATCCGAGCCTCGAGGGCATCAAGACCGCGGCCACCGTCGTCAAGGACAAGGCGGTCGAAGCCTTCGACTGGATCGTCGACCAGATCAAGGACCTGGTGAACTCGGGCATCGAGTGGCTGAAAGACAAGTGGAACTCGATCGAAAGCTTCGCGACCTCGGCCCTCGACGCCGCGACGAAGTCGTTCACCAACATCGTCGGCTTCTTCAAGAATCCGCTGGGCTTCCTGACCAATGCGCTCATGAGCCTCGACGCCCAGGCGATCGAGAAGGCGTGGGCAACCTTCTCGGGATTGATCTCGACCGTCGCAAACGGCTTCAAGGCGATGACCGACACATTGTTGACGCAGGTCAACAAGGTCTGGGGCGGCATCAACAGCTTTGCCACTTCGCTGCTGGGTCGGGTGTCCGGCCTGACCGAGAACTTCCTGTTCAAGAAACTGCCCGACGCCCTGCAGAACGTCGCCTTCACCTTCGTCAACAAGCTCAAGGCCCTATGGAAGAGCATCAACGATGCCTGGACCAAGCTCTTCAACAAGGTCAAGGCCTGGATCGATGGTGCCATCGACAAGGTCTTCGGCTTCGTGCGGAAGGTGCTTTCGTTCGGCATCAACGTGCTGGTTTCCGGAATCGTCCAGTTCGGCAAGATCATCCTCTTCCTGAAGGATCTCTTCGCCAATCCGATGAAGTACGTCGAACTGCTGGCACAGCGCAGCGTGCAGGCCTTCGAGGGCGTCGAGACCCGCTTTGCCGGCGTCCTCGGCCAGTATTTCGGGGGCGGCAGTGCGGCAAAGACGCAGGCGCCCGGCACCACGACGATTCACCGCGCGCCGGCCGAGATCAAGAGATCGGCCTCGTGGGGCGACATCGGCCACGGCATCGCCGTCACGATGGGCAAGAAGTGGGACGAGTTCAAGGCCAACCCGATGGCCGTCGTCAAGCAGTTGTTGATCGACCTGATCTTCCCGATGGTCGGCAACATCAAGGACGTCATCGAGCTGTTCACGAACATCAAGAAGGTTGTCACCGGCCCCCTGAGCGCGGGGTCGCTCGATGAGTTCTGGACCAGTTTGCTGCTGATCCTGGACATCCCGATCATGATCTACCACACGGTGGTCGGCATCCTGATGCGCACGCTCATGGTGCCGCTCATCGTCGCCACATTCATCCCACACCCTCTGGTCAAGGCTATCGCTGCGGCGGTCGGCTACGCCTTGCTCGGCGGCTTCGTGCGGGCCGAGATGATGAATCTCGCCCACAAGCTGTTGCTGTTGAAGACCGGCAAGACCACCGAGGCGCAAAAGGAGGAAGCCTACAACCGCATCGCCGACAGCCTCATCGCGCTCGCGATGACGGCGGTGATCATGATCGTCATGCTCATCTTGCACTTCATCGCGAACCTGATGAAGGGGGTCTACAACTTCGTCAAAGGCAAGGTGTTCGGCGTCGAGAAGCCAGCACCGGTGGAGGGCAAGGGTGAGTCAGCCAAGAGCAAGAGCTCCGAGGTGGTGGAGTTCGAGGAGGCGAGCATCGACGGAAAGCGCAAGGTCCGGGTAAGGGAAGATGGCGTGTGCGAAGTCTGCGCGTCGCCATGCGATACGCTTCGTCGAAAATATGCGGACGAGATCGCCAACAAGCCGGAGATCGAAAAGCGCCTAAGCGAGATTGAATCTTCGGTCGATTCGAAATCGAACAAGGCGAGACGGTATCGGCAGGTCGAGCAGGACTTGGCGGACGTGCGCAAGGCCGAACGCCTTGCGCAGGAACCCAAGCGACTGCGGGACGTGTATTCGGATGAATTGGCCAATCCCGACAACGCGGATATCAGGGCGCGCCTAGACTCAGCCGAGAAGATCACCGATCCGGCAGCCAGGCAAAAAGCCCTGGCCGACGTTCAGCAGGAGCTGTCGAATGCCAAGCATCCCACCAAGCAAGGCGCCTATCATGGCCCCAAGCCGAAGTACACGAATCCAGGTTCGCATGTTCCGGGCGATCCGAATTACCGGGGTGGGGGCAGCATGACAACGACGCTTCCGGCCGACGCCGAGGCGGTGTACCAAAGTGCAATCCCCGATGCCGCCGGCAAGAACTGGTACGGCCGAAATGCCAGCGGGGAGGTGTACCGCTACCAACCCAACGGTGGAAGCGAGGGCGGCGTCCACTGGAACGGTCGGGAGAGTTCGCCTCGCGGCTTGGTCGTCCCGCCTGAAGTGCGCGCCAGATTCAGAGCGAGCGAGTAGTGGCGTTTTGCAGGAGCCTATGCGAATGAAGATGTTCGGGTCCACGGAACGCTTCGGCATTCAGACCGAATTGCTCGAGCCTGCTGGAGAATTCGTCGTAGTTCACATCCGTCTGTGGGCCGACGGCATGCAAATAGGAGACTACCAACAGCCGGTGTTATTGAGCCCGATCGCCGATTTTTTTCGCGCAACGATTCGACGCAGCGATCTGCGCGCGGACGCCGAATTGGCGCTCTTCCCTCCGGAAAGAGTCCTCGAGGCGGTCAAGGCCTCGCTGTTCACTGACGACGAAGTCAAGTCGCCGTCCCAAGGCCTCCGGAACGAGCGATTGGAGAGTTTTCGCGAAATCTGCATCTGTCCCAACGGTTGCGCGGCATTTGATGGCGAGATGGCGGTCCTGCTCCAGCGCGCAGGGGCGGAGTCGTTCATCTGGCAGGACTTTGGAGACAAACGCGTCCGCGAACTTCGCCTCATGACCGGAGACTATGCGACCGTCGTCCGAATGTTCCTGGGGTGGGCGGATTCATTGACGGGCCACGATCCCTCCAGCGATCACTTCGCCGGCAGATCATTTGTCATTGTCGGAAAGCTGTCGAAGTCTCATTCCGACATTGAACGGATCATTCGACGCCTCGGAGGAAGAGTCGACTACGCAGTCTCCGGACGAACGTCGTACGTGTTGGCCGGGCAGTCCATGTCGCAGGAGCCGCGTCAAGTGCAGAAGGCGCGCGCACTCGATGTGCCGTTGTTGTCCGAGGCTGAGTTCGAGAGCCTGCTGCCACCACAGTCCAGCGAACACAACCCGTCCTGATCCGCGACGGACATCGACAATCGGCGGGCGTCCAGCACGCCGCTATCCACCGAGTGCCCACACCGGCAAGCTGCCGCCATCACCATTGCGGGCTCTCGCGAGTGGCGTTGTTCGCCGCCGGCGGCGTGGCCTATTCCTGCTTTTGCTCGTCTTCGTCGCGCAACAGGCTCGTCGCATCCGCCTTCATTTGGACCTTCTTCTTTTCCTCATCTTCCGACACCGGCGCTTCAGGCTGGCGTTGCACCGCGTGCTCCTGCGCCATCACCGCGCGTGCCATCTGGTCGGCCTCGACCTCGTGCGGGTCGCCGGGTTGGCTGACGGTCATCTTGCGTTGCACGCCATCGCCGTTCTGCTGCACCACGTGGGTGAGTTCGTGCGCCAGCAACTCGCGCCCCGACGACGTGCCGGGGCTGTATTCACCCTGCCGGAAGAACACGTCGCGCCCGGTCGTGAACGCGCGTGCGCTGAGCGCCTGGCTCAGCCCATCGGCTCGCGAATCATGGTGAATGCGCACGCCCGAGAAGTCCGCGCCGAACGCCGATTCCATCCGGGTCTGCGTGCCGTGGTCCATCCCCTGTCCACCGCTGCGCGCACCGTCGATCGACCGCTCGATCGCATCCGTACTGCTCTCTGCGCCGTCCGCCTGGTCGCCCGTCGCCCGGTGGATCACCTGGCCGACGTACTGGTTGCCGAATTCGCGTTGCAGGTGCCGCAGCGAGCGCTGCAGCATGGAGCCGTCGCGAAGGGCCGATCGGCTGACGCTCGCCGCGTGCGCCGACGCGCAGGACGAGTCGCCAAGACGGCAACTGACGCCGCCGGATTCGTCCGCCGCGCGCTGCGCCTGAGTGGCGCTGCCCGTTGCGGGCTGGGTTGCGAGAAATGAAAGAGCCTGCCTCTGGGCGATGTCGTAGTCAGACACGGTGCCTCCTTTCGGCCGCCATGCGGTCATGTCCACGAGAACGCCGCTCGTCGCGAGCGGCGCGTGAAAATGTCAGGACTTCAACGGCGCGCACGACCGTCTCCACGGCCAAACTCGTCGAAGTCGCCCAACAGTTTGCCGGTTTTTTGATACTCGCGCTGCGTCGCCTGGATGACGTGATCCATGCGCACGACCTGATCCTCGTCTGCCGCCAGAAAGGCAGCCGCAACGGCCACATTCTTGATGTTTCCACCGGTCATCTCGAAGCGCTGCGCAAGAAGCTCAAGGTCGAGTTCGCTGTCGCGCGGCGTGTCCTCGGGCCAGATGCCCTTCCAGATCCGATGGCGATCTTCATCGTCCGGAAACGGAAACTCGACCGTGAAGTGCAGCCGGCGCACGAAGGCGTCGTCCATGTTCTTGCGGAAGTTGGTCGCAAGGATGGCGATGCCTTCGTATTCCTCCATGCGCTGCAGCAGGTAGCCGACCTCTATGTTCGCGTAGCGGTCGTGGGAATCGCGCACTTCGCTGCGCTTGCCGAACAACGCATCGGCCTCGTCGAAGAAAAGGATCGCGTTCGAGGTCTCGGCTTCGTCGAAGATCTTCGACAGATTCTTCTCCGTCTCGCCGATGTACTTGCTGATCACGGTCGACAGGTCGATGCGGTAAAGGTCGAGCCCCAGCTCCGCCGCGATGATGCTTGCCGACATCGTCTTGCCCGTGCCCGACGGCCCGGCGAAGAGCACCGCGAGGCCCTTGCCGAGCGCGAGCTTGCGCCCGAACCCCCAGTCGCCATAGACGCGATCGCGATACTTCACGTGATTGCAGATCTCCCGCAGCTGTGCGAGGCGGTCCGCCGGCAGCACCAGGTCATCCCAGCGCTGTCGTGGCGTGGTCTTGCGCGCCAGCGACGAGAGCTTCTGGTTCGAGTGCATGCGGCAGGCGTCCTGCAGGTCGCGCATCGTGATCGAGGCCCGCTCGCCATCGCGCAGCCGCGCGAGCCGCCGTGCTGTGGCCGCCGCATCGACGATGCCGCCAAGGCGCAGCTTGAACCGGCTCGCCAGCGCTGCCAGGTCCACGCCGGAATCCAGGGCCGCGCCGGCAAGCTCGCTCGACCACAATGAGGCGCGCTGCGGGTGGGTCGCCTCGGCCACACGCATGACGACGACGGCCCGGCGTGCCAATGCAGCGCCGATGGCGACGGTGTCTTCGCCGGCCCAGAAGCATGGCGCCCGGCCCGCGTCGATCGCCCGCAACAGGCCGGCCAGCGCGCTGCGCTGGCGGCCCGCCGATTCAGCGCCTTCGGCGACGGCGCCGGCACCCTCCGCGGAACCGAGCGACGCTCCACCGCGCCAGTACACGGCCCCGCCCAGCAAGGCCGCCTCACGCTCGATCAGTGCAGCCAGGCGCACCTCATCCGACTCTGCCGGCAACGCCGCGACGTCGACAACCAACAGCGGCCACTGGCGCTCGTGGCAGATGCCTTCGGCGGCGCTGCGCTTGCCCGCACCCGCCGGCCCCGCGAGCAGCATCACCGGCAGCGGCGCTTCGGAAAGCGCCGGCCAGGCACGGCGCAACGCACGTCGCGCATCGTCGGTCAGCAGCAGGTCATCGAGGGAGCGCCGGGGCACCACCGGCTCGGCAAAGGCACGAAGGCGCCCGTCGATCTCGTCGATGCCGAAGAGGAACTGCACGATGCGGTCTTCGACTTTCAAGTACCTGGCAAGAAGAGGAGGATCCGGTTGCGACGGATCGTCGCGCAGTTGCACGATCTGCTGTGCGAACAGCGGCGCGCTGGGCAGAAAGCGGCGTCGTGCCTCGAGGCGATCGACCGAAGACGCAGTCAGCAGCTGGATCGCCAGATCGACGCTCGGTCGTTTCTTCGTCACGTCGTCCTGCAGGTAGGCGTAGAGCTTTTCGTAGCGCAGATCGATCTCGACCGCCAGGGCAACGAGCAGCACGTCGGTGTCGAAGCGATCCAGGCCGAAGAGGTTCGCCAGGCGCGCCAGGCGCAGGTCGATGCCCTGCGCGAGGCTCAGCCGGCGGCGCGACTCGAGCATCTGCTCGATGTCGAGAAGCGTCGCGTCGATGTCGACCAAGCGCCCCTCCTCGACCGCCTTGAGCCATTGCGGTGCCCCGAGCGGGCGCGCGAGCAGAGCGTCGACCTCCTGCTCCGAGATGTAGAGCCCTCTGAAATGCTCGTCCTCGGTCTGCACCCGCCGCAGGTGCGCAACGCGCGAGCGCATCAGGAGGTCGATGCGCTCGAGCTCGGCAAGCAAGTGCTCTGACGAATCGGCGAACGGCTCCATTGCTGGCTCCAATCAGTGCAACACGATGTCGAAGCTTCAATACGACACTTCGAGCGCGACCATCGAGATCTTCACGTAGCCGTGGGCTTGAATATCGACCGACAGCGTGCGCCGGCGATCGCGCAGGCTTCGATGTGCTTCGGGAATCTCGCCCGTCTCGAAGAAGGCGCCACCGCCGCCACCGAGGTCGAGCGTCAGCACCTCGTCGCGCATATGCTGCATGGTCTTCGCGTCGAAGCCGCCCTTGATGAGCGTTACCGTCATTTTCTTCTCGTTGGCGCCGCCGGCCACGCGGAAGCGATGGATGTGGCGCACGCCTGGCGGCAGCACGATCGCCATCGAACCCGCTGCGCCCCGGGTGTTGGGCTTTCCGTCATATTCCTTGTGTGCGATGGCCTGCGTCGCGCCGACACGAAACGGCGGCCGGGCATCGTCTTCATCCTGGGGCATCGCCGAGGGATGGAAGGCCACCGTGATCCAGTCCCTGCGAAGCTGGGCGTCGAGCGCTTCGGCGCCGACGGAGCCCGGCGCCACATTCGATCGCAGCACGTCGCGTTCCTGGTGGTCCACCGCCCCCGCCCCAAGCCGCCCGCGCTCGTCCAGCTGCACCCCGCACAGGCGCACGTCCGAGGGCTCGACGCCGGTGGCGATGCGCAGGTGGGCATAGCAATCGATGCGGTTGTCGTTGCTGCCTTCCTTGGCCACGCGTTCGGTGCGGTAGCCGATGGTCACCCAGGCCAGCGCACCGGGTGGCACGCCCTGCAACTCAAGCGTTTCGGCGTCTCGCAGCTCGATCTCCCGGCCCTTGCGATCGACGGCGAAGCCGGGCGAAATGGTGACGGCGAGATCGCCGGCACGCGTCACCTCGAGCCCGCTTGCGACGCCGAAGCCGTGCAGATGCCGGCTGTGCCGGTAGCGTGCCTCGGTGTGAAACTGTTGCTCGTCGATGAAATCTTCCTCGAGCAACAGCTGCCCGTGCCAGTAGGCGGGCTTGCGCGTGATCAGCTGTCTCTTTTGCATGATGTCGATCTCCGAACAATGGATGTGCGTCGCGTGCTTGTGCTCATTGTCGGCCGGGCACCTTTGCCGTGGGCCATCCGGCTTGGGGAGACAAGTGCACGCGCAATTCGTAGGCCGTGTGCGCCGGCTTGGCAAAGTCGATCACGGCACGCAGCTGGCGCTCGAACGCCGCGGCGTCATCGGGGGTGCCGGGCGCGTGCGCCGGTGGACCCGTATGGACGTCCACCTTGAAGAAGAAGGCGCGCCCCTGCGCGAGGCGGGTGTCTTCGCCGAGCAGGGACTGGCCCACGGTGAATCCCGTCGACGGCCTGTCGTCGATGTGCACCTCGTGAACACTCTCGAAGCACAGGGCGATAAGGCGCCGAAGGTTTTCTCGCGTGCCGCGCCAACTGTACAGCGGCACGATGCCGGCCGCGATGCGGCGCAGCGCCTCCGGCGTGAACAAGGCGTGCGGCTCGAACGCAAGCCAGGCGGCCATCCAGTGCATGAAGCTGTCCGGGGTGCGCAAGGTGAGGTTGGTCGGCGATCCGATCGGAGCAAACAGCGCAGGAATGGCGTGAATGCCGCTCTCGATGCCGGGCAGCGTGAGGCGGGCGGGGTCACCATGCTCGCTCTCGAAGAACAGCGCTTCGAACACGCCGAGCAACCTCGCCAGATCGCCCGTGGCGTCGGCGGCCTCGTAGACGGCCGGCAGGCTCGCGAACATGCGCTCACCGAGTTCTTGTTTCATGGACGGTCTCCCGCGCCGCTGGGCCGGCGCGCGCCCGGGAGCGGAGCTTGGCTCGCATCGATCATGGCGTCGCGCTCGAGTTGAACGCGCGCGAGCTCCCACGGGTGCAGCGCAACCGACGTGACCTCACCCTGCGGATCGCGCATCAGCCTGCGGCCTGGAATGCTGACAACGCCGCCCAGCCGCGCATCTTCGGCGAGTGTCGATGCGACGCCGATGCGAACACCGATCCGCGCATCGGCACTGGCCATGGTTCGGGTCGCGATGCGATGAACGGCAATGTCGTCGACCCAATCGATCCCTTCGACGCGATCGATGACCTCGGCGATTTCGGACAGGTGCAGCGCGCGCCCGAACGACCGCGCGATGTCGGAAGGCTCGTCAGCGCTC
The DNA here is from genome assembly GCF_030317005.1 of Variovorax sp. J22R115. NCBI lineage: Bacteria > Pseudomonadati > Pseudomonadota > Betaproteobacteria > Burkholderiales > Comamonadaceae > Variovorax > Variovorax sp. J22R115. The sequence continues at coordinate 624,038 of NZ_JASZYM010000001.1, read as the reverse complement.
AGGGGGCCATAGCGGCGGCGCAGGGCTGCGTCGATGGCCGCGCGCACGTGCGCGAGCGATGCACCCGCTTCGAGGCCCAGGCGGCAACCAACGAACACATGCAGGTACACGGGGCCGACCACGTGCGCCCGAGTCGTCAGCAAGCAACGCGGCGCCAGCTCGTCCTGCACGTCCCGGCAAAGGCGCTCAAGCGCATCGGCGTCGAGTTCGCGTTCGGGTGCGAGTACCACGCTCACGTCGCCGAGTTCTTCGGGCGCGCCCGGCGCTGCGCTATCGAACTGTTCGTGCCGTCCACGACGAAGATCGGCGCCGGCCAGTGCGAACGCCCTCACACGCTCGTGGGGGCCGAGGTGCCGGCGGGCGGCTTCGAGGGCTGCGCGCTCGAAGTCCTCCGGCGTGATCGCGCATTGCGCATGCGACAGCGCCTGCATCCGCAAGCGAATGGCCTCGTCGACCTGTTGGACCGGCGCGCCCAGCAACTCCCGCCAGCCGTCCCATTCGGGACCTTCGAGCAGCCGCAGCAGGTTCAGCTTTGCGTCAGGCGTGACCCGCAGCGCGCGGTAGGTCAGGATTTCGCTCAAGTACGCGAAGAGCTCGATCAGCGTGATACCGGGGTCGGAGGTGTTGTGGTTGGTCCACTCGGGTGCATACGCGGGAATCAGCGACAGGCCCTCGCGCACGAACTCGTCGAACTGCCACGGGTGCGCGCGTTCGTCCCTGGGCGTGTCAAGCGGGGTCATGGCGCAATACCTGCAATATCTGTCTGCACGGTGCCCGCAGCCACGATGAACGGCACGCCGGGCATTGCGTCGATGTCGAGCGAGAGCGCGTGCACGAGGTCGACGCCGTCGATCGCGCCGAGGAGCGAGTAAAGGTCCGACCGGTGCGGCCGCTCGCCGGGCGCCCAGCCTTGCCCTCGGCTTCCGCCGGTCAACGGGTGCAGGAACTGCGCCACGCGCTTCTGGCATTGCATCGCCACCTCGTGAGGCGACCCGTGGCCGTGGACGCTGATTTCCAGCTTGACCGACACACTCGCATAAGCAGGGCCGACGATCACGAGCCGGCCGGCAGGAAAGCGTCGTGCATCGAGATAGGCCTTCACCGTCGCGAGCAGCGCCGCGTCCGGTTGCGGGCGCGCAGTGTCGGAATGCGGAATGACGATCAGGCTGATCACGGCAGCGCTGGGCTCGACCGTCGCGCCCGCCCCCCTCGGCACCGTGACCAGGTCTCGGCCCGCGAAACAGTAGGCGCGTGCGACTTCGGGGGAAGCTGCGAGCGCCAGATCGGCATAGTCGGGGGCACATACTGCACGGTCGCGGTGCCGAAGCCAGGTCGATGCGCGCGCACGAACCTGGCTGCGGGTTTCGGCGTCGATGCCCCCGCTCGCCGGCTCCAGGTTGACCACGGACTCGACGCCCGGGACTGCGCTTTGCGGTAGCGTGATCGACAGGGGCGGTCGGTTTCCCTGGCGTCCACCGCCCGCCGCATACGCGAGCAAGACGATGTTGTTGGCGCCCGCTGGCGGAATCCTGCCTTGGCGTCCATCGCCAAAGCGCAGCTCGCCGGTCTGCCGATCGAGCGTGAAGTGGCGCGATGCGGCCGTCGAGTCGGAAAGGTCGTCAACCTCCTCCCACGGCACCCATGGGTCGTCGTGCTCGCGCACTTGAAGCAGCACGCCACCGATGATGGGTGTGCGCAAGGCCTTGAAGGCCTGCGACGCCCGTCCATTGCTCGACCCGAGCACTTCATTGCGCAGGGTCTGGATATGGGTGGCGGCCACTGCGTTGAGCGCCAGTCCGAGCGGCAGCGTGCGGACAGCGTCGATGGCGTCTGGCCAGGAGACGCGAAGCCATCCGAGCTGGGCCAGCGGGTCCAATGCGAGCCCCGTCCACGGCGATGCATCGTGCGACAGACGCAGTCGCACGATGCCGGAACGTGCCATGCCGTTCGAATCGTCGCGGACCACGTCCACTTCTCGCCAAGTGCCTGCGCCGCGCACTTGCCAACGGTGCGCCACCGCCGGTGCGCCATCATCGAGGGTGATGGGAAGGGTCGGCGGTGCCGGGCGCACGTGGAGGTTGAGGACGCGACCCGCCGCAAGCACTGCCTCGAGTGGCACGCCAGGCGCCGCAAGGCCGAGATACAGCGCTGGCCCGTCGACGTCGGGTGCGATGAAGAGATCGAAAGGAACGGCCGTCGCGCGATCGAGCACCTTCCTCGTCAGCGCGCCCTCGCAGATGACCAAGTCGGGCGCCATCGGACCGCGCTCCAGCGTCGCCTCCGCAGCCAGCGCCCGGATCGAGGGTGCGCAAGGTATCGAAAGCCCACCGGCATCCGCAACCGCGACGCTGCCGAAATTCCCCGAGACCAGGCGGGCGCGCAGCCAGACGCCGCTTTGGCCCGCGATCGTGGTGGACACCACGTCGGCGGGAACCGTGAAGACGACCGTCCCGTCCTGCGTCAGCGAACGGGTGCCGTCGGCGGCGACCAGCGCGCGATAGCCATTCGCGGTCGGGATTTCCCACGCAACAAGGGGCTTGCCGTCGCGGCTCACTGGCGGGATCGGCGACGATGCGGCGCCCTGCGGATTGGTCATCTGCACGCGCAGTTCGATATGGGCACCGGGCTCGACCAGGGCCGGACACAACACATGGAACACATCGCCGAAACGCGGCCGTTCGCCCAGCGGATAGAAGTCCTTGCTGATGTCCAGCGGCGCGGGGCCGTGACAGGCCGCAACGATGGGCTGCAGTGGAACGGCTGCGAGGACCAGGAGCGACACGTGCGCCACGCGCGGCGGCGCGTTCGCTCCTGCGAGCAGCGCCGGCCCACTCGGGCGCACGCTCAGCCATCGCGATTCAAGGCCCTCGATAGCCAGCGTGGGCCACGCGGGCGGCGGCTCGAGCACGACCTCGCCATCGTGCGTCATTTGCTGGGTCGTGTCGCTGCGAACGGCGAGCGGAACGAAGCCCTGGTCCGACACCACGCCCCACTCGAGCTGCAACTCCGGATCCCTCGGCGGACCGGATGCGATCCTGGCCCGCACCCGCACCTCGCGCAGTCCGGAAAGTCCGAACGCTTCGCGTTGGGCGAAGTGACAAGCGCGCGCAACCGGCAGCGCGGCATCCATCGGATCGGCCTCGCCGCGCCCCGGTGCCGCCAGCATGGCAGCCAAGTCCGCCACGCGGCGATGGCCCGGGTCGACATACCAGACCTGAACCAGGTGAGCGCGCACCAGGTTCAGGTCGTCGGCCGTTTCGAACACGACAGGCGCCGTATCGCCCGACGCCGGGGCCGCCGCGACGCGCGTATGCCTGGGCACCACGACCGGCGCAACACCCGGCGCAGCGCCGAACGCGAGATGCACGCTTGCCGCCGATGCGGGCCGTGGACGGCCGGCAACGAATTCGCTGAACGCTTGCAGGTGAAGCCGCGGCGCCTCGTTCACGCAACCGGTGACGATTTCCGCGTACCTCGCCGCCACGCCCACCAGCGCTTCGAGCAACGGGTCGCTTGGGGTGGGGGCGAATCCCTCGCGCTCGAGCAGGCGCCGCAGCGCAGCGGCGATCTGCTCTGCGCTGCGCGGGCGGTCGATGACGAGGGGTGCGGCTGGAGGCTTCAACGCCATGCTCCTCTCAGACCAACGCCCGGTCGAGGTAGAACGGGTAGACGAGGTTGTACCGGTTGTCGGTGCTGCGCACCCGGTAGTCGACTTCGATCAGCAGCATCTCGCCGCGATCGCCGCCGGCGCTCACCCGGACATCGAGCAACTCGATGCGCGGCTCCCAGATGCGCAACGCTTCGCGCGTTTCGAACGCCGCAGTGGCCCGCGTCGCAGCGTCGTTGGGTGAAAAAAGAAGCCCGCCGAGATCGCAGCCGAATTCCGGACGCATCACGCGTTCGCCCTTGCGGGTCGACAGGATGATCTCGATGGCGTCGTGCACGCTGGCATCGTCAGCGCTCATGGCCAGAGGTGACGGACCGTCGTCGCTCGTGCTCTTGCGCTCGACCGGAAAGGCCCAGCCGCAGCCCAGCACGAGGAGTTTCGACACGGGTCTCACGGGTTGGCTCGCCATGGTTCAGTTCACGTTGACCAACGCGCCCTTGATGTTCACCTGGGCAGTGGCGCTTGCATCGATGGTCGATTGCGCCTGGATCTTCACGCCCGCGTTCGACGTGATCTCGATGCCGATGCCCTCGATCGTGACCTTGCCCGTCGAGGACTTGATCGAGATATCGCCCTGGCTTTCGATCGCGATGCTGTTGTCGGAGCTCTTGATCACGATGTGGTTGTTGCCGGTCTTGTCGATGATCTCGATGCGCTCGTCGCCGTCGGAGTCGCACAGGCGCACGATGTGTCCGCTGCGCGAAGTGATGCTGCGGTTGTCGTTCTTGCCATCGCCGTTGCTCTCGGGCGGCTTGTCCTTGCCATTCCACAGCGCTCCGACGACATACGGATGCTCCAGGCTGCCATGCTCGAACGCAACGAGTACCTCGTCGTCGGGCTCCGGCAGGAAGTACGAACCCCGCCCGTTTCCGGCCATCGAACAGGCGACGCGCGCCCAGTGGCTTTCATCGTCAAGGTTGAGCCAGGGGAAACGAACCTTGACGCGGTGCATGCCGTCGGGGTCGCGGTTGTTGGTGACGATGCCGACCACGACGCCACAGAAGCGCCGCTGCGCATCATCCGGGGCGAGCAGGTCGCGCAACAGATCGTTGTGCATCACGTTGCGTTCCTCCGCGCTGAAAAGGCCGTGCGATAGCCCTTCCTGGGGGCAAACGAGTGCTCGACCGAGGTCACGTAGTACGGACCGCTGAAGCGCACCCCGAGCCCTTCGATGTTGACGACCTTGCCGGCGCGCATGCGCGGGTCACCGATGCACACTCCTTCGGCACGCACGTAGCGAAGCGCCATCTCGGCAAAGGCACGCTTGGCCATGGCATCGACCTCCTCCTGGCTTTGCACAGGCACGCTCACGCGCGCGCTGGCCGCGCCCGAGAAGGCTCTCTGCGCCGCAGACGGCCCGGAACGCGATCCGCCCATCGAGGTCGGCTCATCGCCAATCCTCGCCTTGCCGACGATCTCCTTCTTCTGCTTCGGGTCCCAGCCGCGCACTTCCAGCTCGGAGACCTGCCCGAGCGTCGACAGGCGCGGCTGAAACGAGATCAGCTCGATCTGCCGATGCAGGGTCAATTCCGCCTTCTCTTCGATTTTGCGCGGCCGGAACAAGAGGTCCCGATCCTGGACGACGACCTCGAACTCGATGCGACGGGCGCGCATGGCGAGGAACTCGAGGTCCGTCTGGTTGTGCTGCAAGACATAGGGCAAGGTCACGCCGCTGTCGCTGGTCTTGGGGTTCAGCCCCGCATCGGAGGCGATCTTGCTTGCGATGTCGCTGTCCTTGCAGTTCATGTACGAGCGCGTCTTGCGCGCGGACATCAGACGATGGCGCCGATCGTGCCCGCGAACCGTCAAGGTGGGCGGGCCCTTTTCAGGGAAATCGGGTTCCAGGCCCGTGATCTCCCCGCTCAATACCTGGGTCTTGTGCTCGCGGTAGCCAAACGCAATCTCCACCGGATTGCCTTCCTGGAACAACTTGTCGTCGATCCACTTGGGCTTCATCTCCGCCGTATCCCAGGCGGGGAGCGTCAGGGTGAACATGCCCGGTGCGTCGACATCGTCCAGCACGCTGAGCTGGCTCACGTCGGCCGCGGCTTTCAGGTCCAGCGGGGCGCCGTTGACGCGGATCTCGAATTCCGGCGACAGCGTGTTGAACTCGTCGCGGGCGGTCATGGTCCGGTCCCTCCGCTCCAAGCCACCTGGCGCGCGGGCAGCATGAGGCTCATGCCCGGCGAAAGCGCCAGCGGATTGTCGATGCCGTTGGCTTCGGCGATGAATTGCCATTGACGCGGGTCGCCGTACTCCTGCGCGGCGATCGACGCCAGGGTCTGGCCGCGCTTGACGATCCATACCTTGGCAACATCGGAGGACATCAGGTTCTGCTTCTCCAGGTCCGTCATCGTCGAGACCCATTGCTTGAAGGTGCAGCGGTTGGTCGCGCGTACCGGGAAACCGTTTTCCACAAACATCGTGAACTGGGTCTCGATCTGCTGCAGCACCCCCTGGAAAAACATGCCCTGTGCGCCCCAGGTCAGGCGACAAACGGGGGGACGATGCTTGTCTCCGTGCTGCTCCACGGTCGTCAGGTGCAGCAGCTTGTCGGTGTAGAGCTTCTTGACGCTCTTCTTGTCGGCCTGCTCTTCGTCCGTGTCATAGGTATCGAAGAACAGGTCGACGCTGAGCGTGGCGGGCTCGCCGCCGATGAACTGGGACTCCGGTGTGTCGCGCTTCGCTGCGTTCTGATTCGGCCAGGACACGCTGCGGCTGACGGTCAGGCGGTTCGGATTGAACATCGCGACGATGGTGCTGGCCGAGGTCGGCCCGCCGAACCGCAGGTTGTTGTCCGTGCTGCCTTGCGCTTCCACGAGGATGGTGAGCATCTCTAGGCCCATCGCGCGAACCCCCTTCGTTCATGTTCGGTGGCCAGGCGCGACATCAGCGCTCCCCACGCGCGTTCGACGATGTCATCAACATCGACCTCCGGGTGGGCCCCGCGCTGCTCCGGCTGCGCTGGATGAACCGTCGTCAAGCCGGAGGGCGGCGGCCCGGCAACCTCGGGCGACCACACGTCGACGGAACCAGGATCGGCCATGCGGGGTTGCGCGACCCGTGCGACTTGCGACGACGACGCGCTACCGGCGGATGCCGGCCCGCCATGCCTGACGAGCGGCATGTCGATCATGCGGGCAATGGCTGGCGCCGCGCGGACCGCGGCATCAGGCGAAGTGCCATCGACGGACGTCCTTCGCTGAAATGGCGCAGCGAGCAGGGGCATGTTCCTGCCGTCGTTGCCCGCCCCGCCGTCCACATGGACCGCGCCTGCCGTTTCGCCCGGGAGGGAAGCGATCGGCGCCAGCGCATCGCTTTCCGGCGCCGGCGCGTCCGTGCCGGGAGGGAGCGTGCTCCTTCGCAGCAGAGTCTGCGTAGCTGACGCCGGTACCGCGCCGGCATCCCCATCGCGCAAGGGCAACGCTTCGTCGCCATGCAGGCGCGGGGCCTGCGCGCGACGTGCGATCGCGACGCTGGCCAACTGCATCGGATCTGACAATGCCAGGCTCCTTGCACTGCCGATCACGTCTTGTCGAGAGACAGCAGCCACCTTGCGAGGATGTACCTCGTGTACCTCGACCAACTGAGGGACGGGATCCCCAGGGCCGGTGGGGCCGGCGGCGCCGGGCTCCTGGCGGGATCGACTTCGGGCGATGCCCGTGCGATGCCGCAATACCCCGACGTCTGACCCGGCCCCGGCGGCGACGGCCACGGACGCGGCCACGGGCGCCAAGTCGATGCGTGATGCGCGCTCTGTGGACGATGGGTGTTCGCTCGCATGATTCGGCGACAGACCCGGTCGCGGCTGCACCTCGACGAGCGGCATGCCATGTCCTGGCGCAGACACAGTGAAGTGCACGACCCGCCCCGCAGGCGCTTCTGTTCTTCGGATCCCCTGTTCGAGCGACGACGCGGCCGCGGTCAGTTGCACGGGACGCCCGGTCAACTCGGTCTCCTGCGGCACGCCGTGCGAGGGGGGCGCAGCATCGGAGATCGTCGCCGGCGCCGACGCGGCTTCCGCCAAGGTGCGCCACTGCGTCGTCGTCGCGGATTGCGCCAGTGCCGGCGCCGGCTTCGCGCTGGAGTCCACGGCACGGGACGCCGGGGTTTCGCCTGTGCCCGCGACGCGGGAAGGGATGGCGATCCGGGCCATCGGCATCGCGTGCGTGGCTGGCATGCGCGCGACGTCACGGGTCTCCGGTGGCCGAGAAGCCGGCAACGTGCGCTCTACCGGGATGACCTGTGCGGGGCCGTGCGGTGGGAGCCTCTCGGCGCGTGCAGCCACGGCTCGGCCGGACCCCGTGCGAGGGGGCACGGCACCGGCATCGGCATCGGCGCGATCTGCGGTCAGCGCGATCCTGGGCGAAGTCGTCGGTTCGCCGAACTGCGCCGCGCTCCGAATGGGCAATGGCATATCGACCTCGGCACGAGCTTGCTCCATCGGCACGACGACGGGCGAAGTCTCAATGCGGCGAGCGATCGATGCAGGGTGGCCGGGCGGCGATGGCGCCATTGCGGCCGATGCCGGCGCCGCCACCGGCTCGGCCTCACTCGGCGCGTCCCGCATGGCGGACATGATCGCCGGCTTTGCGTCCGCTGGCACCGCGCCAGAGGTGTGGCCTGACTGCTCTACCGCGCGACCCATGCGCGAAGTGCCGAGATCCCGCGTCCCCGCCGCGTCGTGGATGGTCGAAATGGGGAGGGGCGCGATGCCATCTTCCGGGCGATGACCAGCCCCGGCCAGATCGGCAACGGAAGCGGGAGCCTGGACCCGGTCCAGGGCCGGAGTCGGACTCTGACGGTCATGCGACAACGCGACCGACGCAACTGACGCGACCGATGCGATCTGGGCAACCGACGGCAATGCTCGCCGCAGAGGCATCGAGGGTGCGCGCAGGATCACTCTCGGCGCGGGCACCGTCTCCACCGGTGCTCGATACGGCAAGGAGCGCGGCACCGCCAGCGCCGGCGCATCGGCGGGATGCCGCTGCAGGTCCCCACGCCGAGGCGAAGACGCGGCACCTGGAACGCCGCCAGCAACATCGCCAGGACTGGTCGTCGAGCTCGCCGCCATCGCGGCGCGCACCGCAAGACTCACCGGTCGCAGCGCACTCACTTTCCCGATCGCCGCGACTCGCAGGGTCGGGGACAACGGCGGTGCGCCGTGCTTCCTGGAAACACGGACAGGCACGCTGGCTGCGACGCCGTCGCCACTCGGCCATGGGATGGCCGGCAAGCTCGGCGGAGCTGATTCGGCGCGTCCGATCGGGCTCCGCTGCACTGACGCGGCGCCGGCATCAGCCGAAGTCGAAGGCGCATCGCTTTGCATCTCCGTGCCCGCCTCCTCGCGGGTTCGCTGGACGAATTCCGCCATCTCCTTGCGCTGCGAGCCAGCGCCGGAATCAGCGCCGTGCGCAATGCCGGGATCGGCAGTCGCCTTGCGCCGAACCACCGCTTGCGCGACCTCATCCACAGCGACACGCGAGCCGGCGCCTGGCATGTCCGCATGCGCGACCTTTGCAAGCGCCACAGCCGATCGAAACACCCTCGGGTCGTCCCCTGCCATCCGTTGCGCGTTCGGGTCATGCACGGACAGGGACTCCACGAACGAGGTGTGCTGGTCGTGGATCGACGTCAGTCCGCCGATGACCGAGAGATTGGCTGGCGACGCCGCGATACCGACGTGCCGCGAGCGTTGCCATGCAGCGAGGCCGATGGAATCACCGCCCATCCACGGGGGCGTCGGCAAGGGGTTGGGCGGCGATGACATGGGGCCTCGTGCGTGCCGGCGTCAGCTGGCCAGCTTCTGTAGCAGGACGCCCTTGTGGATGAGCTCGACCGCTTCGAAGGCAACGGCAGATGTCGAAGCGTGCAACTCGGGTCCCGTCCACTTCACGGGACAGGCTTTCAAGAACTGCCAGGCAAGGTGAGTCGTGCCGTCGGCGGACTGGATCTCAATGCGCACGTCCTTGCGCGTGATCTTTCCGCCCATGATCTCGAGGTACCACTTCCACAGGTACTCGTTGTCCGCGATGCCGCGCTTGAGCACCAGCCGCGAGGAAAACTTGGTGGCGCCTGCGAGTTGCACGTCGTGCGAATTCACGCCGCCGGCACGCAGTGTCTCGACCTCGGTTTCAGCGCCCAGGCCGGAGACATCGCTGAAGCCGCCAATCACCTTCGCGTCACTGTTCTCGAGCGCCACGGTGAAGCGAAACGCCATGTACTTGTCCGGCGGTGGACGGGGCGGTTTCTTTGCAATTCCGGACGACTCAGCCATCGTTTACCCCCCGTTCAGCCGAGTTCGAAGCTCTCGCCGTCGCGTGACTCGTTGAGCCTCTTGTTGATGCGGGCCACCTGGTCGACCCAGAGCAGCCGCTCCTGGTGGTTCATGTCCATGATCTGTCCGTACGGCCAATGAAAGTAGTAAGCCAGGTAGGCCACCTCCTGAAACAACTGATCCGGGAGGTAGCCTAGGACTCCCCCACCGGCTCCGCCTCCACTTCAAAGGTCTTCTCGCAGGCCGGACAAGTCACGCTCAACCTGTTGTGCCCATGCTCGTTGATGCGTCGATACATCGTCTGCAGATACGCGAAGTCGGCCACCGGCAGGTCTTCGATCACCTGCGGGTAGATCTGCGGCAAGTCGCCCAGCCGCGTCACCACCCGCGCCAGCAGGATCACCGCGAGGTAGCCCGGGTTGGTCTTGACGCGGTAGTCCTGAAGCGGCGTGACCTCGTCCTTCGCCGTGGCCAGCCGCATCGTGCCTTCCTTGTGCACGCGACCTTCCGCATCGACAAACCCCCGCGGCAGGGTAAAGGGAAATTCGCTCTGAAAAGTCATTTGACGCGCTTCAGACCTTCGTGCGCGATCTCGATGGTGTCGATGGCGACTTCGTTGGCGGTCGCGTTGAACGTCGGACCGGTCCACTTGGTCGGCCAGCCCGCAGTGAACGTCCACTCGGCCGCTTCGTTGCCTTCGTCGTCGAGCAGGATGATCTGGCCATCCTTGCGCGCGTCCTTGATCTTGCCGTCCATCACCATCGTGCGCCATTTCCACAGATCCTGGTCGTCCGTGATGCCGCGCTTGAGCGTGATGTTCGAGAACTTCTTCAGGCCCGCGAGTTTCAGGATCGAGTCACCATCGCCTTCGCGGTAGTCGACGGCATCGGTGGACGCATCCAGCCCCGACACCTCTCGAAAACCAGCTTTGCTGATGCCATCGATCTGTATCCTGAATTTGAAACCGCGGAACGGATCCTTGTTGCGTTGACCAGTAGCCATGCTCGCATCTCCTTGCCGTTGGATGAAGAACTAGGAAAGCCCACTGACAGTCGATCCGCTGCCGTCATGCGTGACGCGCACGACGATGAACTCTGCCGGCACCGAAGGCGCCAATCCGACATGCGCGACCACACATCCCAGATCGCGCACCTCCGGCGGGTTGGTCTCGCCGTCGCATTTCACGAAGAACGCATCGCCGGTACGGCCGCCAGCGAGTGCACCGGCCCGTTGCATCTCGAGGCAATGGGCAGTCAGGCGGTTCCTGACGAGGTCCCAGAGCTGCGGTCGTTGCGGCTCGAAGACCAGGTCACGCATGCCCGTGGCCAACCAGCGCTTGAAGCCGATCACCACGCGTGCAGACGACACATGGGCCCACAATCCTTGGTTGCTCAGCGTTCGCGCGCCACCGACGCGAATGCCGCGGCCGCGCACGCTGCTATGGATGCAGTTGATGCCCGCGTCGTTGAGCCGACCCCGTTGCGTGGGCGACAGCCGCAGCGCGGTGTCGAGCACCCCTTCGAGGATCTCGTTCGCTGGCGCATGCTGGGCGCCGACTTTGGCGTCGATGCGCGCAATGAGTCCGGCGACGTGCCCGCATGGCGGCACCCAGCTCGGCAGAGCAGCCGATGCTGCCTGCGACTGGCGAAACGGGGAATCCCGGTAGCGCCACCCCGCGATGTCCGCGGTGCGGGGCCGGTCCGCGTCCCAGGTCGGATCGGCTTCGATCCACGGCGTGTAGAGCGCACCAAACGATGAATTCAGGTCCGACGCCATGCGCAGCAAGTCAGTGATGGCGTCTTCGTTGCCACCCGGGTGCGGGACCGCCGGCCCATCGAGCAGCGCGAATCGGTCGCCCATCGATTCGCAATGGCGCAACGCACTCAACTGCAGGTTGCCCCGCGCCTCATCGATGACCCACGGACTCCACACGTCGGGCAGGCACAGAAGGTCGACATCCGAGCGGTCGTCGAGAAGCCCGCCCGGTTCGAGCAACCGCATCAGCGCCCCTGCACCGGTACGCGGGTCGGCCGGTGGCGGCACCGCGAAGATCACACAGCGCTTGCCGCCGTTGGCAAAGAACCCGCGCACCGCCGCGCGCAGATGACTTCCCGGCGCGGGCACGATGGCCTCGTTCCAGAGTCGCGAATCCCAGCGATCGACCACGATGCCCGGCGCGCCCGAACGTTCGCGCAGCGCCGGATCGACGTCGGCCAACGCCAGGAACGCGGGCACGCCCCCAGCCATTTGCGCCGCTTCGGTCGGCGCGGAGATGCTGCTCTCCACGTAGAGGCCAGGCGGCACCCGCTCGGCTCGCCCCTCCCGTGAGAAAGCGCTGGAAGTGATGCTCATGGCCGTTCGCCCGTGAGAGCCAGGATCACGGCTGCTGCTGCCCGGTCGATTGCGAGATGCGGAAGATCACGAATTCGGCCGGCCGAACGATCGCCACGCCGATTTCAGTGATGACCTGACCCAGATCACGAACCTCCGGAGGATTCAACTCGGCGTCGCATTTCACGTAGAACGCTTCTTGCGGCGTGAGCCCGAACAGAGCGCCACTGCGCCACACATTCGTCAGGAAACTGGTCACGTTGAGAATGATCTTCGACCACAGCTTCGGGTCGTTCGGCTCGAACACGACCCATTGCGTGCCTTCGTCGATGGACTCCTCGAGAAAGCCCGCGAAGCGGCGCACGTTGACATACTTCCATTCGCCGTTGCGGTCGCCGCCTATCGTGCGCGCACCCCAGAGGGTCACTCCGCCATCCATCAAGCGGATGCAATTGACACCCTGCGGATTGAGCAATTCCTGCTTCGGCTTGCTGACGTAGTACATGACCTCGAGCGCGCCCCGCACTTGCGCGTTGGCGGGAGCCTTGTGTACGCCACGTTCCTCGTCGGTTCGGGCAAAAATGCCAGTCACATGCCCGCTCGGCGCGACGTAGGTGCGGCCACGGTACTTGGGCGAAACGTTCAACGCCGGATCGCTGTCCTGCAACCGCTTGGCCGGGTCGCTCACCTCGATATGCGGGAAATAATAGGCGGCATGCGTGCTCTTGCGCGGCAACACGTTGCCCAGTGTTTCGTACTGCAGCTTCTCGATGTCCAGGTCGTTCGAGCCACCATCGTTGACGACGCGCGGCGAATCAAGAACCGCAAACACGTTCTGGTGCGCATCGTCTTCGCAATAGCTTTCCAATTCTTCCCAGACGTCGGTGATCTTCGGCAACCCCGGCGCCGCGAGAATGGCGACGTCGTCGATCGACGTGAAGCGCTCGAGAACGTCCTTCAACTTGTCGATCGAACTCACGCGTGCCACAAAGGCGCGCGTCCCGCCGTTGGTGAAGAAGCCGTTGACCGCATGGGTCAACAGGTGATGCCCAGGATGCAGCGGAACCATGCGGCCGTCCGCATCGAGGCCAAATCCGGAGAAGTCTCCGAAGAGTCTGGCGTATTCGGAAAAATTGGTACACAGCTTGGTCGCGCAGTCGGCGGCCGACACGGCATACGGCACCAGGTAATAGGGACGCAGCACGGAGGGCGTGAGCAGTGCCTGGTCTGGAGGGTTGTCTTTGTAGTCGATCAGCTCCTGTTCGGCTGGCTTCTTTGCAGGCTCTGCAGCGCCGCTCGCAGGGGGCGGTGGCGCCGCAGCCGCTTCCGTCTTGCCTTCCTTGATCTCGTTGTTGATGTCGTCTTGCGCTTTGGTCTTCATCGCCAGCGCCTTTGCCGCCTCGGCGGCGACCTGCCTGGCGTCGGCAAGCTTCCTTTGTGCTGCGCTCACCTTCTGGGCTGCATCGCTCGTCTCTTTCGGCTTTGCGTCTGCAGGCAATGCCGTCTGGGCGGCAACGAGAGCGGTCACATCGGCCTCCAGCTTCTGGATTTCCGCGTCCTGCTTCGGCTTCTGATCGTTGATGGCCGTGATCTCGGCCTTCAGCACCTCGAGTCGCTTGTTCATATCGGTCTGGATCTTCTCGATATCCTTTTGTCGCCGCTCCTCGGCATTCGGGTCCTTCTGCGGGGAGGTGGCTTGCAGGCGCGCGAAGTCGAGCAGCTGCTGGGTGAGCACCGGGTCGTAGTCTGGATTCGGCACGGGGATGTAGATCGTGGACGGCACCAGTCCGATGAAGCCGGCGGTGTTGGTGCCGACGCCTGCAATCGGCTGCCGTGCGGAAGGTACCTCTTCAACGTACACGCCGGGTGCGTAGTAAGCCAGTCTTGCCATGTCAGATCCCCTTGTCAGTGAAAGTCGACCGAACAACCATGGTCGAGCGCTTCGACCACGCAAAGCAATTCATTGCGCGCCGGCGCCCAACCGCCGGCCGCGGCGCGTGATTCACGGAGGCCGGCCCGCGGGCGGGCCTTCCGCGTCCTCAACAACCAGATCCACATCGAGCAACGGCGGCATCCGTGCGCGATCGGCGACCGGCACGGTGATCGCCCTGGACTCGATCAGTCCGCCGCCCTGGTCGTGCCCGCCCAGCACGTAGCGTCCGGCCGGCACATCCAGGTAGAAATACAAGCCATCGCGTCGGATCTGCGTCTCGAAAGCCGACGCCTGCGCCGTCGTCGTGGCGGTGGCCGCTGCATCGGCGCGGGCGCTGCCGCGCGAGCCGGCTCGCTCGGGCACACCCGTTTGCGCTTGGACGCTCGCTTCATGTCGCAGCTGGACAACGCCACTCGAAACCGGGCTTCCATCGCGGCGGGCAACGCGCCCAGCGACGCTCACGCGCCGACGCACCACGGTCCAATGGATGTTCGCCTCGGCGCCCATGGGCAATCCAGGCTCGGCGCTTCGCACGCGGGTGCGGCTCTGCTTGGGACGGCGGGGCACGGTGCTCATGGCAAGGCCTCTGCGTCCAGTTGAATGCGGATCTCCTTCTCGATCACCAACGGCAGAACCTCGGGTTCATACACATCGACCGACAGCGTCACCATGTAGTTGAGGGCAGCCTTGGGTTTGCCGCCCAGCGCCTGCCAGAATTCGCCCAGGCTCTGGAGCCGCCCCGGGTGCAGTGTCGTCACCGGTAGTGGCAACTCCTGGTTGGCCAGGCTGCCCTTGAGCAACTCACGCGGAAGTTTCCTGAAGCGCAGCAGGGTGCGCATCACGGCGCCGAGCAATCTGTGCTCATCCTCCGACGAATCGTTCTGGCCCCCGGCTCCGCCGGGCCAAGCCGTGATGAGGTAGGACGCATCGACCCGCACGGGTGGCTGGAAGCGCGTCACAGTGCCATCGTTGTGGTGGTCGATCACCTCGTCGTTGCTGCGCAGCTCCAGGTTCTCGCGCAAGTCATACAAGAACAGATCGACAGCCGGCGGCTTGACGGTGAACTGATCGTCGGGCGCCGCGAAGGACACCGTGATCTGATCACGGCCAGGCATCTCCCGCTTCAGCAGCGCTGCGAGCGTTTGGTCGAGGTCATGAATCATGTGCGCCACTCCCTCCAAGCCCGTGGGTTGCTTACATCCTCAAGGCCGATTCTTGACAATCGATCTTGCTTCCCAACCAGCTCCCTTTGCTGATGCTTTTGTGGCAATCACTCGACGAATCGAGCTGAGGCACTGCACGAGACAGGGGGAAGGTACGCTCGCAAAAATGCATCGTCAATGCGCCATCCGATATAGGCGCATGCGCCGACAAGCCTGTACCCAAAAGGTTCGACGTCATGGCTAAGGAATGTTGTGCGTGAACTGGCCCGGCACGACCACCTTGATCACGCCGGCCCACATGCACATGAGCTGACAGTTGTTGTCGAGCGATGGAATCTGCCCCAGGGTGACGGTAGGCGTTCCGGGTACCCAGGGTGAAACTGTCATGGGGATGCAGGGCATCGGCGTCAGCACCCCCAGCGCGGCAGCAGTGGCCGCCGCCACGGAAGGATTGGCCGGACTCATGCACATACCGAAGCTCGGGATGTTGACCATCGGCTGGAAGTCCATGATCGTGGCCGCAGGCTGGTTGCTGGTGTTCACCCGGCGCACTGGCAGCACCACCAGCGATGATGGTGCTACCCCGAAACTGCACTGCAAGGTCGCGCCGTTGCAGACGTGTTGAGCCATGACTGAAGCCCCCGCCAAGCTTTCGATTGTTCAAAGCATGCATCGGCCTCGAGCAAAGCACAACGTCTTGTTTGGGGATGGGACATTGGGCGTTCGTGGTCCACGGTGAGGCGCTGTCCTGCGGCGCTGCCAAGGCGGCTTTGCTGAATGGCCAGCGACGCCGTGGCGCGGCGCCGCTTGCTGGTCCGAACACGCAGAGCACGTGCCAAGTTGCATGAACGACAACGCGACGCTGACGGGAGCGCGGCAACCGGGGCGCCCTGTGACGAGAGAGCTGCCTCGGATGCGAGCTGTGTCTCAGGCGTCGGCCAGGTGACGATGCATCGACGCGGCGGCATGCCGGAGGAGCTCGAACTCGTTGTCCGGAAGCCGCAAGCTGCGCATGTCGAAATGGGACACCGTGCCCCAGAGGCGTCCCGAGGCGGCGTCGAGCACAGGCACTCTGTGATAGGAGATAACGATCCCGCGCAAAGCATGCCCCATGGATTGCCTTCAAGGCCCACATTCCAAGACGATTCGCTGCCCGCGCCCTGCGTTCGCCCTATGGAAGTCGTCGATGGTGGTGCCCACGCAATCCGTGTTCTGCGTGCTGAATGTATTGATGTCATTGGCGTATTGACGGGCGGCAGCTTGCCAAGCTGACACAGCAACGCGGAACTCCGCACCCGTCATGCCGACAACTCCAGTGAACTGCGGGGGAGGATTGCTTGCGAGGAACTCCATGAAATCAAGACCATGGCTCCCTTCGTGGACGCGAAGCGTGGTACTTGCCGGGGTGACCCGGCCTCCCGCGACGTCGGCCGGTGTCGTCCCGCGGCCATAGGCGGAGGGGCCTTCTGGGTTGGCTCCGCGGGCATACCTTGTTCGTATGTGAACGACTGGGGTGCGGGGCCCGGTGACTCGCGTGATTCGCCCTCTGCGGGATGATGCAAAGCTGATGCCGCCCCATTGGATGTTGATGCGCGTTTCGCCTCCGGAACGGACACTGCGATCGTTCGTCACGTCGGGAAAGATCGTTACGTTGAAGCCGTTCGTTCTCAGCGTGACTCGCCCGGAACGCGCGTTCCGTGCGGCACCTTCGGGGATAGGAGTCGAGATGCCAGTTTCCATGTGATGCGCCGTTGCCCAGGCCCACATGGGGATGCGGCCTCGATTCTCGCGATACAGGTCTGCTTCGGTGCGTCCCAGTTGTGAGGCGGCACGCGTCATCAGCGCTCGGATCGCCGCGATGTAGCCTGCCCGCAAGGAGGCGATCAGGCCTGGGTCCGCGGCGAGTTGATCGTTGATCATGCGTTCGCCGTCGACAACCATCCGGTACCAGCTGTTGATCACCCGCTCAAAGCGGGCGGCATCCAGAGTGGCCAGCGGGAAGAAGGAAGCTGCGCTGGTGAATTGCCGAATGGTGGCCTGAATGAAGTCGCGCAGGTCGGCCGGGCTCGCCGGCACTGCTTGCCGCTGGATGTGAGGGCTCAGAAGTGCGCGCGCACGGCGATTTCCCAGGACCTGCTGCAATTGAAGCAACGAAGAACGGATGCCGGATGGCGACTGCAGGTGCAAGCGCAAGTCGTGCGGTATCGCCGCGGTTGAATTGCTGCTGCGAGGGCTGCGGAGCGAAGCTGCTGTACTCGAAGACCGGGAGGGACTCGGTGCGGAGTGGCAATGCGTCTTCATGCGGCCCATGATGAGTTCATGTTAGCGTGAAAGTCCTGCAGTGAATGCGTCGGGTCCGCTGTTGCACGCGGGCGCACGGTCGATTGGAAACGGGTCAAGCAACCTTCTGCGCGGTGACGGAAAACTGGTTGACCGGACGGTCCAGCCCCAGGTTCTCCCGCAAGGTACGACCTTCGTAGGCCGTGCGAAACAGCCCGCGTCGCTGGAGCTCGGGAATCACCAGGTCGACGAACTCGTTGAGCGATGCCGGCAGCACCGGCGGCATGACATTGAAGCCGTCGGCCGCGCCGTTCTCGAACCATTCCTGCATCCGGTCCGCGATGGTCTGCGGTGTGCCGACCACCACCCAGTGGCCCCGAGCGCCAGCCAGGTATTCGTAGAGCTGACGCACGGTGAGCTTGTCGCGCCGGGCCAGCTCGAGCACCACGTGGGCGCGGCTGTTCTGGCCCGGCGGCGGCTCCGGAATGTACGGAGGCGCTTCGTCCAGTTCCCATTTCGACAGATCTTCGCCGGGCCAGAAGGTGTGCAGCGTGTTCAGGCCGACGGACGGGTGGATCAGTCTTTGCAGTTCCGCCCATTTGGCCTCGGCCTCTTCTTGCGTGCGGCCGATCACCGGCGAGATGCCGGGCAGTACCAGCAACTGCTCGGGCCGCCGGCCGTACTTGGCAAGCCGCCCCTTCACGTCGCGATAGAAGGCCTGCGCTTCGGCCAGGCTGGTCCACGCCGTGAAGATGGCTTCGGCCGACGCCGCCGCGAGCTCGCGCCCCGGTTCGGACGATCCGGCCTGCACGATCACCGGGTAGCCCTGCGGCGGACGCTCTAGGTTGAGCGGACCGGAGACCTTGAAGTACTTGCCCGAATGGTTCAGTGCATGCAGCTTGGTGGGGTCGAAGTATTTCCCCGACGCCGGGTCGCGAATGAAGGCGTCGTCCTCGAAGCTGTCCCACAGACCCTTGACGACATCGATGAACTCGTGGGCTTGCTCGTAGCGGGTGGCCGGGTCGGGATGCTTGTCGAGGCCGAAGTTGCCATGAACGTTGTCCGCGCCGGTGGTCACCACGTTCCAAGCCGCCCGGCCCTTGCTCAGGTGATCGAGCGACGCGAATTTGCGCGCCAGCTGGAAGGGGTCGCCGTAGGTCGTGGAGGCCGTCGCCACGAAGCCAATGTGTCGGGTCACCGCCGACAAGGCGGCCCACAGGGTCACAGGTTCAAAGTACGACACCCGGCCCTGGCGGCTGAAGGCTTCGTCGTCACCATGGAAGCCCAGGCCCGGGCTGTCCGCCACGAAGACCTGGTCGAACAGTCCGCGCTCGGCGGTCTTGGCGATTTCGATGTAGTGGTCGATGTTGACGCCCGAGTCGGTCTGCGAACCCGGATGGCGCCATGCCGCCACGTGGTGGCCGGTGGCCATGATGAAGGCGCCGAGGCGCAGTTTGCGTTGGCTCATGAGATGGGTTCCTGTCGATTCATCCGCCGTCAGCGGCCGGCTTCCACGCGGTGAAGTGGCTCTCCAGCCTTTCGAGCGCGAAGTTCAAGGTGATTCCGATGGTCGTGATGGCAATGATCC
This sequence comes from Variovorax sp. J22R115, assembly GCF_030317005.1. NCBI lineage: Bacteria > Pseudomonadati > Pseudomonadota > Betaproteobacteria > Burkholderiales > Comamonadaceae > Variovorax > Variovorax sp. J22R115. The sequence continues at coordinate 604,796 of NZ_JASZYM010000001.1, read as the reverse complement.
CGAAGTACATGTCGGCGATCAGGAAGCTGTACTGCGCATAGATGATCAGGTAGCCCAGTCCCGCCTTGGCGCCCACCATCTCGGCTGCGATCAGCACGAGCATGGCGGAGGCGGCGGCCAGCCGGATGCCCACGAAGATGGTTGGCACCGCTGCGGGCAGGATCACTTTCAGGAACAGCTGCGTGGCGCTCACACCCATGGTGCGCGCCGACTTCACCAAGAGCGGGTCGACCTGGCGGACACCATTGATGGTGTTCAGCAGCAGCGGCCATGCGCACGCGTACACGACGATGGCGACCTTGGAGACTTCCCCGATGCCCAGAAGCAGCAGGAACACCGGCAGCAGTGCCAGGGGCGCGGTATTGCGCAGCAACTCGATGATCTGGCTCAGCGCGCTGCTCACGCGCTGGTACCAGCCGATCGCGAGTCCAAGGGGAATGGCAAACAGGATCGCGAGCAGCAGGCCGCCGAGCGAGCGCGCCAGGCTTACCGAGGTGTGCTGCCAGAGCTGGCCATTGAGGGCCATCGCCCAGCCTGCCGCCAGCACCTCGCTGAGCGGCGGCAGGAAAGTCGCGTCCGTCAGGCCAAGCCGCGGAGCGAGCTCCCACAGCAGCGCGAGTGCGACCGTCAGGCCGGAGCGCCAGGAGACGTTGGCAACCCTGCCGTAGAGGTGCGTGATGAGTGACGGTCCGCGCGTTCGCAGCGCGTGCGGCGCCGGATGCGTTCCGGCGTTCAGTGCGATATCAGGCATGGGAGAGTTCTTTCCTTGCAGGTTGTGCGGCGATGCGCGCGCGGCGCTCCTGGCGCGCCGAGTCGACCTCGTCATGCAGCAGAGACCAGATCTCGTGGCGCAGTTCACCGAACAGCGGCAGCGAGCGCACGTCATCCGTGCCGGCTCTCAAGGAGTCGGGGATCTCCACGATCTCCTTGATGCGCCCGGGGCGCGTGGTCATCACGGCCACCCGCTGGCCGAGCACCACCGCCTCATCGATGCCATGCGTGATGAAGACGATCGTCTTGCCCGTGCGTTGCCAGATCTCGACCAGTTCTTCCTGCAGCGTTTCGCGCGTTTGCGCATCCAGCGCGGCAAACGGCTCATCCATCAGCAGCACCTGCGGTTCATAGGCCAGGCTGCGCGCGATCGCCACGCGCTGCTTCATGCCGCCTGAGAGTTCGTGCGGAAAGCGATTCGTGAAGTCGCTCAATCCCACCAGGTTCAAGTAGTGGGCCGCCTTGTCGCGGCGCGCTCGCGCCCCGAGTCCGGCCACCTCGAGGCCGAAGGCCACGTTGTCCAGCGCGGTACGCCACGGGAACAGCGCGTACTGCTGGAACACCACGCCACGGTCACGCGCCGGGCCGACCACAGGCTTGCCATCGATCAGGACGCGGCCGCGGGTGGGCATCGCCAGGCCGGCCAGCAGGTCGAGCATCGTGGACTTGCCGCAGCCGCTGGGGCCCACGAGCACGAGGAACTCACCCAGGTTGACGTCGAGGTCGACTTCGTTCAGCGCGACAAATCTCTGAGCGGCGCCGCGATCGTCGGCGCGCACGACGAATTCCTTGCTGACGCTCTCGAATCGGATCTTGGCGGCGCTCATTTGCTTGCAGCCACCTTCTCGGCGTTCTTGAAATAGGGATTGAAAGCGTTGGTGTACAGGTCGGCAGGCTTGACCTGGCCCGGCTTGAGCAGTCCGTCCTTCACGAGCCAGTCGATCCAGATCTGGAGTTCACCTTCCTTGATCACGCCGCCCGTCCCAGCCACGCCGGTGCTCTTCCAGTACTGGATGGTGTCGGCGCTCTCGGCCCGCTTGCGGCTCTCGATGACCTTGACGAAACGCGCCCGGACTTCGGCGGGCGGCGTGTTGCGGGCCCACTCGATCGAGCGCGCCAGTGCCGACACGAGATGGCGGGTGGTGTTGGGGTTCTGTTCGATGAACTTCGTGTGCAACACCAGCGTGCCCGCGGTGAAGTCGCCGTACAAGCCGCGGTCCGTGAACAGCGCACGGATGCCGCCGCGCTCCAGTGCCTTGTCGCGCAGCACGCCGCCCAGCGTGGTGACATCCACATGGCCCTGGCGCAAGGCCTGCTCGCCGGTCACCGGCGGCGTCGCCACCAGGGTCACCTGCCTGGCTTCCACGTCGCTGACCTTGCTTCGTTCCAGGTACTCGCGGACCATGAATTCATGGTGCGCGCCCAAGGTGTTGACGGCAATCTTCTTGCCGACCAGGTCGCGTGCCGACTTGATCGGGCTGTCGTCCTTGACGTAGTAACCGGAATAGGTGTTCTCATCCGCACCGTAGTAGCCCAGCACCGCCTTGATCGGCGCCTTCTTGGCCAAGAGCTTGACCACGGCGCCGTTGAAGGCACCGCCGATGTCCACGTCGCCGGTGACCACCGTCTGGATGTCCTGCGGGCCGCTGGTGGTATTGCCCACCCACTTCGCCTTGAGCGGCGCCAGGTAGCCCAGCTCTTCGGCCAGTTCGAGCCACGTCACCTGGCCGGCCCAGCCCTGGTAGCGGATGTCGGTTTTTTCCAGCGCCTGCTGGGCGCTCGCGATGGCCGCCAGGCCCAGCGACAGCAGCGCCGCAGCAAGCAGGTTCGGTAGTTTCAGCATTCGATTTCCAAGTGGTGGCAGTGAAATAGGGCAATGGACGCACTCTTCGAGTGCTCGAGGAGGCCTCACGGTAGAGGCCCGCCACGGCGATGCCAAAGAAGAAATTCGCGTTTTGATATTTGCGGCGTCCGTCGCGTCACCGAAGTCCGGGTGGCGCTCCGGCCGCCCTCGTGTGATCGCATTCCCTAAGCGGCGGATTGGCGCCGCCTTTGCGCTACGTTCGCGGCGTTGGGCTATGTTCCGAAGGCGGCTTGTATCGCACTCGGCCGGCCCGCCAGCGAGTTGCTGCGCGACGAGCGCACCACGCCACGTCCCTCGGCCTCTGAAGGAGACAGCATGAAAAATGAAGTCAACCCGGACATCCTGATCAGCGAGGTGCAGGCACGAGCGGTCAACGTGCCACTCGAACACCCGGTGCGCACCAGCGTCGGCGTGATCGCGACCTCGCCCTTGATCCTGATCGACCTGCAAGCGAACGATGGCAGCGTCGGCCGCGCCATCCTCTTCACCTACACGCCGGCGGCGCTGGAGGCCACCCGGCAGATGGTGATGTCGCTCGGCGAGGGCCTGAAGGGTCAGCCGCTGGCGCCCTTCGAGCTCGACCGGCTGCTGGCCCAGCGCCTGCGGCTGCTCGGGCGCACCGGCATCGCGCAGATGGCCTGCGCCGGCATCGACATGGCGGCCTGGGATGCGCTCGCAGTGGCGCGCAAGCTGCCACTGGTGGAACTGCTGGGCGGCAGCCGGCGGCCGATCCCTGCTTACGACAGCCACGGCATGGACGGCGTCGAGCTCGGCGTCGAGCGTGCCGAGCGCGCAGTGGCGCAAGGCTTCGGCGCCATCAAGACCAAGGTCGGCTACGCGACGCTGGCCGAGGACCTGCGCGTGGTGCGGGCACTGCGCCAGTCGATCGGCGCTGACACGCAACTGCTGGTCGACTACAACCAGGGCCTGAGTGTGCCGGAAGCGGTCCGCCGCATTCATGCGCTCGAAGGCGAAGGCATCTCCTGGGTCGAGGAGCCCACGCTGCAGGAAGACTACGCGGGCCACGCGCGCATCCGCGAGAAGGTGCGCCTGCCGATCCAAATGGGTGAGAACTGGTGCGGGCCGGGCGAGATGGCCAAGGCGCTCGAGGCCGGAGCCTGCGACCTGGTCATGCCCGATGCGATGAAGATCGGCGGTGTGACCGGATGGCTGCGTGCCGCGGCGCTGGCCCAGGCGCGGGGCCTGCCGATGTCGAGCCACATCTTCCAGGAGGTCAGCGTCCACCTGCTGGCCGTCACGCCGACCAGCCACCTGCTCGAGCGCATGGACCTCGCGAGCCCCGTGCTGGCGCAGCCCTTGACCTTCGAGAACGGCACGGCGATCGCACCACAGCGACCGGGCACGGGCATCGCGTGGAACGAGGACGCAGTGCGCCGCTTCGAAGTCAAGGCTCGCTGAACTGGAACTCTGGAGCGTTCAGGGCTCGGGCCGCATCCACAGCCAGAGCGCGATCGCACCCATGACAAGCGGTGCCGTGATCTTGAACACGATCGGCACATCGGCAAGGAGCACAACGGCCGCGCTGAAGACCATCATCCCGCTCGCGGCCCACTTGGCACGGCGTGGTACTGCGCCCCCTCGCCGCCATTGCCGGATGTGCTTGCCATAGCGGGGGTGTTCAAGAAGCCAGTGTTCCAGTGCAGGCCAGCCGCGCCCGCCCGCCCAGGCTGCGGCGATCAAAAAGGGAACGGTCGGCAGGAGAGGAAGGAAAACCCCGACCACGCCGAGCGCAACAAACACCAGCGCCAGCCCACGCCAGACCAACTTCGCAACGCGAGCATCGAGACGCATCAGCGCGCTGGCCAGTCGGGCCGCGCGGCCGGGACCTTGGAAGGAGACATGAGGCGAATGGTAGGTCAACTGCCTGCCGAAACCGACAAGGCGTGCGACACCCCCTACTCCTCGAACACGTCGGTGCCGAACACCTCGTAGTGCACGCGAGCGTCCGGAACACCCAGCGCCTTGAGCGCTTCCACCTGAGCGCGCATGAAAGGCATCGGGCCGCAGATGTAGTAGTCCGCATCGGCCTTGACCGCGGACGCCGCGATGCGTCGCAGGTCGACCAGTCCCTCCTGGTCGTAGTCGTAGCCGAGGACGTCGCTGGGCAGCGGCGCGTCGTAGAACACGATGCTGGTCAGCCGCCGGTTCGTGTCGGCGGACGCCTTCAGGCGGTCCTTCATCGCGTGCACTGCGCCGTTGCGCGCGCCGTGCACGAACACGACCTCCCGGTCAGTGTTCTTCAGGACTGCCTTGAGCATGCTGACCAACGGGGTCAGGCCGACCCCGTCACTGATCAGCACCACCGGCGTGGTGGCCTCCATGTCGACGTGGAACGGACCGAACGGCGGGGTGATGCGTACCACGTCGCCCCGGTTGACATGGTCGTGCAGGAGGTTGGATACATAACCGGCGGTTTCGGACTCTCCCTCGCTCTCGCGCTTGACCGAGATCCGGTAGTTCCTGCCGTTCGGCGCATCCGACAGGCTGTACTGGCGCACCTGCTGCAGGCCCAGGCGCGGAACGTCGACCACGATGCTGATGTACTGACCGGGCTTGAAGTCGGCGATCGGCAGCCCGTCTTCGGGTTCGAGAAAGAAGGAGGTGATGACCTCGCTCTCCATCCGCTTGTGCCGCACCACGAAGTTGCGCCAGCCGCGCCAGCCACCGGGGCGGCGCTGCGCTTCGTCGTAGAGGGCCGCCTCGGCGGCGATCATGATGTCGGCCAGGGCCTGGTACGCCTCGGCCCAGGCGGCGACGATGTCGCCGGTGGCCGCGTCGCCGAGAACCTCCTTGATCGCGGCCAGCAGGTGCTCGCCCACCACCGCGTACTGCGCCGGCTGCACGTTCAGACTCGCGTGCTTGTGGGTGATCCGCTCGACCGCCGGGCCCAGCACCGACAGGTTGTCGATATGGGTGGCATAGGCCAGCACCGCCGCGGCGAGCGCCCGCTGCTGCTCGCCTCGTTCCTGGTGCCGCATGTTGAAGATGTTCTTGAGTTGCGGATGGGCTTGGAACAAGCGCTGGTAGAAGCGCTCGATGATGGCGTAGCCGTGCTCGGCAAGAACCGGCGCGGTGGCCTTGACGGTGGCGATGGTGGATGGCTGGAGCATCTTTGATCCTCGACTGACACCGCTGAGAGATGGATGTTATTGCTTTGAGTCCGAACGTCAATCCTGAACCGCTGAAACCGCGCTGCTTGCCCACCCACCCTTCGCGCGCCGAACCCGCCTGCCGCGGCCGTGCAGGCGGCGAGGGAAAAGCCTGGGTCCTGCCGACGCCCCTTGGCGATCCGTCTGATCTCGGTCCTTGGCCGCGCCGGCGCGTTCAGAATGGGATTTTGATGACAGATCAACCATGGCGAATGACCGTGCGAATCAGGGCGACATGTCGATCCGGAAGGCAGTGCCCGCCACCATCGACGAGTACATCTCGGGTTTTCCGCCCGAGGTGCAAGCGACTCTGCAGAAGGTCCGGCAGACAGTGCGAAGCGTTGCGCCCGATGCGCAGGAAGTCATCAGCTACCGGATACCGGCGTTCAAGCTCAACGGCGTCCTTGTGTATTTCGCTGCCTTCAAGCGGCACATCGGCTTCTACCCTCCGGTGAAGGGGGACACGCGCCTGGAGAAGGCTGTCCTGCCCTACGCCGGTGAGAAGGGCAACCTCAGGTTTCCGCTTGACGAACCTGTCCCCTTCGACCTGATTGAACGAATCACGCGACTGCGCCTGAAGCAGAACCTGACGATGGCCCACGAAGGCCGTGCGGCAAACCGCCAGCGAAAGAGATGACTGTGACACCCTGGTTGCGGCGCTTGCGCTGATCCGCGCAGGGAGGTTGCGCGCGCTCCTCGTCATGGCGCCGGAACGCCTGACCGCACTGCCGGTTGTGCCCACCCCGGCAGAAGCGGGAATGCCGCAATTCGCGCTCTCGGCTGGGGGTCTGGTCGCACCGGTGGGCACGGCCCGCGCTACCGTCGCGCTGCTGTCCGATGCAGTGATGAGGGCGCTCGCATCGCCTGAGGTCAGGGCACAGCTTGCGAGCCAGCAGCTGGAACCGATGCCCTTGCCGTCGGCCGCCTTCGGCGCACTGATTCTCTCGGACCTGCCCTTCCGGTCTGACTTCGTTCGCCACAGCCGTGTCCGGCTTGAGTTCTGCAAGGCTCTTGCTGAGCGGTGGAGTCTGCGTGGCTTGACGGATCGCTGAGGCGCGGCCGGCCCGCTGCAGAACAAGTAGGCCGCCGAGGCCGAGTCCCGTCGGCCGCGTCCGTCGGAACAGCTCGCCATCGCGCGACGGCCGGCGCCAGTGCGCCACGCCGGGGCTGGCTCGAAGCCCGCCGCCCGATCATCAGCCGCACCCTCACTTCTTCGGGCGGGGATTGATCGTCTTTTGACGATCGCCGCCCTTATCCTGCGCTTCCAACGGCAGGCCTGCGCGCGCCATGCGCATCGGCTCAGCCTCCCCGGTGATTGTGACCACCACCCGGGTCCAGCCGTCGGCGGTTCGAGCGAACACTGCCGTTCCTTCAACGCCGCTCGTGCGCACGGCGCGCAAGATTCGCGCGTCGTTGACTTCGAAGTCCGCTGGCGCGTAGACGAATGGGATTGTTTCGGTGGAACTCACCTGTGGATGCTACGACTGTTGATGGGCATGGGGGAGTCCTCACCCAGCCCTTTCCCTGTCGCCGACGATCCATCGTGATGTTCTGCTCGGAACTCGCCTGGAAGTGTTGTCAGGCGTCATCGACACAGGACCACGGATCTCTCCCCTCCTCGCGACTTCGCCGAACAGCCAAGTGACGACGCCTGCACGAACGACCTCCAGTTCCAACTGTCAACCTCATGCATCCAGCTTCACCGGAAAGTGATCGCGAGGCAGCGAGCCTGCACGATGTTGGGGCCCTATGCGCGACGTGGCAGCTCCTGATCGGGCCCTTCCGCAGCTTCACATTTCTTTAGGCCGAAAGGCGAAGTAACACAAAAGACCTCATCACGCAACGACCATTCCACTGACGCGAACCAATCCGTCCTTCCGTACGGTGGTTGCGGGTTCCAGTCAGTAACGATTACAACGGAGTGTTCGATGAAAACTGTTGCGCTTTCTTCGATTTCGATGGCGTGCGCGATCCTCGTGGCCGCTTGTGGCGGTGGCTCTGGAGGGGGTGGCTTTTTCGGGGGGGGCACGACGCCACCGCCCGCGGCGGCCAGTTCCAAGGTGGATGTGAAGGTGGTGGACGGCGCGATCTCCAACGCGTCCGTCTTCCTCGACCTGAACGAAAACGGCGCGCTGGATTCCGGCGAGCCGACCGCCAAGACCAACGCATCAGGAGTCGCTACGCTCGAGGTTCCGAACGACAGCGTCGGCAAGGCCCCGGTCGTGGCATTGGTCGGCACCGATGCGGTCGACGCCGACACCGGCCCCGTGCCGGTCGCCTTCAAACTGACGGCACCAAAGGACAGCACTGGCGTGGTCAGCCCGCTGACGACCATCGTCCAGCACATGGTCAAGGAAAACGGCATGACCACGGCCGACGCTGCTGCCGCTGCGCAGGCGCAGGCCGGCTTGAACGTTTCGATGCTGAGCGACTTCACCGCCAACTCGAGCGCCGATGGCAAAGTGGCGGCCAGCGCGGCGAGACTCTTTGTCGTCTCGGTGCAGCAGTACACGAGCACGCTGAGCCCTGCCGCCGGCAGCACAGACCTTTCTGGGGCAGTGATCACCCAGGCCGACATCGACAGGATGATTCTCGCGAAGGCGGTGGAGACCTTCCCTGTCATGGTGGAGGTCGCAAAAAGCCCCGAGGTGCAGGCGGCGTGCGCAACGCTGGGCGCCGATGCGTGCAAGACCGAGGTCACGGCTCGCGCTTCCGAGGTCAATGCGGCGAGCGGCCTGACCGCCGCATCACTGCCGCTGGTCGTCGCCGCGGCGCGCACGCCCGTCGACAATGCCACAGGCGTCGGTGGCGCCACCTTGGCGTTCCTGAATTTCGGGGACGCGAGCAACTGGTACTACCGTGTGTTCATGGCGTCTGCGGCGGAGAACACCGCAGACGCCAACGGAAACACCCGTTACCGCGGCTATTCGAGAGCGATGACGAACGGCAGTTTCGTCGAGTGGGCTACGGGCGGCTCGTACGCGCGGCGCGGCGACCGGCACTGGAATGGCAGCGCATGGGTCACCTGCGAGCTGGGGCAGCAGAACGTCCAGTCGAAGCGTGAATCCAACGGGAACGTTGCTGCCAACAACTACTGCGACGGCCTGGAGCTCAGCTCGTCAACGCGCTCGGAAGTCGACGTCTCCAGCAAGAAGATCGCGGACATCGTCGCCGTGATTCAGGCGAGCTTGCCAAACTATTCGAGCTGGGGAATGCCTCCTGCAGGGTACACCGGTGGCGGGACGGCCAACTATGGCGCGGCGATCTTCCCCGCAGGATCGAAGCTTCTTTCTCAAAGCACGACAGTTTCGCAAACCGCGTTTGCGTTCGATGTGACGTCGCCACTCCGCAGCTACAACGACGCGATCGCCGCTGGCGCCGATACGCGCGGAAATCCGGGAACGGCCTGCAGCAGCCCAGAGGCGAACGCTGCGCCAACGATTCCTGTCACGACCCTGGAGGGCATGATCGCCAAGTACAAGGGGACGCCGTGCATCTTTGGCACCCACTTCATCGGAAACGGCATTGCCAGCCCCAACCCCAGCGAATGGTGGGGTAACAGCACCTTGAGCGTTGGCCTCCTGGGAACGGCGCCGGTCCTGGCCGATCCGACGACCTTCATGACGGGGAACACCTACGTCCGGTTTGCTTTCTCGGGAGGCAACGCGATCAACTACTACTCGTGCCAGCAGCAGCACGTCAACAGGTCAGAGCGCAACTGCGTCCAGATCGGCACAGGGACGTACTCGATCCAGACACTGGGCGATTCCAGGGTACTCACCATCGCGAATCCTCCCGCCGTTGCCTCGCAGCTTGACTACGAACGCATCTTTGTGGAAAACGGCGGCCAGGTCTTCCATGGCTACAAGTCCAAGATGCGGACGACCTACTCGACGCGCTTGAACCTTCCGGCCACCAACGCAGTGTTCACTCAGCTCGGGATCCCGACAATCACCCCCTGAGAATCGGGCAAGCGCAAAGAAAAAGGGGCCACGAGCCCCTTTCCTTTCGGCCGCGGGAAAACAGGCCAACCAGATTTGGCCTGCCGAGCGAGTCAATGGTGGCTGGCTGGTGCAAACGTGGGCCACGCAAACGCCCACGACCACTTTCCAACAAAGCTCCCTCGCGCGCACCTTGCCGTTTGCGACTTGCGAGGCGGCTGGGCGAACTTCTCCACGCGGACCGTGGACAGACCTGTGGACAACTGCATGCGCAACACGGGGGATCGGCTCCAGCAGTGCGTCTGAGCGCGATGCCTACCAAACAGGCACCTTCGCAGCGCCGGCAATCTTCGAGGCGGCGGCCAGTTCATGGCCCCAACGGTTGCGCCGCGGCCCAACGACTAGAGCCAAAGCATTCATCTTGGCTGCGACGCCTTAGAAACTTGCACTGTTACGCAAAAACATGATGCGCCGGTGCGACGAATTCGTTGGAGGCTTCTGCAACGCACCAGACAATTCACGCAGGAATTTCAACTGGCTCCAAGGAGACCGACACGATGGACGACCGGATGCCCGTTCACATCCACGATCTTTTGCTGCTTGCAGCTTCGGCATGGGAGGGAAACCACCGTGCGCCCGAGGCACTGCGCGAAGCCGGTCGACAGATCCTGGTCGAAGGCGGCCCGAAGGCGCTGGCCCAGACCGCATTGCTCGCGTTGCACTGCCAGTCGAAGATGGACGGGTCGCTGAAGCGCTCGATGGGGGTGCTGCGCGGTCGCAACCTCGTCGCGTTCATCGCAAGCTGCTGGAATGACTTGCCGTCCTGGAAGATGAATCACGACCCCGCGCTCGCGCCACTGAAAGCCGCAGCGCCCGAGGCCGCGCAACTCGTGCGGCTGATGCGCCAACTGCAGGCCTTCGCCCGGCCTGAGCATTTCGGCGGCGATCAGGTTCACAGGTTCTCGTCAGCGCGTCTTTAGCGTACCCCCTCGGTGCGGGGCGGGGCGGGGCCCAGCTGACATCGCAGCGGAAGCCAGCCTTCGGGGGCCGGCGACGTCGAGGTGCGCTGGAAGCATCCTTGAGAGAGCGCAGCAATTCGACCTTGACGCGCCTGCGCCCGTCGATGCCCCTGAGGCATTCGCGTGATTTGCGGACGGGCTTCCGCGTTTGCAGCAAGGCCCCTAGGATGAGGATCTTGGTCCAAGCCTTCGCCCTGCATCGCGGCGTCGCGAAAGCGTGCGATCGAGACTCCCGTCGGAGCGGTTGACGCAACCCTGACGGACCAGCGCAAGTACCTACCACGTCGAGGTCTCCATGCGTGAAAAGACGGTCTCGTACGAGGTTGCCAAACGGCACCTCCTTGATGCGTTGAGTGGTGCCCCCAGGAAACCCGCCAAGCGCGCCACACGGACTTCGACGGGCATGGCCAAGCCGGCAGCCGCTGCGAAATCAGTGGTCAAGCGCGCCGCCACAGCGCCCGTCCGCAGGATTGCGCGGTAGTCGCGGGCCGAACGGGTTGCGGCGCAGGGTGTTCCGCATCCCCAGTAGCTGGACCACGAAGGTCCAGGCTCGGGCGTCACGTCGGCCGATGCGAAGAGATCCAGATGCCGGCGCCATGTGAGGAAACTGCAAGGGCATTTGCGACGTAGACGCGGAACCCCGCCCCGTTGCCCCGCCCCGTTGCCCTGCCGCGTGACCAACCAGTCCACGAGGCCGCAACCGTCAATCGACGGGTTCCCTCCAGGATGCACGCGCGTTCCTGACAGTTGCATCGCCAATAACCTGGTTGACGCCTTGGCATCCTTAAGTTTATAAACTATACAATACAGATAAGGAGACCTATGAGCCGGTTCGAAGACAGCGTGGTGGTGGTGACGGGGGCGGGGCGAGGCATTGGGCTGGCGATTGCCGCGCGCTTCCTGGCTGAAGGCGCTCGGGTGGTGTTGGCCGACACGCAGGCCGGGGTCTTGAACGATGCCGCGACGACGTTGGGAGTGCCTCAACGCGTGCTTGCGATCGCCTGTGACGTGGCGAATCCCGCAGATGCTGCCCGGCTTGCCGACGAGACCGACCGGCGCTTCGGCCCAGTGAGCATCCTGGTCAACAATGCCGGCATCTCGCCCAAGCACAAGGGTGTGAAGGCACTCATCGCGGACATGGACGAGGCCGAATGGCGGCGGGTGCTCGACATCAACCTCACCGGTGCCTTCCTGTGTTCGAAGGCATGTCTGCCTCACATGAAGGCACTGAGCTTCGGCCGCATTGTCAATATTGCCTCGCAGGCCGGGCGCACCCGCACCGACATCGCCGGTGCGCACTACGCGGCGTCGAAGGCCGGGATGATGGGCCTCACGCGCGTGCTCGCCACCGAAGGCGGCAAAGACGGGATCACGGCCAATGCCATCGCTCCCGGCCGCATCGAAACGCCGATGGCGGCCGAGGCTGGTGCTGCGGTGAATGCAGCCTATCTTGAACGGATACCGGTCGGCCGTCTTGGAACGCCCGACGACATCGGGGCCGCCGCCGCCTTCTTGGCGAGCCGCGAGGCGGGGTTCATCAACGGCGTCACTCTCGACGTCAACGGTGGCGCGTTCATGATCTGACGACACCCTGCCCTGCCCTCCGCCCGCAAGTAACGCCGCCCCGGCCTCAACGACAAGGAGACAAATCCATGAAGACGATCCTGAGCATGCTCGCCGCAACGGCGCTGACCTCTGCAGCTCTCGCACCGCTGGCATCGAGCGCCGCCGGCTATCCGGAAAGGGAGATCAAGCTGAACGTGGGTTACGGCGCGGGCGGCGTGGGCGATGTGTCCGCGCGCCTGCTCGCCAAGGCGATGGAGAAGGAACTCAGGCAACCGATCGTGGTGATCAACAAGGCGGGTGCGCAGGCAACGATGAACCCGACGCAGCTCGCCCGCATGGAGCCCGACGGCTACAACGTCGGCGTGCTCACCTTCGCGCCGATGGCGATCGTCCCGCACATGCTGCCGGTGAGCTACACCGCGAAGGACTTCATCTTCGCTGGCGCGTTCGGCCGCTTTCAGTACGGGCTCGCGGTGCGCGCCGACTCGCCCTACAAGACGGTCAAGGACCTGGTGGAAGCGGCCAAGGTGAAGCCGCTCTTCTTCGGCGCGCCAGGTGCACCGAACAACATCGCCATGTTCGAGCTCGGGCGCAAGACCGGCGCGCGCTTCGACCAGGTGCTCTACAAGTCCGGCAGCGAGACCGTCCTTTCTCTCGTCGCAGGCCAGGTCGACGCGATCATCCAGACGCCCTCGGAGATCGTGCCGCACGTGCAGTCGGGCAAGTTGCGCCTGCTGGCTTCGGTGAGTCCCGCGCGCTGGGCGGACCGGCCGGACATGCCCACGGTCAAGGAGAGCGGCTACGACGTGGAGATCGAGTCCTGGATGGGCCTGGCCGTGCCCAAGGGAACGCCGCAGCCGATCGTCGACCGCCTGCAGGCCGCGATGCTTGCCGCCATGAAAGACAAGGAAGTGCTCGATGGCTTCAGCCGCATGGGCATCGACGCGGTGACGATGACCGGGCCCGACTACGCCCGGATGATCGACGAGGGCTACCTGAGCATGGGCAAGGCGCTCAAGGAAGCCGGCCTGACCACGGGCAAGGGCCAGTGATGGCAGCGCAAGGCACGGCGCCGGGCGCACTGGCCGGCGTGCGCGTGCTCGACCTGAGCCGCGTGCTTGCGGGGCCCTCGGTGACGCAGATGCTCGCTGACCTTGGGGCCGACGTGATCAAGGTCGAGCGGCCCGGCGTGGGCGACGAGGCGCGCACGCAGGGGACGCGCCCAGCGCAGCGCCCGGGCAGCAACATTGAAGACACCTCGGGCTTCAGCGCCGTGAACCGGGGCAAGCGCTCGATCGAACTCGACCTCGCGTCGCCAGGCGGCCAGGCGATTGCCCGCCGCCTCGCGTGCGAATCCGACATCCTGGTGGAGAACTTCAAGACGGGCGACCTGAAGCGCTACGGGCTGGAATACGAATCGCTCGCGGCGATCAATCCCCGCCTGGTCTATTGCTCGATCACCGGCTTCGGTCAGACCGGACCGTATCGCCTGCAGCCCGGCTACGACCTCATCTTCCAAGCGATGAGCGGCCTCATGAGCGCCACCGGCGGGCCGGAGGACGAACCGGGCGGTGGACCGCAGCGCGTGGGCTACCCCATCTCGGACGCGACCGCCGGCCTCTACGCGACGATCGGCATCCTCGCGGCGCTGCACCACCGCAACGCCCCCGAAGGCCGTGGACAGCACATCGACCTGGCCCTCCTCGACGCGCAGATCGCGGCGATGACGCTGGTGCCGACCAACTACCTGATCGCGGGCCAGCTGCCCCGGCGCGTGGGCATTGCCTCGCTGATGAGTTGCCCCTATCAGGCCTTCGACTGCGCCGACGGACAGATCGTCATCGCCGTCAACAACGCCAAGCAGTTTTCGCAACTTTGCAGAGTGCTCGGGCTGGACGCACTCGCGAGCGACGAGCGCTATGCGAGCAATGCGTCCCGCGTCGCCCATCGGGCGGCCCTCGTGCCGGTCCTGGCCGCCGCGCTGGCCATGCTGCCCGTCGCGGAATGCCGGGCACGCCTGACCGATGCAGGCGTGCCCTGCGGACCGCTGAACGACATGCAGCAGGTGTTCGACGACGAGCAGGTGCGCCACCGCGGTCTGCGCCAGGAGGTCGTCCACCCGGTCAAGGGCGTGACGCCCATCCTGGCCAACCCGCTGAAGTTCTCCGAGACGCCGGTGGCCTATCGGCGCGCGCCGCCTCAGCTGGGCGAGCACACCGCCGAAGTGTTGCGCGAGGTGCTGGGCATCGACGACGCCGAGCTTGCGGCGCTGCGCGAGTCCCGCGTCGTAGGCATCGCCGACCTGGCACGCAACGAACCCACCCAGACCGCATGAAAGCCATCCTTTGCCGCCAGTACGGTCCCCCCGAGAGCCTCACGCTGGAGGACGTGCCGAGCCTCGTGCCCGGCCCAAAGCAGGTCGTCATCGCGGTGCGTGCCGCAGGCGTGAATTTCCCGGACACCCTCATCATCCAGGGCAAGTACCAGTTCAAGCCGGACATGCCCTTCTCGCCCGGTGGCGAAGTCGCCGGCGTGATCCGTGCCATGGGTACGGAAGTCACCGCTCTGCACGTGGGCGACCGCGTGCTCGCACCACTGGGCTGGGGCGGCTACGCCGAGGAGGCGATCGCGGAGGCCTGGCGCGTGCTGCCGATACCGTCAGACATGGATTTCGCGACGGCCTCCGCCTTCGTGCTGACCTACGGCACCTCGCACCACGCGCTGAAGGACCGCGCGCAACTCAGACCCGGCGAGACGGTGCTGGTGCTGGGCGCAGCCGGCGGCGTCGGGCTGGCTGCGATCGAGATCGCCAAGGCAATGGGCGCACGCGTGATCGCGGCCGCGTCGTCCGACGAGAAACTCGCCGTGTGCGCGGAACACGGCGCCGACGAACTCATCCAGTACGAGCGCGACGACCTGCGCGAGCGGCTCAAGCAGATCACGCAAGGGCGCGGCGTCGATGTCGTGTACGACCCGGTAGGCGGCGCGTACAGCGAAGCGGCACTGCGCAGCACGGCCTGGAACGGACGCTTCCTGGTGGTTGGGTTTGCTGCAGGCGACATCCCGTCGATCCCTCTGAACCTGCCGCTGCTCAAGGGCTGTGCCATCGTCGGCGTCTTCTGGGGCGCCTTTGCGCGCAACGAACCCGCGCGCAACGCGCAGAACATGGACGAACTCCTCGCCTGGTTCCAGCAGGGCAAGGTACGGCCGCACATCTGCGCGCGCTATCCACTGGAGCAGGCAGCCGACGCAATGAAGGCGATCGCGAGCCGCGCGGCCAAGGGCAAGGTGGTCATCACCATGGCGGGCGCCTCATCGTGAGCGCGAAACACGCGCTGGCCGTGACCGGCAGCGACAGCGCCGGACTCAGCCCTTGCGCGCCTGCGCCTGGAGCGCCTCGACGATCGGCGCGCCGCCCTTCACGATGTCGCGCGCGATCGCTGCGGCCGCCTCGTCGGGATCTCGTGCGCGCAGTGCTGCGAACAGGCGTTCATGCTCATGCGACACGGGGACCTTCTGGTCCGTGCCCTTGTAGATGAGGTTCAGATAGGGGCCGGTGCGCACCCACAGCGATTCGATCAGCGCCAGCAGTTCGGAGCGCTGGCTCAGCGCGTAGATGCGCAGGTGCACCTCGCGGTTCAAACGCAGCGTCGTGCGGTAGTCGCCGCCGCGCTTGGCCACCATCATCTGGCGATGCAGTTTCTCGATCGCCTTGAGGTCAGGCTCGGTGACGTGATCCACCGCGCAGCGGCACGCCAGGCCCTCCAGCGCCACCCGGATGTCACGCAATTCGATGTACGTCTCGGGCGTCAGGATCGGCACCGTGACCGACTTGTTGCGGTTCATCGCCAGCGCGCGTTCGGCCACCAGTTGGAGCATCGCCTCGCGCACCGGCGTCTGGCTGACGCCGAGGCGATCGATCAGCGTGCGTGCGCTCAACTTCTGGCCGGGCAGGAGTTCGCCGTTCGCCAGCGCGCTGCGCATGAACTCATAGACCTTGCTCGAGAGGCTCGAATGGGAAATACGTTCGGAGGCTTCGGAAAGGATGTCGCTGCCGGCCAGGGTCATTCTTCGTGTATCGGGTTGGAATGGTGGGGATTGAAGCACAGGGGACGATCGTTCAGGGCGTTCCGCGCCTATTTTTTGGTTGACATATTCTATAGTTTATAGAATTATTGGACCCACTTGAACGACAGGCAGCGCCATCCTCGGCGCGCTTGTCGACCGATCCCTCCGCCCGACCGCGCCCTCTTCGCGGGCCGGTCGCCCCGCTAAAGACGCTGGAGACAAGACATGAACCAACTCGCCATCGACCCCACCACCCAGCGCGCGACGCAGTCGCGCGGCCTCGACTACACCGACACCGTGGCACACCGCATCGCCGCCGGCTTGAAGCGGCACGGTGTCAATTGCCTGTTCGGGCAGAGCCTGCCTTCGATGGTCCACCTGGCGGGCAGGAACCACGGCATCCGCCAGATCGCCTACCGCCAGGAGAACACCGGCGGCTACATGGCCGACGCCTATGCGCGGCTGAGCGGACAGGTCGGCGTCGTCACCGCGCAGAACGGTCCCGCCGCCGCGCTGCTGGTGGCGCCCCTGCTCGAGGCGCTGAAGGTATCGATCCCTCTGATCGCCCTCGTGCAGGACGTGAACCGCGACCAGACCGACCGCAACGCCTTCCAGGAGATCGACCACGAGGCGATGTTCCGGCCCTGCGCGAAATGGGTGCGACGGGTCACGGAAGCGAGCCGCATCGACGACTACCTCGACATGGCCTTCACGGCCGCGACGAGTGGCCGTCCGGGGCCAGCCGTGCTCCTGCTGCCCGCCGACCTGCTGCTGGAACCGGCGCCGGCGGCGACAGCGCGCAGCGCGTCGCTCGGCCGCTATCCCCTTGACCGCGCCCTGCCCGACAGCGACAGCCTCGATGCGGCTGCCGCGCTGCTGGCGCAGGCCGAGAACCCGGTGGTGATTGCCGGCGGTGGCGTCCATCTCTCGGGCGCGGCAGCCGAACTCGCGCGACTGCAGGAGATCGCCAGCCTGCCGGTGGCGACCACCGTGATGGGCAAGGGCGGCGTCGACGAGGGCCATGCGCTGTCGATCGGTGTCGCGAGCTACTTCACCGGCCCCAACGGCGGCGCGCGTTACCTGAAGCCGCTCGTCACCGATGCCGACGTCGTGCTGCTGGTGGGCAACCGCACGAACCAGAACGGCACCGATTCGTGGAAGCTGTATCCGAAGAACGCGCGCTTCATCCACATCGATGTGGAGCCGATGGAGGTGGGTCGCAACTACGAGGCGATGCGACTGATCGGCGATGCGCGCCTGACGCTCGCCGCCCTGTCCGATCGCCTGGAGCGCGGCGACCTCTCCAAGCGCCGCAGTCGCCGCGCCGCGGTGGAAGCGGCGATCCGCAAGGGCCACGACAGGCATCGCGACGAGGTCGCGGCCTTGGTCGAGAGCAGCGCTTCGCCGATGCGCCCCGAGCGCATCATGAGCGAGATCGACAAGCGACTGACACCCGAGAGCATTGTCGTGGCGGACGCGAGCTATTCGTCGATCTGGGTGGCCAACTACATGCACTCGCGCCGCGCCGGCATGCGCTTCATCACGCCGCGGGGCCTGGCCGGTCTCGGCTGGGGCCTTCCGATGTCGCTCGGCGCACGCGTCGCGAAGCCCGATGCGCCCATCTTCTGCGTGGTGGGCGACGGCGGCTTCGCCCATGCCTGGGCCGAACTCGAAACGGCCGTGCGCATGAAGCTGCGCGTCGTGCTGGTGGTGCTGAACAACGGGATCCTGGGCTACCAGAAGCATGCCGAAAACGTGAAGTTCGGAGCCTTCACGGACGCCTGCGACTTCGTGCCTGTCGATCACGCGGCGATCGCCCGGGCCGTGGGTGCGCGCGGCGTACGCGTCGAGAAGGCCGCCGAGCTCGGGCCGGCACTCGACGCCGCGCTGTCGGCGGACACGATGACCCTGATCGACGTGGTGACCGATGAGAACGCCTTCCCGCCGGTGAGCTGGTACGAGGTGACCTGATGCTGGCGCTGCGAAAGACCGCGCCCGCACCGGGGCTGTCGCTCGACGAGGTGCCGGAACCCGGACGCCCCGGCAGCGGCGAAGTCCTGATCGAGGTGGCCGCCGCCGGCATCTGCGGCTCGGACGTGCATGTGTACGACTGGACCGGCAGCTACGAGTTCATGCGCAGCCGCCTGCCCGTGACGATGGGCCACGAGTTCTCCGGCCGCATCGCGGCCGTCGGGCCCGAGGTCTCGGGCCTGGCCGAGGGCGATCTCGTCTCGGCGATCCCCACGATCGGCTGCATGAAGTGCACGACCTGCGCAGCCGGCTTCCCGCAGCGGTGCAACTTCCGCCGCACGATCGGCCTGACCAGCGATGGCGCCTTCGCCCGCTTCGTGCGGGTCTCGGCGCTCGCCTGCGTCCCGCTACGCGAAGGCACCGACCCGGTGCTCGCCGCCTTGATGGAACCGCTGTGCGTCGGCGACAACGCAGCCGACGTGGGCGCCGTGACTTCCGGCGACATCGTCCTGGTGTTGGGCCCCGGCACCATCGGGCAGGCGATCGCGCGTGCCGCCGCATGGCGTGGCGCAACCACCGTGGTGGTGGTCGGTCTGAACGACCGCGTCCGCCTCGAAACCGCGCGGCAGATCGGCGCCACGCACACCATCGATCTGGCGGAGACGGCGGACCTGAGTGCCAGCTTCCTCGCTGCGACGGGCGGCCGGCAGGCCGATGTCGTCTTCGAGGCGACGGGCCATCCCTCGAGCATCAACCAGGGTCTGGCCGTGCTGCGCAAGGACGGCGTGCTGGTCACCGCGGGCATTCATGCGCAACCCGCGGCGATCGACCTCACCGCGCTGGTGCGCAATCGTCAACAGATCCGCGGCGCACACGCGTCGAGACGCAGCGGGTGGGACGTCATGGCGCGGCGCCTGTACGAGACACCCGAGGCGGTACGCCCCTTCGTGTCGATGGTGCTGGGGCTGGAGCACGCGCTCGACGGATTCGAGCATTCGCGCGCGCGCGATGTGTCCAAGGTCGTGCTGCAGCCGGGAACGGTGGGAGGCTAGCCCAGTGAGCACCGCCATGTCGGATCTCCGCGCGCGCGATGCCGTGGTGCGCTTCGAAGTACGCGACGGCCACACGGCCGTCGTCACACTGAATCGGCCCGAGGCGCGCAATGCCGTCAACGGCGCGGTCGCGGCGGCGCTGGAGGCCATCGTCGATGCGACGGAAGGCGACCCAAGCATCCGTGCCGTGGTGCTCGCCAGTTCGCACCCCGAGGTGTTCTGCGCCGGCGCCGACCTCAAGGAAATATCGGCCGGCAGGCGTGCCAGCCTGCGCACCGAACGCGGCGGCTTCGCGGGCCTGGTGTTCGCGAAGCGCGACAAGCCCTGGATCGTCGCCGTCGACGGCAAGGCGCTCGCCGGCGGCTGCGAACTGGTCCTGGCCTGCGACATGGTCGTCGCGTCCCCGCGTGCCTCCTTCGGCTTGCCGGAGGTGCTGCGCGGGCTGATCGCCGCCGCAGGCGGCCTCTACCGCCTGCCACGGGCGCTGCCCGCCAATATCGCCCTCGAGATGATCGCCACGGCGCTGCCGATCGACGCCGAACGCGCGCACCGCTTCGGCCTCGTCAACCGGCTCGTCGAACCGGCGCGGGTGCTCGACGAGGCGTTGCAGCTGGCGTCCCAGATCGCAGCGAATGCGCCGGTGGCCGTGCGCGAGAGCCTGCGCGTCGCCCGTGCGTCCCTCGACCTCGACGAGACGGCGCTGCGCCAGCGCAGCATCGCCGGCATGGCCATCGTCGCGGCCAGCGAGGATTACCAGGAAGGACCGCGCGCGTTCATCGAGAAGCGCCCGCCGCGCTGGTCCGGGCGCTGAGCGCAGTGCCCGAGCTCGAGCCCGCGCAATGCCCGGGCCTTCAGGTGTTGAGGTAGTTCAGCGGCAGCCCCGGCCGCGGCCAGTCCATGGCCACCAGCTTGCCGGTACTCGACAGCGTGATGTAGGCGGTGCGCAGGGCCGCGCCGCCGAAGCAAATGTTGGTCGTCATCGCGTCCGGCGTCGGCACGTGGCTGACCTTGCTGCCGTCCGGTGCGATCACCGTGATGCCGCCGTTCGCCAGGGTCGCGACGCAGACGTTGCCCTCGCTGTCGATCGCCAGCGAATCGAGGTTCTGGTAGCCGGGCAGGCCCACGACCAGCCGTCCGCCGTTCGGCGATTGCGGCCAGGGCTCCTTCGCGATCTCGCCCGGTGCACTCAGGTCGAAGGCCCAGACACGGCCTGTGAATGTCTCGGCCACGTAGAGCGTGCGCTCGTCGGCCGACAGGCCGATGCCGTTCGGCGACCACAGCGGAAAGATCAGCTCCCGGATCTGCGATCCGTCGGCCCTGGCGTAGCAGACACTTCCGCGATCGACGTCGCGCGGCCGGGTCTTTCCGTGATCGGTGAACCAGAAGCCGCCGTGCCGGTCGAACACCAGGTCGTTCGGCCCATGCAGCGGCGCCGCGTCGCTTCGCTCGTACAGGCGCTCGACCCGGCCATTGCGGAGGTCGACTGTCTCGATCCAGCCGCCGGCATAGTCCTCGGCCTGGCCGATCGGGCGAATGCCGTGCTCGGCACTGTCGTGCCACTTGAAGCCGCCGTTGTTGCAGATGTAGACCTTCCCGTCGGGGCCGATCGCCGCGCCGTTGGGCCCACCGGCGAGCTTCGCAATGCGCTCGACGCGGCCGTCGGCGCCGACCCGCGTGAACGTCTTGCCCTCGATCTCCACCAGCAGCACGGAACCATCGGGCATCGCGATGGGCCCTTCGGGAAAGCGCAGCCCGGCGGCCAGTTCGCGGATCGGGGATGTCATGTCTTGTCTCCTTGGTTGTGGCGGGAAATCGGGGCGCGGAGCGCATCGACAGTCGAGGACGCTCTCGCAGGCGGCGCGGCAAGTGCCGAAGTCAGGTCCTCGAAAGAAACTTCGAGGGAGGTGAGCACGTCGATGACGGTCGGCCGGTCGGCCACGAGCGCGGCCTGCAGGGCGGCACCGAGCTTGGACGCTTCGGTCACGCGGATGCCCTCGCAGCCCATGCCGCGTGCGATCGCGGCATGGTCGAAGTCGCCCAGCGTGGTCGCGAACGGTCCGCGCGAATGGAGTGACCAGCCGAGCGCCTGGTTGTTGAAGATCACCACGATGATCGGCAGCGCCTGCTCGACCGCGGTCATCAGGCCGTTCATCGTCATGGCGAAGCCGCCGTCGCCGCACACCGCGACCACCGGTCGATCGGGGTGCACCAGCTTTGCCGCGAGCGCCGCGGGAATGCCGAAGCCCATCGGCCCCGCCCCCGCCGCCTGCAGGAAGGCGCCGGCCGAGCGCGTCTGGTAGCAATGCGTCATGAAGATGCGGTTCTCGCCCGCGTCGCACGTGATCACCACATCCTCCGGCAGGTGGCGCTGCAGCTCCGCGATGATGCGCTGGGGCATCAGCGGACTGGCCCCCGACCGGTACGCTTCGCCGTCGAAGTGACCGTGGCGCGCTCGGTGGCCCTTCACGCGCTCGATCCCGTCCGAGGGCGTCGCGCCGGCAAGTGCGTCGCGCATCTGGTCGAGCACCGTGCCGGCGTCGCCCAGCAGCACATGTTCGGCCGGGAAGGTCCACGACGCATTGCGCGGCTCCACGTCGATCTGGATGAAGGCCTGGCGCTCCGGGTCGAGCAGCAACGGGCTTTCCCGGGCAGTGTCCGACGCCGTGAGCTTGGATCCCACGACGACGACCAGATCGGCCTCCCCGACGCAAGCGTTCGCGCCGTCGGTTCCGAAAGTGCCGAACACGCCGAGCGCGAGCGGATGCGTCTCCGCGAGCACGCCCTTGCCCGAAGGCGTGGTCACCACCGGCAGGCCGGCGGCCTCGGCGAAGCGGCGCAGCGGCTCGTACGCAGCGGCGAGTCGCACACCGTTGCCGGCGACCAGCACCGGGCGGCGCGCCGCACGCAGCGCGGCGATGGCGCCCTCCACCGCCTTCGGGGCCGCTGGCGGCAGCGCCACGGGCAGGTAGTGGCGCGTCGGATAGAGCCGCGGCTGCGAGTCGGGGCCGACATGGCCCGTGAGCGCCTCGAGTCCGTAGATCACGGCCACCGGTCCCGGCTGGCCGCTGAGCGCGTGCTTGATGGCGAGTTGCGTCGCCTGCACCGCCGCGGTCGCGTCGTGCACGGCGAACACCTGCTTGGTGATGCCGCCGAATGCCTGGCGCGCATCCCAGTTGCCGTACTCGCCAGTGCCCGACTGGTACGGGGCATGCAGGCCGAACGGGGGCGTGTCGCTGAAGTCGGTCAGCAGCAGCATCGGCGAGCTCGAGAGGCGGGCCTCGATCGTGCCGACCAGTCCATTGCCCAGCACCCAGGGCCCCTGCCCGAGCACGACGCCCGGCTTGCGCGTGAGGCGTCCGTAGACCTCGGCCATGACGGCGGCCAGCGACTCCTCGCGCACCAGCACGGTCCGGATCGTGTCCTGCCGTTTCTCCAGCGCGCCAAAGATGCGGCCGGTGTGGCCGCCGGAGATGCCGAACACGGCATCGATCCCGGCTTCCTCGAGCACCGCGGCAATGAGTTCGGGGCTGGGACGGGTGGTGGTGAGCGAGCGCTGGATGGTCATGGCAGAAAAGTTCGGAAAGGTTGTCGTTGACTGCTGTGCGGGTTCTTGCAATGCGTGGCTGTCGATGCCCGGCGGCACCCCGGGTGTTGCCCCCTTGACAGGATCAGGGGCAGCCCATTCAATACATCCTGTAGTTTATAAACTATTTTATTCGAGACGCCTCGGCAAAACCCGCCCCCTCGGAGACAGCCCCTTCCCATGCAGGTCCTCATTCAACTCATCGTCTCGGGCGTGCTGCTCGGCGGCGTCTACGCCCTCTGCGCACTCGGGCTCAATCTCATCTTCGGCGTGGCGAAGGTGGTCAATTTCGCGCATGGCGAATTCCTGATGCTCGGCATGTACGCCGGCTACTGGCTGATGCGGGGAACCGGCATCAACCCCTACTTCGGTGCTCCCCTGATCGGCGCGGCCTTCTTCGTCCTCGGCCTGCTCTTCTATTGGTGCCTGATGCGCTTCACCATCTACAAGCCGGAAATGACCCAGGTATTCGCCACGCTCGGGCTGGGCATCGCGCTGCAGAACCTGGCGCTGCTGCTGTGGAGCGCCGACTACCGGACAGTGCAGGTCATGCCGGCCGGTGCCGAGTCCGTCGACCTGCTCGGCATCACGATCAGCAGCAACCGGCTGGTGGCCTTCGGCTTCGCCGCGGCCATCCTGGGCGCGGTGGTGGTCTTCATGCGCGCGACCTTCCTCGGCCGCGCGATCGAGGCGATCTCGCAGGACATCGTGGCCGCCCGGCTGATGGGCGTCAACCCGAGTCGCATCTTCCTCATCACCTTCGGTCTCGGGATCGGGCTGACCGGCATCGCGGGCGCAGTTCTCGTTCCCAGCTTCTATGCATTTCCGTCGGTGGGCACCTTCTTCGTGCTGGTGGCCTTCGTCGTGGTGGTGCTGGGCGGCCTCGCGAGTCTTCCGGGCACGGTCATTGGTGGCCTGGTGCTGGGCGTCGTGGAATCGATCACCGGCTTCATCAGCCCCGATCTGAAGGAAGCCACGCACTTCGTGCTGCTGATCCTGCTGCTCGCGGTCCGACCGCACGGCCTGTTCGGCGTCAAGGGCGCAGAAAAGGAGGCACTCAAATGAAGTCGCGCTACCTCATTGCAAGCGGCCGCGACGCGGCTTGGGCCGGCGTGCTGGCGGCCGTCGTCATCGCTGGCGCGCTGGTCCCCAGCAACGACCACTATCTCAACCTGCTGATCCTCACGCTGATCTATGCGGGCCTGGCCTCCGCCTGGAACATCGTGGGCGGCATGGCCGGACAGTTCTCGCTCGGCCACACGGCCTTCTTCGGCATCGGCGCCTACACCTCCACCATCCTGCTGAACTATGCGGGCATCAGTCCGTGGCTGGGAATGCTGGCGGGCGCAGTCTTCAGCATCGTGCTGGTCGTGATCATCGCCTTCCCGACCTTCCGCATGCGCGGCGTCTTCTTCGCGATGGCCACGCTGGCCTTCGGCGAGACCGTGCGCATCCTGCTGATCTACTCGCGCAAGTTCGTCGAGCTGCCCTACGGCCTGAGCGTGGACTTCGTCCCGGGCTTGGCCCGCATGGTGTTCTCGGACCGCAGCAGCTATGTCTGGCTGGCGGGCGGCTACCTGGCGGTCGTGCTCGCCGCTGCCTTCCTGCTGTCGCGCAGCTACACGGGCTTCTACCTGCGCGCAATCCGCGACAACGAAGAGGCCGCCGACGCCGCGGGCGTGCCCGTGCGACGCTACAAGCTGCTCGCGCTCGTGGTCAGCGCAGCGCTCACCTCCATCGGCGGCACGCTGATGGCGCAGTACGTCATGTACATCGAGCCGGGCACGGTCTTCACCATCAGCTTCTCGGTGGACCTGGCGCTGATGGCGATCCTGGGCGGCGTGGGGACGCTGGCGGGCCCGGTGCTCGGCGCTGCGATCGCCCTGCCCTTTCGCGAGTTCCTTGTGGAGGCGTTCGGAAGTTCGGCTTCCGGCACCCACCTGGTGGTCTACGGGCTCATGCTGGTGGTGATCGTGGTGCTGCTGCCCCAGGGCCTGGTGGGCGGTCTGCAGGATCTGCGCGCGTGGGTGCATCGTCGCCGACGGCAGCCCGCCGGGCGTCCGGCCATCGTGCCCGCGGGAGGCGAATGATGCTGCAGGTCCGGAAACTCACCAAGCGCTTCGGCGGGCTGGTCGCCGTCGATGCGGTGGACTTCGAGGTCACGGCCGGAGAGATCTTCGGGTTGATCGGCCCGAACGGCGCCGGCAAGACCACGCTCTTCAACCTCGTCGCGGGCGCCATCGCACCGGACGGCGGCGACATCCTGTTCGAGGGCCACTCGCTGGCCGGCATGTCGTCGGCGGGCATCTGCCGGCGTGGTCTTGCGCGGACCTTCCAGATTCCGCAGACCTTCCATTCGATGACGGTGCTCGAAACCATCATGACCGGCAGCATGCTGCACCGGCGCCGCGTGGACGAGGCGCGCGCCGCAGCGAGCGACGTCGCACGCCGCGTCGGGCTGGGCGCGCGACTCGACCTGCCGACGCCATCCCTCACGACCGCCGAGAAGAAGCGCCTGGAGGTGGGCCGCGCGCTGGCCACGACGCCGCGCATGCTGCTGCTCGACGAGGTGCTGGCGGGACTCAACTCCTCGGAGGTCGGCGCCATGCTCGACCTGATCCGCGCCGTGCGCAGCGAAGGCACGACGGTGCTCTTCGTGGAGCACAACATGGAGGCGGTGATGGGCATCTGCGATCGGCTCGTGGTCATGGACACGGGCAGGAAGATCGCGGACGGCGCGCCGCTGGAGGTCATGCGCAATCCCGCCGTCGTCCGTGCCTACCTGGGCGATACCGCCATGGAGCCCGCCCATGCTTGAAGTGAAGAACGTCGATGCCGGCTACGGTGACACTCAGGTGCTGTTCGGCATGAGCATGGCCGTGCGCCGCGGCGAAGTCGTTGCGATCGTCGGCTCCAACGGCGTCGGCAAGACGACACTCATGCGCACGATCGCCGGACTGGTGAAGCCCACGCGCGGCAGCATCCTGCTCGATGGTGTCGCGATCGGCGGCGAGCCGAGCGATGCGATCGTCGAGCGCGGCGTGGTGCTGGTGCCCGAGGGTCGGCGCCTGTTCCAGCGCATGAACGTGCGACGCAACCTGGAGCTCGGTGCGTACTCCAAACGCGCCCGGCCGCATCTGGCCGAGCGACTGGACTACGTGCATCGCCTGTTCCCGATCCTCGCGGAGCGGGCGCAGCAGCTTGGCGGCACGCTCTCGGGCGGCCAGCAGCAGATGTGCGCCATCGCACGCGGGCTCGTCGCGATGCCCGAGGTGCTGATGCTCGACGAGGTCTCGCTCGGGCTGGCGCCGATCGCGGTCGACGTCGTTTACGACGCCATCCGCGCCATCCGCGACACCGGCGTCACGCTGGTGATCGTCGAGCAGAACGTCGGCCGCGCACTGGCACTGGCGGACCGCGCCTACGTGATCCAGCACGGCCACGCAGCGCTGAGCGGCACCGGCCGCGAGCTTTCCCAAAATCCCGAGGTGCAACGCATCTATCTCGGCCTCGGTTCGCCAACGCAACAGGAGACAACCGCATGAGCAAGATTTCCCGACGTTCCTTCGCTGCCATGGCTGGCGGCGGCCTGGCTGCCGCGGCAGCATCGCCTTCCGTCTTCGCGCAGAAGCCGCCCCTGAAGATCGGTGTGCTTCTGCCGCTGTCCGGGCCCCTGGCGACGCTCGGAAACGACGTCTTCCGCGGCTTCCAGCTCGCGCAGGAATGGGCCAATGCCGAGGGCGGCGTGTTCGGCCAGCAGGTCGAGTTCGCGGTCGCCGACGTTCCCAGCTCCACGGAGGCGGTATCGCAAGCGAACCGGCTCATCAGCAAAGACGGCGTGAAAGTGATCGTCGGCTCATACGCCAGCTCGATCTCGCTGCCGGCAAGCCAGGTCGCCGAGCGGAACAAGGTCATCTACCTCGAGCAGGGTGCCGTCGCCGACGACGTGACCAAGCGCGGCTTCAAGTACCTGTTCCGCATGATCTACCCAGCGACCACGCTGGGCGCCGGCGCGGCGCGTTTCGTGACCGACACCATCGCGCCGGGCTGCGGACTCGAAGTGCCGAAGATGAAGGTGGCGCTGCTCACGGAGGACTCGGCCAACGGTACCGCCATCGCCGAGGGCGCCAAGGGATGGCTCGCCCAGAAGGGCGTGACGGTCGTGGACGCGACGAGCTACAGCTACAAGACGACCGACATGTCGTCGATGGTGCAGCGCTACAAGTCATTGCAGCCGGACGTGCTGATCGCCTGCCAGTACACACCCGACTGCATCCTGTTCGCGCGACAGTCGCGCGAGGCGGGCCTCAACTTCAAGGCGGTGATCGGCAACGGCGGCGGGCACAACGTGGGCGAGTACGCCGATGCGTTGATGGACGACGTGAACGGCGTCTTCAACGCCGGCACCTCGGTGAACATCAATCCGGCCGGTCTCACGCCGGAGGCGGCGGCGCTCTTCAAGCGCTTCCACGAGGAGCACCGCAAGAAGCACAACGGTCGCGATCCCTCGGCCCACACCGGCATGGGCTTCACCGCGATGTACCTTCTGCTCAAGCGGATCCTGCCGGATGCCGGAGCCATGGACACGGAAAAGATCCGCACGGCCGCGCTCGCCCTCGACATGCCCGCGGGCTCCACCATCGTGGGCTGGGGCGTGAAGTTCGACCCGACGACGCAGAGCAACACGCGGGCCTTTCCGACCTACGATCAGTGGCGCGCGCGGAAGATTGTCACCATCGCACCGGAGCCCTTCGGCCTGATCAAACCCGTCGCCATGCCCTTGCCGGTTTGGGGCAAGCGCAACGCGATCTGAACGGGACACGATGACGATCGACTACGACCGGCTGCGCAGCCGCGTCTTTCCCGACGTGGTACAGACTTACGGCCCGCGCGATGTCATCCTTTACGCGCTCGGACTGGGCTTGGGCAACAACCCGATGGACGCGCACCAGCTGCAACATGTCTATGAAGACGGGTTGCGGGTCCTGCCGACCATGGCGGTGGTGCTCGGCCATCCCGGCTTCTGGCAACGCGATCCCGGCACCGGCATCGCCTGGCAATCGGTGGTGCATGGCGAACAGAGCCTCGTCGTGCACCGCCCGCTGCCGGTGTCCGGCAGCGTGACCGGCCGCATGGTGGTGGAGGAGATCATCGACAAGGGCCCCGGCCGCGGTGCGCACCTGCACACCCGCCGCGACCTGTTCGACAACGCCGACGGTGCATTGCTCTGCGTGCTGCGGTCCAACGCCATCTGTCGCGCCGACGGCGGCTTCGGCGGACCGGCCGTCGACATGCCAGCAGCACCGCCCCTGCCGAGGCGCGAGCCAGACCGCTTCCTTGACTTCGCCATCCCGCAGCAGGCGGCGCTCATCTACCGGTTGAGCGGCGACGACAACCCGCTCCACGCCGACCCGGCGGTGGCGCGACTCGCCGGTTTCGAGCGCCCCATACTTCACGGCCTCTGCAGCTACGGCGTCGCCGGCCATGCGGTGGCGACGATGGCGGCCGGAGGCGACGCTTCTCGCGTACGACGCCTCGACGCGCGATTCTCGGCACCGGTTTATCCGGGCGACGTACTCCGCACCGATGTGTGGATGGGTGAATCGGAGGGCGTGCGGTTCCGCTGCAGGGTGTCTGCGCGCAACGTCACCGTGCTGGATCGCGGGCTGGCGCAGATTGTCCCCTGACGACGCAGCGGCTCCTCCGGTAGCGCATGCCCATGGTCTTCTCGAAGCCGCGGGACCCGCCGGTGCGGTCCTTGCCGACGACCACATGGACGGACATCTCCAGGCTGAGGAAGTCGCTCCCGCTTGTTGATCGGATCCCAAGCCACGAGCTTGACTGGTGTCTGGCCTCTGGGCGGGATGTACAGTCGGTGGAAAAACTCGAAGTAGTGATACCCGTAATTGCTTGGCACCCCCACTCAATCGATGATTTCGGCGCCGGCACTCACTTCAGCATCGCGGTGCCCTCCTCGCCACGAAGCCTTCGCCCGGGCGAGTCGACACGAGTCCGCCAACCGCTTCTCAGTCAGGCGCCCGCCGAGCGAAGACTGCGCCGGAACCACCACCGTCCTACAGTGGAAGCGTTGCCGCAGGCCAGAATGAACCGATGCAGCGTTCTCGATCCCACGACCCCGCCACGGCCTTGCCGCTTCCTTCCTTCATCCAGCGCGCGGTCGACAGCCTGGCGCAAGAACTGCTGCGTCCGCGAGGCTCCCCCGCGATGGACTTCACCCAGCCGGCCGGAGAGCCGGCATTGGCGCCGCACGACTCCATGTCGTGGCAGGTGTTCAAGAACCCGGTTGCGATGTTCGTCGGCGGCGTGGCCGCCGTGATCCTCGAACTGGCAGAGCCACGGGTGCGCACCGGCGTCTGGGAGCACTCCACGTTTCGCACGCGGCCGATGCAACGCCTGCAGCGCACGGGCCTCGCGGCGATGGTGACCGTGTACGGGGCACGAAGCGTGGCCGAGAAAATGATCGCGGGCGTGGTACGCCGGCACGGTGAAGTCGCCGGGCACACGCCGGCTGGTGAGCCCTACGCCGCCAACGATCGCGCCCTGTTGACGTGGGTGCAGGCGACGGCCGCCTTCGGATTCGTGCAGGCCTACCATGCGTACGTGCGTCCGCTGCGGCAGGACGAGTTCGACCGCCTCTACCTCGAGGGTGCCCCGGCGGCCCGGCTCTACGGCGCCCTCGATGCGCCAACTTCGCAGGACGAGGTGAGTGCATTGTTCGACCGCATGCGCGGGCGCCTGGAGGCCTCACCCATCGTGTTCGAATTCCTGGACATCATGAGCAACGCTCCCATCCTCGCTGCCCCATTGCGCCCAGTGCAGCGGCTGCTGGTTCGCGCGGCCGTGGAGATCACGCCGGTGTGGGTGCGCGAGTGCCTGGGACTGACGCGCGCGCACGGCGCAGGCGCCATCGAAAAGCGCCTCGTCCACTGGGCTGGCAGCTTCGCCGACAGGATCGTGCTGCGGGAGAGCCCGGCGGCCCAGGCCTGCCGCCGGCTGGGCTTGCCTGCGGACTACCTCTACCGCCGGCGCAGCCCGTAACGCTGCCGGGCCACTGCCCGCTCGTGCCCCCACACCGCTTCGGCGAGCCGGACTCGAGAAGTGCGGACACCGCCCGCCTGATCCCGGCCGGCCGACCGCGCCTGATTCAGATCGGCCAGTGCCCGGGCGTGGAGCCCATCGAAGCGCGCGGCGTCAGCCATTCGATCGCTGCCTGATTGAACGCCTCGGCGTTCTCGATGTTGCTCAGGTGCCCGGCATCCGGCAGGACGCTGACCGGCGCACCGCCCATCTTGGCCGCCATCTCGTGATGCATGGCCGGTGGCGTCAGGCGGTCGTCCGCACCGACCACGAAGTGGGCCGGCGCCGCGATCAGCGAAATGTCGCCGAGCACCACCTGATCGACGGTGGCCTGCAGCGACTTGATATACGACGCCTTGTGCAGCGCAGCGATGCTGTCCACCAGTTGCTGCAACTGCGCGGGCGTCGCCTTCGGCCCGACCAGCGACCGGGCCACCGCATCGGCGATGTCAGCCGGCTCCTTGCCCGCGAGCAGCGGCGCACGCCGGCTGTCGACGAAGGCCTGGCGCTGTTCGGGCGTGAAGGCTTCGAAGCCCTCGTGCGTATCGAGCAGCGTGAGCGTCGCGATGCGGTCCGGATGCCGCAGCGCGGTGCGCATCGCGATGCGCCCGCCCATGGACAGGCCGACGAGGTGCGCCCGCTCGACACCGAAGTGATCGAGCACGCGCAACACATCGTCGACGAAATCGTCGAAGGCCAGCGCACCCTCGTAGTCCTCGCTGCCGCCATACCCGCGCGCATCCCAGGCGGCGCAGGCGAAGTGCGGGGCAAAGGCCGGCAGTTGCGCGCGCCAGTTGCTTCGATTGCCGCCGATGCCATGCATGAACAGAGCGAACGGGCCGTGGCCCGCGAGGTCGACGGCCAGCGAGGGGGCGCCGAGAATGCGGTAGGTCACGGGCATGTCAGAGTCCCAGATAGGCTTGGCGGATGCGCGGATCGCCGGCGATCTCGGCGGCCGGCCCTTCGGCAGCCACCCGTCCGTTCTCGACGACGTAGGCATGGTTGGCGACTTCCAGCGTGCGGTGCACGTCCTGCTCGGCCAGCAGCAGCGTGAGGCCTTCCGAAGTCAGGCGGCGCACCAGCGCGAAGATCTCGAGCGCCATCACCGGCGCGAGGCCCAGCGTCGGCTCGTCCAGCAGCATCAGCCGCGGCTCGGCCATCAGGCCGCGCCCGATCGCGAGCATCTGCTGCTCGCCGCCCGACAGCGTCATGGCCTGCTGCGAACTGCGCTCGCGCAGGCGCGGGAAGATGTCGAACACCCGCTCGACGTTGTGCTTCCAGCGCGGGCGCGCCCGCACGTTGATGCCGCCGAGTCGCAGGTTCTCGTGCACGGTCAGCGAGGGGAACACCATGCGTCCCTCGGGCACCAGGACCAGGCCTGCCAGGACCCTGCGGTCCGCGGCTGCGTGGCCGATGTCTTCGCCGAGGAAGCGCAGCGCACCGCCCTGCACCGGCAACAGCCCGCACAGGGTCTTCATCAGCGTCGTCTTGCCGGCCCCGTTCGCGCCGAGCAGCGCGGTCACGCCCCCTTCGCGGACCTTCAGCGACAGGCCGTGGACCACGCGCGTCGAACCGTAGCCGGTGACCAGGCCCTCGACTTCCAGCATCGCCGTGTTGCTCATGCATGCGCTCCGAAGTACACCGACAGCACCTTCTGGTTGTCGCCGATCTGCGCCGGCGTGCCCTCGGCGATCAGTTCGCCGTGGTGCAGCACGACGATGCGGCCGCACAGTTCCATCAGCGCGCGCATGACGTGCTCGATCACCAGCAGCGTCAATCCCCGCGTTGCCTGCAGATGGCGCAGGGTCGCCAGCATCTGCCCGACCTCCGTCGGCGTCAGGCCGGCCATGACCTCGTCCAGCAGCAGGAGCCGGGCGCCGGTGGCGACGCAGCGCGCGATCTCGAGGCGCTTCTGCCCCGACAGCGTCAACGACGACGCGGGCCGCTCGGCGAAGCTCGCGAGGCCCACCTCTTCGAGAACCTGCAGCGACGCGGCATCGGCGTCCGCCCGGCGCCGGAGTTGCGCGTGCCCGAACATCGCGCCGGTGCGCAGGTTCTCCAGCACGGTGAGCGAGGGGAAGGGCTTGACGATCTGGAACGTGCGCGCGACGCCGAGCCGGCAGATCTGGTCGGGCCGAAGGCCGACCACCGGCGCGCCGTCGAACTCGATGGCCCCCGCGGAGGGCCGAGAATTGCCGGCGATCAGGCTGAACAGCGTGGTCTTGCCGGCGCCGTTGGCGCCCATCACGCCGACGATCTGGCCGGCGCCCACATCGAAGGACACGTCGTGGAGCGCCGTCAGGCC
Source organism: Variovorax sp. J22R115 (assembly GCF_030317005.1). Taxonomy (NCBI): domain Bacteria; kingdom Pseudomonadati; phylum Pseudomonadota; class Betaproteobacteria; order Burkholderiales; family Comamonadaceae; genus Variovorax; species Variovorax sp. J22R115. The sequence goes on along the minus strand of NZ_JASZYM010000001.1, from coordinate 572,388 downwards.
GCCGAAGCGCTTGCCGAGACCGCGCACCGAGAGCAGCGCGCTCATGGCCGGGCTCCCGCTGCGCGTGCCTCGCGCCGACGGGCGCGGGCGCCGGCCAGGCCGACCAGCCCGTTCGGCAGCAGCAGCACGAAGGTGATCAGGATCGCACCGAGGATGATCATGTAGAGCAACGGCGCGTTGGCCCACAGCAGCTCCTGGATCAGGAACAGGAACACCACGCCGAGCACCGGCCCCTTGGCGTTGTCGCCGCCGCCCAGGATCGCCATCGCGATCACGGTGATCGAGATCATCGGATCGAAGACGCCGCCGACCACGAAGTAGGTCGAGCGCAAGGCCATGACCGCACCGACCATGCCCGGAATCGCCGCCGACAGGACGAACGCGATCAGCTTGAAGCGCACGACCGGAACACCCAGCGTCTCCGCGGCCTCCTCGTTCTCGCGCAGCGAACGCAGGCCGTGCCCGAAGCGCGAGCGGCTGACCCAGGTGAGCAACCCGGTTGCCAGCAGCGCCAGCGCGAACATCGAGAAATAGACGACCACCAGGTCCGGCGTGCCGAACAGGATCCGGCTCGCGGTGCCGCTCGCCGACTCGGCCGCCATGATGCTGAACTTCACGAGTTCCGCGAGGCCGAAGGTCAGGATCACGAAATAGGGTCCGCGCACGCGCAGCACCGGCAGCCCGACCAGCGCCGCGAACAGCGCCGCCAGGCCCCCGGCCGCGAGGATCACGAGCACGAAGGGCAGCTGCTGCCACGTCACCACCATCAAGTAGGCACCGAGCCCATAGAAGACCACGTGGCCCAGCGACACGTAGCCCGTCATCTTCGACAGCACGCACCAGCTCTGCGTGAGGGCCAGCCACATCAGCAGCGTGAGCCCGGTGCCCACGAGGTAGTCGTTCGCCACGAACGGAAGCACCGACATCGCGATCACTCCGATCGTCACTGCGGCCAGCCAGGCGCGATCGCCCCAGAGATTGTTCATGTCACTTTTGGGTCGAGCGCCTGGCGAGCAGGCCGTTGGGAAAGAGCAGCAGCGCGCCGACGAAGCAGCCGTAGAGCAGCACCGAGCGCAGGTTCGCGGACGTCAGGGCCACGCCGTAGGTCTCGATCACGCCCAGCAGCAGCGCCGCCACCAGCCCCGCCATCACGTTGCCGAGGCCGCCCAGGATGATCACGATGAAGCCCGCGATCGTGAACGGGAAGCCCGAGAACGGCGAGAACTGCTCGAGCATCGACATCAGCACGCCGGCCAGCGCGGCGCTCGCGAAGCCGAGCGCAAAGCTGGACCATTGCACGCGATCGACGTCGACCCCGACGATGTAGGCGGCTTCGCGCCGCTCGATCACCGATCGCATCGCGAGCCCCGCCATGCTGCGGCCGAGGAACAGCGCGACACCGATGCAGGTCGCGCCCGCCACCACGAGGGCCGCGATGCGGTTGCCCGTCATCGCGACGTTGCCGACGCGCCAGACCTCGTCGAGGTACTGGTAGGCCCGGTTGTTGGGCGTGAACAGCATGGCCGCGGCGTTCTGCAGGATGATCGACAGCCCGAAGAACAGCAGCAGCGAATTGCCCTCCATGCGCCCCGCGTCGGCCGGTGCCACGGCCAGCAGGCGGCGGAACAAACCCTTGTAGAGCGCGTAGCCGAGCAAGGCCCCGAGGCCCGCCACCACCGGCGCCGCGACCAGCGGCGAGATGCCCGCGATGCTGAAGGCCCAGTAGCCCGCGTAGGCGCCCAGCATCACGAGGTCGCCGTGCGCGACGTTGAGCATCCGCATGGTCCCGTAGACCAGGTTGAGGCCCAGCGCGACCAGCGCGTAGAGCGAGCCCGTCACGAGGGCAGCGAACAGCAGCTGCCCCGACGACAGCACGTCGAAGACCGGCATTTACCAGGACTTCTTGGCTTCGTACTGGCCGGTCGCGATGGACTTCGGCCACACGATCTGGAGCTTGCCCTTCTGCGTCTGCACGAAGGCCGTCGGCGTGATCGCGTTCTGCACGCCGTCGAAGCGCACCGGGCCGTTGATGGTCTCGAAGGTGTCCTTGCTGATCACTTCGCGGATCTTCGCCTTGTCGAGGCCGCCCTTGGCGACCGCGGACTCGAGGATCTCGAGCGACATCCAGGCGAGCGCCGAATTGAGGTAGTCCGGGTCTTCGCCGAACTTCTTGACGTAGGCGTCGTGGAAGGCCTGCGAGCCCTTCCACTCGGGACGCGGCGACCAGTGCGCGATCGTGATCACGTCCTCGGCCGACGCGGCGCCGACCGCCTTGGCGAAGAAGGCATCGCTCGGGCCGATCGCGATGAACTGCACCGGGCTCGACAGGCCGAGCTCCTTGGCCTGCTTGGCGTAGAGCACCGAGTCGCCCGGGTACGCGAGCGCGAGCACGGCATCCGGATTGGCCTGCTTGACCTGCGTGAGGATCGAGGTCATGTCCTTGATGTCCGGCGGATACTCGGTCGAGAACTTGACCTCGATGCCGGCCTTCTTCAGTTCCGGCTCGAGGTAGTTCTTGATCTCCTTGGTGAACGGCAGCACGTTGGCGATCACGACGGCCGTCTTCACGTTGTTGGCCTTCAGCATGGCCGTGAGCTCGACGCCGATGCGGTCCGGGATGGCCGAGGTCGGGAACCAGATGTAGCCCGGCTTGACCTGGCGCAGCGCGACCGACGCCGCCGTGTTGCCGACCATCGGGAACTTGAACTTCTCCAGCACCGGCGCAATCGCGATCTGGAACGGCGTGCCCCAGGGTGCCAGCAACAGGTCGACCTTGTCGTCGGTGATGAGCTTCTCGTAGATGCGCACGGCCTGCTCGGGCTTCGACTGGTCGTCATAGGTCACGAACTCGACCTTGCGCTTCTGGCCGCCCACGACCATGCCGCCGCGCGCATTGACCTGTTCCTTCCACAATTCGTAGGTGTTGGACTGCGATGGCGTCGCGTTCGCGAGCATGCCGGTTCGCGCCATCGAGTAGCCGATGCGTATCGGCTTGTCGGCCTGCGCGAAGGCCGCGGGGACCGTTGCCATCACGGCGAGCGCGGCGATGCCGCTCATGACCAACCTGCGATTCGATGTGGGGCTCTTCATTGACGTTCTCCTGTCGACGGGATGGGCGATGCGGCGGTCTGCCGCATCCACGCTGCTGCGAGTGCCGGCCACCCCGAGAGGTGTTCGCCACAGGCGACGCTGGCCTCGAAGTGGTCTGCCCCTTCGAGGATCTGGACCTGCACGGGGACGCCGGTGGCGCGCAGCGCCGCCTCCATCTGCTGCGCCTGCGTGACGAGATGGGGAAAGTCGCGGCTGCCGTGGGTGATCAGGAACGGCGGGCAGGCCGCAGCCTCCAGCCGGTGCAGCGGGGAGGCGTCGGCATCGACGCGCGCTTCGTCCCCGGTGCCGAGGAAGCGCGGGCGCACCGACAGGCCGCTGCCCGGCCCGAAGCGATAGACACCGGAGACCGGCAGGCAGCCGCGGACCACGTCGGCGGGCAACGCCCTTGACGCGCGCCAGGCCGCCGAGACCGCCAGCAGCGCGGCATAGTGGCCGCCCGCGGAATGCCCGCCCACGAAAATCCGGCGCGGATCGCCGCCGTGCGTTCCGATGTGGCGCCAGGTCCAGGCGACCGCGTCCGCCGCGTCGTCGAGACCGGCCGGGAACACATGGCGCGGCGCAAGCCGGTAGCCCGCGCTGACCAGCACCACGCCCTGCGCCAGCAGCGCGGGCGCCATGAAGTACATCCATTCCTTGTAGCCGCTGGTCCAGCCGCCCCCGTGGAGGAAGACCAGCACCTCGCCGCTGGGCTGCGGCGGACGGAAGATCGCGAGCGTCTGGTACGGGTCGTCGCCATAGGCGGCCTCGTGGCCCGCGACGCCTTCGCCCAGTGCGAGGATGCGCTCCTGGTACGCCGCCCCGAGCGGCGACAGGGGCTCCTGCGGCGGGTAGCGGTCGAGCTTCACGCGGCGCCCTCCTCGCCGTCCTTCGCCAGCAAGCCGTTGAGCACCCGCTCGGCGCTCAGCGGCAACTGGTGAAGGCGCACGCCCGTCGCCTGCGCGATGCCGTTGGCGATGGCCGCCGCCACGCCATTGATGCCGATCTCGCCCACGCTCTTCGCGCCGAACGGCCCGCTCGGCTCGTTCGACTCGACGAGGTAGGCATGGATGCTGTCGGGCAGTTCGGCGAAGGTCGGAATCTTGTAGTCCATCAGGCTCGGGTTGGCGAGCCGCGCCCCGTCCCACACCATCTCCTCGGTGAGCGCGTAGCCCATGCCTTGCACGAAGGCGCCCTCGATCTGGCCCGTCGCCATGGTCGGATTGATGGCCCGACCGATGTCACAGGCGGACCACGCGTTCACGACGCGCACCTTGCCCGTCACCTCGTCGACCTCGACCTCGACCACCAGCGCATTGAAGCTGTAGATGCCGATCTGCGGGAACGGCAGCCCTTCGACCACCGCCCGCTTCGGGTCCACGGTCTTCTGGTCGAACACCCAGCTGTGCGTTCCGATGATCGGCCCGCCCGCCGCCCAATGCGCGCGGCCGGAGATCTCGGCGAAGCTCACCGAACGCTGCTCCACGCCCTTGATCGCGACCCGGCCGCCGGGCAGCAGCTCGAGGTCCTCGACCGAGCACTCGAGCATCTCGCCCGCATGCTGTTTCAGCTTGCCCTCGACCTCGGCCGCGGCACCGACCACCGAGCGACCGGCGACGTAAGTCACGCGACTGGCGGTCGTTCCCCAGTTGTAGGGCGAGCCATCCGTGTCCGGGCTGGCGATCGCCACCCGGTCCACCGGCAGCTTGAGCGCTTCCGCGCACATCTGCGTGAGCACGGTGTTCGAGCCCTGGCCGATGTCGACCGCCCCCGTGTTGAGCAGCACCGTGCCGTCTTCGAGCACACGCACGATGGCCCCCGAGGCGAGCAGTCCGCTGATGTGGGCCGTCAGCGCCACGCCGAACCCGCGCTGGCGGTCCGGCAGGCCTTCCGATGACGCCTTGGGCCAACCCGACGCCTTCTCGACGATGTCGACGCACTGCGCGAGTCCGTTCGACAGGATGGGCTGGCCGCCGAACCACGGGTCGCTGCCGGCCAGCATGTTGCGGCGGCGCAGCGCGATCGGATCCATGCCGAGCTGGTGCGCGATCTCGTCGAGCTGCGTCTCCGACGCGAAGGTCACCTGCGGCACGCCGAAGCCGCGGAAGGCGCCGAAACGCAGCTTGTTCGTGTACGCCACTCTTCCATGCGCATGCACGTTCGGAATGCGGTACGGGCCGCAGTTCATCAGCAGCGCGTAGCCGAGCACGCCCGGACTGTCGTCGCCATAGGCGCCGCCGTCGAGCAGCAGTTCCGTCTCGCGCGCCACGATCGTGCCGTCGCGCTTCACGCCCGTCTTCATGCGGATCGTCGCGGGATGGCGGGCGCGCACCGACTCGAAGTCTTCCTCGCGGCTCAGGATCAGCTTGACCGGCTTGCGCGCCTTCATCGCGAGCAGCACGACGGCGGGCTGCACGTGCGCCTCCATCTTGTTGCCGAAGCCTGCGCCGATGCGCGGCGTGAGGCAGCGCAGCCGCGTCATCGGCAGGCCCAGCGATTCGCACACGCTCGCCTGGACCCGGAACACCGACTGGTTGGCCGACCACAAGGTCACCCTGCCGGTCGCGTCGATCTCCGCGAGCGCGCCGCAGGGCTCCAGCGACAGGTGGGCCTGGGCCTGGGTCTGGTAGCTGCCTTCCACCACCAGGTCGCACTCGGCCCAGGCGTTGTCGGCGTCGCCTGCACGGAAGGAGGTGCGCGAACACAGGTTGCCCTCGGTGCCGGCATCGAAGACCTTCACATAAGAGGACGCTTCCTCATGGACCACGGCCGCGCCCGGCGCCAGCGCCTCGGCCGGATCGAGCACCGCGGGAAGCTCCTCGTAGTCGACGCGGATCAGGCGGGTGGCCTGCCGCGCGATGGCCTCGGTGTCGGCCGCCACGGCCGCGACGATCTCGCCGACATAGCGCACCTTCCCCTTCGCGAAGGCCGGCTCGTCCTTGATGAAGGCGCCCATGCGATGGGCATCGGGAAGGTCGTCCCCGGTGACGATCGCGCGAACGCCCGGGAGCGCCAGCGCCTCGCTCAGGTCGTAGCCACGGATGCGCGCATGCGGCAGATGGCTTTGCAGGATGGCGCCGTGGAGCATCCCCGGGCGAACCATGTCCGCGATGTACTGCGCGCTGCCCGTGAGCTTCTCGTTCGCTTCGAGCTGGGGGATGCCCTGGCCCACACCGCCCGCCGCCGCGGCGGTCGCTTCGAGGACCACGCCGCTCACGATGCGGCTCCCTCGGCAAGCAGCGACCGGGCCGCCGCCTGCACGGCCGCGACGATCTTCACGTAGCCGGTGCAGCGGCACAGGTTGCCCGACAGCGCGGTGCGGATGGCCCGCTCGTCAGGGTCGGGATCGCGCTGCAGCAGCGACCGGGCACTGACCAGCATGCCCGGCGTGCAGAAGCCGCACTGAAAGGCGCCGGTGCTCGCGAACGCCGCCTGCAGGGCCTGCATGTGCGGGCAGTCCAGCAAGCCTTCGAGCGTGCGCACCTGTGCGCTTTGGCAGTTGTGCGCCAGGCTCAGGCAGGCTCGCATCGGCACGCCGTCGACGCTGACGGTGCAGGCACCGCAGACGCCCTGGTTGCAGCCGCGCTTGGCGGCGGTCAGCTGCAGGCGATCGCGCAGCACGGTGAGCAGCGTGTCGTGCAAGGCCGCGCCGACCTGCGCGGCTTCGCCGTTCACGTGCACGGTCACGACGCCTGGCAGGGGCACGGACGACGGGTGGGTCATGCAGCACTCCGGTGAGCGGCTTCCACGGCGCGCACCGCGCGCAGCAGAAGCCTGGGAATCAAGAGAAGCCGGTAGTCCGCGCTGCCACGGACATCGTCGAGCGGGTCGGCGCGTTGCACGAGCCACTGCGCCGCACGCGCGATCGCGGCATCGCTGCGATCGGCGGAGAGCAGCGCATTGGCCTCGGGATCGGCCAGCGGGGTCGGCCCGCAGGCGCCGACCGCCACGCTCATGCTCGTGTCGCCGTGCAGGCACGCCGCGACCGAGGCGGTGGCGTAGTCGCCCGCCACGCGCGCGTGCTTGATGTACACGCCCGCGCCACGGTCGGGCGCGGGCAGCAGCACCGCCGTCACCAGTTCGCCGGGCTCGAGCGCGGTCAGGTACCAGTCGACGAAGAACTCGGCGGCCGGCACCATGCGCCGGCCTTGCACGGAAGCGATCTCGACGACGGCGCCCGCCGCGACCAGCGCGGGCGGGTAGTCCAGCCCCGGATCGGCGAACGAGATCGAGCCGCCGATCGTGCCCATGTTGCGCACCGTGGCATTGGCGATCTGCGAGGCCGCGTGCGGCACCACGTTGGCACTGCCGAGCGCCAGCGTGCAGTCGGCCGTCTCGCGGTGGCGCGTGAAGGCACCGATGCGCACGCGGCCGTCGTCCTGCACCGTGATGCCCTTGATCTCGTCGATGTCCGCCAGGCTGACCAGCGCGGCGGGTTCGATCACGCGCGCGTTGAGCATGGCCACCAGGGTGGCGCCGCCGGCCAGCGGCTTGGCCTCGGCGTCCTGCGCCAGCAGCGCCGTGGCCTCGTCGACGGTCTTCGGGCGATAGAGCCCCTGCAGCGTCGTCATGCTCAGTGGCTCACTGGCGTCGCGGCCTGGGAGGCGGCCGCGCCGATCTGCTCGAGCTTGCGCTGCAGGTTGGCGGCGAATTCGTCGCCCATGCTCTGCGCCTTCTTCTTCATCATGCCCAGCGCGAAGCGGCCGAGGCGGCCGGTCACCGAGACCTCGGAGCGGTAGCGCACCAGCGTGCCCTCGGGCGTCGGCTCCAGGCTCACGCGGCTGTCCGCCTGCAGGCTGCTGGCGTGGCCGCCCTCGTCGCCCCGCGTGACGGCCCAGACGTTCTGCTCGTCGCGCTTCGTGATCTGCACCTGCAGATCGAAACGCGCCTTGATGCCCGCCATCGCGATCACGACGACCGCACGGTAACGGTCCGCGTCGATGGCCTCCAGCTTCTCGCAGCCCGGCAGGCAGGAGGCCATCAGGCCCGCGTCGAACAGGTGAACCAGCAGTGACTGCGGCGCCGCCGCGATGGGGAATTGACCTTCGATCAGCATGAAGTGGGGCTCCGCAGGGAAATGGATTCGGTGCGCATCAGCGTGGCACGCGCTCGACGACCATCTTCGGATCGACCACGCGGCCGTCCTTCACCACGACGTTGCCGTCGAGCGCGATGGTGCAGTTGCGCATCGGCACGTCGTAGTGGCCGCGCGTCGTGCGCTTTCCGCCGCCTTGCGTGTTGGGACCGGTCGAGAACAGGAAGTTGCCCGGGAAGCTGCGCGCCGCAGCGCGGCTGCGCTCGGGCGCATCGCCATGCAGCGCCAGCGAATCCCAGCGGCACTGCGGATTGAGCCCCCAACCCAGGTGAGACAGTGCGTAGGGGTCGCGGTCGCCCTCGCTGACCTTGCCTTCACCCAGCCACTCGCGCATCAGCGCCGCGTCGAGCCCGCCCTCGATGCGCACGATGTGGCCGTCGCGGATTTCGAGCTCGATCGCATCCTGCACATACCGGCAGTACGGAAGGATCACGATGTCGCCCGGCGCGATCACCACGCGGCCCTGGGCGCTGCCCTCGTTCGGAAAGGTGTGCAGCAGCCCCACGCCCCAGTGATCGAAACGGCCCGGCTCGTCCGCCATGCCGTACTGGCTCATGACCGGGTACTCGCCGCAACGGTACGTGAGGTCGGTCCCGGCCTGGCTCGTCACGCTCACTTCGCGCGTCTTCCGGTACAGCGACTGCGCATGCAGCACGGCCTCCTTCAGGCCGGGCGGCGATTGCAGCTGATAGAGATCGTCCGGTGCGTCGATGATCATCTGGACGCGCACGCCCTTGGCCTGGACGTCGCGCAGCCACTTGGAGAACAGCGGCACATGGAAGATCAGCACCATGTCGACCGCCATCAGCGCCTCGAGCGTGCCCTTGCACTTGCCGATGGTCGGCACACCCACGCTGGTCCATCCGGGGATCGCGTTGACGCACATCTCGTAGATGTCGAAGCCGATGTCCTGCGCCGCCGCGAAGGCGGCCTCGATGTACTCGCGCCGCGTGCCGAGGTCGCTGACGATCGCGACCGTCTGCCCGGGCCCGACCCGGCACAACTCGAACTGCTGGCGAAAGAGGGACATGAGCTTCGCGGGGTTGAGCTCCTGGGTGCGGATCGCTGCTTGCATCGGTGGAATCCTCTGGTGCCCGCCAGCCAATCGGCGGATTGAGAACTACTTTAGGAATCAAGCAATTGGATGTCAATAGCGAATACCATTCATTTTTGAGAGAATCGTTCACCACCCTTGGAACAGGACCGGATCCCATGTCACAGACGAAGAAAAAAGATGTGCGCGAGGCGATCCTTGCAGCGTCCTTCCGGCTGTTCGCCGCGCAGGGCTACAGCGACAGCTCGATTCCCGCAATCGCGCGCGAGGCCGGCATCTCGACCGCGAACGTCTATGTCTACTTCCGCTCGAAGCTCGACATCCTCTACACGCTGTACGAGCCCTGGCTCAAGGAGCGCCTCGACCGGCTGGATCGTTCCCTGAAGCGGGTCGGCTCGCCGCAGGAGCGGCTCGAGCGCCTGCTCGTCATCCTGTGGCGTGACCTGCCGCGCGAGAACAACGGATTCGCCAAGAACATCATGCAGGCGCTCTCGACGACCCGGGGCGGCGACGACTACAGCCCGCACCTGCGGGAGCTGTTCCAGGAGCGCGTCGCGCTTTGGCTGGCCGACTGCCTCGCCGTCACCCGGGCCGAGAGCAACGTCATCGCAGGGATCGTGCTGATGGCCTTCGACGGGTTCGCGATGAACGTCCAGCTCGACCACGGCATGGCGTTCAACGCCAACGCGGCGCGCCTGTTCAGCCGGATGCTGGGCACCGCGTCGCCCGCGACGGGCGATGACGGCGAGGGCCCCCGGGCGCGCTCACACGACTGAGGGGAAGTTTTCCGCTTCCGGCCGTTGCCCGGCCTTGCGCATCATCCGCCGCGCGGTCCTCTTCACCAACCGCCCTCACGGACCGCGCCGCGCGCCGGCGCCAAATCCTTCCCACCGCGTCGAGGAATGCTGACATGGCGACCCTGATCGGCGAGCGAATTTCGATTCCCTGCAAGCGGAACACAAAGGAACTCTCATGGCCGACTTGACAGATGACCAGCTGCGGCAAATCCAGGAGCTGCTGGCGCGGCGCGAAGCCGAACTGCAAGCTGACGTGCACGACGCCAAGGATGCCGGTATCGCCTCGCTCGATCCGCGCCCCCGCGAGGTCCATGATCCGGTGGACAACGCCGACGAGCGATTCCTCGAAGGGCTCGATCACGTGCAACTCCTTCGCGACCAGGAGGAGCTGCGCGACATCGAGGAGGCGCGCGAGCGGATCCGCAAAGGCCGCTTCGGCGCGTGCCAGGAGTGCAGCCAACTCATCCCCTACGCCAGGCTGCTGGTGCAGCCGACGGCAAAGTTCTGCCTTGAGCACCAGGCCGAATGGGAAAGCACGCATCCGTCCGTCCCGCCCTTCGCCGCATGAAAAGCCCCGCGCGCCACAGCATCATGCGCCGGGACGATCTTCGCAAGCCAGTCGCGGACGAGCACGCGCTCACGAAATTCGTTCGCGTGCGCGGCGCCCGCGAGCACAACCTGAAGAACGTGGACGTGGACATTCCGCGCGACGCCCTGGTCGTCTTCACCGGCATCTCCGGATCCGGCAAGTCGTCGCTGGCCTTTGGCACGCTCTACGCGGAAGCGCAGCGGCGCTATTTCGAATCGGTGGCGCCGTATGCGCGCCGGCTGATCGACCAGGTGGGCGTCCCCGCGGTCGACTCCATCGATGGCCTGCCCCCGGCGGTGGCGCTTCGGCAGCAACGCGGCACGCCGAGCACGCGCTCGTCGGTCGGCAGCGTCACCACCCTCTCGAGCCTGCTGCGCATGCTCTACTCGCGCGCCGGAAGCTATCCGTCCCGGCAACCGATGCTGTATGCCGAGGACTTCTCGCCCAACACGCCGCAGGGTGCCTGCGCGAACTGCCACGGCCTCGGCCGGGTGTACGAGGTCACCGAAAAGTCGATGGTGCCCGACGACTCGCTGACGATTCGCGAGCGGGCCATCGCGGCATGGCCGCCGGCCTGGCACGGGCAGAACCTGCGCGACATCCTCGTGACGCTGGGCTACGACGTCGACACACCCTGGCGCGACCTGCCGAAGAAGGATCGCGACTGGATCCTCTTCACCGACGAGCAGCCGAGCGTGCCGGTCTATGCCGGATTCACGCCCGCCGAGACACGCGCCGCCCTGCGCCGCAAGATGGAGCCGAGCTACCAGGGCACTTTCACGGGCGCGAGGAAGTACGTCCTGCACACCTTTGCGACCACCCAGAGCGCCCTCATGAAGAAGCGCGTGTCGCGCTTCATGGTCGGGCGACTCTGCCCGGCCTGCCACGGCAAGCGGCTCAAGCGCGAGTCACTCAGCGTGACCTTCGCCGGCCTGGACATCAGCGAGATGTCGCAGATGCCGCTCGCGCAACTCATGCAAGTCCTGGCGCCGGCTGCCGACGACAAGCTCGCGCAAGAGGCAGACCGGGCGACGCTCAGCCGACCGGCCGCGCGCAAGGCCACCGAGCGCCGCGTCGCGGCGGGCGGCTCGGCCCACGAGAGCGCGCCGGATGTGCGCCGCACCGGCAACCTGTCCGAGGAAAAGCGCATCGCGGCGCAGCGCATCGCGCACGACGTGATCGACCGCCTGAAGACACTCCATGCGCTGGGCCTCGGCTACCTCTCGCTCGAGCGCAGCACGCCGACCCTCTCGCCCGGCGAGTTGCAGCGGTTGCGGCTGGCCACGCAGATCCGCTCGAATCTGTTCGGCGTCGTGTACGTGCTGGACGAGCCATCGGCGGGCCTGCATCCGGCCGACGGCGAGGCGCTGCACGTCGCGCTCGGTCAGCTCCAGCGATCAGGCAATTCGCTGTTTGTCGTCGAGCACGACCTCGAGGTGATGCGCCACGCGGACTGGATCGTGGACGTGGGTCCCGAGGCCGGCGAGCAAGGTGGACAGGTGCTCTACAGCGGCCCTCCCGATGGCCTGCGCGACGTTGCGACCTCCGCCACCGCCCGCTATCTCTTCGCGGGGCCGGCCCGGCGCCAGGCCGCCGCGCGTTCGCCGGCAGCTTGGCTGAAGCTCGAAGGCATCACGCGCAACAACCTTCGTCACCTGAACGCCGAGCTTCCGCTGGGTGTTTTCACGGCGGTGACCGGCGTGTCGGGCTCCGGCAAGTCCAGCCTCGTGAGCCAGGCACTCGTCGAGCTCGTGTCGGCGAGTCTTGGACACGAACCCCCGTTGCCCGAGGACGAGGGCGACGAACCGGCCGCCACGCCGCTGGGCGCGACAGCCGGCCGCATTGCCAGCGGCATGGACACGATCAGGCGGCTCGTGCGCGTGGATCAGAAGCCGATCGGGCGCACGCCGCGCTCCAACCTCGCCACCTACACCGGGCTCTTCGATCACGTGCGCAGGCTGTTTGCATCGACGAAGGCCGCACGTTCGCGGCGCTACGACGCGGGACGCTTCTCCTTCAACGTGCCCAAGGGCCGCTGCGTGACCTGCGAAGGCGAAGGCTTCGTGAGCGTGGAGATGCTCTTCATGCCCAGCGTGTATGCGCCCTGCCCCACCTGCCACGGTGCGCGCTACAACGAGCACACCCTCAGCGTCCGCTGGCGCGACAAGAACATCGCCGAAGTGCTCGGCTTGACGGTGAACGAAGCCTTGGCGCTCTTCGCCGAGGAGGCCGCGGTGCAGCGGCCCCTCCAGCTGCTGCAGGACATCGGCCTCGGCTACTTGCGGCTCGGGCAGCCTGCCACCGAGCTATCGGGTGGCGAAGCGCAGCGCATCAAGCTCGCGACCGAACTGCAACGCGCGCAGCGCGGCGACACGCTCTATGTCCTCGACGAGCCCACCACCGGCCTGCACCCCGCGGACGTCGACAAGCTGATGGCGCAACTCCATGGCCTGGTCGACTCCGGCAACACGGTGATTGTGGTGGAGCACGACATGCGCGTGGTTGCCATGAGCGACTGGGTCATCGACATGGGGCCTGGCGCGGGACAGCAAGGGGGACGCGTCGTGGCCGCCGGCACGCCCGCCGACGTCGCCAGCGCGCCCGGCAGCCGGACCGCGCCCTATCTCGCGTCAGCGGGTTGACGTCCCCACGGGACAAGCAATTCGAGCAGGCGCACGGCGTCAGGCGCGGCTCGCCCTCTCGAAGTCCGCGGCGAAGGCCTGGAAGCTCGGGAACTCGCCGAGCTTGCGGTCCCAGACGGCCTCGGCCTCCTTCACGCAGGAACGGCGGAGGGCATCGCCCTCGCGCGGCCTGGCATTCCTCGGCCGACTAAAAGCTCTGCGCGATCATCGGCTCCTCGTGGCCGCGTCGGTCACCCTCCGGCGCGGTTCATGCGCTCAACTTGGCAGTCGAAGCTTCCGGGATGCGTGGAACACACGGAGAACTGGCGTGGTGGTGGCGTGCCCGCGCAGCCGCAACATACGAAAAGGGCGCACAGAAGTGCGATATTCACAATCTTTGACATTGCGTTCTCCGCACTCAGCAACCGTCCATGCCCGATCAAGAATCGCGTGTTCAGCTATGAGTCTAGTCTTGGTGCTGAGGTATGCCAACGCACCGACAGCGAGGGACTTCAGTATCGGGTCGCAACCTCCGTAAGAGGGGGTCGACGCCACGGAATCAGGCGGTCGAAGCGGACAAAAAGAGAGCCATCGGTGGGTGGTCCACTCCAATGGCTCTGGAGACGCGCCGACGTTCGACATCGGCGCACTTGCAACCGCGCTTTGCCTGTCTGGTTGGACCGGAAGCGGCCCGACAGGTTCCTGCGACTTTCGTGCAATCGATGGGCGTTGCGCTCCTCGCAGGTATTGTCCACGAAATCCGGTGGAATGTTACTTTCTGTGTCGCGCGTGAACTTATGCACGCTGCGAAAGCGCATTCATCTGTCACTCTCGGCCCATGACCGACGGCCATCCGACGCAGATCCTCGTCGCCAGCGTTTTCGACCGCCGGCGGGCCCGGGCGAGGCCGGACCCACGCCCTGGGATTCTTGTGCACGCGGGGGCGGCGCGCGCGCCAGCCTGATCGTTGCGACATGGCGCTGATCTGTCCCAACTGCCAGGCGCGGAACCGTTCCATCGCGAAGTTCTGCATCGAATGCATCACCTCATTGCCCACGGGGTGCGCCGAGACGGATTTCGCCCCGACCCAGCTTGCTGCGTCCAAGACCTCCTACCTGGACCGGGCCTTTGCACTGAAGGCCCACTGGTCGAAGCCATCAGGCCAGCCGCGGGCAGAAGGCATCAGCGAAGCGGCGCCAGCGGCCAAAGGCGTGTGGATCAGCATCGCGGGACTGATGGCTGCCCTGGCCATCGGGTCCGCCGGATGGCTGGTCGCGGGGGCCGGCGGCTGGTACCTCTACACCGCCGGCAGCGCGCAAGTGGATCCGCCGCGCCCGCACTCGCCGGGGGTCGTCGCGGCGATTCCCGGTGATGAACCCTCACCGCCACCCGCACACGCACCCGCCCCCGTTGCGCCCACCTCGGATCAGGTCCGCGCCCCGGTGCAGCTTGCGCCCCCGGTCGAGGAGAGTTCGGCCAGCCTCCCAAGCGACGACGACGGTCCAGCCGCTGCGCCCGCTGTCGCCACCCGGCGTGCGCCGCCGAGACGGGCCGCGGCCCTCGCCGCGTCGCCACCCGCTCAGGACGTCGCGGCGCCGGCATCCCAGGCGCCCTCTTCCACCGACGCCGACGATCCGAAGCCGAAGGCACCCGCAGCGCCGGAGCCCGCCGCAGCGTGCTCCAGCCTGAACTTCATCGCCAAGTCCCAATGCATGGCGGCGCAGTGTCTCAAGCGCGAATTCCGGTCGCACGCGCAATGCGAAGCGGTGCGGCGCCGGCAACGTCTCGAAGAGGAGAAGCGAAACCCGCCCGCGCCATGACGCTGCGGTGGACAGCCAGGACGCTCTCACGGCGCTCGGCTGCGAAGTTGACTTACGATTCGCAACCTAAGCAGGCCGACCATGCACCTCCACGTCGACGAAGAGATCACCTTTCGCAGGCTCGAGATCCTCTTGGTCTTCATGGAGACTGGCAACCTCGCGCGCGCGGCCGAGATTCTCGAGATCAGTCCCGTCAGTGTCCACCGCGCCTTGCATGCGCTGGAAACAGGGCTGCGCTGCGCCCTGTTCCGGCACGAGGGCCGCAACCTGCACCCGACCGAAGCCGCGCAGGCCCTGGCGGAGGTCGCCCGGGACGTGCTTCGCAGCATGGCAGCGGGCGTGCGTTCGACGCGCGAAGTGGCGGGCTATTCGGCCGATCGCATCCGCATCGGATCGCTCTATTCGCTGACCAACCGCACGGTGCCGACGCTGGTCATGGGCATGAAACTGCGCAAGCCCGACATCCAGACCGAACTCATCCTGGGCTCCAACGCCGACCTGCTGCAGAAGCTGCGTGACGGCGCGGTCGATGCGGCGTTGATGGGCACGCCCGAAGGTGCCTCCGACCTCGAGTCCGAACCCTTGTTCGAGGACGACATCTACTTCGCCGCGCCCGTGGGTTCGCGCTACGCGGCGATGGAACAGATCGACCTGGCCGCCTGCGCCCACGAGCGATTCGTCACGCTGAGCGAAGGGTTCGTGACCTACAGCGGATTCGTGGACTCGTTTCGCGTGGCCGGCTTCACGCCCCACGTGGTCATGAAGACCGGCGACATCTTCTCCCTGATGAACCTGGTCAGCGGCGGCGTCGGCTGCACGCTGTTGCCGGGGCGCGTGCGCACCGTGATGCCGCAGAAGGTGCAGTTGATTCCGCTGCAGTCCAGGTACCTGATGCGCCAGACCATCTCGCTCAATTTCCTGCGGACGCGCGAACGCGATCCCAACCTGCTCGCGCTGCTCTCGGTCTGCCGCATGTCGAAGGCAGAACTGGGCTGAGCACTGACTCACGGCGCAGGACCAGACGTGGCTCGGTGCGGTGGAACTGGTGGGTAACGACGGGCGGCCCTGGGAGATGCCGGAGCACCTCAAGAAGGCCAACGCCGTGCCGAGCAGGTGGTTCGACAAGAGCGCCACCCGCGAGACTCATCTGAACGCTTACGCGATGGCCTATCGCTAGATGAAGCGGCCGAAGTCGCCTTCTGGCGCTGCGACACGATGTCGGCAACCCTAGCGCTTTTCCTTCACGAAGCCGGCGGCATTCTCGTCGGCCCCGGGCTTGCCTTCGTCCGAATGTGGATTGCCCTGGTCGCTGTCGGTCGGAAACTCGGGCTCGACCGGATGCTGCGCGGGATCGTCCTCGGAGGGAATTTTGGGGTTTGGCATGAAAGGTTCCTTTGTCAGCACGGTAGCTCCATCTCAGGCGCCCGAATGTAGGAGAGCTGCGGGTCCCCGGTGCACCTGGGCGCTTTCGCGAGCAGCGGGCGTAGCCAGCATGGGCAGATCCGGGAGACGTCCATCGGGCACAAGGACGCCTCGTCCGACGTCCCTTGAGACCGTTGGTGGCGCAAGATCGTCCCATCCTTTCTCCTTCTGCGCCAAGTGATGAAGATCGCCACCTTCAACGTCAACGGCATTGGTAGCCGGCTCGATCGGTTGCTCGAATGGCTGGCAGAGACGAGACCGGATGTCGCCTGTCTGCAAGAATTGAAATCGCCCGATGCCAAACTGCCCCTGGAGGCGATCCGCAATGCCGGCTATGGCATCGTCGCATTCGGACAGCCATCCTGGAATGGTGTCGCGATCCTGGCGCGCGGGCGCGAACCGATCGAGACCGGACGCGGCGTGCCTGGCCTCGAGGCAGACCCCCAGAGGCGCTACATCGAGGCGGTCGTCGACGGCGTGGTGATCGGCTGCCTGTACCTGCCCAATGGCAATCCGCAGCCCGGACCGAAGTTCGACTACAAGCTGAGTTGGTTCGCGCGCTTCAATGAACATGCGAGCAAGCTGTTCGGGTGCGGCATGCCGGTCGTGCTGGCTGGCGACTACAACGTTGTGCCTACTGACGCCGACATCTACAACCCCGCCTCCTGGCGCGACGACGCGTTGCTGCAGCCAGAAAGCCGCGCGGCATTCAAGCACCTCTTGGAGCAGGGCTGGACCGACTCTGTTCGCGCCTGCCACCCCCATCGCGTGCCCTACACCTTCTGGACCTACTGGCGCAACCGCTACGGGCGCGACGCCGGCCTGCGGATCGACCATTTGCTGCTGAATGCCGAAGCGGCGCCGATGCTGCGCGGCGCCGGCGTGGATCGGGACGTGCGCGGACGCCCGGGCGCGAGCGACCATGCGCCTGCATGGACCGAGCTGGCAATCCCGAAAGACTGACACGCCGCGCGCATGATGGAAGGCTGCTAGCGCTTGGCGCTTGGCGCTTGGCGCTTGGCGCTGGGCGCAATGCAGCTTCCTGGAAGGACCTCGGAAGCGCGCTCTCGGCGGCCATGACCAGCCGTTCAATGTGCATGCCAGAAAGCAGCCGCTCGACGCCGCGCTCGACCCGCTGCGGAAGTTGAGACTGCTCCAGAGCACATTCGGCGCGGCGCTTCGCCCCAAGCAGTCCCAAATCGCCCGTTGCGATGCCAATCTTTCAAGCATGTGCTTGGGCGACATTCGAGCTCGCACTCAGGACGCGCTAGGGCGGGTGGCGTCAGTTCCGGGCAGACGATAGGCGCCAGCCGGACCGACAGCGGAGTCGCACCCTCAGGCGATCGCCTGCACAACTTCCCCGCAGCTACATCGGCCCGTGGACCCTGCCAGGGCCACCATCTTTTGGCAAGCGTGGCAGCGCCGGTATTGCTTGCCTTCCTGCAGCCGCGTGAAGACATCGATAGCGGCTCCCTCGATCCCGGTCGTCGCAAAGAATTTGGACATCGCCTGCGCATGCGGGCCGCTATGCATTGCAGACTTCATCTCCTCAGGAGACGCCCAAGTTGCGACCGTTGTCAAACGGTTCCCACCAACTACGCTGGTGAATGTCTGCATGGCATCGCCAGCAATGAGTTCAGCCAGGACCTGACGCGATAACTCGTTGACGAAGACCGTATTTTCGTCGTCACGCGCGACAATCTCCGTGACGGTCAATGTCTGGGCATCGGCCAAGAGCCTGCGACGCACCGTGGCGCCCTTACCCAACGTTATCGGCCCCCATTCCTTTGGCTGAACGATGATTTGCCACTCCATTTGCCGCTGCAAGGTGGCCGAGTCGAAATAGCCGACCACGCTCCTGATCCCGTCCGGGGAAGTATGAATCACATCTAGTCCAGGCAGGAAGGCCGGCCTCCCGGTCGGTGGGAGGCCCAGCAGCGACCCGGTGTTGGTCCCCAGCATGGTCCACGCGGCGCACACGACGCCGTCAGATGCCGAGTCCATGCGCCCCGGTTCGAAACTCAAGTCGGGAAACGCCGACCACAGCTGCTCCATGTACGACCGGAACGCCTCACCCGCAATCCGTCCTGCGGTGATGGGGTCACAGTACGTGCCACCCGGGGCAAACGTTTCGAGCACGGCTCCCGCATCGCGCAGGTTCCAAGCTGAGAAGTACCGCTGGGCCAGTTCCTCGGAATCCATGATCCTGCTCCTGGTTTGGTCGGCCACGCCCGCGGAGCGATGCGACACCAACTGCGTGCAGCGTGTCGCGAGCGTGCCCATCATGCATATGGGAGGTGTGTTGGGTCTTCACATGGACCGCGGCGGCGCCGTTACCAGCGGGGAGAGACCTGCAGTAGCGTGCGCAGCGTTTGCCGGTGCCGGCGGCCGCGCCGGAATCAGTCCATATTGCGCCATCACCTGAGCCAACCTGGCTCGATCAGGCGGCCCGCCTGCGTTGACGACGGCGCCAACATCGTGGAAATACTGCGGCCCGATGTCCGGTGTCATGATGACCAGTGCGCGCACCGCAGCATTGGCCTTGTTGATGAAGTGATGCGTCGAGCCCCGCGGCGTCGACATCCAGTCACCCGGCTCGAGGTCGCGCGACACCCCGTCGACGGAGTAGCGCAGCGTGCCATGAAGGACGTAGACGCACTCCTCGTTGTCGGTGTGGCTGTGTGGCGGGGGAACGATGGCCCCCGCAGGCACCGTCATCTCGAACACGCCCAACCCGCCCTTTTCCGCACCATCGACGAGATAGCGGATCTCGAGTTGGCCCACCTTGATCAATTCGCCGCTCATGACGCTCTCCTCGGTTCGTTGCCGGGCCGGGTATCGGGCCGGTGCGAAGAAATTTAGTCCGTTGCGGGAATCTGATAAATAGTGTTCAGTTCAACCCATTGTTGCCAGGGCATCACCAATGAAAAGCAGGCTGACCGGCATGAACGTGTTCGCGGAGGTGGTGGGCGCGAAGAGCTTTTCCGCCGCCGCTGACAAGCTCGGCATCTCAAAATCGCTGGCGAGCCGGGAGGTCAGCGCGCTGGAGCGCTCGCTGGCGGTGAAGCTGCTGAACCGCTCGACGCGCAAGCTCAGCCTGACCGAAGCCGGCAGCATCTTCTACGAGCACTGCGCGAACATCCTGCAGGAAGCGGAACTTGCCGAGCGACGCGTGACGCAGGCTCAGTCCGAGCCGGCCGGAGTCGTGAAGATGACCGCGATCCCGGCGTTCGCGGTGCGGCACGTGTTGCCCGCGATTGTCGAATTCCAGCAGCAGTATCCAAAGATCCAGGTCAGGCTCTCCTGCAGCAATCGCACGGTGGACTTGGGCGCCGAAGGCTTCGACCTCGGCATCCGTTCGTCGCCCCCGGCGCCGAATCTGGTCGCACGAAAGCTCGCGGTCAGCCGGCTCGTCTTGCTCGCCTCGCCGGCATATCTCGCGCAGCGCGGCACGCCGCGCCGGATCGAGGACGTGGAGAAGCACGACTGCGTGTTCTTTCCAATGCTCGCACCCAAAGGGGTCTGGACGTTCAGCCGCAGCGGGCGGAAATACACGCTGAAGGTTCCGGCTTCGTTCGAGACCGACGACTTGGAAGCCGTCCGCGCGGCCACCCTTTGCGGCCTCGGTGTGGGCCTGCTGCCGCTGCACATGGTGGGCGCGGACGTGCGGCAAGGAACCCTTGTGCCGTTGCTGCGGCAGTTCCAACCGGTGCCCGAGGGCGCCATCTATCTGGTCTACCTGCCCAATCGCACGCAGCCGTCGCGGGTGCGGGTGCTGATTGACTTTTTCATCGCGCGCTTCGGGCCTGTGCCGCCGTGGGAGGAGGGTTGGTGAAGTCCGACGGCGCAAGCAAGGCCAGGTGAGGTGCCAAGAAACCGCCGGTAGCCAGCGGCAGCAACTGGCCGTTCAGCAACTTTGAGGAAGGTCGGCTTCCTTTGATCCTGAAAGACCGCAACGGGCCGGCCTGAAGCTCCGATTCGCGACTTGCGCAAGCCGCCGTTCGCGCACGATGTCGTCCTGATCGTCCGTTGGCGTTCTACGCACAACACAGCCCGCCCGCGGGTGCCTGGCTTGTGTGCTGGGGCCGAGCCCCGCGGCGCGGAGCAGAATCGGGAGGTCTCGTCGAAACCAAGGGGCTCATGGTGCCGTTGGCGGGCCGGCGGGGCTTCTTGATCCAACCGGGGGGACCACCATGCATGACAGCGACCCTGAGGGCAAGCGCCTTCCCATCAAGCTCGACAGCACCTCGAATGGCGAGTTCGCACCGGTGTCGCTGTGGCCGGCGAACATCGAAGCCAACCGCCTCGCACACGAGGCCGCGGCAACCAACGCGAAGCGGCTGGGATGCTCGAAGCGAGCGTTCCTGACCTCGTCCTGTGGCGCAGCCAGCACGCTGCTGGCCTTCAACGCGGCCAACGCCGCGGCCGGAAGGACCGGCGGCTTCTTCGAGCTACCCCGCGACGCCGTGCTGGATATGCAGCTCGCACGCGCGCAGGTCGGCCCCGCCAGGCAGGAGTTCATCCTCGACGTCCAGGGCCACTTCATCAACACGCCGAAAGGCAATTCGAAGAGCGCGGAGGTCTTCCTCAAGGAGGTGTTCATGGACAGCGACACCGACGTGATGGTGCTGTCCTTCGTACCCTCCGCGCGCGACGCCGAACCGGTCACGATCCAGGCCGCCGACGAGGTCCGCAGGCTGGTCGACAAGCTCGAAGGAACGCACCGGCTGCTGCTGCATGGACGCGTCAACCCGAACCAGCCCGGCGACCTCGAGGGCATGGACGAGTTGCACGAGAAGTGGGGCATCAGCGCCTGGAAGACCTATACGCAGTATGGACCGAACGGCAAGGGCTACTTCCTGCACGACGACGTCGGCATCCGGTTCATCGAGAAGGCTCGCGCGCTGAGCGTCAAGAACATCTGCATCCACAAGGGGCTGCCGTTCGGACCACGCTCCTACGAGCACAGCCAGTGCAGCGACATCGGCGTCGTCGCCACGCGTTACCCGGACGTGAACTTCCTGATCTATCACTCGGGCTTCGTCAGCACGGTGACCGAAAAGGCCTACGACGCGAGCGGTAAGAGCGACGGCATCGACACGCTGATTACGTCCTTGCGCAAACACCAGGTCAAGCCGAACAGCAACGTCTATGCGGAGCTGGGCAGCACGTGGCGCTTTTTGATGCGTGACCCCGAACAGGCGGCTCACGCCCTGGGGAAACTGATCGTCGCGTGCGGCGAGAACAACGTGCTATGGGGCACGGATTCGATCTGGTACGGCTCGCCGCAGGACCAGATCCAAGCCTTCCGGACGTTCCAGATCTCGGCGGAACTGCGCGAACGGCATGGTTATCCCGAGATGACGCCTGCGCTGCGGGCCAAGATATTCGGTCTCAACGCCGCGAACGTGTACGGCCTGGCGCCGACGGAAGTGAAGCGATACACCGCCTGCGACTCGGTCGCCCGAAAGCGCATGGCCTACCTGGAGAAACCCGACCCCCACTTCAGGACCTACGGGCCAAAGACGCGGCGCGAGTTCCTTAGGGTGTTCGATCCCGCTGCCTGAGCAGCGCAGCGGAGACTGTTGCGTTGGTGAAATCGTCAGCGTTCGTCGCCCTGCTAGGCCCGCTGAGGACCCTGACCGCCATCTCGCGACATTTGAAGCAGCCGTCGACGGGCAACGCCGTCCTGGCCGTCCATGGCCACCTGCGATCCGACCACTGCCCTACCCCAAAACCTCCTCACGATGTCAGCGAAGGTCAACTTCAAAAATAGACGAGCCGGTCGCGAAGAAAAGCCACGAGCGTCAGCTTTCAGCGGTCACCGACGTTCGCACCGGAAATTTGATCGACGGCAGTCAGTCTGAACCGGTAGTCCGGCCAACCGTGTTCGCCTGCAGGATCGAGTTGGCAGCCTGCTCCTGATTCTGGGCGAGGTCTCGAACGGCTCGAATGGGTTCCATCAATGAAGGTCTCTGACAGTCTTTTTTCCCGACACACTTTATCTATGCGATCACACCCACGACTGATCGTTCGGGTTAACCCGCGATCGTTTCAGTTGGCGTAAGGGTCGGCGAGGCCGCTTCATTGATCGTCCCGGCGGGGGTGCGTAATGTCCGTACCCAGACGTGCAGCCATTGCGCGTCGCACCCCCAACCTCCGGAGACGCATTGATGAGTTCTCATTGGATTTCGATTTACGCGCTGATCGGCATGTTCGTGCTCGCGACCGTGCTGCCGATCAACATGGGCGTGATCGCCTTCGTCGGCGCGTTCCTGGTCGGCACGCTGGTCGCCGGCATGAACGCCAAGGCCATCATGGGCGGCTTTCCCGCCGACCTGTTCCTCACGCTGGTCGGTATCACCTACCTCTTTGCGCTCGCACAGAACAACGGCACGATCGACTGGCTCGTCAAGCTCGCGGTGCGCGCCGTGCGCGGGCGCATCGCCGCCATTCCGTGGATCATGTTCTTCATCGCCGCGCTGCTCACGGCCGTGGGCGCGGTCAGCCCGGCCGCGGTGGCCATCATTGCGCCGATCGCGCTGGGCTTTGCGGCCAAGTACGGCATCAACCCCCTGCTCATGGGCCTGATGGTCGTGCACGGCGCGCAGGGCGGCGGCTTCTCCCCGATCAGCATCTACGGTGGCATCACCAACAAGATCGTGGCCCGGGCCGGCCTGCCGCTCAACGAGATGGCGACCATGCTGGCAAGCCTCGGCGTCAACCTGGCCGTGGCACTGCTGTTGTTCTTCATGTTCGGCGGGATGAAGCTGGTTCGCCAGAAGGCCGACCCCACGGGCGCCATGCCGGCCGTGCCCCGTGTCGCGCATGGCCAGGGTGGCGCCCAGGTGTATGGCGACGCGGAAGGCGAGTCGTTCTCGGAGGAGCGGCGCACCGCGACACCGGACGACGACTCGCTGATGGACGCATCGCCGGCGACCCCTGCGGAAAAGGGCTCGCGCCTCTACCAGATCGCCACCGTGGGGGGCCTGCTGGCGCTGGCCGTGCTGACGCTGTTCTTCAAGCAGGACATCGGCTTCGTGTCGATCACCATCGGCCTGCTGCTCACCCTGATGGCGCCCAATCTGCAGAAGCGCGCACTGGGACAGGTGTCGTGGCCCGAGATCATGCTGATCGTCGGCGTCAGCACCTACGTCGGCGTCATGGAAAAGATGGGAACGATCGACTTCGTGGGTCACAGCGTGGCGGGCCTGACCTCGCCGCTGATGGCGGCCCTGCTGCTGTGCTTCGTGGGCGCCGTGGTGTCCGCCTTCGCCTCGTCGACCGCGGTGCTGGGCTCGCTGATTCCGCTCGCGGTGCCCTTCCTGCAAGGCGAGGCCGGTGTCAGCGCGATCGGCTTCATCGCGGCGATGGCCGTGTCCTCCACCATCGTCGACGTCAGCCCGTTCTCGACCAACGGCGCGCTCGTGCTCGCCAATGCGAAGGGGGTGGACCGCGACGTGTTCTTCCGGCATCTGATGGTGTACGGCGCCATCGTGACCGTCGTGGCCCCCGTGGTGGTGTGGCTGCTCTTCGTGGTGCTGTAAGGCGCCGCCTTCATCGAACCTGCTCAACGCATTCACCCCATGAACTCCAGCCCCTGGACCTCCAAGGCCGATGACCGCGCCGCCCGGATGGCGCGCGCCGCCGCCGCACTCGGCACGCGGCTCGCCGGCAAGCACGTCGACACCGAAGCCATCGGCACGCTGCTCGAAGCGGTGCTTTCGCCCGGCGACCGCGTCTGCCTCGAAGGCAACAACCAGAAGCAGGCGGACTTCCTCGCGCAGGCGCTCGTGCAGGTCGATCCGCAGCGCGTCCACGGCTTGCACATGGTGCAGTCGGTGCTGGCGCTGCCGGAGCACCTGGACGTGTTCGAGAACGGCGTGGCTTCGCGCCTGGACTTCAGCTTCTCGGGGCCCCAGGGCGCGCGCCTGGCCAAGCTGGTGTCGGGCGGCCGCATCGAGATCGGCGCCATCCACACCTACCTCGAGTTGTTCGCGCGCTACTTCGTCGACCTCACGCCCAAGGTGGCGCTGGTCGCCGCGCATGCCGCGGACGCCGAAGGCAATCTCTACACCGGCCCCAACACCGAAGACACACCGGCCATCGTCGAGGCCACGGCGTTCTCCGGCGGCATCGTGATCGCGCAGGTGAACGAGCTCGTCGACGGCAAGCGCACGACGCTGCCGCGCATCGACATCCCGGCCGACTGGGTGAGCTTCGTGGTGAAGGCACCGCGTCCCAACTTCATCGAGCCGCTCTTCACCCGCGACCCGGCGCAGATCAGCGAGGTCCAGATCCTGATGGCGATGATGGCGATCAAGGGCATCTATGCCGAGTACGGCGTGCAGCGCCTGAACCACGGCATCGGCTTCGACACGGCCGCCATCGAGCTGCTGCTGCCGACCTATGCCGAATCCCTGGGCCTCAAGGGGAAGATCGGCAAGCACTGGGCGTTGAATCCGCACCCCGCCCTGATCCCCGCGATCGAGGCGGGCTGGGTCGAGTCCGTGCACTCCTTCGGCTCCGAGCTCGGCATGGAGGACTACATCCGCGCACGCTCCGACGTGTTCTTCACGGGTCCCGACGGCAGCCTGCGCAGCAACCGGGCGTTCTGCCAGGCGGCCGGCCACTACGCCTGCGACATGTTCATCGGCTCGACCCTGCAGATCGACCTCGACGGCAACAGTTCCACCGCGACGCTGGGCCGCATCTCGGGCTTCGGCGGCGCGCCCAACATGGGCGCCGATGCGCGCGGGCGCCGCCATTCGAGCCCGGCCTGGCTCAAGGCCGGGCGCGAGGCGCGTGCCGGACGCAGTGGCGCCGCCGGCACGCCACGCGGACAAAAGCTCGTGGTGCAGATGGTCGAGACGTTCCGGGAACACATGCAGCCGGCCTTCGTCGACCGGCTCGATGCCTGGACCCTGCAGGAGCAGGCCGCCATGGACCTGCCGCCGATCATGATCTACGGCGACGACGTCTCGCACATCCTGACCGAGGAAGGCATCGCCAACCTGCTGATGTGCCGCAGTGACGCCGAGCGCGAGCAGGCGATCCGCGGCGTGGCCGGCTACACCGCGATCGGCCTCGCGCGCGACCGGCGCGCGGTGGAGAACCTGCGCGACCGCGGCGTGATCCGCCGACCGCAGGACCTCGGCATCGACCCGCGCCAGGCCACGCGCAATCTGCTGGCCGCACGCAGCATGCGCGACCTGGTGCGCGCCTCGGGCGGGCTTTACCAGCCGCCCAAGCGCTTCAGAAACTGGTAGCAGGAGATTCAACGATGAGCGATGTTCCCGCAGGGCTCGAAACCCTGGACTTCTTCTTCTCTGGCGGTCGGCCTGCAGGCGCTTTCGTGCCGGTGCTGGTCGGCGTCGTCGGCTCCGGCAACCTCGAGGTGATGCTCGAGGCGGTCGAGGGCCCCGACTGCGCGGTGCGCGTCGAGACCTCGGCGCGTGGCTTCGGGCCGATCTGGCAGGCCGTGATGAACGACTTCCACGCGCGTCATCCGCTGGCCGGTGTGCGCGTCTCGATCAACGACATGGGCGCCACGCCGGCCGTGGTGAGCCTGCGACTCGACCAGGCCGTGGCCGAGATCACCGGAGGCCAGCCATGATCAGCTTTGCCGAATGCTCCGCGCGCGAGCGCCTGGCGCTGCTGCTCGACCCCGGCAGCTTTCATGAATGGCTGCCGCCCAGCGAACGGGTCACCAGCCCGCATTTGGCGCAGCTCGGCGTGCCCTCGGCCTTCGACGATGGCGTGGCGATCGGCCGCGCGACGCTCGATGGCCACGGCGTGTTCGTGGCCGCGCAGGAAGGCGCGTTCATGGGCGGCGGCGTCGGCGAGGTGCACGGCGCCAAGCTCGTCGGCCTGCTGCAGCGCGCGCAGCGCGACCGGCCGACGGCCGTGCTGATTCTGGCCGAATCGGGCGGCGTGCGGCTGCACGAAGCCAATGCCGGGCTGATCGCGGTGTCGGAAGTGATGCGCGCGCTGCTCGATGTGCGCGCCGCCGGCATCCCGGTGATCGTGCTGATCGGCGGCGCCAACGGCTGCTTCGGCGGCATGGGCATCGTGGCGCGCTGTGCCGACCACATCGTGATGAGCGATGTCGGGCGGCTGGCCATGTCGGGCCCCGAAGTCATCGAAGCGTCGCACGGCGTGGAGGAATTCGATTCACGCGACCGGGCGCTGGTCTGGCGCACGACCGGGGGCAAGCACCGCTGGCTCACCGGGGACTGCGACGCCCTGGTCGAAGACGACGTCGCCGCCTTTCGCGAAGCGGCCATCGCGGCGCTCGGCACGGCGAAGCCGTTGACCCTGGCCGCGCTCGAGGACGAGCACGCGCTGCTCACCCGGCGCCTGCTTGCCCTGCCGGGCGACAACACCGGCCGCGACGAAGCGGTGCTGCTCTGGCGCGCACTCGGCGTCGTCGATGCCGAGCAGGTTCCCGACCTGTCGGTCGACACCGTGCGCGCGCTGCGCGTCATCTAACCCGGGAGCACTACATGCAGTGGAATTCTCTTGTCACCCAGCTGTTCGGCCCCTACCACGGCATGCGCGCCGCGGGCGACTTCCTGCAGGGCGAAGTGATGTTCGAAGGCGAACCGCTCACGGTCATCGGCACCACGAATCACGCGCCGATCGGCGTCAGGCTCGCGCTCGCCCAGGCGCGCGTGGTGCTCGACACGGTCGCGCAGCACCCCGGCCGGGCGATCCTGCTGCTGATCGACACGCAGGGCCAGCAGCTGCGCCGGCGCGACGAGTTGCTCGGCATCAATCGTGCGATGGCGCACCTCGGCGCCAGCATCGACCTGGCACGGCGTCGCGGCCACCGGGTGATCGGACTGGTGTACGACCAGGCCCTGTCCGGCGGCTTCATCACCTCGGGCCTGATCGCCGATGCCTGCTATGCCCTGCCGGACGCCGAGATCCGGGTGATGCGCATTCCCGCGATGGCGCGCGTGACCAAGCTGCCCGAGGAAAAGCTCACGGCGCTGTCGCAGTCCAACCCCGTGTTCGCACCCGGCGTGCAGAACTATGTGGCGATGGGGGGCGTGCGTGCGCTGTGGCAGGGCGACCTGCAGGCCGCCCTGCGCGATGCGCTGGCCCACGCGCCGACCGACGATGTGCGCGCACGAGACGGCGCCGAACGCGGCGGGCGCCAGCTCGCCGCCCCTGTCGTGCAACGCGTGCTGGACGCGGCCTGAGACCGCAGCGCGCCATGGCCTGCCTGCGACGCCACCAACTCGCCCGGCTCACCGACGCCGGCTGGAGCACCCTGCTGCGACGGCCCTGGGACACGCAGGCGCGCGCGTGCCTGACACACTGGGCGACGCATCGTCTGCCGCTGGTGGTGACACGCCAGACGGTAGACGCCATCGACGACGGAGCGATCGCGCTGGGTCTGCCCTCCCCTGCGCAATGGGACCGGCGCCGGCTGGCGCTGCGGCTGCCGCACGCCGCGGTGCTTTGCCTCGACGAGTTTCCGGGCCTCGCCGCGGTGCAAGCGCTGCTGCCACTTTCGGCGCAGCGGCCGGTCCGCGCGCTCCTGGACGCGCTCGACACCGCTGGCGCGACGGCGCACGTCTTCGGCAGCTACGGCTGGCAGGCGATCAGCGGGCTCGCGCACGTGCGGGCGGAGTCCGACCTCGATCTCTGGGTCGCCGTCGACGGGATGGAACAGGCCGATGCCGTCGCGCAGGTGCTCCAGTCCTTCGGCGTCACTCGGCCCCGGCTGGACGGCGAACTCGTCTTCCGAGACGGTGCATCGGTCGCCTGGCGCGAATGGATCGAATGGCGCGCCGGACGCGCGCGCGCCGTGATGGTCAGGCGCCTGGACAGCGTGGCCCTGCAGCGCGACACCGCATGGTGCGAGCGTGCAGAATTGGCGGAGGCGGTCGCATGAAGACAGCGGCACTGCGCCTCCACCGGCAGCCGCAACTCACGCCCGCCGCGATCGGGCGCGCCGCCACGCTCGCACTGCACGACGAGCTGTCGCTGACGCCGAAGCCGGGACTCGTGACATTGATCGACCGCGGCAGCCACGACGACATGGACGCGCACACCTTCGTGCGCAGCCTGTTCTCGCTGCGCCGCTATTTTTCGCAGATCGCCGAAGCCGGATGGGGCCTCGCGGAGTTCGCCGTGCTCGAGCGCTGCGGCATCGCGGCGGAAGCACGCATGCTCGCCGCCACCGGCGGCATCAACACGCATCGCGGGGCGATCTTCATGCTGGGACTGCTGTGCGCCGCGGCGGGCGCGGCCCTGCGCGAGGAAGGCGGGGCACTGCGACCGGAGGCCCTGCGGGGCGCGCTGCGCCGGCATTGGGGCGATGCGCTCGCCAGCCGCAGCCAACGCGCGCCCACGCTGCCCGGCGGCATCGCCGCGCAACGCCTCGGCCTTCGCAGCGCGTCCCAAGAAGCGGCGCTCGCCTTCCCGGTCCTGTTCGACACGGCGCTGCCCGCGCTGACGGCGGCACTGGCGCGCGGCCTGACGCCGCAGCAGGCGCGGCTCGACACGCTGTTCCACACCATGGCCGTGCTGGATGACAGCAATCTCGCGCACCGCGGCGGTCTCGCCGGCCTGCGCTACGCGCAGCGCACGGCGCAGGCGTTTCTGGACCGGGGCGGTGTCGCCCGGCCCGACGGACTGCAGGAGGCGCACGCCATTGCAGGCGAGTTCGTGGCACGGCGCCTGTCGCCCGGCGGCGCGGCCGACACGCTCGCCGCAGCCTGCTGGCTCGCGCGCGTCGGTGGAGGCGCATGAGCTTCGCGCTGCTGTTCTCGGGCCAGGGCAACCAGCATCCGGCGATGCTGCCGTGGCTTGCCGACGATGCCGTCGTGCGCGACATGCGCGCGCGCCTCGGCGTCGCGGACTGGCGCGGCGCGCTGGCCGATCCTGCCTGGGCCGAACGCAACGACAACGCGCAGAGCTTGCTCACCGGCCTCGCGCTGGCAGCGTGGAAGCAACTCGCACCCCTCGTGGCGCCCCCGGCTGCCATCGCGGGCTACAGCGTCGGGGAACTCGCGGCTTTCAGCGCGGCCGGCGTGCTCGAAGCCGGGCCGACCCTCGCGCTGGCGCAGCAGCGCGCCGAGGCCATGGATGCCTGTGCGGCGCAGGCCCCCGGCGGGCTGCTGGCCGTCACCGGTCTTTCCGGGCCCCGGCTGGAACAGCTGTGCGTGGACACCGGCCTCGCACTCGCCATCCGCAACGGCCCGGAGAGCGTGATCCTCGGCGGCCCGAGCGCCGCATTGGGACAGGCCGAGCGCATCGCCTCGCTCGAAGGCGCGCAGTGCACGCGGCTGCGCGTCAACGTCGCCTCCCACACGCCGTGGATGCGCGAGGCGGCGGACCGCTTCGCGCGGGCGCTCGAAAGCGTTTCCTTTCATGCGCCGCAAGTCGCTCTCTTCAGCAATGCGGCGGACCGCATCCGCGACGCAGCCGCTGCCCGGCATGCGCTGGCCGCACAGATCGCCACCACCGTCCGGTGGGACGAGTGCATGGACAACGTCATGGCACGACACATCCACTGCGTGCTGGAGATCGGGCCCGGCCAGGCGCTGGCCCGCATGTGGAACCAGCGCTACCCCACCGTCCCGGCGCGTGCCTGCGACGAATTTCGCAGTGCCGCTGCGGTCGCCGCCTGGCTGACCCGCCATGCCGACCGATGACCGCTATCCGTTTCGATGTCTTAACCCCAGGCCCCAGGAGATTGATCGTGACCCCAAATGAAGCAAAGACCCGTCTGATTCCCGTGCCGGACAGCCGGGACGCCCATGTGTCCGGCATGGCCGCCTACCACCAGCTGGTGGCCGAGGCGGAGGCCGACTACAGCGGCTACTGGTCGCGCCTCGCGCGCGAGTTCCTGAGCTGGAAGACGCCCTTCACCCGAGGTCTCGACGACAGCCAGGCGCCCTTCTTCAAGTGGTTCGAGGACGGCACGCTGAACGTGTCCTACAACTGCCTGGACCGTCAGGTCGAGGGTGGGCTGGGCGACAAGACCGCGATCATCTTCGAGGCCGACGACGGGCAGGTGACGCGGGTCAGCTACCGCGAGCTGCTGGCACGCACCTGCCGCCTGGCGAACGCGTTGAAGGCCCGCGGTGTCAGGAAGGGAGATCGCGTCGTCATCTACATGTCGATGAGCGTGGAGGGGGTGGTCGCGATGCAGGCCTGCGCACGGATCGGGGCCACGCATTCGGTGGTCTTCGGCGGCTTCTCCGCGCAAAGCCTGCGTGACCGCATCCACGACGTCGGCGCGGTGATGGTCATCACCGCCGACGAGCAGGTGCGCGGCGGCAAGCACTTGCCACTCAAGGCCATCGTCGACGATGCGATCGCACTGGGTGGGTGCGAGACCGTGGCCGATGTGCTCGTCTATCGGCGCACCGGCGGCGCGATCGGCTGGGACGCCTCACGCGACCGCTGGCTGCACGAGGAGACGCAGCAACAGCCGGAGACCTGCGAACCCGAATGGGTGGGCGCCGAGCATCCGCTCTTCGTGCTGTACACGTCGGGCTCGACCGGCAAGCCCAAGGGCGTGCAGCATTCCAGCGGCGGCTACCTGCTGCACGCGGCGCTGACCACCCGATGGACCTTCGACCTTAAGCCCGACGACGTGTTCTGGTGCACTGCAGACATCGGCTGGGTCACCGGCCACACCTACATCACCTACGGCCCGCTCGCCCTCGGCGCGACCGAGGTCATGTTCGAGGGGGTGCCAACCTACCCCGATGCGGGCCGCTTCTGGAAGATGATCCAGGACCACCAGGTCAGCGTGTTCTACACGGCGCCCACCGCGATCCGGTCGCTCATCAAGGCCTCGGAAAGCAACGAGGCGGTGCACCCCAAGAGCTACGACCTGTCGAGCCTGCGCATCCTGGGATCGGTCGGCGAGCCGATCAACCCGGCCGCCTGGGAGTGGTACCACGCGCATGTCGGCGGCGGTCGCTGTCCGATTGTCGATACTTTTTGGCAGACTGAAACAGGCGGCCACATGATCACGCCGCTGCCCGGTGCGACGCCGCTGGTGCCGGGCTCCTGCACGCTGACCTTCCCCGGCATCGCGGCGGCGATCGTCGACGAGACCGGCACCGACGTGCCCAACGGCCAGGGCGGCATCCTGGTCGTGAAGAAGCCCTGGCCGAGCATGATCCGCACGATCTGGGGCGACCCCGAACGCTTCAAGGCCAGCTACTACCCGCCTGAACTCAAGGGCTACTACCTCGCCGGTGACGGCGCCATCCGCGATGCCGGGACCGGCTACTTCACGATCACCGGGCGCATCGACGACGTGCTCAATGTCTCGGGGCACCGCATGGGCACGATGGAGATCGAATCGGCGCTGGTGTCGTGCACGGAACTCGTGGCCGAAGCC
Organism: Variovorax sp. J22R115; assembly: GCF_030317005.1. Taxonomy (NCBI): domain Bacteria; kingdom Pseudomonadati; phylum Pseudomonadota; class Betaproteobacteria; order Burkholderiales; family Comamonadaceae; genus Variovorax; species Variovorax sp. J22R115. The sequence continues at coordinate 540,527 of NZ_JASZYM010000001.1, read as the reverse complement.
GCCGTGGTCGGCCGTCCCGACGAGACGACGGGCGAGGCGATCTGCGCCTTCGTCGTCCTGAAGCGCGCACGGCCCGAAGGTGAAGAGGCCCGGAAGATCGCCAACGAGCTGCGCAACTGGGTGGCCAGGGAAATCGGGCCGATCGCGAAGCCCAAGGACATCCGCTTCGGTGACAACCTGCCGAAGACGCGCAGCGGCAAGATCATGCGCAGGCTGCTGCGCTCTGTCGCCAAGGATGAAGCCATCACGCAGGACACCTCCACGCTGGAGAACCCGGCCATCCTGGAACAGCTGGCGCAAAAGAACTGAGCGCGCCGGTCAGGCCGTGGACCTCGAGGCGGCTGCAGCCTACCGCCGCCTGCAACTCGACTCAGGCGCCTCGCGCACTCGTAGCGAACGCCGCCGCGCGGAACTCCGCGGCCAGGGCCGGTTGGCTGCTCTGATAGCGGTCTGCCAGCGCATCGAGCTGGGCCGCCGTCCGGGCACTGGCGAGACGCTTGAAGAGACTCCAGGCCGACGCCAGCGGGTGACGCCCCTGGCCCCGATCGGCATCACGAGAAACGCGACCTTTCGAGCCGCTGACAGACTGGTCCAGCATGAGGGTTCCCTTGAGTTTTCGCATGCCAATTGGCATGGGTCGATTATAAGGGTTTACCCTAGTTTCTGCTGACGTGGGCGCGGCCGCGCGTCGGGACGCGGCTTCCTGCACTGCCAGCTTCGCTCTTGCCAGCTCAGCTCTTGCAAATGCCGAGCACCACTTCCTGCTCGGTGCAGTTGCGCGTTGGTGCCTGCGTCTTGGTCGAGGTCGGCGTCGGCGTGTTGAGGCTCCTCTGGCCGGCAATGCACGCACGCAAGCGCTTTTCCATCGGGCCGTAGTAGCGCCACCCTTGGCTCAGCGCAGGGAGCTCGAGCTTCACCTGCTTCCACTTGGGATGCCCGTTGGCCTGGAGCTTGTCGAAGTTGGTGCACAGCGACTCGGCAAACCGGGCGAGATTGCCGACGGTCGACTGCAGACCGTAGTCATAGGTGACCAGGTAGGCCTTCACCGTGAGGGTCGGCGTGTCGGCCGTGAGCCATGTGGGGTAGCTCGTGGCGCGGATGGCCGCGGGAAAGTAGGTCTTCTTCGCGCGCGCCGATTCAGGTGCCGACTCGTCCAGCTTCAGGATCTTGATGAACTTGCGCGCCTCGGGCTTCATGTCCGCGAACAGCTTGGCCGGCTGTCCGGCCACGATGATGGCGACGTCGATCGTCTTGTCCACGGTGAGCTTGACCAGCGCATCCTCGTTCGTCAGGTACTGCGCGTTCGCAGCCGATATCGGCTCCTCGAACATCAGCTGATAGAGCGTTCTCGCCGTGAGTGCCGTGCCGCTGCCCAACGGGCCGACGCTGATCTTCTTGTTCTTGATCTCGTGGATGGATTCCAGCGGCGAGTCCGCGCGGGCGACGAAGTAGATCTCCTCGTCATAGAGCGGCATGATCAGACGCAGCGGTCGAATGATGTTGCCGGCATCGGCGTTGCCCGCCTTCGCTTCGTCCAGGAAGGCCTGGTACACGTCGGACTGCACCAGCGCCAGCTTCACCCCCGGTTCGAAGCGCATGCGCTGCACGTTCTCCGCCGAGCCCTTGGACTCCAGGACTTCCAGGTCGATGCCCGCAGGATCGGCCACCCACTTGGCAAGGTCGTTGCCGATCTGGATGTAGGTGCCGGTCTTCGAAGCGGTGACGATCTTGTACTCCGCCCTCGGCGCAGCGGCTGCGGACGACAGGAAGATCATCCCCACCAGCACCGTCAGTAGGGTTGTGATTCGCATGCTGGCTCCAATGAAGAAAGTTTCGGACGTCACGGCTGCGGGCACATCGCCAGAGCGGCCAGTGCCTCGCTGCACCCCTCCTGCTTCGGCTCCGACACGCTCATCTCGGGTGCAGGGCCCGCCGCCATCTGCGGCGTCCCAGGCGAAACGGCCGGTGCTGCGGGCACCGACGGCTCACCCAGTCCGAGCGCGATGGCCACTTCCGAGGCGGTGTCTCGTGGCCGATCACGGGTGTCGGCTTGCGGCGGCCGTGCGGCTGGCGCTCGCCCTTGCACTTGCACTTGCACTTGCAGTGGACGGTCGAGCGTCCCCCCGGAATTCAGGACACCGGGCGCCAGATCAGCGGACCGCAGGTCGCTGCCGACCAGAGCGCCTTGGATCTGCTGCTCCACGCTCGCCCTGAGCGTGTCGAGATCGAGGTTGCGGCCCAGCACGAGCGTCAGCAAGACCACCAGCGACACCACGCCGATCGCCAGGCGAAGCGCGATCACGGAGCTGCCTGCCCGGTGACCCGGTGCACTGCCTTCCAGCAATCGCCTGAGTCCGAAGGCGTCCGGGCGGTTGAGCGCCGACTCCGGCCTCGCTGCCTCATTGGCCGCGTTCGTCGGAGCGTACAGCGCGAGCGCCGTGGCTTCGCCTGGCTGCACCGTGTCCGCGAAATCCACCTCGACCGGCGCTGCACGCGCTGTGGATGGAGCGCGATTCGGGCCGCTGGCTGGCTGCGCCTCGCCCATGCCATCCATTTCCAACTGATCGCTTCCGCAAAAGCGACAGAACCGATCGTCCTCCTGCACCAGCTCCTGGCAATGCTTGCAGGGCAGAAAGCACGCCGTGTCCGAAAATTCGGCCAGGCTCACGGCAGCCTGGCGGTTACCTATGACGTTCCACATTGAACGGTGACCGCTTGCCCGCTGGCGACAGTCTTCGAACGAGCTCTCATGGCATTCCTCCCGAACTGCGGCCGCGAATCCCAGCCGAGTTCCAATGTAGTGCCAAAGGAAACACGAAGCCAGCGCGCCGTGGCTCTTCGCTTGGCCTATGCCATATGGCGAGCGCGCGATCCAGGCCCACGCTCGCGACTAGAACGGATCACCCTGCAACAAGCTCGTCTTGCCGTTGAAGCTGAGTTCACAGCGGTCCTTGAAATCCAGGATCTTCGTTCTCCGGCCTTCCGCCAGATTCACCAGGTAGTACACCGCCTCCTCGTGCTTCAGCCAGGTGGTGGCGACGAGCTTCGGCGGACTCGATTCCAGGTCGATGGCGGCGTACCGCCCCGCCGAATGTCGGCTGAATCCGACCGGGATTTCGATGCCGGCTTCCCTGCAATAGGCCTCGATCTTCGCCTTGTATCGTTCGAACATCGCCGCTCCCAGTAGGTCGAGATGAGTCTGCGTTCAATGGCCACTGCGCCGTCGGGCCGCCTTACGAACGCTGCGGTTTCGGGCCGCCGAGCGGATCGGCCTCGTCCGATGCTTTCGCGGCGGAAGCCTCCTCTTCCTCGAGCCCAGCGGCCCGGTTTTCGGCTTCGGTCGGAGCGACCACCGGCAGCGGAGCGATGTCAGGGTCGATGTCTGGCGGTCGTCGGGCAATGGGCATGGTGCTTCCCTCTTGAGAGCCCCGACCTTCGCTTGCGCCGCGCTCGACGTGTGTAGGCGCAAAACCGTGTCGCAAGAAAGCTTCGGCCGACCGTTCAGATTCCCAAGGAAAAACCGAAGCGGGCAGAGGCATCGCCCGAGGCCTCGTGCCCTCCGAGGCGGGAGGAACTCAGCGTCACGCGGAGGAACCGGCGACACTGCGGCCATGAATCAACCGGGCATGCTGGGCAACATACGCCGCCATCCGTCGGCGATGCTGTTGATCGTGCAGCTCCTCGGCATCGTTCTCTATCCCTTTGTCGAGTCGACGCGCGCCGGAGCCCCCGCGCTGGCCGTCTTCGGGATGGTCGTGCTGTACGTGACGATCCGCATGGTCCGCCGCACGCCATGGCTGACGTGGATCAGCGTCGGCCTGGCGATCCCGACCACCGCCCTGCTCGTGCTGCAGGCGATGGCCGATCGGCCCGAACTGCTCGTGTGGTCCTCCGCCCTCGAGGCGGTGTTCTATTTCTATGCGACGGGCAGCTTGATCGCCTACATGCTGGCCGATCGGTATGCGACGCTCGACGAGCTGTTCGCCGTGGGCGCGACGTTCACGTTGCTGGCCTGGGCGTTCACTCACCTGTTCGTCGTGGTTCAGGCGCTCCAGCCCGGGAGTTTCCAGGCCGCAGTGAATCCGCAGCAGGCCAGGTCCTGGAGCGAGCTGATGTACCTGAGCTTCGCGCTGCTCTCGAGCACAGGGATCGGCGACGTCATCCCGGTCACGGTCCACGCCCGCGCCGTCGCGAGCCTCGCCATGTTCGCCGGCGTGATGTACCTGGCCATGGTCGTTTCCCGGCTGATCGGGCTCACGCTGCAGCCGCGTTCCTGAATGCTTGGCCGCCGAAGCCCGAGATCGGGACCTGGGGCACCTGCCGGGTCCCCGTATGGCCCCTGCCGGTCATCGCTTGAATACACGCACTCGGCGCCACGAGACCCTCCTCGGCTCGCCACCCGCGGCGGTATCATTTCTGTGGGGAGCAACAGCCGCTTGGCAAACACGATGCGTGCGTGCGTGCGTGCGTGCGTGCGTGCGTGCGTGCGTGCGTGCGTGCGTGCCCCATGCGCCAACGGAGCATCAGCGCGCAGGCGCTGCAAAGGTGTCCGATCATGCAGACGGTGATTCCCGAGGTGACCCCGGAATTCCTTCAGTCGTTTGCCGACGCGTGGAATCGGCACGACATCGACGCGCTCATGTCCTTCATGACCGAGGATTGCGTCTTCGAATCCTCCGCCGGGCCCGATGCCTGCGGACGCCGCGCCGTCGGCCGCGAGGCGGTGCGAGCGGCCTTCGCGCAAGTCTGGGCCGTCTTTCCCGATGCCCACTGGGCGAATGCGCGCCATTTCGTGCTCGGCGATCGCGCTGTCTCAGAATGGACGTTCACGGGGACGCCGGCGCATGGGACTCGCGTCGAAGTCCAGGGCTGCGACCTGTTCACGCTTCGGGACGGCAAGATCTTCCTGAAAAACTCCTATCGCAAGAATCGAACGCCCTAGCGGTGAATCGTCGAGAGGTTATTTCTTGACCTGTTGAGTCTGGTCAAGTAGGCGAGGCCTCAGTACCCTCTTGAGCTGACAGAGGTGCCGCGGCACCCTTGCGTCCACTGACATGGGTAGTGGACGCAGCATGGATACCCTGACCGAGAGAGAACACCCGAGGCAGCTGCCACGTGGCGTCCTGGGCGTGCGCAGCAATGGCAAGCGCATTTACGCCGATGAGTTCAAGGATGAACTGGTTCGACAATGTTTGATGCCCTGGGACTTCAGCCGCCACCGGCATGACGCACAGGGTCAACGCGAACCTGTTGCGGCGTTGGATCGTTCTGCATGGGGCCCGCGGTCGCGCTGAGCAGGCGCCGGCGCTATTGCCGGTGATGCTGCAAGCACCGCCTCCTGAGAGGACGCCTGCGCCGCCGTGTGCGCCTTTGGAGCCGCCGATCCACGCGAGGGGCAATGGTCACCGAAGCGCGGAGGTCGGGAGAGTGCAAGTAGCGGCTCAGTCAACAACAGCGTCGGACCGCCGCAGCAAGGATTGCCGGATGGTGACCCCGAGATCGTTCGCCGTCTTGCGATTGATCACCAGCTCGAACAATGTCGGTTGCTCGATTGGCAGATCTCCGGCCTTTTCGCCATGGAGAATGCGCGCGATCTGCTTGGCCGACTGACGCCACATCCCGGGGATGTTCGGCCCGTATGACATGAGACCGCCGGCGTCTGGCACTTCTCGGAATGCGAACATCGACGGTAGCCGCCTCTCCGTGGCCAGCTTGGCGATGCGCGCGGCGAATGCGTAAGCAAGTTGATCGCTGAACATCATGAGCGCATCGGGGCGCTCAGCCGCGATGGAGTCGAAGACCGGCTCGAGATCGTCGACCTTGCGGAATTCGAACGGTACGAGTGTCACCCCAAGCACGCGGGCCGCGTCGCGCAACTCGCGCCAGTCGGCCTTGAACTCCGAGTACCCAGGATTCCAAAGGATCGCAATCCGCTTCGCCTGCGGGACCGCCTGAAGCAGGAGCTCAAGACGTTTGCTTGCCAGCTGGGGCGTCAGCTTGGACATGCCCGTGATGTTGCCACCGGGGTGCTTGAAGCTCTTGACGATGCCCAACTCGACCAGGTCGTCATTGCAGGTCGGCACCACGATCGGGATCGTCTGCGTGGCGCGCCGCGCCGCGTCGAGCGGAGCGCCACAGACCCCCACCACGATTAAATCCACCGAGGACTTGACCAGCTCCTGCGTCAGCGGCTCGAACAGCTCTGGCCGCCCGGCGGTGAAGCGCAGATCGAGCGTGTAGTCTCGCCCTTCGACCATGCCTTGATCGCCCAAGCCGGCCAGCAGCGATTTCCAGACGGAGTACCTGCGCACCTGCGCCTCGTCGGAACCAATACCGACAGCTCCGATTCGGGGCAGTCGCGCGGGAGTCTGCGCCAGTGCATCGGCCGTGACGGCCACCGTGATCATCATCATCGGCACGAGGACGCCGGCGGCCCGTCGCAGCTTTGATCTGGTCCGGCGTTCGATGACGTTCGCATTGCCCATAAGGACTCCTCGCGATGCGAAGATGGCAAATGCTGCGCCTTCGGAAGTCGCCTGGCAAACTGTCACTTCAGCGAACACCAAGCCCCTGGCGGATCTCCGAAGCCGCGCCATGCACCCGGGCAGCCGCTTCGGAGAAGAGCCTACGCCCGGTCTGGGCCGGCCCGTTTGTTCGATCGCCCGCGTAGCCCTTCACCGCGTATTCCTTCATCTGGTCGCATTTCCGCCACTGACCCCCGCCCGGGCGCTGAGACGGCGCCTCCAGCGTCCTGCCCGGCATGTCAAAAGCCATGGCGAACTTTTGTTCTCAGCCTCAAAATCCACGACCCCATAAGCGGAGGGCGCGCGATGCGAAAGAGATTGCATGTGAGCTAGCCTGCGATGAGATCCAGGTTACAGCTGCTCCTCTGTGTTGCTGCTGCGACGGCGGGGCAAGACGTGGAAGCAGCGCGGCTGCAGCCGTCGGACCTCGAACTCACGACGGTCTACTGTGTCGGCGTCCTGAAGAATAGGCTCGCCATGCTTCGCGAGCATTCGCAGCCGTCAAGAAGCGCAACTGATGCTCTCCGCAGGGACTTGAAGCGCCTTGGGAATTTCATAGACCCTCGTCTCGGCAATTTGGATTCCGCGCGTCTGGCGATCGCCCGGAGACGCGCCAATGATGACTTCATGAGTTGGCATGCCGACGTTGGGGCGTGCATGCATCGGTGCGCTGGTGAAGGGGAACGCCTGAGCCGCGAGAAGCGGGGTACCTGCTGGTCCGGGTGTTCCCATACTGGCGCTGCCTCGGAGCGCATGAAGATATGCAGCACCATCGATTGGCTGCCGCCATGAGTTCGGGTCCCGCAGCCCATCCGCCAGCGAAGCCATTTTCCGCGGGCGGACCCTCCGCGGACGGAACCGGCGGCCAGGCGTCTTTGTCGACCAATCCTTCACCTTCGGGAGTTGCGGCGTCCGACGATCGCGGCGGGTGGAGCCTCCCCAGCCTTCCACGCCTTTTGGCGATCCACTAGCGAAGGGCCCCCGATCATGCATCGATGGACAGACTGGGTGGGTATGTGCGCTGTCAAGCGACATCAGGAACTGACCCCCCGCATTGACTCACCTGGACTGTTACCGGGTGACATTGCGCCGTGTGAGCACTCGGCGAGTCCGACCAACAGCGGGCTGAAGATGAAGTTCCCGCAGTACAACGGGCCCGACATGATGCAGCACATGCTGATCACGGAGGGCCTCGGCATTTCGCACTTGCTCGCGGTGGTCGGAATCTCGTCCGGCGGCTCGTACAGCATTCAGCTCGCGGTGAGCTATCCGGACTTCATGGACGGCATCGTGCCGATCTCCGGGGGCGGCTTCTACGGCAAGACGGGGAGACTTCGCGGGTCACTCCGGAATTCGATCATCGAGTCCTGCGCGGGCTGGAACGAGGGCAACTACGACGAGAACCCGAAAGCCTGCGCAACGAGCTACATCTCCGTGCCGATCCCCTACTTTTACAGTCGCGATTGGTGGGAGCGGCACATTGACACGGCCGAGGCTCACCAGCGTTGGCGCGTGGCGATGGGCGCCTTCACCCTCGACGTCCAAGATACCCGCGACCTTTACTACTTGGAGCGATCGTACGAGAAGGGCTGGGTCACGGACACGCCGGGATTCAACGGGAGCATGCAGGCGGCGTTGGGTTCTATCAAGGCGAAGGCGCTCTTCATCCATTCGTTCCAGGACGAACTCGTCCCGCCGAAAAATATCGCCGACGAGGCGAAGCTGATTCCGAAGGCGTGCGACCTCGCTATCGATTCTGACGCCGACACACCATCTGGTACAACGCCGAACCACAGGCCACCGTGGCCGTAAGTCGCGCGATCAAGGCCTTCCTTTACGAGTTGACTGCGAACAAGACAGCCGCTCGCTGATTCGTTACCTCTCATAGCCATTCCGCGAGGCTTCATGCGCGAGGGCGCCGGATCGTGTGCGCCGACCGATGGAAGATTTGGCGCCAGACCACGAAGCGGCTCTCGGTTCGCCGCCGCCCTGGCATGTCGGATCACACTCGACATCGCCGGCCTGGAGGAGTAACTTCCCCCGATCGGTCTGCCACCAATCCCGTCCCGAACTTCAAAAAGGATGGAAGTGATGAAGGCGCTGTCGAAGCTGTGGCTGTGCTCAGCATTCGCCCTTGCCCTTGGTGTGGCGGGTCCAGCCTGTGCCCACTGGGAAGACCAACCTCCCCATCAGATGGCCCAGCTCGGGGATCTCAAGCTCGAGAGCGGCAGCGTGATTCCGAATCTGAAGATGAGCTACGTCACGCACGGCAAGCTCAATGCCGCGAAGGACAACGCGATCCTGTTCCTGCACGGATTCGGTGGAAACCATCACGGCATGGATCATCACATCGGGCCGGGGCGCGCCCTCGACACAGACAAATTCTTCATCATTTGCTCCGATGCCCTCGGGGCGACGCAAATCGGCTACGAGCATTCGACGAGTCCGACCAATAGCGGCTTGAAGATGGCGTTCCCACAATACAGCGGCCGCGACATGGTGAACGCACAGCACAAGCTTCTCACCGAGGGGTTGGGTATCTCGCACCTCCTTGCGGTGACAGGGATGTCGTCTGGCGCGCTATACAGCACTCAGCTCGCAGTGAGCTACCCCGAATTCGTGGACGGCATTGTCCCGATTGTCGGCAGCAGCTTCAGTACCAGCACGGGCCGCTTCCGTTGGCCGCTCATGGTCTCGATGCTTGAGTCCTGCGCCGGCTGGAACGGAGGCAACTATGACCAGAATCCCAAGGAGTGCGCAACACAAGCACTGTCCGTCCAAACGCTCTACTTCTACACCCCCGAGTGGTGGGACCAGCACCTCGACACTCCAGAGGCCTATCAGCGTTGGCGCGTGGCGTTCGGGGCTTACTACCTGGACGTTCAGGATGCCCGCGACCTCTACTACCTGTACAAATCCTTCTACGACTTCTGGCTCGGCGATACGCCGGGATTTGACGGCAACATAGAGGCAGCGTTGGCGTCGATCAAGGCAAAGGCGCTCTACATCTATGCGCCGAAAGATCAAATCTTCTCGCCGAAGAACATCCTCGCGGAAGTGGCGCTCATTCCGAAAGCACGCGCAGTCGAAATCGACTCGATCGCCGGTCATACCATTTGGTACGACGCCGACCCACAGGCCACCGTGGCCATAAGCCGCGCAATCAAAGGCTTCCTCGCGGAACTGACGGCGAGCAAGACCACCGGTCGCTGAATGGACCACACCGAACCGGGCCAAGCACCATGAGCACGATCACATCGCTGGGACTGAGTCGCCGAGAATTTCTTGAGGATGCGTCCGCCCTCGGGGCGGCCGGATTGCTGGGCTTCACCCACGGCCCAGCCGTCGCCGATGATGACTCGCCGCCCGAGACTCGCACGGTACGCTTCTGCCATTCGCCTTCGATCTGCATTGCGCCGCAGTACCTTGCCGGGGAACTGTTGCGAAACGAAGGGTTCAGCGATGTCCAATACCTCCCCCTTGGCACGCGCGCGGGCCCGGACGCGCTGGCCAGCGGCAAGGCGGACATCACGATGTGGTACACGACCGGCTTCCTGCCGGTGATGGATGCGGGAAAGGGTGTTGTGTTGCTGGCTGGAGTGCACCTGGGCTGCTGGGAGCTGTTCGGGCACGGCAACATGCGCAGTCTGAGCGACCTGAAGGGCAAGACCGTCGTCTGCGAGAAGTACTTGGGGGGCGACCAGATTCTTCTGACAAGCATGCTCTCTTATGCAGGCTTCCAGCCGAATGACGTGAAGTGGCTGGCGCGCCCAGGCGGTAGCGCAATGGATGCCTTCATCGACAAGCGTGCCGATGCATTCTTGGCTTTCCCGCCAGAGCCGCAGGAGTTGCGCGCTAGGAAGATTGGCCAAGTGCTGCTCGACACCAACGTTGATCGACCTTGGTCGCAGTACTACTGCTGCATGATCGGCGCGAACCGAGACTACGTTCAGCGCAACCCTGTGGCTACCAAGCACGTGCTGCGCGCAATCTTCAAGGCCGTCGAGTTGTGCAAGGCGCAGCCGCAACAGGCGGCCGGATACCTCCGCGACCATGGCTACGAAACGCGCTACGACATCGGGGTCCAGTCCCTAAAGAAGCTGAACTACGACTACCGAACGGTCAATCCCGAAGACACGTTGCGCTTTCACGCGCTGCGCCTGCGCGACGTCGGCCTCATCAAGTCAACTCCGCAAAAGCTCATTGCGGATGGTACGGATTGGCGGTTTCTGAACGAGCTGAAGCGGGAACTGAAGGCCTGAGCTTGAGGCATCGACTGGCGATGGCATGAGCCGCGCAGCAAGGAGCCGACGACATGAAGATTCAAACGATGCCAAGCCGTCGTCACCTCTTGAATGGTGCTATCGGCGTTTGGCTGGCGCCGGCGCCGCTACTTGCGAATGCGCTGACCATCAAGGCTGCGCCAGACGGCATCGAGCGCCTACCCGTGCTCGGGCCGGCACCGCACTTTGCGCTTGAGTCTGCGACGGGCACGCGCGTTACGCTCGCTGACCTACGCGGCAAGGTCCTGCTGGTCACCTTCGTGTTCACGACCTGCTCCACCAGTTGCCCCATTCTGGTGGCCAAGTTGGCCGAGCTCGGGCGAGCCATGGGCCGCGAGTTCGGCACTCGGTACGCGTTCGTGGCCATCACCGTGGACCCATTGACCGATACGCCGGCACGCCTGCGAACGTACGCGGCTTCGTTCGGCGCCGATACACCAGGCTGGTATTTCCTGACTGGAGCGCCGAAGGCCATCGACGACGCGGTTCGGGGCTTTGGGTCGTATGCGAAGGCAGCAGAAACTGGTGGCGTCGACCATTTGTTCCTGACTTCGCTGGTCGATCGCGCCGGCATGATGCGGGTGCAATACATGGGCACCAACTTCAACTCCAGAGAAATGCAGAGAGACCTGCAGATGCTGGCTAGCGAGTGAGATTCGCCAAGAGCGACAAGCGCAGGCGAACAAGCAGAGGTTGACGCGCAAATGAATGCACCACTGCTTCGATGGCTGCCATTGGCCGTGGCTCGCGCGCCGGCCACCTTGCACACAAAGCTGCTGGTTGCGTTTCTCACCATGGTGGGGCTTCTGATCGCAGTCGGAGCGGTCAGCTTGGCCGAACTAGGTCGACTGAACCAGCGTGCCGAGGACTTCGTTCAGCTGCAGCGCAAGATTGCCGCATACCGGCAGATTGAGCAAAGCACCACTGCGCAGCTGTACAGCGTGGCCACTGCGATGTTGGCGCCGGACCCATCCACCCTTGACGCGACCCTGCGTCAACTCCACCAGTTCGGCTACGACCTGGACCGGCTGAGGTTCGTTGCGCAGGATGAAGTCGAGGTGCTGCAGCGCGTACGCCTCGCGTACGAGGGATTCACCGCCGCGGTGGGCGAAGTGATCGAACTGGTGAGGGCCGGCAAGGCGACTGAGGGGCGAATTGCGCAAGTCGAGCGCGTAGGGCCCCTCGCAGAACGACTCGAGCGCCTGACGAACGAACTCGTCAACAAGGCCGAGGCTGAAATGCTTGCGCGCATTGACGAAAGCCACGACGGTTACGCGGCCTCGCGGAGATGGGTCGTGGCGTTTGCCGTCGGAAGCATCGTTCTGGCACTGGGGCTCGGCTACGCGATCTCGCTATCCCTGATCGGCCCGCTGCGACAGATGGGCGGGCGCTTTGATCAAATCGCTGCTGGAGATTTCAAGAGCCAGGTAGTCGTCCCCAACCGCGACGAGCTGGGCGCTCTGGCCGGTAATCTCAATCACATGAGCGACGAGCTGGAACGCCTGTACCGGGAGATTCAGGAAAAGAGTAGGCAGATCGAGGCGGCGAACCGGCACAAGTCGGAATTCCTGGCCGCCATGTCCCATGAGCTTCGCACCCCGCTGAACGCGATCATCGGCTTCTCTGAGGTGCTCGCCGAGAAGATGGTGGGGGACGTCAACGACCGGCAACTCGACTATTTGCAAGACATCCACGGCTCGGGTCACCATCTTCTGACCTTGATCAACGACATCCTCGACCTGTCGAAGATCGAGGCGGGCCGAATGGAACTCGAACTATCAAGGTTCAACCTGCGCGAGGTGCTCGACGCGGCAGCCATGCTGATTCGCGAGCGCGCCGCTCGAAGCGGCTTGACGTTGGCGCTCGAAGCGGCAGGAGCACCGGAGGAATGGGTGGCCGATCAGCGCAAGATCAAGCAGGTGGTGATCAACCTGCTGTCGAATGCCGTCAAGTTCACGCCCATGGGCGGCAACGTGACCCTCCGCGCGCGGCACCTGAAAGGCTCAGACGGCAGTTCCGTCGAGATCGCGGTGATCGACAACGGCGTTGGCATCGCACTCGATGAGCAGGCCTTGGTATTTGAAGAGTTCCGCCAGGCATCGGGTGATCAGTTGGGCAAGTCCGAAGGTACAGGGCTGGGTCTGACGCTGGCGAAACGCTTCGTCGAACTGCATGGCGGAGCCATGCGCTTGACGAGTGCGCCAGGCAAGGGGTCGACATTTGCGTTCACCCTGCCCGAGCGCCCCGCGGAGGCTACTTGATCAATCGCGCGAACGCCCATGCGTTCTTTGCGATCGCACATGCGGGTTACCATCCCTGCCGGGTCTGATCCGGTTGGTGAGTTCGCACCCTCTTTGGCGCAGTTGCTGGCGGCGCTGAACAGGATTGGCGGCGGCGGATCAATTAATCAGGAGTTCTGTTCCAGTCACGGGCTGGCTTCGCCGAGGAGTCTGGATGAAAATCTTCGCAAGCGTCGAACTGATTGAATACGAAACCCAGGATGAAGGGCCGCCCGGGCAAAAAGGCCGACTGAACATCCAGCTTGCACCCGACCGCACGGCACGAGATCTCGACGACCTGACCCAATTGCTTGGCCAAGCACGCGCTGGTCAACAGCCCTCCACCTACGATGGGGATCTCATTGACGTGGTATGCATGGCGGGCTAGTTGGCGCATGACAATGACGCCAAAACATTGGGGACTTGCGTGTGTCGGTGCTCTCGCATCGGGTGCCCTGGTGCATGCCACCTTCCCTTCGAGGACTCAGCAGTTGGGTGCCCTCGCGCCTGCGATTGACGCGCTGAAGCAATACGCTCCGTGGTCTTACAAAGCGCACGGCGCGGCCCACCACCAGGCGCGATTGGCGCTTGCACAGCCAGGGGCCGATCGCGACAACCCGCTAGTTGGATTCACTCCTCTCGGGGGAATCGCCGGGCGCAACGCCCTGGATGAAATCTATTTCAAGGGAGTTCCGTCGACACCGCAGTCCGTCGATGCCGCTCGTTTGCTCTTAAGCAGAGGACGTCTGAGTGCCGATGAGATGCTTCCGATGATCCGGATACTTGGGCGTCTTCACGACCGTGACAACACGACGGGGGAAAACGGCGCCATCGCGCTCGAACTCAAGGCCCTGACCACCCACCCGGACAAGCAGGTCGCAGCCATGGCCGCCGTCAGCTATGCGCGGCTGGGGTACCAGCCCGGGACCGAGTCCGTTCTCAAGCGAGCGCTCGACAATGGCGTGTTGGCTCCGGAGTCCTACTACCACGAGTTGGCGCATCTCGTGGCGAGCGCACCGCTGGAAAAGCAGCAAGAGTACCTGGCGGAACTACGCGCCAATCCGCATCGCATCGCAACCGATGTGTTGACGGTCGCTCTCAACAGCAGGGAAGAATTCAATGCAGCATCGTTCCTCAAGGCGTCACCGGATATGGCGAGACTTCTGCGTGCCAATGAACCCGGCTTCGACTACGGCGCAGGCCAGTACGGCGCGGTGGATGTGATCCGGTATCGGGAATGGTTGCGCGCGAGCGCCGCCATTGAGAACGCGAAGACCGGACGCCCCCTGGACGAGATCATCATCGCCAAGTTGAGCGAGCGCGGCACCGACGCGCGCAAACTCGTGGCCTACCTGTCCTCGTCGGAGGCGATTCCACTCCTCGCGAACGCGGCACCGGATTCGCAGGTTCAACGCCTTGTCGAGGCCGCCCGGCGCTACTCCATGGAAAACCCGAACAACACCGACGTGGCCGACACGGTTGGACTCATCGAGTCGCGGATGAAATACCCGCCACCCGCAAGCGCATCAAGGCCCGGCTTCTCTCCACCCCCGGGACCATCCTCTGGGCCGTCTTCGGCGCCGCCGAAACTGAGGTAATTGCCCCCAGCTCCGGCAACTGCATGCCCGCGAAATCAACCCTGGCGCGAGCGCGGGGCCGCACCCGGCGGCCCGCCTCGCCTCCTCAGGCCATCGCTCCCGTCAGCTCTTCCATCAGCTCTTCCTTGCGCGCCGCGAGCTGTTCGCGCATGGCGACCAGGTCCAGGCCCTTGGCCGCACGCGCCTTCACGAAGATCTCGTTGCGCTCTTCCTTCACGTGGTGATCGATGTACTCCCCAAGCACCTTGACCTTCGCGTCGAACATCTCGTCCGCGTCCGTCGAGCCTTCGAGCTGGGCGATCAGGTCCTTCGCGGTGCCGTGCTCGACCTCGGCCTCGTCGAGCAGGTCGGTCTCCTTGATCGCCTCGCGCAGCGCCGGATAGAAGATCTCCTCTTCAACTTGCGCATGGACCGAGAGCTCCATGCAGATCTCCTTGGCCAGATCGCGCTTCTTCTGGGCTGCGCTGGCCGAGCGCGACTTGGCGAGGGTCTCGTAGTCGCCGAACATCTTCTTGACCTTGCGGTGATCGCCGTCGAGCAAGCTGCAGGCATCGGGGGTGGCGCGTTTGGTGGTGGGCATCGTGAACTCCTTGTCGTGGGATCGCGATGTTCAGGGGCGTCGCCAGCGATGCACGTAGGAGGCCAACGCTTGAAGCACCGCCAGCTTTGACTACGCGTTGCGCTCCTCGAGCCGATCGAACGCGGGCCCGAACAGGCGCCGCCGCGCCCGCTGCGAGCCACGGGCCGCTCGACATCCCGGGTGGCGGCCCGTAAATTTCACGGATGGCCGCACGCGACACCCCGACAGACCCGCTGGAGAGGTACTGGTCCAAACGCGACTTCTCGGTCACGTCCGAGCCTCGCGGACAACGGCACGCCTCCCGGCCGAAGGCCCTTTCGTTCGTGATCCAGAAGCACGCCGCGAGCCGCCTGCACTACGACTTCCGCCTCGAGTTGGACGGGGTGCTGCTTTCGTGGGCAGTCCCCAAGGGACCGAGCTACGACCCGGCCGACAAGCGCATGGCCATCCACGTGGAAGACCATCCGCTGTCCTACGGATCGTTTGAAGGAACGATCCCGCCCAAACAGTACGGCGCGGGCACGGTCATCGTCTGGGACAACGGCACCTGGGAGCCTGTCGGCGATCCGCATGACGCGCTCCAGCAAGGCAAGCTCGTGTTCCGGCTGCATGGCCAGAAGATGGCCGGCCTCTGGGAGCTCGTGAAGATCGCCAGGGGCGGCGAAAAGCAGGAGCCCTGGATCCTGTTCAAGAAGCGCGACGAGTTCGCGCGGCCGAAGGCGGAGTACGACGTGGTCAGCGCCTTGCCCGACAGCGTGATCGCGAAGCCGCTGAAGAAGCCCCCGGAGAACGAAGACGGCCAGCGTCCCGCGGGGAAAGCCGCGGCGAAACAAACGGGTCGACGCAACGCGGCGGACGGGGACCAGGGCATACACGGCGCGGTGAAGGCGCCGCTGCCCGCCAAGATGAGCCCGCAACTCGCGACCCTCGCGACCGGCGTGCCCGCGGCCGGGCGGTGGCTCTTCGAGATCAAGTTCGACGGCTACAGGATCATGGCGCGGATCCAGAACGGAAAGGCCAGCCTGATCACTCGCGGCGGCCACGACTGGTCCGCCAAGATGCCGGGCCTGGTGCGCGAGCTCGAACAGTTCGGGCTCGAATCGGCATGGCTGGACGGCGAGATCGTGGTGCTCGACGATCAAGGCCTGCCGAATTTCAATGCGCTGCAGAAGGCGTTCGACCGTCAGACGAACAGCGACCCGATCATCTACTTCTTGTTCGATGTTCCCTACTTCGAAGGCCACGACCTGCGGGAGGCGGCCCTCGAGTCCCGCCGGCAGCTGCTCAAGGCGCTCCTCGACGAAAAAGGGACCGAGCACGTGCGATACAGCGCGGCGTTCGAAGCCGATCCGGCCTCGGTGCTGAGCTCGGCCTGCCGCATGAACCTCGAGGGCGTGATCGCCAAGCGCGCGGATGCGCCCTACGCCTCCCGACGCACCGAGACATGGCTCAAGCTCAAATGCCAGCAGCGTCAAGAGTTCGTCATCGCCGGATACACGGACCGCACCGACGGCTCGCCCCAGATCGGCAGCCTTCTGCTGGGCGTGCACACCCCCCAGGGCGAGCTGGTGTCGGTGGGCAGCGTGGGCACCGGCTGGGATGCCGAGGAGGCGGCCGCGCTCAAGCGCAAGCTGTCGAAGATCGAGCTGGCGAAGTCGCCGTTTCCGGCGGGCGCGGCCCAGCCGGGGCGCTGGTCCAAGCGCGCGCCAGGCAGCGAGCGCTGGGTGGAGCCGCGCCTTGTGGCCGAGGTCGGCTTCGCGGAATGGACCCCCGACAACCAGATCCGCCATGCCTCCTTTGTGGCCCTGCGCACCGACAAGCCGCCTTCCGCCATCGTGCGCGAGACCGCCAGGCAGGTCGGCGCGGGGCCGGTCAAGACCGCGGGCCGCTCTGCCGTCGGCGGTATCCCGGTGAGCAACGCGAAGCGGATCATCGATCCCGGCTCGGGCCTCACCAAGCTCGAGCTGGTGCGCTACTACGAGTCCGTGGCCGACTGGATCCTCCCGCACCTCCAAGGCCGGCCTTGCTCGCTCGTGCGCGGCCCCTCGGGCATCCACGGCCAACTCTTCTTCCAGAAGCATGACGAGAAAATCAGCATTCCCGGCATTCAGGAACTGGACCCGGCGCTGTGGCCCGGCCACGGCGCGCTGCTCGAGGTGGGCACGGCGCAGGCCCTGGCCAGCGCAGCGCAGATGAACGTGATCGAGTTCCATACCTGGAACTCCACCGCCAAGAACATCGACAAGCCCGACCGCATGGTCTTCGACCTCGATCCCGGCGAGGGCACGTCGTGGCAGCACGTGCAGGAAGCGGCCGTCCTGGTCCGCGCCCTCCTGAACGAGCTCGGTCTCGAGGCCTGGCTCAAGACCAGCGGCGGAAAGGGCCTGCATGTCGTCGTCCCGCTGGCGCCGCGCTTCGACTACGAGACGGTCAAAGGCTTCTCGCAGGCCGTGGTGCAGCACCTGGCCAAGACCATCCCGGCGCGGTTCGTGGCGAAGAGCGGGCCCTCGAACCGCGTGGGCAAACTCTTCGTCGACTTCCTGCGCAACGGGCACGGCGCCACGACGGCTGCCGCGTTCTCGGCTCGCGCGCGGCCCGGGCTTGGCGTTTCGATGCCCATCGCATGGGACGATCTGGCGAAGCTCAAGAGCGGGGCCCAGTGGACGATTGCGACGGCGCGCGAACACCTGTCATTCCAGAGCTCGGACCCCTGGGCCGGCTACTGGAAGAAGAAGCAAACGCTCGGGGCGGCGATGAAGACCGTGGGCTACGCGCCCCCGAAGCGCGTGAAGTAGCCTGGCTCGCGATGCCAGGTCCGCCGACTCAGCGTCGGCCCCTTCCTTCACGGCAAGGAAGCCAATTCACCCAAGGGACATGAGATCGTCGTTTTGGAGCGCAGGCGCCTCGAAGGCATCAGGGGTGACGGGCTTCCATGCAGAACTCAAAGAACCGCTCGAGTTCACTCGCCTTGTCGAAGATGGCGTCGGCGCCAGCTGCCCTGCAAGCGGCCCGCATTGCGTCGGTGGCGTCGTTCGTCAGGACGGCGAGGCGCTGGCGCGGCTCCCGCCCCTCGCACCAGCGGATCACGCCCAGACCACTGCCGCGCTCCAGAAAGATGTCGACGACGGCAAGGTCCCACTGCCCCTTGTGCCGAGCCAGCCATTCGATTGCCTCGTCTTCCGATGCAGCCACAGCCATCACGTTCGCCGAGCTCAGGACTTCCAAAGCAGGAATCAGCTGCTCCCGGATATTGCAGTTGTCCTCCACGAGAAATACCGATAGCGCGAGCATGCGAGGCCTTCCTGGTCCAGAGTTTCGCCCACCGTAGAGCACTGCCTGCGCAGCGAGGTGAGCGCTCAGGAGTTGCCGAGGTAGGCGCCATTCGCCATCGGCCGCAGCGAGGCCGCGATGAAAAGTTGACGCCGCGACGTCCATCCGCCAAGGGTGCACTCTGAAGCCAGGGTCAGCTCTCGGCCCCAGTGGAAGTCCACGGCAAAAGCTGACAGTGGGCTCCGGGGCGCCGTTCGACGTGCAAGACGACCTCTCGGGCGGCGGACGGGAGGCTTCGGTCTGCGCGTAAACACCGAGGGCGGCTGTGCCAGGGCCTGGCGTGCGCACCGGCCGGTCACGAAGCAATTGAGCGACTTCGAGGTGTGGATCGCCGCCGTGGCCGACTCGGCGGAAGGCTAGCGCCGGTCTTCGGCCCTTCGAAGCGGGATACGTACTTCAGCGGCGCGGGCCCTCAACTGACCGCACCCACCGTCGACATCCTGTCCGGCCGAGTAGCGCAGCTTCGTCAGAATGCCCCGCTCATGCAGCGTGCGCGCCATCTGTTTGCAGCGCTCCCACGACGGGCGACGGAATCCGACGCCCTCCACGGCGTTGAATGGGATCAGGTTCAGCACACCGTACTTGCCGGAGAGCAGCCTGACGATGCCTTCGATCTCCTCCTGACCGTCGTTGACACCTTCCAGCAGCGTCCACTGGTACTGGATCGGGTAGCCGGTGGCTCGAGCGTAGCGTTCGCAGGCAGTGACCAGTGCCTCGGGCGTCAGGTTCGGCGCGCGCGGAAGAAGTCGTCTGCGCAAGTCGGCCCTGGTCGTGTGCAACGAGAGTGCCAACGCCGGTCTGACCCGTCCCTGCTGCAGTCTCTCGAACACGCGTGGATCGCCCACGGTGGAGAACACCAGGTTCTTGTGGCCGATGTTGCCCGCGGTGCCGAGCAGGTCGATCGCCTCCATGACGTTGTCCAGGTTGTGGGCCGGCTCACCCATGCCCATGAACACCACCTTGCGCACCGGACGGCGCATGCGCGCGAGGGCAACCTGGGCGATGATTTCGGCACTTCCCAATTGGCGCAGCAAGCCGTCGCGCCCCGTCATGCAGAACTGGCAACCGACGGCACACCCAATCTGCGACGAAACGCAAAGTCCGTCCCGAGGCAGCAAGACACTTTCGACGGTCTGACCGTCCGCCAATGCGACCAGCAGCCGCTCGGAACCATCGGCGCCGGGATGAACCGCGTGGATGCGCGCCAGTCCGGCCAGATCCGCTTCAATGCCCGGCAGGGCCTCCAGCAGGGACGATGGGAAAAAGCTCGCCGGCAGACGCTTGCCGCTGTCTCGGGGCAGCGCATGGGACCACAGCCGCAGGACCCGGTGCTCGTGCAAGGGACCCGCTCCGGCGTCCCGCAGTCGCCGCTTGAGTTCGAGGATTTGCATGCCACGGATTTTGCACCGCGGGCAGTGCGCATCCTGGGTGGGCGCGTGTGCGCGACGCGTGCGCCGAAGGTCGGCGACTGGCCGATGAAGGTCAAGCGCCGCTCAACAGAAGGTCGGCGCCCTTCTCCCCGATCAGGATCGCGGCCGCATTGGTGTTGGCCGAGGTCATGGTCGGCATCACCGATGCGTCGATCACGCGCAGTCCCTCCACGCCGCGCACGCGCAGCCTGGCATCGACGACCGAACGGGCGTCGCCGCCCATGCGGCAGGTGCCAACCGGATGGAACACCGTACCGCCCTTGGCGCGCGCGAACTGCGCGAGCTCCTCGTCGGTGCGCAGCGCGTTGCCCGGCAGGTGTTCGACGCCGGTCACCAGGTCGCGAAAGGCCGGTTGGGCGTAGATCTCGCGCAGGATCTTCAGGCCTTCCACCAACACGCGAATGTCCTGCGGCTCGGTGAGGTAGTTGGACACGATGCGCGGCGGCGCCAGCGGATCGGCCGAGCGCAACGACACCGTGCCTCGCGACTCTGGCCGGCACTGCGCCGCGGAGGCCGAAAAACCCGGGAAGCGGTGCAGCGCGTCGCCCGGCTTGTCGACCGACAGCGGCATCACGTTGAAGAGCACGTCGGCGCGCGGATCCTTGGCGACCGCCGTGCGAACCATGCCGCCGACCTGGCCCGCGCCGACCGTGAGTGGGCCGCGTTGGCCGAACAGCCATTGCGCGCCCATGCGGGCCAGCCCGAGCGGGCTGCGCACCTGGTCGTTGAGCGACATCCGCTCGCGCAGCTTGACGATCACACGCGCCTGGTAATGGTCCTGCAGGTTGGCGCCGACTTCCGGCGCGTCCGCCTGCACCGCGATGCCCTGCCGCCGCAGCGCCTCGGCCGGCCCGATGCCCGACAGCTGCAGCAGCTGCGGGCTCTGCAGCGCGCCGGCCGAGAGGATCACGTCGCCATCCGCCTCGGCACGGTGCAGCGCTCCGTCCTCGAGCCATTCCACGCCGGTCGCTCGGCCCCCTTCGAGAATCACGCGCGTCACATGCACGCCGGTGCGCACCTGCAGGTTCGGCCGCGCCATGGCGGGTGTCAGAAAGGCGCTGGCCGCATCGCACCGCCAGTGCCCGCGCAGCGTCAGCTGATACACGCCAAGGCCCTCGTCGCGGGCGCCGTTGAAATCATCACTGGCCGGAAAGCCCGCCTGTGCACCGGCCTCGAGCCAGGCCGCGCAATAGGGATGATCGTTGCGCAGGTCCGAGACGCCGAGCTCGCCGCCGCCGCCGTGGTATTCGCTTTCGCCACCCGCATAGCGCTCCGACTTCCTGAAAAACGGCAGCACCTCGCGGTAGCTCCAGCCCTCGGCGCCCGCACGTGCCCAGTCGTCGAAGTCCGCGTGCTGGCCGCGGATGTAGATCAGTCCGTTGATGGCGCTGGAGCCGCCCAGCACCCGCCCGCGCGGCCAGACGATGCCGCGGTTGCCGGTCTCGGGCTGGGGCTCGACGTCGAACTGCCACGAAAAGCGCGGATCGTAGATCGAGCGGAAGTAGCCCACCGGCAGGCGCAGCCAGAAATGACCGCCCGCACCGCCGGCCTCGAGCAGCAGCACGCGGCGTCCGGCGCCGCTGAGCCGGTTGGCCAGCACGCAACCGGCCGAGCCGGCGCCGACGATGATGTGGTCGAAGCCTGCGCGCGCAGCCGTCATGCCTTCACGAGGGCGGTGAACAGCGACGGATCGAAGTACTGCTGCGCTTTCAGCGCGTTCGGGATGTTGGCGGTCTGGACGAAGAAGTCCGTCACCTGCTGCAGCCATTGCGTGACCGTGCCGTCGGCGTACTTGGTGCGCCACTCGGCCGACGAGTAGTACTTGGAGGCCTTGAACTGCTCCTTGAACTCGGCCAGCGGCACTTCCTTGTACTGCGTCTTCTGCAGTTGCTCGGCGGCGACGTCGGGGCTGGACACGATCTGCTCGTTGGCCGGCAACCAGCCCGCGATGAGCTTGCCGAGCACCGCCTTGTTCTTCTCGTAGTAGTCGTTGCGCGCGGCCCACCCGCCGACGATGGCCGCCTGCGGGAAGAAGGCAGAGGCATCGACGATCTTGCTCGCCCCCGGCAGCTTCTGCCGTACCACCGAATCGAAGGGCGCCCACAGGGCCACCGCCGGCACGGCGCCGGAAATCAGCGAGGTCACGGCCTCGGACATGCGCTGATTGACCAGTTGCACGTCCTTGGCCGGGTCCAGCCCCGCGGAACGCAGCGCGCGATCGAGGAACACGTGGGCCGTGGTGCCGGTGGTGGTGGAGATCTGCTTGCCCTTGAGGTCGGCGAGGCTCTTGATGCCGGAATCGCCACGCACCCAGAGCTGGGCCGTCGCGTACTCGACGTCGTTGATCAGAAACACCTTGCCCTGCCCGCGGGCCGGGAAGTTGGACAGCACCGCGCCCGTGGCGAGCACGTCCAGGCTGCCGCCGATCATCGCCTGGAACAGCTCCAGCCCGGTCGTGAACAGAACGGGTTCCAGTTCCAGCCCCTGCTTCGCGAAGCTGCCCGACTGGATCCCCAGCCAGAGCTGACCGTCGACGGCCGGCGTATGCAGATAGCCGACCTTGACCTTGGTGCGCGACTGCGCAAGGGCCGGAAGACCGATGCCGAGGGCCGCGGTGGCGGCGACGGTGTGGCGAATGAAGCTTCTGCGCTGGATGGGCATGGGTGGGTCTCCTCTTGGGTTGAAAGCTGACGGTCGATCAATCGGCCACGCGCACCGTCTGGCGCGCCTGGGCCGCGTATTCCTGCATCACGAGCTCGCGGATCTGCGCGCGCAGGGCGCCGAAGCGCGGGTCCTCGTGCACGTCCTCCGCGCGCGGAAAGCCGAAGGGCACATCGATCACCGTGCGGATGCGCGCCGGTCGCGCCGTCACCACCACGATGCGCGAGGACAGGTAGATCGCCTCCTCGACCGAGTGCGTGATCAGCAGCACCGTCTTGCCTTCGGTCTGCAGGACTTCGAGCAGCAGGTCCTGCATCGCGCTTCGCGTCTGTGCGTCGAGCGCGCCGAAGGGCTCGTCCATCAACAGGAACTGGGGCCGCACCGCGTAGGCCCGCGCGATCGCCAACCGCTGGCGCATGCCGCCGGAGAGATGCTTGGGGAAATGGTCGGCAAAGTCCTTCAGGCCCATCAGCCCCATGTAGCGCTCGACGATGGCCTGGTGTTCCGGCTTCGGGACCTTGTTGCCTGCCAGCTTGAGGCCGAAGGCGATGTTCTGCCGCACCGTGAGCCAGGGGAAGACGCCGTACTCCTGGAAGATCACGCCGCGGTCCGGCCCGGGCCCAAGCACCGGCCGGCCGTCGAGCAGCACCTGCCCTGCGGTGGGCTGCACAAAGCCGCCGAGGATGTTCATCAGCGTCGTCTTGCCACATCCCGAGGGGCCGATGATCGAGACGAACTCGCCCTGGCGGATGTCGAACGACACGCCGTCGAGCACCCGCATCGGGCCCTGCGCGGTGGGGAAGTCCACCGACACATCGCGAAAGGAAACGCGCACCGGCGCGTCGGTCGTGCGGCCGCCGCTCATGCGATGCGGTCCTGCCAGGCCACCAGGCGGCGGCTCAGTGCGCGCAGCAGCAGGTCCATGACCAGCGCAACGAAGCCGATGCAGATGATGCCCACGTAGATGATGTCGAGCTGGAAGAAGGCCGAGGCGTTCTGGATCAACGCGCCCAACCCCTGCTGCGCGGCGATCAGTTCCGACGCCACCAGCGTGGCCCAGGCCACGCCCAGCGCCACGCGGATGGCGGTGAGGATATGCGGCACCGTCAGCGGCACGATCACCTTGGCGAAGATCTCGAAGTCGTTGGCCCCCAGGGTGCGTGCCACCCGCACGTAGATCGGGCTGATCTGCGCAATGCCTTCGTACATCACGATCACGCCGGCGAAGAACGAGGCGTAGAACAGGATCATGGTCTTGGCCGCCTCGCCGATTCCGAAGTACACGATCACCAGCGGGATCAGCGCGATGGGCGGCAAGGCGCGGAAGAAGTTGATCACCGGGTCCACGAAGGTGCGCAAGCTCTTGTACCAGCCCAGGCAGAAGCCCACCGGCACGGCCAGGAGCGTCCCCAGCGTGACGCCGATGAACACCCGCTGCGTGGACATCCACACGTCGAGCGGCAAGCGATCGCCCGCCAGCTCAATGAACTTGGCCGCCACCTGGTGCGGCGCCGGCACCAGCGCCGGATTCACCAGTCCGCTGGCACGCACCGCGTACCAAACCAACAAGAGCGCCAGCCAGGGCGCGAGGATCAGGGCAGCACGCCGGGGCGCCGAAAACGATGGCGACAAAACGGGTCTCCATGAAGCATGGCCAGCGGCCGTGTTGTTGTGCTCGATCAGTCAGGTCATACTATAGACCAGACCTTTAGCTGATCACAGCGACCGACCCGCCAGTCTTCGACTTTTTCCGCATAAGCTTCTGCCCCTGTTTCTCATGTCCGTCGCGCACTTTTCCGACAGCCCGATCCCCCGCTACCTGCAGGTCGCCGGCGTGCTGCGCCAACGCATCGCGCGCGGCCTGTGGCCCCAGGGACATCGACTGCCCTCGCTGGAAGCGCTCGGCGCGGAGTTCGGCGTGGCACGCGTCACCATGCGCCAGGCCATCGACCTGCTCGCGCGCGATCACCTGGTGTCGCCGCAGCAGGGCCGCGGCACCTTCGTGACCGGGCGCCCCGCCAACGAACGCTGGCTCAACGTGGTCACCACACTCGACGAGCTGGCTCGCGTGTACCGCGACACCGAGCCGCAGATCGTCAACATCGACGAATCGACCACCGCACCGGCGCTGCGTCCCGATGAAGGCACGCCGGCCGAGCGCTACGTGTTTATGCGCCGCGTGCACTCGCGCGATGGACAGCCGTACTGCGTGATCAACATCCACCTGGACGAGCGCATCTTCCGCCGCAGCCCCAGGCGCTTTCGCGACGAGACGGTGATCCCGCTGCTGACCTCGATGAAAAGCGTGACCATCGCGCACGCGCACCAGGTGCTGACCATCGGGACCGCCGACCTGGAGGTGGCCCACCTGCTCGGTGTTCCCGTCAACGCGCCCGTCGCCGAGGTGCGCCGCGTGTTCCGAGACGAGTCCGGCCGCGTGATCTACTTTGCCGAAGTGACCTACCGTGGCGATGCGATCCACGTCGAGATGAACCTCAAAGCATGACCCCATGACCGACGACGCCACACTGCCCTCCTCTTCGATCACCCTGGCCCGACTCGAAGCCCTGGTGTTCCGCTATCCCGTGAAGACGCCGGTGCGCACCTCCTTCGGCGTGATGCACGACCGCCCGGCCGTGTTCGTGCGCGCCGAGGATGCGGATGGCGCCGTCGGCTGGGGCGAGATCTGGTGCAACTTCCCCGCCTGCGGCGCGGAGCACCGCGCGCGCCTGCTCGAGACGGTGATGGCACCGCTCCTGCTGGACCAGCCGTTCGCGGGCCCGGCAGACGCCTGGGCCACGCTCACCGAGCGCACGGCGGTGCTGGCCATCCAGTCGGGCGAGCAGGGGCCGATCGCGCAAACGATCGCGGGCATCGACCTGGCCCTGTGGGACCTGAGCGCGCGTCGCGCCGGCCAGCCGCTGTGGCGCCACCTGGGCGGCACACGCAGCAGCGTTCCGGTCTACGCGAGCGGCATCAATCCCGACCAGCCGGAGCGCATGGCGCTGCGCCGGCGCGACGAAGGCTACCGAGCCTTCAAGCTCAAGGTCGGCTTCGGGCAGGAGCGCGACCTCGCCAACCTCGACGCGATGAGGCGCGCGCTGGGGGACGATACCGAGCTGATGGTGGACGCCAACCAAAGCTGGTCATTGGCCGAGGCGCAACGCATGACACCGCTGCTCGCACCCTACGCCCTGCGCTGGCTCGAAGAACCGCTGCGTGCCGATCGCCCATGGACAGACTGGCAAGCGTTGCAGGCCTCCACGCAGATTCCCCTGGCCGCCGGAGAAAACATCGCGGGTGGCGAAGCCTTCGATGCCGCACTGCACGCCGGCGTGCTGTCCGTGCTCCAGCCCGACGCGGCCAAGTGGGGCGGGATCTCGGGCTGCTGGCCCGTCATCCGCCGCGCCCAGGCGGCCGGTTTGCGCTACTGCCCCCACTACCTGGGTGCGGGTGTGGGCCTGCTGGCCTCGGCGCACCTGCTGGCAGCAGCGGGCGGCGACGGCCTGCTCGAAGTGGACGCCAACGACAACCCGTTGCGCACAGCCGTCGCGCCCGCCCTCCAACGCCTGGGCAACGACGGGTGCGTGAGCCTGGGCGATGCGTCGGGCATCGGCGTCGAGCCGGATCCGCATCGGATCGCCGAGGTCATCCGCGCCGCATCCGCTTGAGTCAGCACCCCGCAAGCGCGGCGGCCGACCGGCCCGTTTTCAGTCCAGCCTGCGCTGCGCCCTATGCGAGTACGCGGCGCTGCAGCCTTGGAGCGGCGACCTTGCAATTCTCGATCTCGAGAGCGAAGTGCATGCGCGAGCCGTCGACAGTCAGCTGCAGTTTGAGCCGCGCCGTGATCGCGCTGCACGCGAGTTGGAAGCTTGCCCACGTCGCCATCGCGTCACGTGCCGACATCGACGGCATCTCCACGGTCAAACCCTCGCCCAGCGCCTCCGAACGAAGCACGAGCGCATTGCGCCCGTCGCGGCGTCCCTCCATGTGCGCTCGCAGCCCCGGCACGGCGAACGGTGCGTCGCCGAGCTGCACCTCGCCCGAAAGCGCCGTGCGGCCCAACAACAGGCGCGCCTGCTCCGTCAATCCCTGGCTCGCGCCGCCGCTCTGGCGGAGCATCGCCTCAGCAAATTCCTGCAGGCGCAGCTTGCCGCGCTCGGAAACCCACGCGCCCAGCAACGCCCCGCGCCGCTCGAACTCGACGCCCCCGAGCGGCGCCGAGGGGAACTGGTACACGTAGCTGCGCCCATTCGGCGCATCGACATAGATGCCCATCCGGCTCACGCCCATGCGCGAGTCCGGACCCACGTTCTGCACGGTGGCGTCGTTGAAATCGATCTGTCCCTGCCGTATCGGCACCGTGACTTCGGCGTCGAACAGCAGGTGCGCGTCCGTGATCTGCCCGCGGATCGTGCCATCGGCCTGCGCCAATGGGCCCAGCGACGGCACATCCGGCACCGCGTGCGGCGCAAGGCGGCCGGCGGCAGGTGCCACGCTGCCCGCCGCGGGCAACGCGTCGCGTACCTTCTGAACTTCTACCGGCATCACCAAGGGTCCGGACAGCTTCACTCCCGAGAGCTCGGCTTCGATCGCCTCGACCGAAGAAAGATGCAGCCCGCCAGCCTCGGCCCGTACCTGCCCGGCCCCTCCACGCACGACCATGCGGCCGATCTCCAGGACCAGCGCCCCGGAGGAAATCCGGAGCGCTGTCGCCTCGAAGTTCCGGATCCCGACCTTGACGTCGCCGTCCTGTCCGGGTTCCCAGGTGACGCCTTCGAGCGAGCAGCGATTGCGCACGGCGGCTTCGGACGATGGGCCCAGGCTCATGCCGAGCACGAGTTCGATGATCGAGGACGCGAGCCGGACGGTCATGAGGCCACATTAGCAGACATCTCGCACCGCCCTGGAAGAGATCGTCCGACCTCGATTCCCTGATCTAGCTCAAAGAATCGCCTCCCATCCGGGCCTAGACTGGTCATCTCCCTCATCGGCTCTCGGAGGTTTCGATATGGCGGAATGGGTCGCGCAATGGCATGCCGAGCATGTCCGTTTCTCTCAGCTGCTGGACTTCCTGGATGCGCAGGTCGCTGAACTTCACGAAGGCGAAGACCCGGATCTGGGCGCCATGTGCGACGTCGTGTCCTATCTCAGCGAGTTTGGCGACCGCTTTCACCATCCGCGCGAGGACGTCGCGTTTGCTTGCATGGTGGCGCGCGATCCGGCGCTGCGCCTGCCGGTCAACCGCTTGCTGCAGGAACACCGCGCGATCGCTTTCGCGGGCGAGCAACTCGTCGCGCTGCTGAGCGAGGCCATGGCCGAAGGCGTGGTCCTGCGTTCATCGATCGAAGCGTCGGCGGCCCTGTACCTGACCTACTACCGTCACCATCTCGCCACCGAGGAGCGGCAGATCGTCCCGATGGCCGCGCGCCTTCTCACCCCGCAGGACTGGGACGCCGTGGCGAGGTCGAATCCGTCGGGGTCGGACCCGGTGGCCGCGGCGGCGTGCAACGACGCGTACCGGGCGTTGCGCGAGCGGATGGCGACTCGGGCCACGACGACGCCGTGAGGAGCGGCCGCCCGATGGTAGCCATCGGCGGCCGAGCGAGGAAGCAGTCGAAGCGCCGCAACTCAGCGCTGCGAGAGCTCGAACCAACCGATCCGCAGGCCCTGGCCGCCCTCGCCCAGTCCCGCAGCCACCAGGATCACGGTCGCGAGCAGGGTCGCAGCGACGAACAGGATCGCCTTCATTTCAGCGCACCAGCAAGACCGGCACCGCGCATTTCGCGAGCACCTTGGTCGCGACCGAGCCCAACACCAGGTTCTTCAGGGCGCCGACGCCGTGCGACCCCATGACCAGGAGGTCGAACTTTCCCGATTCGGCGTACGACGCGATCTCCTCGGCCGGATGGCCCACCTTGTGAACCGCCTTGGCGTGAATCCCGTGCTCCGCGAGGAGCGCGCGGACCGGTTCGAGAACGACCCGCGCATCATCTTCGTAGTAGCCATGGACGAGGTCCGGCCCGGCGAACGCAGCCGCCCGGTGCGGGACCGGGAGGACCGCGTAGAAGACCGTGAATGAATGGCCCGTCACCCACAAGTCCTTGTGTGCGCCGAGGTAGGAGATCATTCGTTTCGTGTAGTCGCTGCCATCGACGGCAAGAAGAATCTTCATGGTGGTCTCCTGTCGAGAAGTCTGGATGACCCGATGTTCGTCGCTGCCTCGGTGGTCTGGTTTGAGCCAGATCAAGCTCTCGATGAGCCGGCCTGCCGCCACCATCGAACTGAAGTGCTTACAGAAGGCCTCGCAACTTCACGAACGCCAAGCCCGCCATGACGGCATCGTCCAGTGCATCGTGCGCACCGCGAAGCGGCAGCCCCAGGTCATTCATCATCGTCGCGAAGCGCAGGTCGATGGTGCCGCCGCGCAGGGGCGCGGGCAGCTGCCGGTTCTTGTAGTCGTAGTACATGGCCGACACCTCGATCTTCGGCTGCGGCAATCGCAGGCCGAGCAAGGGCCAGATCTCGCGATTGAGCATGGCGACGTCGAACTCCAGGTAGTAGCCCACCAGCGGACGGCTGCCGATGAAGTCCATCAGCCGGCGCATCGCCTGCGCCGCATCGATGCCGAGCGCAACGTCCTGCTCGCGCAGGCGATGCACCCGCACGTTGTCGGCCGTCATCGCCCGCTCGGGCCGCACCAGCAACTCCAGGCGCTCGCTGGTCAACAGCCGGTTGCCGACGATGCGCACCGCGGCGATCGAGATGATGCGATCGTGGCGCACGTCCAGGCCGGTGGTCTCGCAGTCGACCGTCACCCACTCGCCTTCGGGCGGCGCGTCGTACATGAACGCAAAGTGCGGGTCGGCCAGGTGATAGAGCAGCCATTGGCGGCGCAACGCACCCGCCCAACGCAGCCTCATACGCCCCCCAGGTGGAATTGATGCCGCACCAGCGCCTTGAAGCGCTTGACCACTGCGAGCGCATCCTTCAGCAGATCGCGCTCCAGGCTGCTCAAGCGTTCGACCCGCACGCTGCCGCTGACCGCTTGCCCGGCATCCCATTCGGCCAGGCCGGCCTTGAGCTTGAGTCCCATCAGGAAGTGAAGACTGTCGGCCAGGTCGTTGGCCAGTTCGGCCGGCAACCGGCCGTTGGCCACCAGTGCGTCGAGCCGCGCGGTCGTGCCCGTGGCCTGCACGTGATCGCGCAGTGCCAGGCTGCGCACGCCGTGCACGATCGGGAAGATGCCTGCCCTCTTCAGGTCGAGCGACTGCCGCTCGTGCTCGCCGAGAAGCAGCAGGCGGCTCCACCAGCCGCTCGGCGCGTCGGGGAACAGATCGACGGCCGCCGCAAATTGTCCGAGCAGCGCGTCATTGGCCACCACGAGACGATCGATCTCGGCGCGCACCTCGCCGAGCAGCGAAGCGTCGCCGGCGACGGCGTGGGCATCGATGAAGGTGGCCAGCGCCATCAGTCCTTCGGCATCGGGCAGGAGCAGCCAGCGCCGGACCACGGCGCGGAAGTCGCTCGCGCCGTGCCGCCAGGCCGGGTTGCTGACCATGATCCCCCCGGGGCACTCGGGGTAGCCGAAGTCGCGCAGCGCCGCCGAAAAGCGCAGACAGGTCGATTCGACGACGGCATCGCTGACCGGCGTGCCGTCCCGCAGGATCAGCCCATTGTCCTGGTCGGTCTTGAGCAATTGCTCGCCGCGTCCCTCGCTGCCCATGACGAACAGGCAACTGTCGGCCAGCAGCTCAGGGGGCGCGATCAGTTGCCAGGCTCGCTCGAAGAGCTTGGCGTTGAGCGCCTGCACCAGCCTGCCGATCTGGCCGACGCGCGTCCCGCCGCGGTACAGCAATGCGATGAAGTCCGTGATCTTCCCGGCCTCGGAGCGCAACTCGTCGAGACTCTGCGCGCGCACGACCCGCACGGTGATCAGGTACGAATGGTTCGACAGGAAGCTCAACAGATCGAGTTGCTCCAGCAAGCCCACAACGCGCGAGCCATCGGCCACCACGAGCCGGTGGACCTGATGCCGGATCATCAGCGCCAGCGCGTCGAACAGGGGCGCATCCGGCGCGATGCTCACCAGTGCGAAGGTGGCCAGCTCGCGCACCGGCCGCCGGTCCAGCGGCTGGCCCTCGACCACTGCGCGCTGCAGGCCCGTGTTGGTGAAGATGCCGAGCCGCTCGCCGTCGCGGACCAGCACGCTGCTCGAATGCTCGGCGTGCATCAGCCGGGCCACGGTCACGATGTCGGCGGCTCCGTCCACGACGTGCGCCGGTCGCAGGAATGCTTCCTCGACCCGCGACATCGTCAACGCATGCATCTCGCGCTGCTCGTGGCGCTGCGCCAGGGTCTCGAGCTTGTTCGACAGGTCCGCGAACAGGAGCGAGCCGAAGGTCGCGTTGCGGGCGATCAGGGCCATGACGGCGGCCTTGGCCAGCAGGTAGGCGACCACCTCCTCGGCGGCCACGAACCGGCTGCCGGCGCGCCCGGCCATCAGCGAACGGCCGTCGAAGCAATCGTTGGGCCCGTAGCCTGCCACCGCCTCGCCCGCGTCCAACTGCGAGACGTGGCCCTTGATGATGACGAAGAGGTGCGCGGGTTCGACGCCCGGCTCCAGCAGCGCTTCACCCTCGCGAAAGTAGGCGATGTCGACGTGGTCCCGCACCAGCTTGCGCTCGTCCTCGTCCAGGCAGTCGAAGGGCGAGGCCGAGAAGTCGAAGGCGTTGGGCATGGCCGATCGATGCGAAGGGCCTCAGTGTCCGGATGCACCCTCCGCGCCGATGCCGGTCTCCGAACGCACCTGCTGCGCGAGGAACCCCGCCCGGTCCTTGGCCGCGCGCGGGCTCTTGTCGAGGATCGAGAACAGCCAGATTCCGACGAAGCCGATGGTCATGGAGAACAGCGCCGGCGACTGGTAGGGGAACAGGGCCGAGCCCTTGGGGTTGCCCAGCGTCGCCTCCCACACGGCCGGCGACACCACCGTCAGCACCACCGAGGAGACGAGCCCGAGAAACCCGCCGATGACCGCGCCGCGCGTGGTGCAGTCCTTCCACAGCACCGACATCAGCAGCACGGGGAAATTGGCAGACGCGGCGATCGCAAAAGCCAGACTCACCATGAACGCGATGTTCTGCTTCTCGAACACGATCCCGAGCACGACCGCGACGACGCCCAGCGCGACCGTCGTGATGCGCGACACCTTCAGCTCGGCCACGCTGTCCGCCTTGCCCTTCTTGAACACGGTGGCATACAGGTCGTGCGACACCGCCGATGCACCGGACAGGGTGAGGCCCGCCACCACGGCCAGGATGGTCGCGAAGGCCACTGCCGAGATGAAGCCGAGGAACACGTTGCCGCCCACCGCCTTGGCCAGGTGGACCGCTGCCATGTTGCCGCCGCCGAGCAGGCCCCCCTTGGGGTCAAGGAACTGCGGATCGGTCAGCACGAAGGTGATCGCGCCGAAACCGATGATGAAGGTCAGCACGTAGAAGTAGCCGATCCAGGTGGTCGCCCACAGCACGGACTTGCGCGCCTCCTTGGCGTTGGGCACCGTGAAGAAGCGCATCAGGATGTGCGGCAGCCCGGCCGTGCCGAACATCAGCGCCATGCCGAAGCTGATCGCCGAGATCGGATCCTTGATGAAGCCGCCCGGCCCCATGATCGAGAAGCCTTCCGCGGCAGCGGCCTCGGGCGGCTTGCCCGCGGCGGTCGCGATGGCCGTCTTCACTTCGACCGCCTTCGCGAACATCGCTTCGGGGCTGAAGCCGAAGTTCCACAGCACCATGAAGGCCATGAAGGTCGCGCCCGCGAGCAGCAGGCAGGCCTTGATGATCTGCACCCAGGTGGTCGCCGTCATGCCACCGAACAGCACGTACACCATCATCAGCGCGCCGACGATGACGACCGCGATCCAGTACTCCAGCCCGAACAGCAGCTTGATGAGCTGCCCCGCGCCCACCATCTGCGCGATCAGGTAGAAGGCCACGACCACCAGCGTGCCCGACGCCGCGAACACGCGCACCGGCGTCTGCTCGAAGCGGAAGGCCGCGACATCGGCAAAGGTGAACTTGCCCAGGTTGCGCAGCCGCTCCGCCAGCAGGAAGGTCACCACCGGCCAGCCGACCAGGAAGCCGATCGAATAGATCAGGCCATCGAAGCCGCCGACCATCACCGCCGCCGAGATGCCGAGGAACGAGGCGGCCGACATGTAGTCGCCCGCGATCGCCATGCCGTTCTGGAAGCCGGTGATGCCGCCGCCGGCCGTGTAGAAGTCGGCCGCGCTCTTGGTCTTGGCCGCGGCCCATTTGGTGATGAAGAGCGTGCCGACGACAAAGGCGGCAAACATGCCGATCGCCGTCCAATTGGTGGCCTGCTTGTCGAGCTGGCCGAGATCGGCGCCCGCGGCCTGCGCGGCTTGCGCTGCCGCCAGCAGGACCATCAGCCCCAGCGCCTTCGCAACGAGGGAGCGGCTCATTTCAGGACCGCCTTGGCGATCTCGTCGGTCAGCCTGTCGTACTCGCCATTGGCGCGGTGGACGTAAATGCCCGTGATGACGATGGTGAAAACAATGACCCCGAGCCCGAGCGGCATGCCGATCGTCGTGACGCCGCTGCCCAGCCGGGTCGCGAGGAAGGGCTTGTCGAAGGCCACCAGCAGGATGAAGCCGTAGTACACGACCATCATCGCCGCGGTCAGCCACCAGCCGAAGCGCGAGCGCTTCGACTTCAGCGCCTGATAGTTCGGGTCGCGCAGGATCCTCGATGTCAGATCGTTTTCCACTGTCAGTTCCTTTCCATGAGCTGCTCGAGGACGGCCGGGTTCTCCAGCGTCGAGATGTCCTGCGTGATCGCCTCGTCCTTCGCGATCGAGCGAAGCAGGCGTCGCATGATCTTGCCGCTGCGCGTCTTGGGCAGGTTGTCGCCGAAGCGGATGTCCTTCGGCTTGGCGATGGGGCCGATTTCCTTGGCCACCCAGTTGCGCAACTCCGTCGCGATCCTCCTGGCCTCGTCGCCCGTGGGACGCACGCCTTTCAGCACGACGAAGGCGCAGATCGTCTCGCCCGTCGTCTCGTCCGGACGACCCACCACGGCGGCCTCGGCCACCAGCGTCGTGCAGGACACCAGTGCCGATTCGATTTCCATCGTCCCCATGCGGTGGCCTGACACGTTGAGCACGTCGTCGATGCGGCCGGTGATCGTGAAATAACCGGTCTCGGCGTCGCGGATCGATCCGTCGCCCGCCAGGTAGTAGCCCTTGAGCTCCGGCGGAAAGTAGCTGACCTTGAAGCGCTCGGGATCGCCCCAGATGTTGCGGATCATGCCGGGCCAGGGTTTCTTCACCACCAGCAGCCCGCCTTGACCGTTGGGCACATCGTTGCCGGTCTCGTCGACGACCGCGGCCGCGATCCCGGGGAAAGGCAGCGTGCAGGAGCCGGGCACCAGCGGCGTCGCGCCGGGCAAGGGCGTGATCATGTGGCCGCCGGTCTCGGTCTGCCAAAAGGTGTCGACGATGGGGCAACGGCCGCCGCCCACGTGCTGGTGATACCACTCCCAGGCCGCAGGATTGATCGGCTCGCCCACCGACCCCAGGATGCGCAGGCTGCCCAGGTCGTAGCTCTTGGGATGCACCGCGTCATGGGCCTCGGCGGCCTTGATCAGCGAGCGGATCGCGGTGGGCGCGGTGTAGAACACGCTGACCTTGTGATCCTGGATCATCTTCCAGAAGCGGCCCGCATCCGGGTACGTGGGCACGCCTTCGAACACCACCTGCGTCGCGCCGACGGCGAGTGGACCGTAGGTGATGTAGGTGTGACCGGTGACCCAGCCAATGTCGGCGGTGCACCAGAACACATCCTCGTCCTTCAGGTCGAAGGTCCAGGTCGTGCTCACTGCTGCATGCACCAGGTAGCCGCCCGTCGAGTGCTGCACGCCCTTGGGCTTGCCAGTGGAGCCCGAGGTGTAGAGGAGGAACAGCGGGTGCTCGGCACCGACCCATTCGGGTTCGCAGGTGTCGGCCTGCCCTTGCGTTTCGTCATGCATCCAGCGGTCGCGGGAGGGCTCCCACGCGATCTTGCCGCCCGTACGCCGATAGACCATGACATCCTTCACCGACTCGCAACCGCCGAGCGCGATCGCCTCCTCGACGATGGCCTTGAGCGGCAGCTGCTTGCCGCCGCGCAGCTGCTCGTCGGCCGTG
Source organism: Variovorax sp. J22R115 (assembly GCF_030317005.1). Taxonomy (NCBI): domain Bacteria; kingdom Pseudomonadati; phylum Pseudomonadota; class Betaproteobacteria; order Burkholderiales; family Comamonadaceae; genus Variovorax; species Variovorax sp. J22R115. Next base: position 505,638 of record NZ_JASZYM010000001.1, on the reverse strand, counting down.
ATCACCATCACCGCACCCGCTCCCGCGATGCGATCGCGAAGGCTTTGCGCCGAGAAGCCGCCGAACACCACCGAATGCGTCGCGCCGATTCGTGCGCAAGCCTGCATCGCGACCACGCCCTCGACGCTCATCGACATGTAGATGACGACGCGGTCACCCTTCTTGACGCCCCGCGCCTTCAGCGCATTGGCCAGGCGACAGGTGCGCGCCAGCAGGTCGCTGTAGGTGACGCGGCTGACCTGGCCGTCGTCGGCCTCGAAGAGGATGGCCACCTTGTCGCCGCGGCCACTCTCGACATGGCGGTCCAGGCAGTTGTAGGAGGCATTCAACGTGCCGTCCTCGAACCACTTGAAGAAAGGCGCGCCGCTTTCGTCGAGCGACTTCGTGAAAGGCTTCTTCCAGCTCACGAACTCGCGAGCCAGACGCGCCCAGTAGGCGCTGTGGTCTGTGTGGGCCTCTGCCACCAGCTTCTGGTAGGCCGGCATGCCCGATATGTGCGCGCCCTTCATGACAGCGTCCGGCACCGGGTAAATGATCGATTCTTCGCTCACTGATATCTCCTTTGCGTGCATGCCGACAGCCCTACCCTGCGCGCATCGTGTGTTCGAGTCTGTGCGGTAGCACACCAACAGCGGACAGCTGCGTCGGCACGTGTCGTCGGCTGCAGGGACATGCCTTGGGGATGGGGCGACACGATTCTCGATCGCCGCATCCGGCCGCAGGGGGGCATGCAAACATTCGTCACATTGCACGTCCTTCGTCGCGCAGAGCGAATCCCCGCCTGCGTTTCAGTCCCAGGTGACGGCGGCGGCGAACATGTAGCCCGCGCCATAGACGGTCTTGATGATGACCGGGTCGTGAGGGTCGACCTCGATCTTGCGACGCAGGCGCGAGATGCGCACGTCGATGCTGCGGTCGGTCGGCAGCAGGTCCCTCGCTCCGATCAATTGCTCGCGCGTGAGGATCTGATGCGGTCGCTCGATAAAGCAGCGCAGCACCTGCGTCTCGGCGGTGCCGAGCAGGTGTTCCTCGCCATCGGGCGCGCGCAGGATGTGGGCCTCGCAATCGATGCGCCAGCCCAGGAACGAGGCAAAGCGACGCTGCCGCCCGCTGGTCGCCCCTGACGGGGCCATGCGCCTGCGCAGGATGCTGCGCACCCGCGCCACCAACTCCCGCGACTCGAAGGGCTTGGTCACGTAGTCGTCGCCGCCGAGTTCGAGGCCCTTCACGCGATCGGCCGTGTGGCCGCGACCGGTGAGGATCAACACCCCGGCGCTGCAGTGCGCCGTGATGCGGCGCACCAGGTCGATGCCGTCCATGTCCGGAAGCCCGAGATCGACGATGCACAAGTCGGGCTTCTCGGTCTGCATGCGACGCAACACGGCGGCGCCGGTCGGAAAGCCCTGGGCGGTGAATCCGAATTCGGTGAGTGCGTTCAAGACGATCTTCGTGACGGCCGGATCGTCTTCGACCAGGAAGATCAGAGAGGGCGGCGCGCTCTCGTCCAACGACGCACGCGCCGGATGCGTGCTCATGAGCGCGCCTCCTCGATTGCCGACGCCAACCGGGCCGCCGTGAAGGGCTTGGTCAGCCATGGGACGCCCGGCACCATGCGGTCTGCGGCCACGTTGCCGCTCATCAGGACCACGGCGCGCGCCAGATGCAGCTCGCGTGCCGTTCGCGCGACCTCGCAGCCATCGACGCCGCCCGGCATGGACACATCCGACACCAGCAGCGCGATGTCGGGTGTCTGCCGCAGCAAGGCCAGCGCCCCCGCGCCGTCGCTGGCCTCGAGCACGGCATAGCCCAGGTCGAGCAGGTCACGACGAACGACCCGGCGCACCTGAGCGTCGTCGTCCACCAGCAGCGCCAGTCCGCGCTGGCCTGGCAACCCCGGCCCAGCGGCGGGCAAGGGCCGACTCTCGCCGGCGTGGCCCGCGGCCGCCGGCAGCCACAGCGAGATGGTCGTGCCACGATCCGGCGCGCTCCGCACGTCGATGGCGCCGCCCGACTGCTTGATGAAGCCGTAGACCATCGCCATGCCGAGCCCCGTGCCGCTGCCCGGTTGCTTGGTGGTGAAGAAGGGCTCGAACATGTGCGCCAACGTGTGCTCGTCCATGCCAGCGCCGTCATCCTGGACGTCGATGCGCACGCAGTCGCCGGGCGAGGTCTGCAGCATCGTGGCCGTATGGGGGTCGAGCACCGCGGGGCACGCGCGAAGGGTGATGCGCCCGTGCGACGCTATGGCATCACGCGCATTGAGGATCATGTTGATGAGCGCCTGCTCGAGCTGGCCGCCATCGATCCAGGCCTTGGGCCCCGGCGCACCGGCGCCGGCGATGCCGACCGCAAGCTCGATGCGCTCCGGCAAGGAGTGCCTGAGCAGGCTCTCGGCCGCGCGCAACACGGTCCCCACGTCGACCGCGCCGGCTTTGAGCGGCTGGCGGCGCGCGAAGCGCATCAATCCTTCCACCAGGCCCGCGCCGCGGCGCGCTGCATCGAGCGCCGGCTGGATGTATTCGGGCACGATCGGATCGTCGGGCTGCGCCGCCTTCAAGGCGGCGAGATTCCCGATCACGACCGTCAGGATGTTGTTGAAATCGTGCGCCAGGCCGCCGGTCAAGTGGCCCAACGCCTCGAGCTTCTGGGCGCGCGCGATCAGCTCCTGGGATCGCCTCTGCCCGGTGATGTCGAAGGTCAGTTCGAAGCAGCCGGCCACCGTCCCGTCGCCCGCACGCTCGGGGACGAGCGAGGTGCGCACCCAGCGCCGCTCGCCGGTGTGGATGACCAGTTCGTATTCGAAGTCCACCGATTCGCCGGCCACGGCCCGCCTCACATTCGGCTTGACCAGCGCATAGACCTCGTCGCCCAGAAAGGCGCGCGCACTGACGCCTTCCGGACGCGAAGTGTCGGTGCGAAACCAATCGTGGTAGCCACGGTTGAGATAGCGATAGACGCGCCGCCGGTCGAAGTAAGCCACCAACGCCGGAATCGAGTCCATCACCAGTCGCACGCGCTGCTCGCTGCTCACCAGTTCGGCGGTCCGTGCCGCGACACGATGCTCGAGATCGGCGTTCTGTTCGCGGATCGTGCGCTCGGCGCGACGCTGCGCGGTGACGTCGGAATAGAGCGTGACGAACCCGTGGCCCGGCAGCGGCTCCCCGCGGATGTGCAGCACGCGCCCGTCGGGACGGGTCCGCTCGATGTCGTGCGGCTCGAAAGTGCGCGCCGCAGCCACCCGCTCGGCCACCAGCGCCTCCGGCTCGCCCGCCCCGTATTCGCCGCGCCGTGCGTTGTAGCGTATGAACGTCTCGAACGGGGTGCCGACGTGCGCCATGCCCTCCGGAAAATCGAGCAGCCGCTCGTAGGCGCGATTCCATGCGACGAGCCGCAGGTCGGCATCGAAGATCGAAAGCCCCTGGTCGAGCAGGTCCAGCCCGGCCTGGAGGGTCTGATACCGCCCCAGCGGGGCTGCATTCGCGGCGGCAGCGGCGTCGTCTCTCAAAGCGTCTCCCACAGGCTCGCGTCAGGGGGTCGTTCCCACGCACTTTATAGCTTGGGGAGGGCTGAGCGAGCTTGATCGGGCGCAAGCATTCGATGGATGGCGCGTTGATCGCGAGCGATCGATGGTCGAGCGCTCAGGTCCGAGGCGGAGTTTTCAGTTCGCGCCCCGGCGCTTGCCGAGCGCGTGCAAGCGAGCGGGCAACTCGCCGGCCAACTCGCGCGCCAGGTACCCCAGAGGACCGTGCGAGCGCGACAGTGCCGCTCCGGCACTGGCGTGGGCCACGACACCCCAGGCGCACGCCGCCAGGGGCGGCAGTCCGCGCGCGGCCAAACCCCCCATCAACCCTGCCAGCGTGTCGCCGGAGCCAGACGTTGCCAGTCCGGCCGATCCACCATCGAACTGCCAGAGGCCGCCGTCCGGCGAAGCAATGATGGTGCGGCCCCCCTTCAGCGCCACGCACGCGTTCCAGCGGGTGGCGGCCTCGCGCGCCGCGCCGACCGGATCCTCGCAGACCGCCTCCTTGGTGCTTCCGCTCAGGTAGGCCATTTCTCCGGCATGCGGCGTCAGCACCGCCGGCTGGTCCACCGCACCGGTGCGCACCAGCGACATGGCCAACGCGTCCAGCACCACCGTCGCGTGGCCGAACAGCGGCATCAGCGCACGGACGAAGCCGACGACAGCGCGTTCCTGTTGCATGCCGGGTCCGACGACCAGGGCGCTGACGAGGTGCGCGGTCGCCGCAAGCGACTCGGTCCCGCGCACGAGCAGGCCACCACTGCGGGCCTGCGGAAGGCCGATCACGCGCGACTCGGGAATCGCGAACGCCAGCCCCGGCGCGATGGCTGCCGGTGCCGCGATCGTGAGTTTTCCGGCGCCCGCCCGCAGCGCGGCCACCGCGGCCAGCAGTGCCGCACCCGGCATCTCGTCGCTGCCCGCGACCACCAGCACATGGCCGCGAACCTCCTTGTCCGCGTCTTCGGGCGGTTTCGGCAACGGCCAGCGGGCCAGCACGGCGGGTGTCAGGCGCCCTGGACGAGAAGCTGCTCTTTCCATTGACGTCAAGGCTTGGCCGCCGCCGGCACGTCCGGTGCGGTGGTCACCGGCGTGGCCGCTTCGCGCAGCGGCGCGAGGAAATTGACGAGGTCCAGTTGCAGCACGTCGTCGTCCTCCTTGCCGCGCACAGCCCGGTAAGAGGTGATCGCGCAGTTGGGGACGTCGCCCTGCCGGTCGATCTCGAGGATCTGCTTCTCGTCGAGGTGCTCCAGCAGATAGCGCATGCAGTTCACGATCACCTGGTGCGCCACCACGAGCACGCGTCGCTGCGAATACTCCCGCGTGATCATCTCGATGAGGCTGCGCAGGCGCAGGATCACGTCACACCAACTCTCGCCGCCCGGTGGCCTGAAGTAGAACTTGCCCACGTGCGTGCGTTGCTCGTGCAGATCCGGATGCTTCTGCTGGATGCCGAATTTGGTGAGACGGTCGAGGATGCCGAATTCCTTCTCGCGCAGCCGCTCGTCCAGGCGCAGCGTCGCGGACGAACTGGCCCAGCGCGCGCGTTCGGCGACCAGCTGCGCGGTCTGGCGCGCGCGTTCGTACGGCGAGCAAAGAATCACCTCGGGTTGATCATTCGGTGCGAGGCTGGCGAACCAGTCCCCCACGGCGATGGATTGCTCGACGCCGAGTTCCGACAACGGCACATCGATGTCGCGCCAGGCCAGCTCGATGACGGCCAGGCCTCCGGACTCCGCGGCGTCGCGCGCCACGTTGCCTGCGCTCTGGCCGTGCCGCACGATCCACAGTTGTGCCGGCCAAGCGGTGCCCACGGGGCTGTCACTTCGCGCATCGGCTGCCTTCGGGTTCCGCGCCGCCACGACCGCGCTGTCTCTGTCCATCATCGCGCGCCTTTCCTGAGAGTCGTGCCATGTTGGCCGGCCATGCATCGGCTCCAGTCGGCCGTGTCCTCTCGTTCAGGTAGTCCGCTTCCTCATCCGTGCAGCGCAGTCAGGCGCAGCGTGCGTAGACCAGTGCCAGATAGTCGGAATGTTTGCGGATCGCTTCCAGTTGCTGGAGCGTCGTGCCCGTCACGCGATCGGAGGGGTCGAATTTCAGGCTGCCGTCGGGCAGCAGGATGAAATGCGTCGTGCCGTGGGGCACGCCGCGGCCGGTGCCCGCGTTGACAAACCCGCACCCGGCCCCGGTCGCCCGGTTGTACTTCACATTGGAAAAGGTCGCGGAAGTTGTCGGCAGTTTCCCCCGTACTTGCGCCTCCACTTTCCAGATCGGCCAGTAGAACCACCACGCGGCAAGACAGCCGACAAAAAGCGCGAGCCCGACCAGGATGGATGCCACTGCTCTCATGCGTTCGCTCCGTCTGCAGGAGCGTCCCATCATAGTGCACATGAGTACTTTGGTTTGTCGTTTTTTTCAGCACGCGGTCCGGCGCGCGAAGGCGGTGGCGGCGCGTCGCGATAGGGGCCTGAAGTGCGAAATTTCGCACGGAAACGCGGGCCTCCCTCGCTCCGCTAGGGATATGTACGGGTCCGTCTACTAAAGCGGACGATGACGATGCGCGGCGCCTTCCATTGCCCCCTCCAACAAAGACAGGTCCCGCCCGCAATGACAAAAACCAGATTCCTCCTCGCCGCCGCTTGGGCGCTCGCAACCGGCAGCGCCCTGGCGCAAGCGGCGCCCTCCAATCCCTCCGTCCAGGGCCCCGTCACGCCCACCGCCGCTGCGGCCGGCACGATCAAGATCGGGCTCATCGGCCCGCTGACCGGCCCGTCCTCCGACTTCGGGCTCCCGATGCTCAATGGGGTCAAGCTCGCCATCGACGAGATCAATTCGTTCGGCGGCTACCTGGGCCGTCCGCTCGAGCTCGTGATCAAGGACGACCAAGCCAATCCCGAGCTCGGCCTCAAGCTGTCACTGGAGCTCGTCAAGGAAAAGGTCATCGCGACGATCGGGTTCTGCAACACGGGCGTCGCGATGAAGTCGATCGAGGTCTTCCAGGCCAACCAACTGCCGCTGCTCGTGCCGTGCACGACCGGGACGCCGGTCACGACCAAGTTTGCGCCGGCGGACAGCTTCATCTTCCGCAATGCGCCGGCCGACGCGATCCAGGCACCGTTCATGGTGGACGAGATCGTGGCCCGCAAGTTGACGAAGGTGGCGGTCTTCGCAGACAACACGGGTTACGGCGAAGCCGGCCTGAAGGATGTGCAGAAGGCGCTCGAGCGGAGGAACCTGAAGCCCGTCTACGTGGGCCGCTTCGACCTTGGCGTCAAGGACGTGACGGAGCAGTTGAAGGAAGCTCGCAACGCCGGCGCGGACGTGCTGTTCATCTACACCATCGCACCCCAGAACGCCGTCGTGGCCAAGGGCCGTCATGCGCTCGGGTGGAAGGTGCCGCAGGTCGGCGCCTGGGCCCTCTCGTTTCCCCTGTTCATCGATGGCGCGAAGGAAGCCGCCGAAGGATCGTTGATGGCGTTGAGCTTCGTGGCCGAACCGACCAACGAGCGGCGCGCAACCTTCCTGGCCAGCTACGCGCGGAAGTTCAATGCCGCCAGGATTCCCGTCCCCATGGCGGCAGCCCAGGCCTACGACGCGACCTATCTGCTCGCGCACGCCGTGCTGAGCCTGCCGAGCGACAAGCTCAGCGGACCCCACATCAAGCAGGCGCTGGAGCAACCCAAGCGCGCGTACTACGGCGTCGTGACCACCTACGAAAAGCCTTTCCGCAACGACAGGGAAGCACTCTCGCAGAACATGCTGGTGGTCGGCACGGTGAAGAACGGCCTGGTGACCTTCGCCCATCCCGAAGACGCGATGCGCAACCACGTGGTCCAGCGCAAGCGGATTGCGGATGCCGATCGGAGCGCGAGAGGCAACGGGTCGTGAGGCGGCGAAGGACACCTGGCCTATGAAATGACGACATTCGCATAGCGCACCAGGGCTCGCGGGAAACGCACCCCGAGCGTCCTGGCTGTCTTGATGTTCAGGGCCAGAACGTACCGGGTGCTCTGTTCCACCGGCAGATCCGCGGGCCGCGCGCCGTCGAGGATCCTGGCGACGAAGGAGGCGGCCCGGCGAATGCCTTCGCCGCCGTCCGCGCCATAGGCCATGAAACCTCCGAGCCAGGCGAAACCGGCATAGCCCGCGACAGAAGGCAGCCTGTGCGCCAGAGACATCTCGGCCACCCGTCCCAGATGAACGCTGGTGCGCGGCTCCGTGAGGACCGTCAGTGCCGTCGCGCCGGCTCTCTTGCATTCGAGGAACGCGTCGTCAAGATCTGCCAATCCGTTCAAGTTCATCTCGACCAGCTGCACGCCCAGTTTCTGGGCCGCGGCCTGCGTGTTTCTCGCTTCGACCCGCGCTCGAGAGTCCGCAAAGTTGAACACCGCGATGCGCGTGGTGGCCGGAACCGCGTCGCGCAACAATGCCAATCGCTTACCGGCGTGCTCGGCCGTGGGCATGTAGATGCCGGTCAGATTGCCTCCCGGACGGGCCAGACTGTCGATCAGTCCGAATTCCACCGGGTCACCGAACACGACAAACACAACGGGGAGCGCGCCGGTCACGTGCCTGGCGGCCAGGGCGATCGGCGACCCCATGGCCACGAGGGCATCGACCCGCGTCGCGAGCAGGTCCTGCACGCTGCGCACCGGGTCGACGCCGTCGCCCACGTAGCGAGTCTCGACGGCCAGATTCCGGCCCTCGACCCAGCCGAGCTGGCGCAAGGTGTCGCGCAAGAGCACTTCCCTGGAGGTCGGCCCGAACGTGGTGGACGCCGCGCCCAGCCACAGGACGCCGATCCGCCGCGAAGCGGCCGCTTTCGTCCGCTGCGCCGATACCCCTCCGGGCGCGAACAAGGCAGGCAGTGCCAATACGCTGCGTCGTGTCAGACACCGGCCGGTCATCGGGCTACCTTCGCATTGGGCGACGCGTTTCACGGGCCGCTAGGTTGGCACGCTTCAGGCGGGGCGAAGCGTTCTCGATTGTTACTTCCCCTTGGGTTTGCAACCGCGGCAGCGATGCGCATGTTCGATGCGCAGGGGAACGACACGGCGCTCACGTCGGGGTCGTGCCCCAGTCCTGTCCTTCATACTGGGAGCCGAGCGTTCGCGTTCGCGTTCGCACTCGACCTCGGCCACGAGCCGAGATCCCGGCCGCGACCACAAAGAGGAGACCTGCATGCGTCAGCCGTCCAAGACGTCACTCTTCGCTGCGGCGAAGCGCTGGGATGCGGCTTCGGTCGCGGAGTCCTTGTCCAGGATGCCCCGGCTGGTCGATGCGACCGACGCCCGAGGCCGTACGGCGCTGCATCTGGCGTGTTCCGTGAAGCCCGGCAGCGCCCCACTCGGGGAGGCTCACGGGCTCCAGACAGTGTCCGCGCTGCTCGACGCTGGCGCCAACCTCGAGGGCGAGGTGCCCATGGACGAGGACGAAGGTGACTTTCGGGCGACGCCCCTCTGGTATGCCGTTGCGCGCGGCGAGAACGTGCCTCTGGTCACCTTCCTCGTGAAGCGTGGGGCGAATGCAAGCTACTCCCTATGGGCAGCGGTTTGGCGTGACGACGACGCGATGTGCCGAATCCTGCTCGGGGCGACACCCGAGCTCGACCTGCGAGCGCACGGCGAAACCCCTCTGTTCTATGCGGCCCGGCTGAAGCGGCTGAAGACGCTGGAACTCCTGATCGAGGCCGGGGCCAACGCCTCCATTGCCGACTCCAAAGGTCGGGACGCGGTCGACATCGCGCAGGCGCGACGCTTGCCGGAGCACCTCATCAGTCGCCTGGAGCGCCTGAGAAAGAAGCGCCTCGGCTAGGCAAGGCAAAGCGGTCAAGCCGCTCAAAGGGAAACGCCGACCCGGGGGCAACTTGCAACGTCACGCCAAGGCGCCGGGCGGGCGAGCGATGTGTCTTATGAGGTGGTCCGGCCGAGCCGATGGGTGCACCATGGCCCCACCGCTTTTCCAGATCTCCGTTTCCAGATCTCTCCATGCGACCGGTCCTCACGTTGCCCTCCCCGCCCCGCGCCATTGGATCGCTTCTTGCGGCTGCGGGTCTGTCCTTCGCGGGTGCTGCGCCCCCACTGACCGCGGAGCAGCCCAAGGTTTGTGACGAACTCGCCAACGTCAGCGTCGAGATGAACAGGGCGCGCAAGCAAGGAATTCCTCAAGCCCGGGTGGCGGCCGCTGCTGCGGCCGGGGCAACCGGTGCCGGGACTAGCAAGGCGATGGAAGAGATCGCCCAGGCCGTCTATGACATGCGCAACGACAATGACGAAACGGTCCGGGCGCGCGTGGCAGGTGAATGCAGAAGGACCCATCGCTAGGAGCGGCGCTGCAACACCAACGCGCGATCCCCGGCGTCGCTCACCGCCGCGCCTCAATCCTTCGCGCGAGCGGCGTTGCGCAGGTCGCGGATCTGGTCGTGGTTGCGCTGGGCGCCCGCAGCCTGCCGCTCCACCACGCTGCGTACGTCCGCAGGCAGGTTCTGCTTGAGCGCCTTGCGATAGCGCGCCACGGCCGTGTCCTCTCCGCGCTCGCAGGATTCGAGGATCGAGAGCTCGCTGTTCGCGCCGAGCGACCCCTTCACATGGACCCAACCACGATGGACCGCGCCGGCGGCGGTGCCGCCATCGGCCGGCTTGCCCCCATAGGACGTGATCAGTTGCAGCAATTCGCTCTCCGCCTGGCGACATCCCTCTGCTCGGCTCGCGAACAACTGCTTGGCGGCCGGCGATTCGACCTCTTCGGCGCAGGCCAGAAAGCCGTAGCCGCCGTCGCGCGTGTTCTCGAGCAGGTCGTTGAGGATGTCGACCACCTCGTCCTTGGTCAGGGGTTCGGCGTTGCGATCGCCCAGGTCGAGCATGTCTTTGTCGAGTGCCATGGTGAAAATCCTTTCAAGGGCCTTCCAGGAAGGCCGGTTTGAGAACCCGGCTTGTTTCCCCGGGACATGAGCCACCTTCGTCGCGATGACGGCTGCGAGCCGTCAGCGGCGGGACTGGCCGCGTGTAGGGATTGACGCGCATGACGCTGTCAGGCAGCGCAGCGCAACGCCTCGGTCTTGGATGCGTGCGCCAGCCGCCGAGGTCTTTTGTCTGCTTGCGACTACAGGCCTCGCCCGGTCACCCACCCTATGGTCCGACGGACTTCACTGCACTACCTGCCACCGCCATGATGAATTTTCCGCGCCGATCCTTCCTCCGCACCGCGGCCTGCTTCGTTGTCGGCGCTTCGGGCGCCTCGCCATGGCTCTCGCATGCCGCAACGCCAAGCGACCGGAAAGCGCCCGCCGGTGTGTCCGGGCCCGCCGCGCTCGACAGGCTCAATGCGGCCAGCGAAACGCCGGTGCTCGCGCAAGGCTCCCGCGGTGCCGCGGTCATGCGCGCGCAGATCCTGCTCGACCGCGCCTGGTTCTCTCCCGGCGAGATCGACGGGGGCTTCGGCGCCAACATGCGCCGCGTGGTGACGGCCTACCAGAAATCGAACGGCCTTGACGCGAGCGGCAAGGTCGATGCCGCGACGTGGGCCGCGCTCCAGGCCGACACGGCCCCGCTGTTCGCCGCCTACGCCATCACCGAGAAGGACGTGGCCGGGCCTTACGCGCCGACGCCGAAAGAAATGACCGATCGCGCCAAGCTCAAGTCGATGAGCTACGAGAACCTGCGCGAAGCGATCTCGGAGAGGCACCACATGTCGCCCAAGGCCCTGGCCGACCTGAATCGCGGCGCGAAATACCAGGCCGGCGACGAGATCGTGGTCGTCAACGTCACGGGCGCGGCGGATGCCGGCGTCGTCAAGGCCGCGAAGTCGATCGAGATCGACAAGAGCGAACACATGCTGTTCGTTCTCGATGGCTCAGGCAAGCCACTCGCGGGCTTCCCGATCAGCATCGGCGGGCCGCTCGACCCGCTGCCGCTCGGCACGATGAAGATCATCAACGAGGTCAAGGACCCGACCTTCACCTACAACCCGGCGATCCTCAAGAAAGTGCCCGCCGGCGCCACCAAGGTCGACGTCCCGGCGGGGCCGAACAACCCGATCGGCAATGTGTGGATGGGGCTGTCAAAGCCGCACTGGGGCATCCACGGCACGCCGGCGCCCGATCGCGTGGGGCATGACGAGACCAATGGCTGCATCCACCTGACCAACTGGGACGCGGCGCGCGTCTCCCAGCTGGCGAAGGCGGGCTTCGCCGTCGAGGTGAAGGCCTAAGGGAGGGCCGTGCGCCTGTCGCGACGACACCTGGGAATGGCTGCCGCATGCCTGGTCGCGCCACGCTGGGCGACGGCGCAGGTCGACATCGAGCACGCCGGGGCGGCGCTGCTCGCCGCGCGTGCGTTGCGGTTCCCGGTCGACGGCATCCGGCCCGAGACCGTGCGCGACACCTTCGACGACGGCCGCCCCGATCACCGCCACGAGGCGCTCGACATCATGGCCCCGCGCGGCACGCCGGTGCGCGCCGTGGACGACGGCAAGCTCGTCAAGCTGTTCGACAGCAAGCCGGGCGGGCTCACCGTCTATCAGTTCGACCCCGCGAGCCAGCTCGCCTACTACTACGCGCACCTCGACCGCTATGCCGAAGGCCTGCACGAGGGCATGCAGCTTCGGCGCGGCGACCTGATCGGCTACGTCGGCACGACCGGGAACGCTGCACCAAACGCGCCGCACCTGCACTTCGCGGTGTTCCTGCTCGGGCCGGAAAAACAGTGGTGGAAGGGCCAGGCGCTCAACCCGTACAACGCCTTGCGCGCGGCCCGATGACGCGATCCGCCGTGCTCGCCCTCGGTTGCGCCGAGCCGGCCCATGGTCCTACATCGCGTGTCTTGGCCAGCTCACACGCGCCGGCGTGGCCGCGCGCAAGCTGATCGCAAAAGCGTATGCGACGACACGACGACTGACGACATCGGCGGCGTCGCCCTATCGAAGGAGTTCATGCATGGAAACGCAAGAGTTGCATCGCGGGCGCTTGATCGATCACATCCAACTCGTGGTGCGCGATCTCGCCGCCAGCCAGGCGTTCTACGAGGCCGTGTTCGAGGTGCTGAAGGTCCCGGTGGGTGGCACCGGCGAGGGCTACTTCTGGGCGGATGAACTGTTTGTTTCGACGGCGGACAGCGAGGCCGCCCAGGGGCAACTCACCGGGCGCCACCATCTGGCGTTCCAGGCCCAGGACCCAGCGATGGTCGACGCGTTCCACAAGGCCGCGCTCGCGAATGGCGGTACCGACAATGGCCCCCCCGGCGAACGGCCCTACCACCCGGGTTACTACGCCGCCTTTGTGCTCGATCCCGACGGCAACAACATCGAGGCCGTGTTCCACGGCAAGGCCCAGCGCAGCGCCCCCTCGGTCAAGCTGACGTTCTGAAGCTGCGCGCGCGGGTGCACGCGATCGGCGAATCTCTTTACGGCGAGCACCTACAACCATCCGTCGCTTGGAAGCGTAGGCTGGCCCGGAGACAAGGAGGCCCTTGCGTTCGATCATGGCCCCGCTACCTTTCGTCCTCTACGGCGCGCCAGGCTCAGGTGCCACGCCCGTCCACGCGGCGCTGATATTGATCGGGGCGCCGGTCAAGGTCATGGATTTCGCGCCGTGGCAAGGCGACATCGAACGCACCAGGCTGGCTTCGGCCCGACCCATGCGGCAAGTGCCCATGCTGGTCCATCCTTCCGGCGAGATCATGGCGGAGAGCGCTGCGATGCTGATCTGGCTCGCGGATCGCTACCCTGACGCGGGGCTGGCACCCCGGTTCGACGACCCGGCGCGCGCGCCCTATCTGCGATGGATGAGCTTTGTTTCGTCGACCATCCACTCGCTGTACTGGATGCAAGACGACGCGTGCGGACGCGCCGGGACCGCGCAGGCGAAAGCCATCATGCTGGACCAGACCGCCGAGAAAATCGCGCAGCGTTGGCGCTTCATGGATGCGCAAGTGCCGCGTGGCGGTCGCTATTTGCTTGGAGAGAGCCTCACGGTGCTGGATCTCTACGTCACGGTGGTCTCCCGTTGGGAGCCGCGGCGCCTGCGCTTCTATCGCGAAGCCCCACGCATGGCGGAAGTGGTGAGGCGCGTGGACACCGAGCCTCGCCTGCTGGCGCACTGGTCAGCCCGCTACCCATTTGCCGCGGCTTGGGAAAGCGAAGGACCTTGAGGTATGCGAGATCTCGTCGTCATCGGTGGCTCGCTCGTCGGCCTGAAAACGCTCTGCAACCTCATCGACGAGTTGCCTTCGCCATTCCAAGCTCCCATCCTCGCTGTTGTGCATGCCTCACCCGGCGTTTCCGAATCGCCCGCCACGACGCTGGGGAACTGCACCGAGATGCCGGTGACTTACGGCGCCGAGGGGGACCTCCTCGTCGCGGGACACGTCTATCTGGCCCCGCCCGATCGACACCTCATCGTCACCTCGCCCGGGGTGCTCGGCGTCGCTGAAGGCGCAAGGTTGCGCCGCCCGCACCCGGCCGCGGATTGCCTGTTCGAGTCTGCTGCCCGCGTCTACGGGCCACGCGTGATCGGCGTTGTTCTGGGCGGAGGAGGCGACGACGGAACGGACGGATTGCGCGCCATCAATGCTGCGGGGGGAATCGGGGTGCTGCAGGAAGCCAAGGAAGCCGTCTTCTCGGACGCGCCGCCCGGTGCGTTGCGCACCCCGCGCGCCGACGATGCGCACTATCGCCTTCCACTCGAAGACATTGCCGGACTTCTGCGAAACCTGATCGACCACGCCGAGTTGCAGCCTGAGTGAATGCGGGGGAGTTCCGAATCGGGTCTTCCCTTCCGGCGCATCGCACCTGTTGCGTGGCGCCAGGTCGGGACCTGAACGCTGTAAGCTGCGTTCCCGAACAGGAGGTCCTGAACGAGGGCCTCGACCCGAAGGGCCCGCAAGCACGCGAACATGATGGCAGATCCACTCGAAATCCTCATCCATGCGTTGAAGTCGCGGTTCGAGCAGAACATGCACCGACACGCAGAAGCCGGCTGGGCCGATGTCTTGGGTCGCTTGCAAGACAGACCCGACAAGCTGACGTCGCTTCGTGAGATGGAGAGAACGGGAGGCGAACCCGATGTCATCGGCGCAGCGGACGATGAAGGCGCCTACCTGTTCTGCGATTGCGCCGCTGAAAGTCCGCAGGGACGCAGGAGCCTGTGCTACGACGCACAAGCCTTGAATTCCCGAAAGGAGAACAAGCCGGAGAGCAACGCCATCGACATGGCCACGGCGATGGGCGTCTCGCTGCTGACAGAGGCGCAATACCGCAAGCTTCAGCAGTACGGGGAGTTCGACATGAAGACGTCCAGCTGGGTGGCAACGCCCCCCGAGGTCAGAAAGCTCGGCGGGGCGCTGTTTTGCGACAGGCGCTACGGCCAGGTCTTCGTGTACCACAACGGGGCCCAGTCCTACTATGCCGCGCGGGGGTTCAGAGGCTCGCTCAGAGTCTGACGGTCGTGATGGTGGCGCGGGACATGCGGGCGCCGGACGCGGCTATGCGCGCGATGCTTCGGTCGGTGTTTGCGTGTGGCGTTGCCCTCTCAGGCTGCCCAATGGCGTGCTGCCGAGAATGCGCGCCAGTTCATTTCGCAGCCACGCGCTCGCATCGTCCAGTGGCGCTTCGAACTGGATGCGGTAGTCATTGGCCGGACCGATGAAATCGGCAAGTCGCGGCAACTCGGAAAGCGAATTCCAGACAAAGACCGGAAGCTCCGGCGGCGTCTGCCGGCTCGGGTCTTCGGCGAACTGCTTCAACAGCGCCTCGGCGCGTTTCTCGTAGCCGCGCTGCTGATCCGACAGGCGCTTGTAATTGTCGCGGAACTCGCAAGTCAGGCCTTCGAGAAAGTCGTCCATGCGGCGCACCAGCCGCGTCACTTCCGAGCGTGTCTCTTCGTCCACACCGTCGGCTCTGCGCTCCAGTGCCCGTACCACGTTGCGAAGCTGCACGCGCGCGGTGATCAAGGCGCGCATCTCGTCGCCGTAGGTCGCGACCGACTGATGGGCTGGAATCAGGATTCTTGCCCGCGCGACCTGGTCGAACACCCCCTTGAGGTCCGCCAGAACGTTCGTGACGAACGAGGCGGCGTCCTCGCGCTTTCGCTTGAATGCTGCAACCTCATCGAGCTGCACCTTGAGCAAACCACCGAAAAGTCCGGCAAACACGAGCGTGATCGCCGCCGCGTACAGCGTCTTGCGAAGTTCGATGTCACTGACCGACCACCCGATTCCGATGGCCAGCGCGGCGGGAACGCACACCAGCAGGCACGCTGCGATCAGCGTGCGCCTCCTGCCCGACGCCTCGAAGCTCCTTGCATCCATGCGCGAGTTTGTGCGCCGGTTCACGCCGCCCGTCAACCCTCGCCGGGAGGGCGTCCAGGCTTGCAACTGCCTCTGGGATCATGCGACTCATGGGTAGACAATGCGCCGGTGACACACCAGGAACCCCCTGCTTTCCGGCCCCTGACGGGGGTCTATGAGCCGTCGGCGATCCGGCAATTGCCGGACGGGCGCCTTCTTGTCATCGAGGACGAGAAGGACCACCCCTTCAGCCTGGTCACGATCGACGCAGGCCGTGTCGACAGCGTCGCACTCACCGCCACCCTGCTCCAGACCTTCAGCGACTTCTGGAAGCTGGACGATCTCGAAGGGCTTGCCCTGGACCGATCGGGCTTCGTCTACGCCATCACCTCCCATTCCCGAGACGACGAAGGTCGCGCAAAGAAGTCGCGCGAGCGACTCGTACGCTTCCGGGTCGACGGGAATCGGGTCGTCGACCCCAAGGTCGTCGAGGGATTGAAGAAGGCCATGACGACGCAGCATCCCCTGCTGGCTTCGGCGGCGAAAGTCCGGCAGGTCAAGGCCGCTGGCGGACTCAACATCGAAGCACTGGAAATCGACCCGTTCGAGCATCATCTGCTGATCGGCTTTCGCAGCCCGCTGCGCGAAGGCCGCGCGATCATTGCCAGCCTCGTCAATCCGACGGCCGTCTTCGAGGCGGACGAGGAGCCCCAGCTGTCGCCCGATCTCGATGAACTGGATCTGGACGGCCACGGAATTCGCGCATTGTCTTTCCTTCCCGCGCTCGGACAGTACCTGGTCGTCGGCGGGCCCGTTTCGAGCGGGCCCGCCGAGTTCTCGCTCTGGCTTTGGAATGGCCGGCGAAGCAACTCCGTGCGCCGCGTCGCGGTTCCGGGTCTGCGGGACCTGGCGCGTACAGAAGGAGTGAGCCCGGCGACCATCGACGGGGCGGCAGGCATCCTCATGGTCAGCGACGACGGCGACCGCAAGGCCGGACGGTCGGCCAGCTATCTATGGCTCGGTCTCGATCAGCTGCAGATGGCGTCTTGATCGAAGTTGGCGTCGAGCGCCGGGCTGCGTTGGCGCTTCCTTGAGCGATGACGCACGGGCCCTGCGCGAAGAAAAAAGCCACCGCATGCGGTGGCTCGCGCAGGAATCCGGCAAAGGATCAAGGGGTGCCTTGACCGGGCTTGCTGTAGTCGCAGACACCTTCGGGGAAGATGGCCTGGAGCTTCTGGATGTCCGCCGGGGACGGCACCCAAGAGCCGTAGGTGCCATCGGCCAGTGCCGTGTCCAGCGGCTTCAGCGCGCACTTGAAGATGCCGCCTTCGATGGGCCCCCCGGCGACGATGCGCGAGGTGCTGTACATCGGGAAGGCCTGGGTGCAGGCGCCTTTGGGCTTGGCATCGAGCACGCCGTCCCAAACCTCCGCGCCCCTGGCCATCAGCGTTCCGGCGTTATCGAAGCAACTGTCCCTTGCGCGCTCGGGCCGGTTGTCGGCCACACTGCGGCTTGGATTGGCGCGGATCTTGGCGATCCACTCGTCGATCACTTCGAACGCCATCGGCGACTGGTCGAAGGGCGTTGCGGCTCCGCGCGTCTCGGTGAACCAGACGACCTGGTGGTCGGAGTTGCCCATCTTGTTGCGGATGCGCTTCCGGATAGCAAAGGACTGGTGCACGTTGTGCATGTCGAGCTTGTGCTCCAGGTACGGGCGCCAGTCGATGGTCGGGATGTCCGACTGCCCGGTGAAGATCAGGCCCGAGCGCAAGGTCGCCTTGATGCCTTCCATGTCGCCGTGCGTGCGTGGAGCGGGAACATTGGGCGCGGCCGGGTTCCATTGATTCATGTTCCGCGCACCCCATGGATCGAAGTACCCCGCGATCGTGGCAGCCTTCTGCTGTTCGGCTGCGCCGGTCCCGTTGAAGGGGAAGCCTTCGGGCACCATTTCGCTCGCCCGCTTCCAGCCGCCGACCTTGAAGTTCAGGTCGAGGAACTCGGCGCTGGAGATCTTTCCTTCCTTCATCGACTGCAGGCCGTATTGCACGCCCACGTTGTCCCAGTTGGAGCGCGCGTAGCCATCGGCAGCGATCCCGTAGGTGTTGCGCACGTCGTCGTAGTGGCTGAACGCGATGGGGCCGAAGGCCGCCATGTTCATCCGTGCCGCACCCCTGGCCATGATGCCGTCGGCATCGAAGGTCGGGTTCATGGCGCCGGCCGTCAGCCCCATCCAGGCCTTGCGGCATTCGGTGGAACCGGTGGCCATCTTCACGTTCGGCAGGTAGGGTTGGAGCCCGAGGAACGGATTGGCGACCGTCTCTTCGCCGTTCATGCCCACCAGCCAGCTGCGGTTCTTGATGGAGCTGGTCCACTTGCCATTGGCGCGGTCGGTCACATCCATGTAGTACTCGAGCAGCTCGCAATCGCCCACGTGCGGAATCTGTCCCACCATGTCGGGATAGGCCTGCTGCGGGATCGCCGCGTCGAGCAGGCCGGGGTGGTTCTGCGGGTACAGGTACTGTTGAATGCCGCCGCCCGAGCCGCCGAGTCCTACGGTGTACGTGGGTACGCCGTAGCGCTTGATGAAGCCTTCCTTGGTCATCAGCGCGGTCTCACCGCCGAGGATCATGTCGTAGTGCTCGCCGGTGCGTGTGCCGGTGGAGTGGATCGCGGCATAGCCTTTGCCGATCTGCTCGATCGCGCCGACGCGCGTGTCCGGGCCGCCCTGGTAGTGGCCGAAGCCGACGCCTCCCTGGAAGACGTAGACCAGCCGCTTGTTCCACAGGCTCAGGTCTGGCTTGGTCGGGTCTTCGCCGAAGGGCGCAAGCATCACGTACTGGTAGATGAAGCGGTTGATCGTGCCGCGTTCCCAGCGCACGATGAAGTCGACTTCACGTCCGTCCATGAGCGTGGTCTTGGCGATGTTGGAAGGACGCGAGCCGTCGGCCGGCATCGGCAGGTAGTTCTTGTGGCTGGTGCCGCCGACTGGCAGGTAGTAGTACTTCACATAGGAGTCGATCGAGCAATCGCGGCTGTAGCCGACGGTGCCGCCGGCGCCGTCCTTGACCGCGAAATACTTGGTGTCGGCGGTGTCGACGAGCGGCTCCTTCCCGAGCTCGCTGACCACCGAGCAGACGAAGGGCTCCTGCTTGGCGCCTGCAAACATCGGGCCCGTGATCGGATGGTTGGTCAGCGTCAGCGTGTCGAGCTTGCCGCGCACCTTATGACGCACTTCCAGCTTGTTGGGGCCGACCGCGAGGCCGGCTACCAGGCCTTCCAGCCGGTCGGCGCTCGAGGCAAGCGCGGGCTCGATCTTGGTGTCGTTGAGCCACAACTCGATCTGGGCATGGTCATCCTGAGGCGCCAGTACGGCAATGCGCGCGTCCCCGCCCGACACGTACTCCGGCTTGCTGGATAGCACCTTGAGTGAAATCTTCGACGACGCCGGTGGCGGGTCAGAAGGCGGTGGATTGGACGATGGCGGGTTGGATGGCGGAATGAACGGGGTGCCGTTGCCGCCGCCGCCGCACGCGGCGATCACGATCGCGCCGGCCGTGCAGGCCGCGATCTGCTTCCATGAACTCATTTGGGTCTCCTCGATTGTTTTTCTGATCCCGGGAAGGCCGTTTTGCCCTCACCAAGCCAGGCCGAGGTGATGCTAGGGGGCCGCCCGCAGCGCCACAAGTCAGCGACCCGGGCGTCGCCTGTCAGATATCGATGACGGGGGAAACGCTCAGTCCACCAGCCGATGGTGGATGGCGTACTGGACCCGCGGGGCGTTCGAGGCCAGCCCCATCCTCTCGAGGATGCGCCGCCGGCAGGTGCTCACGGTCTTGACGTTGATCGCCAGTCGCTCGGCGGTGGTGGTCAGCGATTCGCCGCCCACGATCATGCGCAGGATGTCCTGCCGCCGACCCCGGTCACGATGCGGACGGCCGCCATGAGATCGACGGCTGGCTGGTGGCGCAGGCAATCCAGAGGTCACTCCGTGGCTCCGCTAAGCGTCGCCGAGTCAAGCCGTTCACCGAAGTACTCCAGCGCTCGAGATCGCCCGCGCTCGCATCGTCAAAATCGGTACGAGGCGAAGATGCCGTAAGTATTCTGCGACTTGTCCTCCGTGATCGGACTGTTCTCGGCGTCGCCTTGCAACCAAGCGGCCGTGACGCTTGCGCCAAGACTCCACTGTGGACTCAGCTGGTACTGGGCGCCGACGGAGAAGCGGACGGTGTTGAGGCCGCTTCCCGCCGAGTACGGGGGAATTCCGGCAATGAGGCTCTGTCTCGCGCTGATTCCAAAGAAGGTCTGGGTGTACTTGCCGTTCGCCCAAGTGAGGCCGGGTCCAGCAGACAAGGTGAGCCTTTCACTGAGCTGGTATTTTCCTTCGAGGTCGAGTGCGAAACGCGTACCTTGATCGTTGCCCCCGATGTCGGAAACGAGAAAACCGCGAACGGTCAGCCAATCGAGGGAGTAGGCAGCGAACACGCTGCCCAGCGCCGTCTCAGAAATGTCGCCCCAGCCATTGAGGATCGGCGCATCCGTCGCCTTCCGCGGCTTGGTGAGTTCTCCACCCAAAGCCACGCCGAAGCGCCAGTTGTCGTCCTGAATGAGATTGAAGCCCACTCCAAACGGGAAACCGGCCCCCGGAGTGCCCCCTATGAAATAGCGGCCGAAGTTGGCGGTGACAAGGGGCACCGCCACGACCTGGGTATCGCCGCTGCCGGGATACTTGGGGCGACTGAAGACTCCGAGCCCCGCGGAAAAGCGCCAGCTGTCGTCTGTCACCTGTTCCAAGCGTGCCTGGGCCAGCGCATCCTGCGCGGTGAGCGTGGCAGCGAGCGTCGCGCCCGCGAGGATGAGATGTACGCCATGCTTGCGAGTGTGGATCATGAGAAGCGCTTCCGGATGAATGAGGACGGCGGGGCGCTCGAATCAACCTGGGACTTCGAGACCCGCTCTTCTGAATCGTCCGGCATTAGACAGCCAGCATGTCGTTGGTTGCAACACGGGCAAACAGTCCGTGTTGCTGCCTGCGACCGCTTTCAGAGGCCCTGGGGGCCCAACTGGTCGATCAGCAGCTTCAGCGCCTCCATCTCGTCCGGCTTCAGGTCGGTCAGTGGAGCGCGAACCGGGCCTGCATCGTGACCGACAATCTTTGCGCCGGCCTTGACGATGCTCACGGCGTAGCCCTGCATGCGGTTGCGGATCTCCAGGTACGGCATGAAGAAGTCCTTCAGCAGCCGGTGCTGCGTCTTCAGGTCGTCGGCGGCGACCGCGCGATAGAAATCCATCGCGGTCTTCGGGATGAAGTTGAAGACGGCCGACGAATACACCGGCGTGCCCATGGCCTTGTAGGCGGCGGCATAGACCTCGGCGGTCGGCAGGCCGCCGAGGTAGGCGAAGCGATCGCCCATCCTCTGGTAGACCGCGACCATGGCCTCGATGTCGCCCACCCCGTCCTTGAAGCCGACGAGGTTCGAGTTGCGATCGGCCAGGGCAGCCAGCGTGTCCGGCTTGAAGCGCGTGGCGCCACCGCGGTTGTAGACGACGACGCCGAAGTCGACGCTCTTGCACACCGCGTCGACGTGCGCGGCCAGACCTTCCTGGCCCGCCTCGGTCAGGTAGTGGGGCAACAGCAGGATGCCGTGCGCGCCGGCCTTCTCGGCGGCCTGTGCGCACTGGATCGCGAATCGTGTCGGGCCACCTGCTCCAGCGATGATCGGCACCACGCCGCGGCAGGTGTCGACGGCGGTTTGGATGATGCCGGGATACTCGTCACCCGTCAGCGAGAAGAACTCGCCCGTGCCGCCGGCGGCGAACAGCGCCGAGGCGCCGTACGGCGCCAGCCATTCCAGGCGCTTCTCGTAGCCCTTCTTGTGGAAGTCGCCGTTGCTGTCGAAGTCGGTCAGCGGAAACGAAAGCAGGCCGGAGCCCATGATGGTCTTGAGTTCTTGCGGATTCACAGGGGGTTCTCTCTGGTCGGGGACACGGGGTGGATGGAATGGCGTGCGAGCCCTTCGGGCTCAGGTCACGGGGGCGGGGTTGAACAGCACCAGCGCGTTGTGCAGCTTCCAGTGCTCGGCCCAGGTCTTCTTCCGCCCGCTCGCGACGTCGAGCATCAGATGGAACATCTCCCAGCCAACATCGGCAATGGTCTTCTCGCCCGTGGCGATCGTCCCGGCGTTGATGTCCATCAGGTCGTGCCAGCGGCGGGCCAGGTCGCTGCGCGTGGCGACCTTGATCACCGGCACCTCGGCCAGCCCGTAGGGCGTGCCCCGGCCGGTGGTGAACACGTGCAGGTTGATGCCCGCAGCCAGCTGCAGCGTGCCGCAGATGAAATCGCTGGCCGGCGTCGCCGCGTAGATCAGGCCCTTCTGCCGGACCTTCTCGCCGGGCGCGATCACGCCCGAGATCGGTGACTTGCCCGACTTCACGATCGAGCCCATCGCCTTCTCGACGATGTTGGACAGCCCGCCCTTCTTGTTGCCGGGCGTGGTGTTGGCGCTGCGGTCGACCCGCCCCTTGTCCAGGTAGGCGTCATACCAGGCCATCTCGCGGATCATCGCCTCGGCCACCTCGGGCGTGGTGGCGCGCGAGGTCAACTGGTCGATGCCGTCGCGCACTTCGGTGACTTCCGAGAACATCACGGTCGCACCGGCACGCACCAGCAGGTCGGTGCAGAAGCCCACCGCCGGATTGGCCGTGACGCCCGAGAAGGCGTCGCTGCCGCCGCACTGCACGCCGACCACGAGTTCGCTCGCGGGCACGGTCTCGCGACGGCGGGCGTTCAGGCGCTCCAGATGCTCTTCGGCCTGCCGCATGATCGAATCGACCATCGACATGAAGCCGACGTGCGCGTCGTCCTGCAGGCACACGACGTCGAGCTGGCTCTCCGCGTTGTCGCCGACGTCGGCCACGTTGCGCTCGTCGATCAGCGGGATGGTGCCGGGCGGCATCAGGCGCTCGGGCTGGAGCTTCTCGCAGCCCAGGCTCACCACCATCACCTCGCCGCCAAAGTTGGGGTTCAGGCTGATGTTGCGCAGCGTGCGGATCGGGATGATGGCGTCCGGCGCATCGATGGCCACGCCGCAGCCGTAGCCGTGTTCGAGCGCCACGACATCGTCGACGTGGGGGTACTTCGGCAGCAGCTCGGACTTGATGCGCTGGACGGCAAACTCCGTCACCCCGGCCACGCACTGCACGGTCTGCGTGATCGCCAGGATGTTGCGCGAGCCGACCGAGCCGTCCGGGTTGCGGTAGCCCTCGAAGGTGTAGCCCTCCAGGGGGGGCTGCGGCTCGGGCTTGACCGTGGCGATCGGCAGGCCGGTGAGTTCGCGCGCCGCGGGCATCTTGAGCAGCCGCTCGTGCACCCAGCTGCCGGCGGCGATCGCCTTGAGCGCATAGCCGATCACGACGTTGTAGCGACGGACCTCGCCGCCTTCGGGGATGTCCACCAGCGCGACCTTGTGCGCCTGGGGAACCTTGTCCACCAGCGTCAGGCCCGAGGGGAACACGGTGCCGGCCGGCAGCCCGCCGTCATTGGCGACGATCGCGACGTTGTCGCGGTCGTCCATGCTGATGCACAGCGGCGAGAGAGAGCGGGTTTCAGTCATCACGGGCACTTCAGACATGCCGGCTCAGGCGCGCTGGCCCACTTCGACTTCTTCGCGCGTCCAGCCTCTGGCTTGCTCGCTGAGGCTGAGGCCGAGGCCGGGCCGCGTCGGCACCAGCATCCGGCCGTTCCTGATTTCGAGGCGCTCGTTGAACAGCGGCTCGAGCCAGTCGAAATGCTCCACCCACGGTTCGGTCTGGTAGACGGCGCCGAGGTGCACGTGCAGTTCCATGGCGAAGTGCGGGCCGAGGCTCAGGCCCGCCTGCTCGGCCTGGGCGGCGATCTTCAGGAACGGCGTGATGCCCCCGACGCGGGGCGCGTCGGGCATCAGGTAGTCGGCGGCGCGGTGGCGGATCAGCTCGCCGTGTTCGGCCGCGCTGGTCAGCATCTCGCCGGTGGCGATCGGCGTGTCGAACTGCGACGCGAGCGCCGCGTGGCCTTCGAAGTCGTAGGCGTCCAGCGGCTCTTCGATCCAGATCAGGTTGAATTGCTCGAAGATGCGGCACATGCGCTGCGCGGTCGGACGATCCCACTGCTGGTTGGCGTCGACCATGAGGGGCATGTCGTCGCCCAGGTGCTTGCGAACCGCTTCGACGCGCCGGATGTCGAGCGCGCGGTCGGGCTGGCCGACCTTGAGCTTGATGCCGCCGATGCCGCGCTCGCGCGATGCCGCGGCGTTGACCAGCAGTTGGTCGAGCGGCGTGTGCAGGAAGCCGCCCGAGGTGTTGTAGCACTGGACCGAATCCCGCTGGGAGCCCAGCAGCTTGGACAGCGAGAGGCCGGCGCGCCGGGCCTTCAGGTCATAGAGCGCGACGTCGAACGCGCCGATCGCCTGGACCGCCATGCCGCTGCGCCCGACGGACGCGCCGGCCCAGCACAGCTTGGTCCACAGCTTCGAGATGTCGCTCGGGTCTTCGCCGATCAGCGCCGGAGCAATCTCCTTGGCGTGGGCGAACTGGCCAGGACCGCCGGCTCGCTTGGAATAGCTGAAACCCAGACCCCGGTGGCCGTCCCTGGTCTCGATTTCGGCGAACAGCATCGCGATCTCGGTCATCGGCTTCTGACGGCCGGTCAGCACCTTCGCGTCGCTGATCGGGTTGGCCAGCGGCAGGTAGCACGAAGAGACGCGGATCCAGGCGATGCTGTCGCCGGCCGGGGACGGAGGGGTGGTGGTCATGGTCAGTTGGCTTTCAGGAGATTCGTGTGGCGCCCGGTCAGTCGATCGTGATCTTTCCGGTCTCGATCACGTTCTTCCAGCGTGCGTACTCCTTCTGCTGGAACTCGGCGAACTGCGCCGGGGAATTGGCGACCATCTCGAAACCGATCGAGGTGAACTGGTCCTTGACCTTCGGATCGTTGAGGGCCTCGACGAAGGCGGCGTGCGCCTTGTCCCGCACGGCGGGAGACAGGCCCTTGGGCGCCACGATGGCCTGCCACGAAGCCACCTCGACGTTCTTGACGCCGGCTTCCGCCAGCGTCGGCACGTCCGGCAGGACGGGCGAGCGCTTCGGGCTGGTGACGGCCAACGCGCGCATCTTGCCGCCCTTGATGTACTGCACCACCGAGTTGATGTTCTGGAAGGACGCGTTCACCTGGCCGCCCATCAGGTCGGTATGCGCCGGCGATCCGCCCTTGTAGGGAACGTGGATGCCCATGGTGCCGGTCTGCTGCCAGAACAGTTCGGCCGTCAGGTGGTCGCTGGAGCCGTTGCCGGCCGAGGCGAAAGTCATCTTGCCGGGATTGGCCTTCTGGTACGCGATGACGTCCGCCACGCTCTTGTGCGGCGAGTTCGCGGGCACCACCAGCACATTGGGCGAAGCCACCGCCACGGTGATCAGGTCGAAGTCCTTCAGCGCGTCGTACTGGAGGCCCTTGACCAGATGCGGAACGATGACGAGCGGACCGAGCGAGGTGACGAGAAAGGTCGCGCCATCGGGCGCCGCGCGCTTGACGAAGGTCGCACCGATGGTGCCGGTGGCCCCGGCCTTGTTGTCGACGAGGAAGGATTGCTTGAACTTGTCGGTGAGCCGCGGCGCGATGGCGCGCGCCACCTGGTCGGTCGAGCCGCCCGGCGGGAACGGCACGACGAGGGTCACGGTCTTCTCGGGCCAGTTCTGTGCGTTGCAAGCAAAGGCGGCGAGGCCCAGTGCGATCAGGGTCAGGTATTTCTTCATGCGTTGTCTCTCTGTGGGGATGTGGATGTGACTCTGGATGTCAGTCGAGCTTCAGTCCGGCCTTGGCGACGACGGCCGCCCAGCCCTTGCGCTCTTTCTCGAAGAAGCTGGACATTTCGGCCGGCGGCATCGTGGAGATGTCGGCGCCCTGCGCGATCAACTGCTCGCGCACGGCCGGCAGATGGATGATGCGAAGCAGTTCGGCCGAGAGCCGTTCGAGCTGTGGCGCCGGCAAGCCCGCAGGCGCCATCACCCCTTGCCAGGTGCCCGACTCGAAGCCCTTGACGGTGTCGCCGATGGTCGGGACGCCCGGGAGTTGCGCCATCGGCTTGGGCGACGAGACCGCGATGATCTTGAGCCGCTTGGATTGCACGAAGGGCAGCGTCGCCAGCATGCCGTTCATGAGGACTTCGGCCTGCCCGGCGATGGTGTCGTTGATCGCCTGCGAGCCGCCCTTGTAGGGGATGTACTCCCACTTGGCGCCGGTCTTCTCCTGCAGCTGGATGCCGGCGAGATGCGGAGCGCTGGCCAAGGCCGTGACCGCAAAGGAAAGGGGCTTCTTCTTCGAAAGTTCGACCAGTTCAGGCAGCGTGTTCGCCGCAACGGAAGGATGGACGACCAGCAGGTGCGGCGAGTAGGCCAGCATCGCCACCGGCTGCAGGTTCTTCGAAGGATCGAACGGCAGCTGCGTGTACAGCGACGGGCTGATGGCCAGCGCGCGCACGTCGCACATCAGCAGCGTGAGACCGTTGGGCGCCGACTTCGCGACGAAGTCCGCGCCGATGTTGCCGTTTGCGCCCACCTTGTTGTCGACGACGACCGTGGCCTTGAGCGCCTCGGCGAGCGGCGTCGAGATGGCGCGGGCAATGATGTCCGAGGAGCCGCCCGCGGTGAACGGAACGATGATCTTGATCGTCTTGCCGGCAAATGCATCGGCGGGCGCATCGGCCGCGCGGCTTGGCATCGACACGCCGGCCACGGCCATGGCCACGGCACTGAGTCCGGCCCATTGAAGGATTCGGCGACGCGGGAAATGTGCGATCTGCATGGTGACTCCAGTATGGTTGGTAACGTTGTCATTCGCGGCTTTGTTTTCGGAGGCCCGGCGCCATGGTGAGCCGCCTTCAAGTCCCTGTCGTGCTGCCGCTGCAAGAAGTGTCGAAGCGGAAGAAATGATATCGTTGTCATTTAGGACGGTCAATCGACTTCTTGTCAGGGTTTTCCCGCGCCGCTGCGCTCGAGTCAACGGCCCGTTTCCCACTCGAACTCCCCTCCCCGTCGTTGTCCTTGCGCGCAATCTGGCACCGACAGTCGGCTTCTGCTAACGTTGTCATCCTTGCCACCTCCCACCCAGGCGACCCCGCCGGACAGCCCGAATCGAATGAATGCCGTATCTCCCTTCAAGGCCGCCACGCTCCATGACGTGGCCAAGGCCGCGGGTGTGTCGCTGATCACCGCATCGCGTGCGCTGAGCAATCCGGGCGTGGTCTCGAAAAAGACCATCGAGAAGGTGCAGGCGGCGGTCGAGTCGACTGGCTACATCCCGAACCTGCTCGCCGGCGGCCTCAAGTCCAAGCGCAGCCTGATGGTGGGCGGCATCGTGCCGGCGCTGTCGGTGGCCCAGTTCCTGCCGACCGTGCAGGCACTGACGACCGAGCTGGCTTCGGCGGGCTATCAGCTGATCCTCGGACAAACCTCCTACGACGCCGGTCAGGAAGAATCGGTGCTCAACACGATGATCGGCCGGCAGCCCGATGGCATCGTCATGACCGGCCTGGTGCAGTCGCAGAAGGCCAGGGACCGGCTGCGTCGCTCGGGCATTCCGGTCGTCGAGACATGGGACCTCAGCGATCGGCCCGTCGACATGCTGGTGGGCTTCTCTCACGTCAAGGTTGGCGGCGCGGTGGGCGGCTACTTTCTGAGCAAGGGCTGGAAGCACATCGGCATCGCGACCGGTGACGACCATCGTGCCCGCATGCGGCGCGATGGATTCCAGACCACGCTCGGCCGCGAGGTACCGACGGCCGTCGTTCCGGCACCGAGCAGCCTGGCACTGGGCCGCCGTGCGCTCGCGGAACTGCTGGAAAAGGAACCGCGGCTCGAAGCGGTCTGCTGCAGCTCGGACCAGTTGGCGCAAGGCGTGATGGTGGAAGCGCTCGCACGCGGCCTGCGTGTTCCGCAGGATCTGGCGATCTGCGGCTTCGGCAATGCGGATTTCGGCGCGCACACGGTCCCTTCGATCTCCACCGTGCACGTGGATGGCGCCGAGATCGGCCGGCTTGCCGCGCGATTGATCGTTGCCCGCTGCCGGGGTGAATCGGTCGCGCAACCCGTCGTCGATGTCGGGTTCCGCATGATCGAGCGGCAATCGTCGGCCACCTAGGGCGGCAAGACCCCCCGCGGCCGTTCGCAGGCGCGCCGTCTCTCTCGTCCGTTCACCAGATGGGTTCGCATGGCGGCGCGCGCCGCCTCCACGTCGTGCTGCGCGATGGCGTCGAAGATGCTTCGATGCTCATGCCGGACCTGGCTCGCCCACGCAGCGCTCAGTTCTTCACCCGCGGCAGCTTCCAGGAAAGCAGTCGGTACGCAGGTGGGCCCCAGCGCCTCCAGCACCGCGGCGAAATGCGGGCTGTGCGACGCGCGCGCGATCTCGAGGTGGAACTGGAAGTCGGGGACGGCGGTGTCCATGCCCTGATCCATCGCGGCATTGAACGCGTGAAGAGCGCCCTTCAGGGCGTCCAGGTCGCCGGGGGTGCGGCGTTGCGCTGCCAGCGCGGCCGCCTCGGACTCCAGGCCGATGCGCAATTCGATCAGCGCGAGCGCCTGCGCGAGGCTGTCGTCCGGACTGCTGTCGACCTGGAACGGCTTGGCCCGCGAGGCGCCCACCACGAAAGTGCCGACGCCCTGCCGCGTCCGGACTATGCCCGCCGCCTGCAACTTCGAAAGCGCCTCCCTGACCACCGTGCGGCTGACCCCGAACTCTTCCCTGATCGCGGCCTCGGTCGGCAACTGGTCGCCCGCGCGCAGAGGGCCGATGCGCATCCGCCTGCTCAACTCGTCGACGACCCCGGCGCTCAGGCGCCGCGATCGGGGTCGTCCAACGGGCTGCAATGATGTCGTTGTCAACCCGTACTCCTTGAAGTTGTCGCGCATCAGGGCTTGCTTCTCGCGCGAGTTGGTCACGTGGGAATGAAACTGCGAAGACTATTTAATGCAGGAGAAAGTTCTCGCTTCTTCGATGCGATTGCCGCTTCTGTCCTTTGCACCGCACAATTTGCGAGTCGGCGCCCATACGATGACGCATGAACTGCACCACCAGCGTTGAGGCCGAGTTGGACCTCTTCTACGCTTGGCTTGCTCAGTTTGAAGCGGACATTCCTCGAATGCGGCATGTCATCACGCGCTGGTACGCCAGCCCGGCACTTCAAGCCTACACAGGCTACTCGTGGTTCAAGCCCTCGACGCCTGGCGAACCTGCGTTGTGCCTCGCAACCCTCTTGGTATCTGAAGACCTTCGAGGCCAAGGCTACCTCACTCGATTCGTCGAGCGCTTCCTTGCCGGCAAGCATGGCTTGGAAGCGCGCGTTCTCTACATCGAAAACATTGCGAGCCCGCGGTTCGAGGGTTGGCTTCTCCGAGCGGGCTTCCAGCGGTGCACACACGGCACGGGAGAGTTCTCCGCGTACTACCTGATCAGATAGCCTGCATGCCCGGCCTGGAAAAAGCGGCCTTGAAAAAGGTCGGATAGCGCAACGCCAGGCCCGCCCACATCACGAGCCCGACGTAGACCCCGAACAGCACGTGCGTGGCCAAGGGCGACCCGACGCGGTAATGGGTCGCCACCGCGCCGCCCAGGAACCCGGTCAGATAGATCGCGCCGAGCACACTCGTGCGCGGCACGGCGTACAGCACGGCGCCCAACAGCAGCAGCACACCAAGTGGCACGACCGCGCTTACCGGCCAGCCGAGCTCTTGGGTGCTTCGCAACACCGGCTCCATCTTGAGCAGCTTGCCCGTGGCGTCCAAGATAAAGAACAGCGTGGCAAGGCCCGAGAGGCCGACGCCGATGCGTCGCATCCAGTTCATGGCCTGCCCCTCTTGGCAGACGCCGCGGGTGCTTCGGACAAGGGGACCCATCCATTGCGCTTGAACGCCTCCCAAACCGCCATGGCATGCCCGTGGCCAAGCCCCGAGCTGTTCTTGAGCCAGGCGACGAACTCCATCGTCTTGGTGTCCGGGCGCAGGATCCCCGCTTGAACGGCTTGCTCGAAGAAGTCCTTCGGCTCCTTGCCGGTCTTGGTCCGGATGTTGGTCATGTAGGCTTCGAACGTCATGCGCGAGTCCCATACGTCGATATTGGATGTAGCACACTATAGTCAATATGAAAGCTCAGGACAAGCGGCCCTACCGCTCAGAAACCCGCTCGGAAGCGGCGGAGCGCACCCGAGCCAGGATCCTGGACGCGGGGAAGTTTCTGTTCTCTCGCAAGGGGATCGACGCGACCACCATTGCCCAGATCGCCGAGCGAGCGCGCGTGTCGGAGCCGACCGTGTATGCGGTGGTGAAATCCAAAGCCGGGCTGTTGCACGCTCTGATGCATGACGCGATCTTTGGCCCGCGGTTCAAGGAAGCCCACCAGAAGCTCGAAGGGCTGAGCGACCCAGTCCAGCGCATCGTGATGAGCGCCCATGTGGCGCGAGCGATCTACGAGGGCGAAAGCGCCGAGCTCGGCCTGCTGATGAAATCGGCGGCGTTCTCGCCAGAGCTTCGCAAGACGAACCAGTCCTTCGAAGCCTTGCGGCGGGAGATGCAGCGCGAGCGGATCGACGCACTGTTCGCGGCGAAGCGCGCGCGCAAAGGCCTGACGAAAGAGGCGGCAGCGACTGTGCTGTGGATGCTTACCAGTCGCGAGGTTTATCACAAGCTCGTGCACGAGTCGGGTTGGGCACCCGACGTGTTTCAAGCTTGGCTCGAGCAAGCGCTGCTGGAGGCTTTGACGGACGGGCTCGGTTCTGATTGCGACGCCTAACCCTGCATCGCTCCGTCCCTTGCCCTCGGCGGGACTGCGCCATCGCAGTAGCGGATGGCCGCTCGGCGGCCGGAGCCCAAAGTGGACCTTGTCAGGCGGTCGGATGGCTTGCAGTGAAAACCGACAGTTGATCTTCAAAAGCACGTTTGTAGGCTGGCCGCGCCTCGCCACGGGCGACATAGGCACAGAGATTCGGATGCTCCTCCAGGACACCCGATCCGCTCAACCTACGCAGCACGGTCACCATCAGGAGGTCGCCGGCGCTGAACGCCGCGTCGAGCCAGTCTGAGTCGCCGAGACGACTTGAAAGTTGGCCCAGCCGCACATGGACGCGATCCTCGAGGATCAATAAACGCTCCGCGTACCAGATCTTGTCGCGCTCGACCAGCGTTGCGATTTCGCGATCAAGGATGGGCGGCTCGACAGTATTCAGCGCAGCAAACATCCACGTGATCGCGCGCGCCCTTGCGTTCGCATCGTCCGGCAGCAAGCCAGGGTGGCTCTCGGCGACATGGAACACAATCGCCCCTGACTCGAACAGGGCGAGATCGCCTTCTTCATAGGTCGGGATCTGCCCGAACGGATGAATCGTGCGATGTGCGGGTTCCTTCATCTCAACGAACGAAACGAGCTGAACCTCGTAAGGCTGGCCCACCTCTTCGAGCGCCCAGCGAACGCGCATGTCCCGTGCCAACCCCCTGCCGCGATCGGGCGACCGTGCAAAGGCGGTGATGGTGGGCATCATTTGAAGTCTCCGGCTGCTCGCAGGAGGCCATTGTCCGCCTCTGGCCGGGACCGCCTGTTCTCAAGGCCGCATTGAAGACCCGTCGGGCAGAATGCGGCCCAGGAGCAGACACTTGATCGCCGCCCTCAAGGCCCACGCTACCTCCAAGAGTTGCAATGAAACTGATGTCCTCAAAGTTCGCACGTCCTCGGACCCTGCCAGCAGCTGCGACGGGCGCGCACGCCATCGGTACCGCTGCACTAGGCTCTATCGCGATTGGCGCCGTAGCCGTCGGTGCTTTGGCGATTGGTGCCTTGTCTATCGGCCGGCTCTTTGTTGGCCGAGTTCGAATCCGACGGTTGGAGATTGACGAGCTTGTTGTTCGCCGCGTCCGTGTTACAGAGCAGCTCATGACGCCGTCAACGTCAGACCCTGGTGGCGTCATCGATGAGACGAAGTCAGCTGCCGTGACGCCGTTCATCGACGGGGCCGCGGCGTCGAAGCAGTAGGCAGATACGCGAGAGCAGCGCGGTGGCTCCGGTGACCCGCGCCACTTCGGCGTGGCTTCCAGCGTCGCTATCTCCCCAGGGCCGCGAGCTTCCTCCTGGCGCTCTGGAGGAGACCTCCGCGCTCGATGGGCGCCTTGGCCTTGGTATCGCCCTCGGCGACGACTTCAATTGCAAAGGGAGCCGCCAGCTTCAAGGTGAGGTTGTCACGCGCCGTGAGGGCCGCGTACCGAGTGCTGGAAATCACGTGCACATCAAGGTGCCGGCCGATAGATGTCGACAGCTTCCGGCACGCCGCGGCCATTTCCGATTCATCCGGCACCCGCTGCCCGTGAACCACAAGAAGCTCGACTGTGGCGTCCTTGTCCTCCCCAAGCACGAATGCACGCAGAACTGAATCCTTGAACTTTGAACGCAGCATCGCGCGGATGGGCTCCGCGGCGGCGAACGACTTGAGCGCGATCGTCCTGAGCTCGTTGTAGAAGACGAACGAGGTGTTCGCGCTGACTGCTTCTTGCTCGTCGGCCTTCGACTTGTGACGGGACAAGATACCGCTTTGAAGGAGATGCTCCTGGGTCTGTTCTATCAGTTCAGGATTGAGTTTGGTCCGCTTCGCGAGTTCTGCCACCGAGAACCTGTTCATCGGCTCGGCAAACACGACCTTCAACAGCTTTTGGACTTCTGGCGCTAGGAGGAAATCTGCGGCACTCATTCAGGCTTGTGGCAACGGGTATTGGGCACTATGGCGACTCTCCGCCTCCCGCGGGCCTGGGCCTGAAGCGGCGGTGACGGGACGTTGCCTGTTGAGAAATCTTCCATGAGCAAAAGGCACGCACTCTCGACTGCCCGTCTATGAAGCGGGCCGCAACAGCGCCACAAACTCCGCCGCCGCGGGGGACAGGCTGTGCGCGCGTCGAGTGATCAGGTAGATGGGAGGCACGCGTATCGGCAACTTCATCGGCAGGACGCTCAGCACGCCCAGCCTGGCATAGTGGGCCGCCTGCGACGCCGGCATCACGGCGGCCATGTCTGAATGTTCCAGGAGTGCGGTCATCGCGATCGGCGAGGCCGTCTCCGTGACCCGCAAACGTTGCTGGATGCCGGCCTCGTGCAGCGCCGCCTCGAAGCGTCCACGCTGCGGCGAACCCGGCGGCTGCAGCAGCCACGGCCATTCGACCAGCTCTCGCAGCGTCACCGACTTGCGTTTGAGCAGCGGATGCGCTTTGCGCACCACCACCACCTGGGGCTCGCCAAGCAGCAACACGCAGTCGAAGGCCTCGGCACTGTGGTCCTCGGTGAGTCGCCCGAGCATCAGGTCGACCTCACCGCGCGCCAGCTGGCGCAGCATCACGTCGCTGGTATCGACCACCACGCTCACAGCCACGCGCTCGTGCTTCTGCTGGTAGGCCACGAGCGCCGGCGCCAGCAACTCCGGCACCGCACCGGGCACGCTTCCAACACGCAGCGCGCCACTGAGTCCGGAGCGCAGCGCCTCGATCTCTTCGCACACTGCGCCGAAGTCGGTCAGCACCCAGCGCGCATGGCGCACCAGCGCCTCACCGTATGGCGTTGGCGTCATCCCGCGCGCCACGCGGGTAAACAGAGGCACGGCGAAAGTCTCCTCGAGCTGTTGCAGCAGCTTGGTCGCCGCGGGCTGGCTGATGCTCATCGCCGCTGAAGCCCGACCCAGGTGCCGGTGCTGGTCGAGCAGCGCAAGCAGCACCCATTGACGCGTGCGCAGGCGCAGCAACAGGCGCCAGGGCGGAAGATCGATGGAGGGTTGGCTCATATACAGATGTATATGAATTCTTCAGGAATATCGATTGGATTGGAATGGCAAACATCCCTAAGCTGCATCCGTCAGCCTCGAAGAAAAAACGGAGACACGCCCCATGCCATTCCAATCCTTGCGGTGCCGCGCAGTCAGCGCCCTCGCCGCCTTGCTGTTGATCGCGGCGCCGCCCACGGCCTCCGCGCAGACTGCGTATCCGGACAAGCCCCTTCGCATCATGGTCGGCGCCTCCCCCGGCGGCGGCACCGACATCCTCGCGCGCCTGCTCGCCGACAAGTTCGGCGCCGCGCTCAAGCAACCCGTCGTTGTCGAGAACCGGCCCGGTGCGTCGAACACCATCGCGGCCGAACTCACCGCACGCGCCGCAAGCGATGGCAGCACGCTGCTCCTGGCCACCAACACGGGTCAAGCGGTCGCGCCTCACCTGCTCAAGCTCAAGTACGACCCACTCAAGGACCTGCAACCCGTGGGCTTGGTGGCCGTGATGCCGAACGTTCTTGTCGTGCCTGCGACCTCGCCCTACCAGAACGTCAGCGAACTCATCGCCGCGATGCGTGCCAAACCGGGCTCCTTCAAGTACGCGTCCTCGGGCATCGGCAGCACGCAGCACGTGGGCGGCGAAGCCTTCGCACTGGCCACCGGCACCAAGGCCATCCATGTGCCGTACCGCGGCAGTTCGCAGGCGCACATCGACATCATCGGTGGGCAGGTGGAGATGATGTTCGACAGCACCTCCTCGGCCATGCAGCAGATCAAGGCCGGCAAGTTGCGCCCGCTCGCCGTCGCGGCGGCCAAGCGCACACCGGAACTGCCCGAGGTCCCGACGCTCGCTGAGGCCGGCGTCACCGGCGCCGACGTCAACACCTGGTACGGCCTTTTCGTCACCGCCGGCACGCCGCGCGCAGCCGTGGAGCGACTCAACGCCGAACTTGCGCAAAGCCTGCGGTCGGCCGACGTACAGGACCGCATCAAGGCGCTCGGCGGAGAGATCTCGGCCACGAGCATCGAGGCCTTTGCAGAGATGAACCGCCATGAGTTCGAGCGCTACGGCAAGCTGGTCAAGGACACCGGCATGCGTGCCGAGTGACTCGAAAAGACAAGGAAAGGAATTCGATGAAACCCAGAATCGCAGTGCTGCCCGGCGACCCGAGCGGCATCGGTCCGGAGATGATGGTGAAGCTGCTCTCGCGCGCGCCCAATCTCGAGGCGGCCGATCTGTTGCTCGTCGCCGACCCGCTGGTGCTCGAAAGCGGCCAGCGCATCGCTGGCGGCGCCACGCTCGACCCCCTCCGCCTCCAGAGTCTGGACGGGCTGCGATTCGAGCCCGGCCGGCCGAGCCTGCTGGTTCAGGCCACGATGGGCGGTGTTCCCCCGGTGCTCGGCGAATCGAACGTGCATTCCGGCATCGCCTCCTTCGAGGCGATGCAGCTGGCCACCGAGGCCGTTCGCCGAGGTCTGGTCGATGGCATCGTCTTCGCGCCGCTCAACAAGCATTCACTGCGCCTCGGCGGATTGCAGCATGAAGACGAGCTGCGCTACATGCAGGAGCGATTCCGCGTGCCGGGCTTCGTCTGCGAGTTCAACATCACCGGCAAGCTCTGGACCTCGCGCGTCACCTCGCATGTGCCGCTGAAGGACGTCGCAGCCCTCATCACTGGCGACGCCGTGAAGGACGCGGTGCACATCATTCGCGACGCCCTCATCAGTGCCGGCGTCCAGGCGCCACGCATCGCGGTCTCGGGCCTCAATCCGCACGCGGGCGACGGCGGCTCCATCGGCAGCGAAGAGATTGAGATCATCGCGCCGGCCGTGCGCGCGCTGCAGGCGCAAGGGATCGACGCCCGTGGTCCCTATTCGCCCGATACCGTCTTCATCGGCGCGCGCCGCGGGGACTTCGACGCCGTCGTCTCGATGTACCACGATCAGGGCCAGATCGCGATGAAGCTCATGGGCTTCGAGCAGGGCGTGACGCTGCACGGCGGCCTGCCGGTGCCGGTGGCGACCTCGGCGAGCGGCAGCGCCTTCGACATCGCTGGCCGGGGCGTGGCGACCATCGAGGGCTTGCAACACGCCTTCGACCTGTGCGTGCGGATGGCCCGCGAGCGGAAGGCGCGATCAGCTCGGGCGAACTGACGCAGCGCGGACTGCGATGTCGGGTGCACAGGCTCTTGCCGACACCGGAACGGCCGACGATGTTCGGGCACTCACGAAGCGACGGTCCTCATTCGCCGTCGCGGGCTTGTTCCGAACGGTGCTTGACCGGAGGTGTCGCATCGTCGATCAGCGCGCCCGAGGCCACAACGAGGCGATGCAGGGAGGCGGCCATCGCGCGCAGTCGCTCGGCTGGGGCGAAGGAAGCGGACTGCGGTGAAAAGTCGCGCCGCTCGAGGCACCACGACACGCCAAAGCCCATCGCCAATCCCCAGAACGCGGCTCCGATGTTGAAGATGGCGAGATCCGCTGCGGTGACCAAAAAGGCCACCAGCGCGCCAAGCGTGAACCGCTCCTTGAACGCCGTCATGAAGGCGGACTGCAAGACACGCAGCATCGCCAAGCCGGCCAGCACCATGACGAAGGCCTTGGGCAGATGGAGCATCAGCCGCGTGAATGCGGGCGACATCAGGCCGAAGACCATCGCCAGAATGCCGGTAAAGATGCCGGCACTGTATTGGCGGGAACGCTCTCCCGAACCACTGATGATTGCGTTCGTGGGACCGGTGAGGCAGGTGCTGACGGCACCGACCGCCGCGCTCATCATGGCTCCAATGCCGCAGGCCACCGTCACGGCGTTCACCGGTGGCTCATGCCCAGCTGCCTTCGACACGGCGATGCCCTGGCCGTTCTGGACGACCAGCACCGTGATGGCGAGCGGCACCACGAGCTCCACCATTGCAGACCACGACCACACGGGCATTCGCACCACCGGACGAATCAGTTCAATGGATCCCAGCGCGGCGACGTCCATGCGCGTGAGAAACGCTGTCATGGCCGCGCCCACCAGCAGGGCCCCGATCAACGGCGGCAGTCGGCGCCCGAGCGCAGGGACCGCCGTCAGCGCCAGCCATGCGATGACCATCGGACCCGCGATCGCCACGTCATCGTGCAACGATCGCACGAGGTCCAATCCAAACCTCAGGAACACCGCGGCCACCATGCCCATCACGATCGGCATCGGAATCGCCGCCATCGCACGGCGGACCCAGCCCGTGCAGCCCAGCACCAAGATGAGCGCGCCAGTGGCGTAGTACGCCCCGAGCACCTCGGCGAAGCTGAGATGCATCAGCGCAGGCCCGACCAGCACGGTACCGGGAATGGTCCAGAAGAAGGCCAGCGGCTGGCGGTACAGCCAGCACATCCCTACGCTGATGAGGCCATTGACGAAGAAGACGCCGAAGAGCCACGAAGCCAGCTCGGCCTCGCTCAAGCCACCGCCGGTGCCGACCGACAGAATGATCGCGACCGGGGCGGTGGCCGCGAAGACAAATCCGATGAACCCGTTGGCTGCGTAGGTGGGGCCGAAATCGGCCACCACCCGGCGCCAGCCCAGCAGCGGCCGCGGCGGCGGCTCGAGGTGGTGCCACATGGCCGCTGCTACTTCGCGGGCACCGCGGCCTTCGAGCCAACCATCGAACTCTCGCGAATCGCACCCGAAGCATCTGCACGTTGGGCCCCTGTCGAACGACCATGGTTGATCAAGGCCACCGCGATGGCCGCAATCACCGCGGGGATCGCAATCGCCATGAAGTTCTGCTGCAGCGGGAGTGCCAGGCCGACAAGGCTGCCGATCACGATCGGCGCGAGGATCGCGCCGCTTCGCCCCACGCCCGAGGCCCAGCCGATGCCCGTGGCACGCACTGCCATCGGATAGAACTGCCCCACGTAGGCGTAGGTCACGATCTGCGTCCCGATGGTCGACGCGCCCGCCAGTCCGACCAGCAGGAACAGCACTTCCGTTGGCGCGCGATAGCCCAGCAAGGTGATCGACACCGCCGCCAACGCATACATGCCCACCAGCACGTACTTGATGTGGAAGCGGTCGGCGAGCCAGCCTCCGCCTACCGCGCCGATCATGGCGCCGAAGTTCAGCACGAGCACGAAGGTCAAGGCGGAACCCAGGCTGTAACCAGCGCTGGCCATCAGCCGGGTCAGCCACGAGCTGAGGGCGTACACCATGAACAGGCACATGAAGAACGCGATCCAGAACATCACGGTGCTGAAGCCGCGACCTTCCTGGAACAGGCGACCGATCGGCGCGCTCGCGGCCTTGTCTTCGCGCGGCAGCGCGAAGCTGTCGCCAGACTCGGGCCGGTAGCTGGGATCGAGGCGCGACGCGAGGCGTTGCAACTCGTCGAGTCGGTTCGCCTTGATGAGAAAGGGCATCGACTCGGGCATCGATTTCAGGATCGCGGGGATCAGCAATACCGGCAAGCCCGCTGCAAGAAACACCGACGACCAGCCATAGGCTTCGATCAGTCCCTTGCCGAGCAGCGCGGCCAGCATTCCGCCAACGGCGTAGCCGCTGAACATCAGCGTCACCATCGTGCTGCGGATCTTGCGCGGTGAGTACTCGGTCATCTGCGCGACCACGTTCGGCATCACGCCGCCAATGCCAAGCCCCGCCAGGAAGCGCATCACGCTGAAGCTGATCGGCTCGTGGGTGAGGCCCGCGGCCGCGGTGAAGATGCTGAACAGCGCAATGCAGATGACAATCGCGCGTCGCCGACCGATCTTGTCCGCGATGGTGCCCAGGAAGATGGCGCCGAACATCATGCCGAACAGCGCGGAGCTGACCATGAAGCCCGCATTCGTCGGGCTCACGCCCATCTCCTTCATGATCGAAGGCAGCGCGATGCCGGCCACCGCGAGGTCGTAGCCGTCGAAGATGATGATCAGGGCGCACCAGAAGAGAACCAACCCGTGGAAGCGATTGAAGCGGGCCTCGTCGGCCAGCTTGTGGAGATCGATGTTGCGCATGGTGTTGTCTCGATGTGTCGTGGGTGTTTGGAATGAAGTCCGTGGCAGCGTCAACCGAGATCGCCGCCACCGACCGGTACGACCGTTCCCGTGATGTAGGAAGCGTCGTCGGATGCCAGGAACAGGATGGGCGCGACCTGCTCGTCGATCGTCCCGTAGCGGTGCATGAGGCTCGAATCGACCGTCTGGTCGACCACGCCCTGGTACCAGGCGGTGTCGCGGGCAGTCGGCTTGGCCCGGGACTGGTTGCGCGGCACGCGACGCGGTGGTGCGTCGGTGCCGCCGGGCGCCGTGGCGTTGATGCGGATGCCGTTGCGCGTGTGCTCCATCGCCAGCGACGCGGTCAGCGCGTTCACGCCGCCCTTCGCTGCCGAGTAGGGAACACGATGCACGCCGCGCGTCGCGACCGACGAGACGTTGACGATGACACCGCGCTTCTTCTTGACCATGAACGGCAGCGCAGCGCGGCAGGACCACAAGGTCGGGAACAGCGAGCGCCGGATCTCGGCCTCGATCTGCGCCTCTTCGTAGTGCTCGTAGGGCTTGGCCCAGATCGTGCCGCCGACGTTGTTGATGAGCACATCGACGCGCTTGAACCGGGCCAGGCAATCCGCCACCATGGCCTGCGCACCCGCGAAGGTTTCGAGATCGGCCTGGAAGGCTGCAGCGGTGCCGCCGCCCTCCTCGATCTCCGCAACCACCTCTTTGACGATGTCGGCGCGGTCGACCGCCAGCACCGTGCCGCCTTCCGCCGCCACCCGCAGCGCGACGCCCCGGCCGATGCCTTGCGCGGCGCCGGTGACGATGACGACCTTGTTGTCGAAGCGATCTGCGCTCATGCCGCCACCGCCTCGTTGGCCGAAGAGAACTTCTCGAAATGAAAGTTCCTGGGCGTCACGCCGACACCGGACATCCACTTGCGCACCCCTTCCACCATCGGCGGCGGCCCGCACACGTACACGTCGACATTGCCGTCATGCAGGTCATCGCCCGAGAGGTGATTCGTCACGTAGCCTTGCCTGGGATGCCCGCTTTCCTGGTCCACCACGCAAGTGAAGAACTCGAAGTTCGGCAAGTTCGACTTCAGTTCGTCCAGCGTCTCGAGTTCGACCAGGTCGTCGTTGGTGTTCACGCCGTAGGCCAGGCGGATCGGCTGGTCGGTCGGGTTCTCCTTGAGCCACAGCAACATCGACAGGAATGGCGCAAGGCCGGTACCGCCCGCAAGCATCAGGATCGGGCGCACGGCAGGACGCAGGTAGAAGCTGCCGTACGGTCCCGTGAACATCATGAAGTCCTCGGGCTGCGCCTTCTGGCGCATGTAGGTGCTCATCAGTCCGTCGGGCACGTCGCGAATCAGGAAGGCCAGTTCGGACTTGTTCGGTGCGGAGCTGAAGGAATACGAACGGGTCTCCTTGCTGCCGGGCACCATGAGGTTCACGTACTGGCCGGGCAGGAAGGCAAGAGGCCGTTCCGCCTCCAGCAGGAAGGACACGGTCGTGGACGAATCCCGCTGGATCTTCGTCAGCTTGCCGCCATGCGCGCCGACTTCCGTCTTGCAGGCCGCGGACGAAGCGGGCACGCGCACCACGCAGTCGGAGGTGGGCTTCATCTGGCAGGTCAGCACGTAGCCGCTCGCGGCCTCGTCATCGGCGAGCGCATCGTCGATGTAGTCCCCCATCGTGTAGCTGCCACTCTCGCAATGGCACTTGCAGGTGCCGCAGGCGCCGTCGCGGCAGTCGAGCGGAATGTTGATCTTCGCGCGGTACGCGGCGTCGGCGATCAGTTCGTTGGGCTCGCACGGGATGATGCGCGAGACCCCGTCCTCGAACTGCAGGGCGATGTTGTATGACATGGCTTGTCTCCTTGTCCCTTGGATCAGATGTGATAGATGTCGAGCAGGTGGTGGATGTAGTCGTTCTTCAGGACGACGTACTTGCGCTTGATCAGCGGCTTGCCGCCACTCGTGTCCAGCGTGTACTGGGAGCTCCCGAAGTACACGTCGACGATGTCGTAGCGGAAACTGTGCGTGGTCCAGTTGAAGGACACCACGCATTGCTTCTCGTCCTGCGACAGCACCTCGAGGTTGTTGATCGCATGGCCCGTGCGCGTGTCGGGCATCGTGGCGCTCGATCGATCGGTCTGGATGCGAAAGACGCGGTCCTCGAGACCTTGCTTGTCGGGGTAGTAGATCAGCGAGACTTCGTTGTGCGGGTCCGTCGTCAGCTTGTCGTCGTCATCCCACGAAGGCATGAAGAATTCGGCGTCGTCGGCGTAGCAGGCGAGCCAGTCGGCCCAGCGGTGTTCGTCGAGCGCGCGAGCTTCCGCGTAGACGAAGGCCTGGAGTTCCTGGTAGGACAACATCACTGGCCTCCCGTCGAGTGTTCTGCGTGCTCGGCGACGACAGCCTTCTTCATGGTGTCGAGCCAGTATTCGTGCTGGCCGATGTAGAGGCCTTCGTCCTCGGTCTTGACGCAACTCATGTCCGGCTTCAGGTCGATCAGGTCGGCCGTCGCGTCGGGCCCCTTGATCCAGTGGGTGGCGCCGCGGCTCATGTCGTTCCACTTCACGGCCCGCGCGCCGTAGCCGTGCTGACAGGAGCGGAACTCCTCCAGGTCGTCGGGCGTGGCCATGCCGGTCGCGTTGAAGAAGTCCTCGTACTGACGCAAGCGACGCGTGCGTGCTTCCGGCGCCTCGCCCTTCGGCGCGATGCAGTAAATCGTCACTTCCGTCTTGTTGACCGAGATCGGCCGCACGATGCGGATCTGCGAACTGAACTGGTCCATCAGGTAGACGTTGGGGTAGAGGCACAGGTTGCGGGACTTGCCCAGCATCCAGTCGGTGCGCGCTTCGCCGAACTTGCCGATCCACTCGTCGCGCTTCGAATACAGCGGGCGGTCTTCCGGGTTCGACCAGTTGGTCCACAGCAGCAGATGGCCGTGCTTGAAGGTGTAGGAGCCACCGCCCTGCTGCGCCCACTTGCCGGCGTTCATGGCCTTGACGGTGTCGACCTTGCCGTCGACGCTGCGCCGGCTGGTGGTGGCCGCATAGTTCCAGTGCACCGACGAGACGTGGTAGCCGTCGGCGCCGTTCTCCGCGCCGAGCTTCCAGTTGCCGTCGAAGGTGTAGGTCGATGCACCGCGCAGCACTTCGAGACCGTCGGGCGACTGGTCGACGATCATGTCGATGATCTTGGCCGCCTCGCCCAGGTGCTCCTTCAGCGGAACGACGTCGGGGTTGACGCTGCCGAACAGGAAGCCGCGGTAGTTCTCGAACGCGCCGAGCCTGGCCAGGTCGTGGCTGCCTTCGCAGTTGAAACTCGACGGGTAGCCGGCCTCGGTGCTGTTGTCCTTGACCTTCAGCAGCTTGCCCGCGTTGTTGAAAGTCCAGCCGTGGAACGGACAGGTGAAGCTCGACTTGTTGCCCTTTTTGTGGCGGCACAGGATGGCGCCGCGGTGCGTGCAGGTGTTGGCCAGCGCATTCAGCTTGCCGTCCTTGCTGCGCGTGATGACCACCGGCTGGCGGCCGACATACACGGTCAGGTAGTCGTTGACGTTGGCGATCTGGCTCTCGTGCGCCAGGTAGACCCAGTTGCCTTCGAAGATGTGCTTCATCTCCAGGTCGAACAGCTGTTCGTCGGTGAAGACGGAACGGTCCAGGCGGTACTTGTGCTCGACCGGATCGTCCTCGAGCAAGGCATCCAGCTTGGCGAGGTTCGGCGTCGACGGGACGGGATAGATGGGGATCATGCGTGTCTCCTCGGAGGTAGGCGAATGGCGATTCACTGAAAGGGGGTCGTCGCAAAGCCGAAGCACGCTGCTTCACCCATCGACGATCGGTATGGAAATGGACTCCTGGCCGGCCTCTTGCCGACTCAGGAGCGGCAGCGTCGGATCAGCCGACGGCGCGCGCCACGCGGGCCTGAGGCGAGGCCTCGCTCTCGTCAACCGCCGGCTGCATCACGAAGTCGAATGGCACGCGGGTGAACGGCTCTTTCACGCCGAGCGACTCGTAACCCTTGGCGGACGTGTTCTTCTCGAGCTGCAGGATCAACCCGTCGCGCGTGGCGAACGCGAAGTCATCGTCGATGAAGCTGTCGCCCGGCACATTGACTTGCGTCGTCAGTGTGCGCAGGCCCGGTGCGACCACGAGGAAGTGGATGTGCGCCGGACGGTTGCCGTGGCGGCCGAGCGCGCCGAACAACTCCGAGGTCGGGCTGTTCGGGGGAATCGCATAGCCCGGCGGCAGGAAGCTGCGGAAGCGATAGCGGCCTTCGGCATCGGTCTCGATGCGGCGGCGCAGGGCGTACTCGGCCTGGTCCGGGTCGAAGTGCGAATAACGACCCAGCTCGTTGGCGTGCCACACATCGACGATGGCACCGGCCACGGGCTTGCCGTGGATGTCGAGCACGCGCCCTTCCATCACCATCGTCTCGCCGCGCTTCGCGTCGCCTTCCTCATCGACGCGCACTTCGTACTTCGCAAGCGGCGCGCCGGCGATGTAGAGCGGGCCTTCGATGGCTCGCGGCGTGCCGGCATTGCGGCCCGCGCGTTCATCGGCTTCGTCGAGGCGGATGTCCAGCAGGCGATCGAAGCCCAGGCCGGCGGTGATCAGACCGGCCTGGCCACTGGATGCCAGGCGCGAAAGCCAGTCGACGCCAGCCCAGAACTCGTCGGGCTGGACGTCCAGGTCATCGATCGCGCGAAAGAGATCGCCGATGATGCGCGCCGCAATCTTTTGCACGCGTGGGTTGCCGTTGGGCCGGTTCGAGTGGGTCACTTTTTCCAGCAGCTGGGTCTTGCTCATTTCGTTCATGGCTTTGTCTCCGTGGGTTCGTGGGGGTTGGGTTGAGGAAAATGAAAATCAGCGGTCGTCGTCATGGATGGACGAGGCGTGACGGCAGAGCGGTCGCACCTCGATGTCCATGTAGGGGAACAAGGGCAGCGTCATCAGGGTGTCGTGCAACGCGGCGTTGTCGGCGACGTCGAAGATGCTGACGTTGGCGTAGCGTCCGGCAATGCGCCACAGGTGGCGCCAGACACCGTCGCGCTGCAGGCCCTGTGCAATCTCCTTCTCGCGCGCCTTGAGCTGGTCGGCCTGCGCCGGCGGCATGTCGTGCGGAAGGCAAACGGTCATTTCGACGTGGAACAGCATGGTGGTCCTCAGGCGGTGACGGCAACCGCCTGCGACGCGCGGTCACGGCGATAGAAGGCGAGCTTGTCGAGGTCGAGCTGCACGCCGAGGCCAGGCACGTGCGGCAATTGCAGTTCGAAGTCGCGGTAGTCGGGACGCTGGACGACGATGTCGTCCTTGAGCAGCAGCGGGCCGAACAGTTCGGTGCCCCAGGCGAGCGTTGGGCAGGCGGCAAAGACATGGGCCGCGGCGATGCTGCCGATGCTGCCTTCCAGCAGCGTGCCGCCGTAGACGCCGACGCCGCCAGCGTCGGCGACGGAAGCAGCCCGCAACGTGGGCCACAGGCCGCCGGCCTGGGAGATCTTGAGCGCGTAGACGTCGGCAGCGGCATCGGCGGCCAGGTCGAAGGCATCGGTGGCGTCGTGCACCGCCTCGTCGGCCATGATGGCCACATCGAAGCGGGCGGCGAGCCGCTTCAGTGCGCGACGATTGCGGCGTGCCACCGGTTGTTCGATGAGGCTGACCCCGATCGCTTCGAGCGCGGCGATGCCTTGGACGGCGGTGGTCTCGTCCCAGGCCTGGTTCACGTCGACAGTGAGCATCACGTCGTCACCCAGGCCGCGGCGGATCGCCTGCACGTGAGCGATGTCATCGGCCAGCGCATGACTGCCGATCTTCAGCTTGAAGACCTTGTGGCGGCGCGCCTCGATCAGGGCAAGCGCCTCATCGACGTCGCGCGTAGCGTCACCGCTCGCGAGGGTCCAGAGCACCGGCAGCGCGTCGCGCATGGCGCCGCCCAGCAGCGCGTGGACCGGAAGGCCGAGGCGTTGGCCCTGCGCATCGAGCAGTGCGATCTCAACCGCCGACTTCGCGAACGAGTTGCCTTGCACGGAAGCGGATACGCGCTGCATCGCAACGTTGACGCTTGTCGCGTCCGTGCCGATGAGCAGCGGCGCGAGGTAGTTGTCGATCGCGCTCTTGATGCTCTCGGGGCTTTGGTCGCCGTAGGCCAGGCCGCCGATGGTGGTGGCCTCGCCGATGCCGGTCAGGCCGTCGCTGCAGATCAACTGCACGATCACGAGCGTCTGACGCATCATGGTCGTCATCGCCAGCTTGTGAGCGCGGATGGTCGGCAGGTCGACCAGGACGGCTTCGATGGATTGAATGGAGGGGCTCGTGTTCATGGGTTGAATGTTCGTCTTCATGAGCCCTGGGGTCC
The DNA here is from genome assembly GCF_030317005.1 of Variovorax sp. J22R115. Lineage (NCBI taxonomy): Bacteria > Pseudomonadati > Pseudomonadota > Betaproteobacteria > Burkholderiales > Comamonadaceae > Variovorax > Variovorax sp. J22R115. The sequence continues at coordinate 460,683 of NZ_JASZYM010000001.1, read as the reverse complement.
AATATCGATTGGGTCCGGCAAAATACCTTCAAGGTATAGTGACATCGGGTTTTCACTGACCCGCGCGATCCGCCAACAGGAGACGCCATGCACCTCGAATTGCGCCATCTGCGCTACTTCTGCGCGGTCGCCCGCGAACTGAGCTTCAGCCGCGCGGCCGAGCAGCTGCACATTGCCCAACCGCCGCTGAGCCGGCAGATCCGCACCCTCGAAGACGAGCTTGGCGCCGAACTGCTGGACCGTGGGTCGCGTCCGCTGCGGCTCACGCCGGCCGGGCGCTTCTTTCAGATCCAGGCGCAGCAGATGCTCGACCGAATGTCGGAAGTGCAGGCCGCAACCGCACGCATCGCCGGCGGGAGGCGCACCTGGTACGCGATCGGGTTTGCGCCCTCCACGCTGTACGGCAAGTTGCCCGACGTGATCCGGCAATTCCGCCAGGAACAACCGACGGTCGATCTGAGTCTTTACGAGATGACGACGGTGCAGCAGGTGGAGGGCCTCAAGGCGGGCCGGATCGACATGGGCTTCGGTCGCCTCAACTTCGACGACGACGAGGTCGTCGGGGAACTGGTCCGCGAGGAGTCGGTGATGGTGGCATTGCCCGTGAACCATCGCCTGGTCAAGCACAAGACGATCAGCCTGGCCAAGTTGGCGACAGAGCCGCTCCTGCTGTATCCCGCGAAGCCACGGCCGAGCTATGCCGACCAGGTGCTGGAGATGTTCCAGTCGCGCGGCCTGAAGCCCGTGATCGCACTGGAGTCGAACGAGGTGCAAACTGCTATCGGGCTCGTGGTCGCCGGCCTCGGCTACGCACTGGTGCCGCAGTCGGTGCAGAACCTGCATCGAGAAGGCGTGCTTTACCTGCCCCTGAGCGACGCCGGCGTGACCACGCCGGTGGTCATGAACCGCCGTCGAAACGACGAATCCGAATTGACGAGCTACTTGGCCGAGATGGTCCGGTCATTGCCAACGTCCGTACGCAGCATGGCCAGGCGGGGCGAATAAGGCGTCCGACTCAATCGCGGAGGGCGACACGCCTCGTTCCTGCTGCGACGCCCAACGGCCGCGCTCGCCCGCGCTGCTCCCGGATCGGAGCCGCTGGGGGAGCAGTTGTAGGGCGCCATGCCTTGGTCGTGCCTTGCCGGGTGCGCTTCCGCGCAGCAGTGCCTGCTGTCCCAATCACGTCAAAGAGCCACGCCAGTCCCTCGTCTTGCAAGGCCACCTTCGGTGCAATGGCTCGAATCCGGAAGCGATCCAGCCGCATTGGCGCTTCCACGGCAGCGACGCCAAATCGCGCTCCCTGCATGGCGACGAATGTCCTCGGCAACGCGGCGACCAGATCCGTCTCGGCGATGACGGCGAGGGCAAACATGAAATTCGGAACGGTCAGCGCGATGCGTCGCGACAGCCCCTGCTCCGCCAGGAGCCGATCGATGAAACCGAAGGCATCTCCGGTATGCGACACGAGAAGATGCTGGAAGGCGAGGAACCGGTCGACGGTCAGCTTGCCCGCGAACGAGTGGCCGACGCGCATCGCGATGACGAAGTCCTCTTCGTAGAGAACCCGCTCGGCAAAGCGCGCCGGGGCATCGTCCGTGGGAATGATGGCGATGTCCATCGCGCGCGCCTCGAGGTCGGCGAATGCGGCGCGCCATGCACGCTCGGGCGACGCTTCCCCTTGCGCGGGAAGCAACTGGCGCACGCTGATGTCAATGCCGGGGGCGCGCTCGCGCAGCACGGTCAGAAGCGGCGGCAGGAATACCGCCGAAGCCCCGTCAGGTGCGCCGATCGTGAACCGACGCGTGGACGTCGCGGGATCGAACTTCTCCGCGGTCGAGATCACGCTTCTGACGCGTGCAAGGACGTCCCGGATGGGAGCGGCCAATTGCTCCGCGCGGGCCGTGGGCACCACGCCTTTCGGCGTCTTGAGAAAGAGCGGATCGTTGAGTAGCCGGCGCAGCCTGCCGAGGCCATGACTGATCGCCGACGGCGACAGGTTCAGTCGTTCCGCCGCCCGGCCCACGTGCCGAGTCTCCAGGACCACCTCGAAGAGAAACAGCAGGTTCAGGTCGGCGCGCGCGAGATCAATCTCGTTCAGCATATTGCTGAAATCGTATCACTTGATTCAGGAGCTGGGCAGTGCGATCTTGTGGCTCCAGGAGGCCACGCACGGTGGCTTTGCGACGAACGAACCTGATCAGGAGCGACCCACATGCCAGCCACGCCACATCCAGAACTCGCCGCCGAAGTCGCCGAACTCCTCCGGCAATCGCAGCAGGCCAACGCAGCCCTCATGCGCGGGGACATTCACCACTACCTCGGACTGATCACCCACTCGGACGACTACACGCTGATGTCCCCGTTCGGAGGAACGCCGACACACGGCCCACAGATCACGAGCGAACGCTGGGAGGACATCGGACGATTCTTCAGCAACGGCTCCTTGACGCAGGAACTCGTCCAGTCATACGCCTCGACCGACATGGTCGTTCTTGCGACGATCGAACGAGCACACGTCGAAGTCGGCGGTTTGCCGGCGCAGGCGTGGTCGCTGCGCGTCACCTTGGTCTATTGCCGCGAAGGGAGCGGATGGCGTCTGGCGCATCGGCATGCCGACCCGCTCGTCAACGGCATCAGCCTCGAGCACGCGGCCGCGCTCGCCCGGGATCCCGAAACTTGCACTGCGCCGGAACACGCAAGCCCTGGCGTGGCCCTGGAGGTCTGAAGCGGCCGACGCCGGCGTGGTGCCAGTGATGTGGCCGGCCGCCGGTCCCCGGCCTTCCCGGCCGCTAGAGCCTCTATCGGTGCGGCCTGTTCTATCGTTGCTTCTGCCCGGATTAGGTTTAGGCTGCCTCGCTGCATGTGCGGGCTGCGCTCTCGCCATGGAGCAGGCTCCGCTGCGCCGTCAGGGTGACGGCTGACAATCGCGTGTGAAGTGAAGGGCCAATGTCTTGCACTATCCGCTCTGTCGGTGACCTCGCGCAGTTGCCTGACGACGAACTGCTCGCGTGTCTCGGACAGTTGCGCGCTGCGATTCACGAGGCAAAGCGCAAGCATGCGGCCGCACGACGCGAGGCACGAATTCCTGCAGACAAGGCGTTTGAGTTTCACACGTTCGAATGGCGCCCTAAAGGTCCCCAGCGTCTTGCGGCCCCGAGCAAACTCAGCCCACCAACTCCAATCGAAGAAATTCCCGTTCGCGCTAGTGCCCGTGAGGCTCTGTCCGAACTCAACATCTTCTGCGTCGAGGACCTGTCAGCCATCAGCGAGCAAGAGCTCATGATGAAGCAAGCAATCGGTGCGAAGACTCTGAATCGCCTGCGCGAAGTGCTGGCGTGTGTCGGCCTGGATTTTCTGCCGAATCCCACCGACCAGTTGACTGCATGCGCAGGACGCCGAAGGTCCGTCGATGCGCCAGGCAACGTGGGTGCAACGAGCAATGAGTGAATGCGTCGATTGGGTGGCGCTGTATGCCTATCCGTCACACCTCCTGAAGCTACAGCCCGGGGACGCTGGCAACTTTGTTTGTCCGCCGGCCTGGAGAGGACGGCTGAGCACTGTGTGCGGAGTCTGGCTCAAAGGCCATACCGACTGGGCCTCTTACTTTCCAATTGGCACTCCCTGGAAGCATGTGTTCTGGACCGAGGCCGATGCGGAGGGCCTGAGGGTGGTGCGTGCACCCTTGTCAGAACAGGCTCGCGGCGTGTGCTCAAGGAGATTCAGATCCTTGCCCCGCGGTGACGTCCAGCCTCGTCGTACGGAAGCGCTGGAGGGAATCTTCGCCACCTGGTCGACCAGGAGTGCGAAGCATGCCCCAGCAGGCGACACCGAACACCGAAGGAAACCGGTTGCCCCGTCTCCTCGCAAGTGCAAGAGCTGTTCTACAGCCGATGATCTGCACCTTCGTGCAACAGCCACAGCCACGCAGCCGTTTCCGACACCTCCAAGCGTTCGGCTCGACCCGCAAGCGGACAACGTCCCCGAGGAAGCGTAGCAGTCAGCGAATCCAGCGACAAATCTCATGAACGTTCGCCGGTTGCCGGCGGATCGCAAGCTCTCGAGGTTCAATGCAGAGGTCACGGACAGTTTTCCGTGCGGCAATCTAATCCACGTAGTCCACCAACAGCAGCGAAACCGCGCGCAGGAACGCAAGCTCGCACGGCTTTACTTCGCAGCGATCCATGTCGAAGTGACACAGCATTCCACACGCGGGTCCGCCCCCCACCGGTATCATCACCAGCCCGCAAAAGGAGATGATCGGGCTGCCGGATGTGTCGATGCGACTATCCTGGCTGCAGTCCGATGAGACGAAATCGCCGCTTGCCAGCGTGAGCCTGGCCAAGTCGTTCAAAAGCAGGGCACTTTGCAGATCGGCGCGGTTTTCGCCGAAGCGATCAAAAACACAAACAGGTTGCAAAGCTCCGAGGTGGACCCTGTGCAGAGCCGTGTAGCGGAAGTTCGTTCGATCGTTCAGAAGTTGCAGCGCTGAAGTGAGGCCGTGGTCAAGTCGAGCCTTGAAGGTCAGCAGCTGATCCTCGAAGGGAATTTCGATCATCAGGTCGCCGCGGCTAGTCGACGAAAACTTCCCTGATCGAGTCGCCCGCATCGCGCTCGCTCCCATCCCTGAATCCCCTGACGACCTCGGCGCACTCGTCAGCGACGAGCAAGCCGAAGTCCCGCAACTTCATGGGCAGCGAATCACCGGGCTTGATCAGCATTGCCGCCGTTGCGCAGCGCCGGAATATCTCGTCTGGCGCTTCGATGTTGATTGCCATGGCTTGCCTCCGATCCGTTGCTTCACCCTTCGACCAACGCCGCAAGAATGCCGCGCTACGAAGAGGGGGCCGAAAGGTCGCCGGCAAAGCTTTCAGGATCGTCGACAGCGCTGCCAGGTCTCCTTCGGCCGCGCCGATCACGATCACATCGCGGCGCGGGATCATGGGCTGTCGACACCTCGGCGAGGTGCGTCGTCTTGCCGATCTGACCGAGGCAGCGCGGCACCAAAGTCGTAGGTCCACGTTTTGAAATCCCGGCTTCGGTCGCCGCTCCGGTGGGATAGAAAATATAGCACTGCATAGCTAGTCTATCCACCGCCACGGTCGCGTCACGGGTACTTATCGGAACCGCTTGCTGAACTCGCGCACGACGCCCACGACCTTCGCTCCATCCAGCGGCTTGATCGGGTAGCGCGAGTTGAGCGGCCTCAGATACAGGTCGCCGCCGTCCCTGATGAGTTGCTTGAAGGTGGTGGCTCCGTCGTCGCTGAGCGCAATGACGTAATCGCCCGGCACGGCGGCTAATTCGGGTTCCACGACGATGATCGAGCCCGGCGGAAACGAATCGCCCGCTTCACTCACCATGCTGTCGCCCTGGACAGCGAGCGCGTAGGTATGGCGCTTGACCGGTACCGACACGGGCACCGTGTCGAACTTGCCCTTCGGCTTGAAGTTGTCGATGACGGTGTAGTCGCCTGCCTCGACTTCGGACACCAGGGGCACTTCAGCGCGCATGGCGACTCCCTGGCCGGCGTTCGAGCCGCCCGACACCAACTCGGCCACGGAGATTCCCAGCAAGGTCGCAACGCGCTGCTGGTTGCTTCGCTTGGGCGCCGTGCCGCCTGGTCTTTCCCATTGTTGGACCGCTCCTCGACTGACTCCGACAGCGTCAGCGAATTGCTGTTCGCTCATTCCAAGGTTCCGGCGCCCTTCCCGGATCAGTCGATGGCTGCTCATGGCCGAAGACTACTGGTGGCGTTGGATAGAAGTTTAATCCTAGATAGGCTTTCTTGCGGGAACCGGAGCCGTGACAAGCGATCACTGCTGCGAGGTAGGACGATCTCGCCAATGGCAGACGGGCGAGTGGACACCCATCACAATCCGGCTATGGCCTCCCTCTCGGACCATGGGCAAGTCTGCCCCCTCTGCTGTCCGGCCCTCCGCGCGCGAACCTTGAAGCTGAAAGACGTTCGTGAGTTGATCACCGAAGGTCGCCGGAAGCTTGCCATGAGTGTTGACACCTTTGCCCGGGCGGCCGGCGTCACGCGCGCCGCCGTGCAGCAATGGGAACGGCTCGGCGGAACGTCACCCAACCGCAGCCACCGCCCGGCGGTCGCGCGGCTCCTCGGCATGTCGGTCGAGGAGTTTCTCTCGGGAGGGCCTCGCCCCTTGGACAAATGGCGTCGTCGTGGCGTTCGGGTGCTGTCGGCGGTGGAAGCCGGCGGCTTTGCCAACATCGACAACTTCGGTCCTCTCAGCGAATTGGAGACCGTGTTCGTCACTGTTGACGTCCAGCGGCATACGTTTGCACTGCGGGTTCACGGCGAAAGCATGCGAAGCAAAGGCGTGAATTCGTTTCCACCAGGCACCATCGTCGTGATCGAGCCAGACATGAAAGCCCGGCCTGGCGATTTCGTGATCGTCCAGAACCGTGCGAAGCAGGCGACGTTCAAGCAACTGGTATTGATCGACGAAGTGTCCTGCTTGAAGCCGCTGAACAAGCGATTCAAGACTCGGCCGCTTGGCGACGGCGTCATCATTGGCGTCGTGCGAGAAGCCATCTGGCACCTTCGGTAGATGGCCACTCGGCGCTATCAACAACACGACGGAAGGTGAGTCTCGAGGTTGGAACTGTCACGCGCTGCGGCTCCCTTGCGCGCGATGATCGAGTGCGTCACCTCCGCGAACAGGAGTGCCACCAGGTTCCGAGCGCAGAGGCCACACTCGGCAGGATGCCGGCAACGACGAAGCTGTCGATTCCCATCGCGAACATGCCGAAGGCCAGAACCATTGGTCGAGTATCGATACTTGAAGGGTTGTGCGATCCATGTGGACGCCATGACGAAATCGCGGCGCCGCAACGGAACTGACGTTGTTTCAGCGCCGAGATGAACCGTGTTCAACTGGGTACGGGCAGGCGCTACGCGAGCGACTCCTCAACGGCTGCTCGGGCCGTTTTCACAATCGTCCCGCGCAGCCAGGTGTGACCCACGTCGTGCTCGTCGCACCCATGCCAGAGCGCCCGCATGATCGAAGTTCCGGCTTGCCGCATCGCGGAGCCCTCCGAGCACGCTCGACTTCAGCATCACCGCCGTGTACATGCCGTGTACATGGACAGCACGGGGAATCGCCAGGGTCATGCTGACCATCGATTCCACGGCCCATACCACCGCGGCACCGCCAGGGATGATCTTGCCAACTCGCTGGTCGCGGCTTTCCGTGCCGAGCACGCACCAGCGCCCGGCCACTTCCCGGACCCGTTGCCGAACGTCTTTCGCACGAGACTGATGGACTTCGCTCGCGCTACTACTCGGTATCGATCGCAACGACACCCGGCTCGGGCGCGCCAGACCGAGCGGAACTTCTCGTTCTTCGGGGCGCCCGTGGGCCTGATCTTCAGCATCGACCGCAGGTTGAAGTCGCACAGCGGGATCGACCTCGGCCTGTTCGCTCAGAACGTGATGATCGCCGCGAAGGCGCGTGGCGTCGACTCATGCCCGCAGGTCGCCTTCGCGCCCTTTCATGACCTGATCGCGTCGCACCTGCAGATGCCACCGGAAGAAGTGACCGCCTTCGGCATGGCCATGGGATACGGCGACCCGGATGCCCAAGTGAACCAAACAAGGATGCCGCGGGAGCGCGTGCATGACTTCGCGCGAGCCTTTCGCATGGCGATCGGTTTGCGCAACACCCCTCAGGCGCTCGCCGCTTGACCTGGTCAATCACTTCTACGAATCCATCAGCAAGCGCTGGCAGCGCGAGACCTGCCCCGGCATCGCTGGCTGCGAGGCAAAGCGGGGGCGAAGTCTATCTACGGGACGAATCGGGCTTTCGCTCCGACATCGTGCACTGCAAGCCTTGGGCGCCCAGGGCCTGGCAAGCGCGTCTCAGTTCAACATGCATGCGTTGCCGTTCGGCATACGCCATCGCACGTTTCAATAGCGCCTGGCCCTCGTCGATGCGGCCCTGTGCCTGGGCTCGGGCGCCTTGAAGCCGCCACTGCAGGATCGCTGCCGGCGGAAAGCGCCGCACATGCATCGCCAGCGCAGGCTCGAACGCCCGCCACGCTTCTTCCAGCGGCCCTTGCACGGCGCTGCTGGACGGTTCATGCGCGCACAGCGCCAGCAAGGTGTCGCCCAGTCCCGCGTACCCCTCATGCGCCCACCACGCGCTTTGCATGCGACGGGCAGCTGCCACGCCGGCGTGCACCGCCGCCCGTGCTGCCGGGACGTCGCCGCTGCGCCAAGCGAGTCGCGCGGCCAGGCCGAGGCGACGCAACGTGTAGGCGGCGTCGATGTTTTCCATTTCCGTCATGGCAAGCACGGCGCGCTCGTAGTGGAGGCGCAGCATGTCGTCATCGATCGGGTCCAGGCAGAGCCCCACTTCGACCAGCCCGATCGGGCCCCACGCGCGCCACGATTCGCCGGGGCGGCGCAGGGCCAGTTCATCGAGTTCGTGGAAGCGCCGCAGAGACTCGTCGAGCCGCCCCTGGAAGAACGCCAGCTTCGCGGAGAGCGCGCGCATGTTCATTTCCTGCCGGCCACATCGCAGACGGGCAAATTGCTCAGCCGACGCCTCCAGTTCCTGCGCCAGGCTGTCCCAGTCGCCCAGGCCGGCGAGCACGACACAGCGGCTTTCGCTGAACAGGGCGCTCACGCGCGGGTCACTGGCGGGCAGGCTCGCCTGCAGCTTCTGGGCCCGCGCGACCAGCCGTCGCGCGATGGCGGGATGCCCCGCGGTCGAGAAAGCAAGCGCGCTCGATCCCACGCGAAGACCGCCATGCAGGCGCAAGCGTCGAAACAGCACGTCGGCCTCCAGCGAGATGCGCATCAACGGGCGCTGGTCAGGCGAGAACACCAACAAGCCCATGGTGCAGTAGAGGCTGCGCAAGACCAGGGCCGAGAAGGCGGAACGGGATGGATCGTGCGTCGGCCATTCCTCCAGGGCAAGCAAGCGGCGGGTCGCCGGCATCAGCTCGGCCCAGGGCGTCTGTTCGAGGTCGGCATTGCACAGCCCGAGTTCGGCCAGCGCTTGGATGTAGCCGCGCAGTGCGGCCCTGGATGCGCCACAACCGTTGAGCAGTTCGGCGCGCCGCAGCCCCCAGCCGACCCTCTGCCATCGCGGCAGCTCGTCATATGCCAGCGCCTGCGCCAGCAAGGTCGCGGACTCGGCTTGCCGATCGGCGTGCAGCAGCATGGCTACGGCGCGGTCGGTCCAATCCGCCGCACGCGAGGCCTGCATGCGCCCAGCAACGAGGCGCGCTGCAGCCATCAGCGTCGGCGCCGAGCCGCAAGCGCTGTCGGCCAGCGTCATCGCCCTGGCGGCCGCCCCTTCATCGTCCGCTGGCAGGTCGGAAAAAGGCGAGACCGATGGCATGCGCTCGTCCAGCCACTGCACGACCCGCTCCATCACCATCGGCTGGGCCGTGGACGCGCCGGCCTGCCGCCGCAGCCAGGCCAGCAGCAAGGGATGAAAACCGAGGCGCCCGTCGCCCTTCGCATCGCCGCTGCGCATCAGCCAGGAGTGCGCGCGCAAGGTCGCCAGCGCGGTGTCGCTGGCGCCAATGACGCGCGCCAGTTCGGCATCGAAGTCGCCCGGCAGCTGCGACAGGCGCACCGCCGTGTCGCGCGCGTCTGCATCGAGCAGCGCCCATGAGTCGTCGAGCACGGTGTCGAGGCTGCGGTGCTGATCGGTCTCGTCGCGGTCGTCGTCGACCAGCGGATCGCCCTTGTCGAGGTGCTCGAGCACGGGTGCCACACCAGCGGTGTGGACGCTTCGGGCCGCCATTTGCAGTGCAAGCGGCAGGCCTCCGACGAGACGACAGATGCGTTGCACGGAGTCGACCTGCGCGTCGGCATCGAAGCCCGGTACGAGCCGCCGCGCGGCCGCGCTGAACAGCCGCACCGCCGGCGCCATGCCCAGCCCACCCAGTTCCAGCAACCATTCCTGGCCTCCGCCCACCCGCACGCGCGAGGTGGCCAGCACCTTCACACCCGGCGCGCGCTCGCGCAACATCGGCTCGAAGGCGCGCGCCGCAGGGACTTTCTCAAGGTTGTCCAGCACCAGCAACAGCGCTCCGGCGGCGTGACGGTCGGCACCGGTGCGCGCCACGATCTGCTGAATCAGGCTTTCGGCGTCCTGCAGCGCGCCACCGCCGTCGCCACGTCCGCTGAGCCAGAGCACGCCGTGACGGCAATGCGGCCCCCACGCTTCGGCGGTGGACTGGGCCAGCCGTGTCTTGCCAACGCCGCCCGGGCCCGTGATCGTGAGCCAGCGGCAGGCTGGGTCGCCCAATCGCTCGCACGCGAGGTCGAACTCGGCTTCGCGGCCGATCAGATCGGGCGTGGCGGGAGCTATCGATGGCGGCGTGTTCGCGACATTCTCGGCGGACGGGTCATGCAATGGCGCCACCAGCGCCTCTGGCGATACGCGCGCAGCCTTCGGCGCACCGGCGTCCGAATGAATGCGCGTGTAGAGCGCGTAACACTCGGCCGACGGCCTCGCGCCCAGCCGTTGGAGGAGCGCGGCGCGGCAGGCTTCGTATTGCGCAATGGCGGCCGTGCGACGGCCGGTTGCCGCCAGCAGGCGCATCAGCGCCATGTGCGCCGCCTCGTCGGCGTCGTCAACGTCGAGCAGGCTGCGGGCCTGCGAGGCCGCGTCGTCGAGTGCGCCTGCGGCTTCGCTGCGTCGAAGCAGGTCGTGGCGCAGCAACTGAAGCTCGCGCTGGGCGCGCGGACGCGCTTGTGCGAGCCATTCCTCGAAGCCCTCCGCGCTCCCGACTTCGAAGCCATCGAGCAGCGGGCCACGCCAGGCGTCCGCCGCGGCGCAGCGTGCGGCAGGTGCCATTTCGGGCGATGACATGGCCCGGGTCAAGGCGTGCAGGTCCACTTCACATGCCGCGCCGGGCGCAAGGCCGATTTGTTGCGCATCGACCAGCAACAGCTCGGGCAGCCAGCGGCGCAAGCGCGAGAGCGCACCACGAAGGTTCGACCGGGCCGATGCTTCGTCCAGTTCGCTCCAGAGCATCGAGGCGAGCTTCGTGCGGGCGACCGAGCCACCCACCGCCGCAAGGTAGAAGAGCAGCGCCTGTTGCTTAGGCGCGAGCAGGCGCGTCAGCGCCTGGCCGTCCAGTTCGAGCCGCCCCTGTCCCAACAGCAGTACGCGCAATCCCTGCACTCTCAGCCTCTCGATCTGCGCCTTGCCACGCAGAAGACACGCTGCAAACACGCGGCAAACACGCCGGGGTTCGATGCTAAGCCCGCAAGTCTGCGTCGCGTCCGTCCACCTGAAGGAGTGAAAGCATGTCGAACACCGCCTCCCACATTGTCGAGGGCCCCGCATTGGCCCGCGCCTTGCCCTCCACGACCGTGCCCCAGTTCATTCGCGAGGCCATCCGGCACCGGCCGGACGCCCTGGCCATGATCGACGCCCCCACCGGGCGCACCATCACCTGCGCGGCGCTGGACCAGCAGATCGGTCGCGCGGCCGCGGGACTGGCTGCGCAAGGCTTCAGGCCCGGCGACACGCTGCTGATCTGCAGCCCCAACAGCCCGGAATGGGTCGTCGTCGCGCTCGGCGCCATGGCGGCGGGCGGGCGCGTGAGCGGTGCCAATCCAGGCTACACCGTGGCCGAACTGGCGCAACAGCTGCGCGATTCCAAGGCGCGCTTTGCCTTCACCGGGCCACCACTGCTCGACACGGTGCGCCGAGCCGCGGAGCAAACAGGCTGCGAACGCTTCATCGTCGCGGGCGTTGCCGAGGGGGCTGACGCGCTCTCGCTGGCCGAGCTGCTGACAAGCACCGGGCCCGAGCCGCTCGCGCCAGCCGATCCCGACACGCTGGCACTCCTGCCTTTTTCCTCGGGCACGACCGGCCTGCCCAAGGGGGTGATGCTCTCGCACCGAGCCATCGTGGCCAACGTCTGCCAGATCGTGCAGGGCAGCGAGTGGCCGCAGGGCATGGTGTCGCTGGCCTTCCTGCCGATGTTCCATGCCATGGGTTTCGTGCTGACCACGCTGTCCGGCCTGGCCGCGGGCGGCACGCTCGTGACGCTGCCGCGCTTCGAGCCCGAGGCCTTTCTTTCCGCCATTGCCCGCCAGCGCGTCACGCACCTCATCGCCGTACCGCCCGTCATGCAGTTCCTGGCCGGACACCCGATGGTCGGCACCTTCGATTTGTCCTCGCTGCAACTCGTCGGTTCGGGCGGCGCCCCCATGGGCGCTGCGCTGGAAGACCGCGTCTGCGCGCGCCTGAAGTGCCCGACCGTGCAGGGCTACGGCATGACCGAGGTGGGGGCGGTGCTGACGCTGGTGGACACTCGCGGCGCATTTCGTCCCGGCTCGGTCGGGCAGGTGGTGCCGGGCACGCAGGCGCGCGTGGTCGACCCGGCCACCGGTCGCGACCTGCCGCGCGGAGAAGCCGGCGAACTGTGGTTCCGAGGCCCGCAGCTTTTTGCCGGCTACCTCGGCAACCCGCAAGCCACGGCGGCAACGCTCACAGCCGACGGCTGGATCCGCACCGGCGACCTGGGCCGGATCGACGCGGACGGCTTCGTCTTCATCACCGACCGGCTCAAGGAACTGATCAAGGTGAACGGCGAATCGGTGGCGCCCGCCGAGCTGGAGGCGTTGCTGATGACGCACCCCGCGATCGCCGATGCGGCCGTCATCGGCCGACCCGATGAACACACGGGCGAGTTACCCGTGGCCTGGGTCGTGCCGCGCAGCGAGCTCGACGCGGAAGCGCTCAAAGCCTGGTTTGCCGAGCGCGTGGCGTCGCACAAGCGGCTGGCCGACGTGGTGCCGGTGGACGCGATCCCCAGGAACCCAGCGGGCAAGCCGCTGCGCCGCGTGCTGCGGGCGCGCGATGCCGAACGCGTGGAAAGCCTGGGGACGTCATGAGTCGCGCGATGAGCGCCGCCTTGCGCAGCATCGACGCCGTGTCGCTCGACGGGTGGGACGTCGAGTCGATCCGACAGCATTTCCTGTTTCCCCAGGCGGGTCGCATCGCAACCAACAACGCCGCCAGCACCCAGCCGCCGCGCGAGCTGCTCGCGCTCTACACCGCGCTGGCCCCGCAGTACGAGAACGTGCATCGTGGACAGTCCAGCGCATCGCAACACACGACCAGGCTTTTCGAAGCGGCGTACGACGACATTGCGCGCTTCGTCGGGGCGCGCAGCCGCAACAGCATCGTGCTGGTGCGCAACGTGACCGAGGCGCACAACACCGTCATGTACTCGCTGCTCACCGAGTTTCGCGATGGTGACAACGTCGTCGCGACGCAGATGGAGCACAACTCGAACTTCGTGCCCTGGTACGCGATGTGCCACGACATCCTGCCGAAATTCGGGCGCCACGTGGCGTTGCGGTTGGCGCGCTTCGATCCGGCCAGCGGGACGCTCGACCTGGACCACCTCGCGTCGCTGGTCGACGCGCGTACCAAACTCGTGTGCTGCACCGGCGCATCGAACTTCCTGGGAACCCTCAATCCGCTTGCAGCGGCGCGCGCCATCGCGGATGCGAGCGGCTACCTGCAGCCGGACGGCGAGCGCCGTTCATACCTGTTGATCGACGGAGCGCAACTGGTGCCGGGCAGCTTCGTCGACGTGCAGGCGCTCGATGTCGACTACCTGTCGTTCTCTTTTCACAAGATGCTGGCGCCCTTCGGCGTGGGTGTGCTGGTCGCCAAGGAGCATCTGCTGGAGGCGTCCCTGCCCTTCCTCTACGGGGGCGACATGGTTGCCGAGGGGAAGGTGTTCGAAGGCAGCGTGAGCTACAACGCGCTGCCCTGGAAGTACGCGGCCGGCACGCCGAACATCCTGGGCTCCATCGTTTCGGCGCAAGCGCTGCGCCTGCTGCTCGATCTGGCTTTGCCGTCGGGGCAAGCCTGTTACTTCGACAGCGACAGGTCCATCGAGCGCCGGGACGTCGAGTTCGCCATGCGGCGGGTGTCGACATGGTGCCGACGACTGACTGCGAGAGCGCTCGAGCGGCTCGGCGCCATCGAGGGCATCACGATTCATGGCCCCCGCGAGGCGGCACGCCGCAGCGCGCTCGTCGCCTTCGACGTGGCCGGGCACGATCCGTTCGATCTGGCGCGCGCATTCAACGACGCCGGGATCGAGGCACGCGCGGGTTGCCACTGCGCGACGCTCGCGCATCAGGCGCTCGGCGTTCGCGCCACTTGCCGCCTGAGCTTCTACTTCTACAACACCTTAGACGAAGTCGACCATGTGGTCGACGCGCTGGCCGACATCGTCTCTTCGGGGTACCGGCAGTGACTGCCTGCAACGGCTGGTACGCAGCGGCTACTGACGCTCGGCCCACACACGCACTACGCGGCCCATCCGAGGACCGGCCCAAGCAACCATAGGACGATGCTGATCGTCGCGAACGACATGACGGTCGCCAGCAAAAGGGCTGCCGCGCACGTTTCCTCGAAGCCATACCTCTGGGCCAGTATCGGATAAATGCTGAGCATCGGTGTGGCAGCGAATACCACGGCCGCGGCCCGCAGCGTCGGATCGGTCGGCGGCGCGAGCCACATCATCAATCCCACGGCCAATGGGTGCAGCGTGAGCTTGCCGAGGGCGATGGTGGTCACGTCACGCCGCATACCCTTGGTCTTCAACCCGACCAACGTTCCTCCGATCACGAAGAGGGACACGGCCGCCGAGGACATGGCCAGCATGTTGATGCTGCGCGCCAGCACTCCGGTGATCGGGATCCCGATCAACGAGACGGCCAGACCGCCCACGATCGCCAGGATGACCGGGTTTCTGGAGAGTTGGATGAGCGACTCCATGAGAATGCGATGCCACCTGCCTGCGCCTGCGTGGCCGCTGTCCGCCATCACCAGCGTGAGCGGAATCATCAGCAGGTTCTCGACCAGCATGCACATGGCCAGGCCGACCGCAGCTGAGGACGGACCAGCGACCAGGATCGCGATGGGATAGCCGATGAATCCGCTATTCGAACTCGAGCAACCGAGCCCGCACAGTGCACTCAACGTGAAGCTCTTCCCCCGCCAGCGCCACGCCCAACCAAAGGCAGCCATCATCACGACGAGCGAACCCACGGCATAGCCCAGCACGTAGCGGCCATTCATGACCTCGCCGACCGGGCGTTGCGAGAGCGCCGTGAAAACAAGTGCAGGGAGCGCAAACTTGACCACGTAGGTGCCGAGCACCCGCATGTCCAGCTTGCTGAAAACGCCGGCGCGCCCGGCCAGGAAGCCGAGCGCAATGACGAGGTAAATGGGGCCTGTGATGGCCAGTGTTTCCAGCATCGTGTCAGCGCGCCTGCCCGCACGAACGGGTTCCGGCGCAATGGTCCTTTTAAAGCATCGAACGTGCCACGGTGCTTCGTTTGCGAATCTTGGCTACGAGGTCCTTGCAGCAATCTCGTAGTGCGTCGTCACGGCGGAGTCATCCTGCGCGCCCAGACCCCGAGATGCGGTGCCGAGGAAGGCCAGGTAAGCAGCATGCGCAAGCGCCGCGGGAAAGCGCGACTCACGCGTCGCGTCGAGCACCAGCGACATGTCTTTCACGAAGATGTCCACCGCGGACGTGACGTCGTCGAACTGGCCTGCAATCATCCTCGGTCCCCGATCCGCCAGCATCCACGAGCCTGCTGCACCACTGCACAAGATCTCCAGGGTCAGATCGAGCGGCAGGCCCTGGCGCTTTGCGAGCGCCAGGGCTTCTCCGGCCGCGGCCAGATGCACGCCGCACAGCAGTTGGTTCAACACCTTCATCTGCGCGCCACAGCCTGCCGCACCTAGGTAATGGACACGTGCACCGAACGTCTCGAGCACCGGGCGTGCGAGTTCGAAGGCCTCCGGATTGCCCGAGCCCATTATGGTCAACGTCCCCCGCTCAGCACCGACAGCGCCGCCCGTGACAGGCGCATCGATCAGCGAGATCGAGTGCTGGGCGAGCCGGCCGTCGAGTGTTCGAACGTAGCCCGGGTCCATCGTGCTGCAGGCGATGAACAACGCGCCGGCTGGCAGCCTGCCGACCAGTCCGGCGTCGCCGAAGAGCACCGCCTCGGTCTGCTGGGAATTGACGACGAAACACACGACGACATCGACCTGGCCGGCCATTTCGGCCAGCGAGCTGGCGGGCTCGCCGCCTTGCGCCCGCAGCCAGTCGAGCGCGTCCGGGCGCACATCGCAGCCCACCACGCCATAGCCATTCGCCAGCAGGTTGCCGACGGCGCCGCGGCCCATCGCCCCCAGCCCGATGAAACCCACTTTTGTTTTCGTGTTCATGTCCGATCCTTCAGGTCGCCGAGGTCTCGCCGAGCGATCCGACTCAGATCCAGCCCTTGATCTGCCGGCTCATCGCCTGCGTGGAGATGCCATAGCGGTCGTGCAGTGTCGGCAGCGCACCCGCGTCGAGGAAGGCATCCGGCAAGCCGATCTGGCGGAACGTCGTGGTGACGCCCGATCGCATCAGGAGGCCAGCAACCGCTTCACCCAGGCCGCCGATCACCGAGTGGTTCTCCGCCACCACCACGAGTCGCCCGAGCCGCCGGACTTCGGAAAGGATCGTCGCCTCGTCGAGTGGCTTGATCGTCGGGACGTGCAGCACCGCGACGTCGACACCGTCCGCCTGCAGTTGCTGGGCGACCTCGAGGGAGCGCATGGTCATGAAGCCGCTGGCGATCACGAGCACGCTCTTGCCATCGCGAATCAGCTTGGCCTTGCCGAGTTCGAACTTGTAGTCGTACTCGTCGAGCACGAGCGGCACGTTGCCGCGCGGCAGTCGCATGTAGACAGGGCCCTGGTGGTCGGCCATCTGAGGCACTGCCTGTTCGACATCGAGCGCGTCGCAAGGATCGATGATGGTCATGCCAGGGATGCTGCGCATCAACGCCAGGTCCTCGGTCGCCTGGTGGCTCGGCCCATAGCCGGTGGTCAGCCCCGGCAGCGCACAGCAGATCTTGACGTTGAGGTTCTCTTCGGCAATCACTTGGTGCACGAAGTCGTAGGCCCGCCGAGTGCCGAACACGGCATAGGTGGTCGCGAAGGGAATGAATCCCTCCTTCGCCATGCCGCCTGCGGCCGCCATCAGCAACTGCTCGGCCATGCCCATCTGGAAGAATCGCTCGGGATATTCCTTCGCGAACAGGTGCAGGTCGGTGTACTTGGCGAGGTCGGCTGTCATGCCGACGATCTCGGGGCGATCTCGGCCCAGTTCGACCATGGCTTTGCCGAATGGCGCCGCCGTGACGCGCTGGCCCTCGCTGGCGATAGAGGCAATCATCGCCGAGGTGGTGAGCCTCGGCTTCTTTTCGGTCGTCGCGTTCATTACAGGGCTCCTTCGGTTTGCGTGCTGTCGACATGGGCGATGGCCTGCTGCCATTCCGGGGGGTCGACGCGGATAAAGTGGTTCTTGTCGCGGGTTTCGAGGAAGGGGACGCCCTTGCCCATCAACGTGTCGAAGAGGATGACGCGCGGCTTGTCCTCTTGCAGCGCCCGCGCCGCATCGAAGGCCGCGATGACGGCCGGCAGGTTGTTGCCATCGACGCGCTGCACGTGCCAGCCGAAGGCCGCCCACTTGTCGGCGAGAGGCTCGAAGCCCATGATCTTTCCGGACGGGCCGTCAGCCTGCTGGTTGTTGATGTCGACCAGGCAGATCAGGTTGGACAGGTGGTGGTGGGCGGCACCCATCGCAGCCTCCCAGGTCGACCCCTCGTCCAGCTCGCCGTCGGACATCGAGTTGTAGACAAACGCGTGGCTCTTCTTCAGACGCAGACCCAGCGCCATGCCGACCGCGATCGGGAGCCCTTGCCCGAGCGATCCTCCCGACATCTCCATGCCCGGCGTATAGGTGGCCATTCCGGACATCGGCAGGCGGCTGTCGTCGCTTCCGTACGTCTCGAGCTCTTCTTCAGGAACGATTCCGGCCTCGATCAGCGCCGCGTAGAAGGCAATCGCGTAGTGGCCGTGAGACAGCAGGAAGCGGTCGCGGCCCTCCCACGTGGGATCTTTGGGCTCGTAGGCCATCGCGTGCTTGTAGGCCACTGCCAGGACGTCGGCCCAACCAAGTGCCTGGCCGATGTAGCCCTGCCCTTGAACTTCGCCCATGCGCAGTGCGTAGCGGCGAATGCGATAGGCGCTTTGTTGAAGCGTCGATAAATCAGACATAGAAATCTCCTGCAAGAGTGAGTCAAAGGTGGGGTGCGCGCGATGGTGAGAGACGGGAGGGCAATTCCGCGCGGCGCGTCGGGGACGGAACTGCCAGTGAAAAGTGGCGGTCGGTCGTGGCTCCTGGGTGCTGTCAGAGGAACCCGATCGAGATCCAGGGAATCGCGGCGACCAGAACTGTTCCGAGGAACAAGGCCACCATGTAGCCGACGATCGGCTTCATGCCCTCGTTCGGATGGATCCGGCTGATCGCGCAGGCCGCGTAATACCCGACCCCGAAAGGCGGCGCGAAGAGGCCGATGCCCATCGCGAGGGTCACGACCATCGCGTAGTGCACTTCATGGATGCCGACCTGGCGCGCGATGGGAAACAGCAGCGGGCCCAGCAGGACAATGGCAGGAATGCCTTCGAGCACCGAGCCGAGAATGATGAAAGCCACGACCGATACCGCCATGAAGGTGATCGCGCCGCCCGGCAACGCCTTCATCGCGTCGGCCAGTGCGGTCGAGAAGCCGGACTGGGTCAGTGCCCAGGCCATGCCGGTGGCGGCACCGATGATGAACAGGATCGAACCGGACAGCGACGCGGTACTCACCAGCATCGGATAGATCCGCTTCCAGTCGAATTGCCGGTAGATGAGAAGCCCGGCGAGGACCGCGTAGACGATGCCGATGGTCGACACCTCCGTCGCGGTGGCGACGCCCTCGACCACCGCTGCACGGATGACGACGGGAAGCGCAAGCGCGGGGATTGAGATCAGGAAGGACTTGGCGATCTCGCGGCCGCTCGCCTTGCGAACGCCCGACAGGTCCTCACCCCGATAGCGCCACCACACGAGTGCGCCCAACGTCAACCCCACCACCAATCCAGGCAGCAGGCCACCGGTGAACAATGCCGCGATCGAGACACCTGTCGCGGAGCCGATCGTGATGAGAACCAGTGACGGTGGAATCGTCTCCGTCTGTGCGCCCGTCGCGGAAAGCAAGGCAACCAGATCGCCAGGCTTTGCACCTCGCTTGCGCATTTCCGGAAACAGTGCCGGTGCCACAGCGGCCATGTCGGCGGCTTTGGACCCCGAGATACCGGAGACCAAATACATCGCTCCGATCAGGACGTACGAGAGTCCGCCGCGGACGTGTCCCAGCAGGCTGGCCAGGAAGTTGACCATGGCGCGCGCAATGCCGGTCATTTCGATGAGCAGGCCCAGCAGGACGAACAGCGGCACGGCGAGCAGGATGAGATGGCTCATGCCTTCGTCCATCCGGCCGATGACCACCACCGTAGGCGTGGTGGTCGTCAGCGCGATGTAGCCGAAGGTTGCCAAACCGAACGAGAACGCGATCGGCAAGCCAAGCAACACCATGGCGCCGACGCCGAGCACGAAGAAGAGGAAAAGATTCCAGTTTCCGAGGGACGTGAACAGCGGCCCCACCAGAGCCATCGCTCCGCCAACGAGCGCGACCAAGCCCAGAGCCAGCAAGGTGTCCTTCATTCGGCCAAGGCGGAAGATCTGCATCAATCCGACCAGCAGCATCAATCCCAGCCCGACGGGCAGCGCCGAAGCCCGCCACGAGTTCGGGATGCCCATCGCCGGCGTTGTGACGAAGACCTCGTCCTGCGCGAACTCGTAGGCGGGGTGAAGGACAAGTCCGAGGAAGGCGATGGCCGCAGCGATCGCGATCAGATCCAGGAAGGCACGCTTTCGTGAATCAAGCTTTCCGACGATCGCCGTCATGCGCATGTGCTCGCCTCGCTGCAAGGCCACGATCGATCCGAGCATTGCCAGCCAGAGGAACAGGATCGACGCCAATTCGTCAGACCACACGAGAGGCTCGTGCAAGACGTATCGGCTCGTCACCCCCATCAGCAGAACAACAACCTCGGCCAGCACCAGCAGTGCGGCGGGGACTTCAACCAGCGTGGCCAGGGCCTTGTTCAAGGTCTCGAGCCATGCGATCGGCTCACGCCGGCCTATTTGATCCATGGTCCCGGCAGCGCCGGGCTCGTCACTAGAGATGTTCATGGGTTTCTTTCACGCGACAGGTGGCCGCCGGCCTCCGCAATGGCGCGGCTCACCAGTCACACAATTCATTGAACGGAGCGCTCGCCCCGGAGACCACCGGGCGAGCGAGTGGCTGTCTGTCAGCCGAGCTTGCCGGAGACCTTCTCCAGCAGATCCCATGGCGCTGCGCCGTACTTCGTCTTCCACTCGCCGTAGAAGCCCGTGCTGGCCAGCTTCTTGCGGAAGTCTTCTTGCTGCACGTCGATGAACGTGATGCCCTTGGTCTTGAGATCGGTCATCAAGCTGGTGTTGAGCTTGGCAACGTCGGCTCGCTGATCAGTCGCGGACTTGTCGAGCTCTCGCGTGATGATCTGCTGGACGTCCGGCGGCAGCTTTTGAAAGGCGCGTTTGTTGCCGAGAACCCAGTAGCCGTCCCAGACATGGCCGGTCAGGCTGCAGGTCTTCTGGACTTCGTAGAGCCGCGCGGTGGCGATGATGGCGAGCGGGTTCTCCTGGCCTTCCACCACCTTCGTCTGCAGGGCGGTGTAGACCTCGTTGAAGTTGATGGGCGACGGTGCAGCATCGAGCGACTTGAACAGGGAGGTCAGCGGAGGTGCCGCAGGCACTCGTACCTTGAAACCCTTCAGATCGGCTGCGGACTTGATCTCGCGCCCGGAGGAGGTGACGTGGCGGAAGCCGTTGTCCCAGATCTTCGAGACGGTGAAGATGGGTGTCTTTGCGATCTCGGCGCGAATATGGTTGCCCAAATCGCCGTCCATCGCCTTCCACACGTCGTCGTAGTTCTTGAAGGCAAACCCGACGCTTGTGATGCCCGAGACTGGAACGAAGGTCGACAGGATCAGCGAGGACAGATTGAAGAATTCGACCGAGCCGTTGCGCACTTGCGTGAGCAGGTCCGTGTCGCTGCCAAGTTGATTGGCCGGAAAAAGCTTGATGTTGACGCGACCCGACGTTGCTTCGCGGATGCGGTCGTGAGCTTCCTTGGCGCGCAGATTGACCGGGTGGGTCGGGTCCTGGCCGGTGGCGTACTTGAGTTCGAACTCGGCTGCATCCGCCCGGCGCGTGACGATCGAGAACAGCGGCAGTGCCGCACCCGCGGCCAGCAGCTGCCGACGGTTGAACTTGGGGGTGAGCTTGGGCTCGGTCATGTCTGTCTCCTGGTTGTCGAAATGAAAGAGAAGCGCTGGCTCAATGGATCAACATGCCGCCATTGACGTCGAGCGTGATGCCGGTGCAGTACAGCGACAGGTCACTGGCGAGGAACACGCAGGCGCCGGCAATGTCTTCGGCGCGACCCAGGCGGGCCAGCGGGATCGTCTCGGCGATCTCGGCCTTCTTCTCGTCGGTGAGCTTGCCCTTGATGATGTCGGTGCCGATCAGGCCGGGCGTGATGCTGTTGATGCGGATGCCCTCAGGCCCGAATTCCCGCGCCATGGCGCGCGCCAGCCCAAGGACACCGGCCTTCGCCGCCGAGTAGTGCGGACCGCCCAGAATGCCACCGCCGCGCTGCGCCGAGACCGACGAAATGCAAATGATCGATCCGCCGCCCTGCTTCTGCATGGCGGGCAAGATTGCCTGTGACATGTACAGCGTGCCGCGCAGGCTGACGTCGAGGATGCGGTCGTAGTCCGCACCGCTGATCTCGAGCGTCTTGACCGGTTGCGTGATGCCTGCGTTGTTGACCAGTGCATCGATGCGACCGAATGCTTTCAGCACCGCCGCTGCCGCTGCATCGCACGAAGCCTTGTCGGTCACGTCGGCAACGATTCCGAGATGGTCGGGGCCCAATTGGGCGGCCGCCGTCGCAGGGTCGGCGCGCTCCAGGTCGAGCACGGCAACCCGGGCTCCGTGGGCGGCCATCAGGCGCGCCGTGGCAAACCCGAGACCATTGAGACCGGCACCGCCGGTGATAACGACAACTTTGTCCTTGAGTAGCATGGATCTGTCTCCAGAGTGGTGTGAATTCGATGCGGCCCCGACAGCGCTTTTTGTTGCCGGTGACCGTTGCAGCAAGAGGTGGAGTTGCTGCATGGGACGAATGGTCGTCCGCTGCGAGGATGACGACAAGCGATGTCTTTTCAGCCTAAGATGACGCTTCATCATCCAACGACCGGGTTGACCCTATGTCCACATTGCCCGCCGTGACGAACCTGCAGGCCTTCGAAGCAGTGGCGCGTCGACGAAGCTTTGCCCTTGCAGCATCCGAGCTCCATCTCACCGCCTCAGCGATCAGTCATCAGGTGTCGCGTCTTGAAGCGCATCTCGGCGTGAGGTTGTTCGAGCGCAGCGCGCACGGCGTACGGCTCAGCGTTGCGGGCGACATGTACCTGTCGAAAGTCGGGGGCGCGTTGCTGGCCATCGCATCGGCGACCGACGATCTGCGCCAAGGCGTGAGCAACAGCTTGTACGTGCATTCGGCGCCAAGCATCGCGAGCCTCTGGTTGATGTCGCGGCTGCGTGGCTTCGCGCAGGCCTACCCGGACATCGCGCTGAATCTGTCAGCGGCGCACACACCCAGCGATTTCGCCCTCGGTCAGTCCGACATCGACATCCGCTACGGGATTCCGAACTGGCCTGACCTGGTGGTAGAGCCCCTGTTCGAGGAACGCATCGTGCCGCTCGCCAGCCCCGCGTTCATCCGGCAGCATGGCTTGAAGCGCATCGAGCAGCTCTCGTCCGTCAAGTTGATCCAGAGCAACGTCAGCGTGGTGCAGTGGTCGGATTGGTTCGGACAGTTCAGCGACAAGCGCGCGCCGGACTGGTTCGCCGTACGTTTCGATCGGGCGCAGATGTCGCTCGATGCGGCGACCCAAGGCCTCGGCGTCGCGCTTGAAAGCACAACGATCGCTGCAGGGCACATCGCCGAGCGCAAGCTCAAGCCCCTGTTCGGGCTCGATCAAGCCGTCAAAGTCAAGGCGCACTTCGCTGTGTATCCACCGCGGCACGCCAAGCGACCATCAGTGAAGGCCTTTTTGGAGTGGATCCACGGCGAAGCGTCACGAGGTTGAACGCGCTCAGGTCTTGCGAAGCGGACTTCGCGGATCGTTGCTCGGAAGACTGCAGAGGGCCCAGACTCCTACTTGGTATCCCAGATTGCGGCCATTCGATATTGCGATTGCACGCTCGCCCGCGTGCAGGCCCACGGGCTATGTCTGCAATACCCTGGGATGAGGATGCTCGCCGATGCCCGCGTCAACGCGGTTAGGGATTTGCAGCAGAACCTTCACGAGCGCAGACCGCATTCGACGGCCCGACCTCGGCGGTCCGTCGCCCTTACTCATCGAGCATGGCCACAGAGCCAGCAGCATCTTCGGCCTTGTGCGGTTCTTCTGGAAGCAACCCACACTTCACAAGAGGTCCAATGAAATGGTCGGACTGCTGCTTCAGATACATCGGATGCCTGCTCAGCCGTGCCCAACGCATGAATTCGGCGCTTTCGGGGCCGGCTTGTTGCAAGAGCAGGCGCGCTTCTTCGACATTGCGGAGCCCGGCGTGCGCCGCGGCGCGCATGAGCGTCGTGGCCCAATAGGGGGACAGCATCTGGGAATGCTCGAGCCATGGCAGCGCGCGTGCGTACTCGCCAAGCATGATCGCATGCGTGTCCGAGGTGAAGTGCGGATTCAACCGGTCGATGCAACGATCTGGCTGAACATCTCAGCCGGTGTTTGGAAGTCGAGAGTCTTCCTGGGGCGCTCGTTCAAGCTGCGTGTGGACTTGACCCGGTTGTGACGTCTCCCCCTTAATCTGGAGGCGGGCGGCTTCCGGCTTGTTGAGCTGACCTCTTATTGACGAACTCGCTCGGGGTCAGGTGGTCGAGCGAACCGTGCGGGCGGTGAAGGTTGTATTCATGCTGCCAAGCCTTCAACTTTTCACGCGCATCCTGCATCGTAATGAACTCGTTGACGTTCAGAAACTCATCGCGCAGCCGACCGTTGAACGACTCGATCAGCCCGTTGTCCGTGGGCTTTCCGGGTCGCGTGTAGTCGAGCTTCACGCCACGCCGCCAGGCCCACTCGTCGAGCGCCTTGGACGTGAACTCCGTGTTGTTGTCCGCCGTGATCGCCTTGGGCCACCCACGCTCGATTGCAGCCTCTTCGAGGGCCTTCCCGACGCATCGACCTGTCAGCCGGAAGTTGGCCTCTAGAGACACACTATCGCGACTCCACTGATCAATCACCGTGAGCACACGGAATGCCCGGCCGTCGAGCATCTGGTCATTTGCCGGCCGCGCGGTAACGCCGCAGCGGGATCGCCTACGGCCCCACGGCCAGGGGCCGACCACGACCGTTGATGCAGTCCCGCCCTCAGCGCTCGAGCGTCGCCGAATCGGAGACAGCGACATCCTGGTGGCTCGGCTGAGGCGCTGCCATGGGAGGATGGCTTGGGCCAAAGGTGTCATGCAGATCGTCAACGAGCGACTTGCCGATGGCGAGGAACACCCCGCAACCGACAACTAGCCATGCAGCGTCTTTGATGCGGTCCATCTCGGCTCCTCGTGGGGGATTTATGTCGCTGTCACGAGAGAGTACAAAAAACGGCTTAAGAAAGGCTTATGCTGGCCACGGGCCCATCGGCGCGCCGCGGGCAAGCTGCGGACGACGGTGGGTCTTCTCGGAGGGCTTTCGAAGGTCGGCTGTTGGCCGATCAGCGCCGACCGAACCACGAGGGCCTACGGCAGAAAAAGACGACTGAGACCGGCCGTCGATACCGAAGGCTCCTTGACACCTGGACGACTGGAATGGGGCCGACAGCGGGAGTTTGACGAGTGACTGGGAAGGACCGCAACCGCCGCTGCACGGCAGCTTCGCAATGCAGGCCGGGTGGCTCCGACCCCATCGCTTAGCCTCAGCGGATGACCGCGGTAGCGCCGAAGATCAGGCTCCGTGGGACAGTTACGCCCAATGTGGCTGCTGTTCTGAGGTTAAGAAACATTTCGAACTTTGTAGCCAGTTCCACTGGCAGCTCCTTCGGATCGGCTCCCCGAAAGATCCTCGCAACGTAGCGGGCGCATTTACGCGCCAGGTCGTGATAGTCCTGCCCGTAGGACGCGAGAAATCCAGCCTCCGCATACCGCCTTCCATCCCCAATCGCTGGAAGGCGGTTCTGTACAACGAGCTCGCCAAGGCGTTTGGCGTGGATATAGAAGAGAGACGTTGTGTCGACCAGCACCGGCAGACGGAGTCGTCCAATCTCCGCGATGACTGAATCGATTTCATCGATCGAGTCGATCAGAAAGACCTGCGCTGAGGTGTCCATTCTCTGTGCCGCCGCTGCCAGATACTGCTGGTTCTTGGGGCGGAATGCATAGGGAGAACGCGTCGTTGTCAAGAAAGCCACCCGGCGAGGACGGTCGGTGATCTCGACGAGGATCTGAAGACGCTTGGCAAGGAGTTCCGGCCCGAAGATCGCATTGCCAGTGACGTTTCCGCCAGGCTGACGAAGGCTGGCCACCAGGCCATCGCCCACCGGATCTGACGATGTCAACATCACGATCGGGATGGTGGACGTGGCCAGCCTTGCTGCCTGTACGCCAGCTGTTCCGGCGACGACGTAGATGGCGTCGACCCGGAGGGGCAGAAGGTTGGAAGCGGCTGTCTCGGCCGTGGTGCCATCCCGTCCAATAAAACTAGGGAACACCGTCAGATTCTGGCCTTCCACAAAGCCGAACCGAGCCAGTTCCATCACGAATTCGTCAGATGGGGTCTCGTGGGTTGTCGTCGATCGACAAGACGCCGAGGCGGTATTCCTTGCGGACTTGCGAGAATGCGGCGCTCGGCATCGCCAGCAGTGCAGACGCGGCGATCACGAGGCATCTGCGGTGAGTCTTCATCGCGCACCTCCTTGCCGAACGGAGCGGTCGAAGCGACCAGGCAGTTCGATGTGAATTCGAGCAAACGCACGGTGGAATTGCAACCGGGTTCCCCCTTGGAGCAAAGTCGAATGCCCCCAACCGCTGCTTGCATCGACCTCCGAGTATTCAAATAGGATCTGAAGTGGTTGTCAGGAGAGGCGTCGCCCAGCGGCCGCTGTCGCTGCACAGCTGCCGCGCGACCGGTGCTGGTGGAAGGCAGGGAGGGCTGAAGCGACATTCACTTTCCTGATCTCGTTGCCGCAAAGCTGCCGGCCGAGCCCGTCCACAGGGACCTCAAGGAAGTCCCCGCAGCGGAGGGCACACATCGGCAGGCAGCAGACGGAGCGGTTGAGGCGCCGAGCACGACTTGAGGCTTACCATCGCTGCATGGACTCACGCGAGACCGCCCCCTCCCCCGAGCGCAACAAGCAGCCGATCCTCGAGGTACTTGCGCGCGTATTGCCGCCACGCGGCCTCGTGCTCGAGATCGGCAGCGGCACCGGGCAGCACGTGGCGTACTTCGCCAGGGCTTTGCCCGCCCTCACTTTCCAGCCCAGCGAGATGGACGTGGAGCGTCATGCTTCCATCGAGGCGTGGGTGAGCGAAGGCAACCTGTCGAACGTAAAGCCGCCCCTCGCCATCGATATCACGAAGCATCCCTGGCCCGTATCCGCGGCCGATGCGGTCGTGTGCATCAACGTGATTCACATCTCCCCGTGGGAGGCCACGCTCGCGTTGATGGCGGGCGTCGGCAGGATCCTGCCCGCCGGTGGCGTGCTTGTGACCTACGGCCCGTACATGCGCGGCGGCGCGCATACGTCGCAGAGCAATGAAGCGTTCGACGCGAGCCTGCGCGCAAGGAATCCTCTCTGGGGCGTGCGCGACATCGACAAGGTGGTGGAAGTGGCGGGCAATGAAGGCCTTGCGCTGGAGGAGGCCGTGCCAATGCCGGCGAACAACTTCACTCTGGTCTGGCGGAAATCAAACGACGCACTCCCCGGCGCGCGGGCCCTCATCGACGGGTTTGCTTGAGCACCAAACCTGTCGGCCACGAATGGCGGCAACTGGCCAATTCTGTTGAAAAACTCGGTTTCGGCGTTGCCACGCAGCCGATTCCTGCGTAGGAGGCGTCCAAGGTGCGCTCGACGTACCGCGCGACCAATCACGCCACGAAACTCGCCTGAGCGTCTCTACGCGGGCTCTCATGAACATCGATGCACGGTTCGCGCTCTGCGCCTGACGTTTGGGCTTCGGCAACCCTTGTCGCTCAATCGAGTTTTTCAACAGAATTGGCCGCGAGCACCAGTTCGCGGCCACGCTTGGTTGCTGACCTTCAGCGTGGTCACGCCGTTGACCAAGGGCAGCTATCGGCGAGTTCGGCGAATAGGCAGTCACGGCCACGAGCGGAAGTTCAGGGGCAGAACACTCCGTGTCAGGAAACGCTAAGCACTCATGAGGCGTGCACGCACGCACTCACGTGCCCAAAGCGGCTTTGCATGCGCCCCAGCTTGGATACGCGCAAGCAGCCGCTCAATGCCGCTCGGTTTCATAGGGGCCAGTGGGATCGAGACGCTCGACGACCTCGCAGACCTCCCAGCGGCCTGGCACCCCTTTCAGCTCGTACGCGCCGCGGCCAACGAAGTTGAAGCGGGAGCCCACCAGAACATCATGGACCGTACGTGAAACCAACACCTCGCCAGCCTTGGCCAGTGCCTGCACACGCGCGCCGATATGCACGGTCATGCCGCCCACCTGGCCATCGTTGCGCAGCTCAACGTCGCCAAAATGTATGCCCGCACGAATCGAAAGCTCCAAGCTGGCCAATGCAGTGTGCAGGGCCTGCGCACATTCAATCGCACGATCCGGGCGTTCGAAAACGGCAAGAACGCCGTCGCCGGCAGTATCGACCAGGCGACCCCGGAAGAGCCCAATCTGCTCGCGCAGGATCTCTTCGTGACGATCCTGCAGCTCTCGCCACGCTGCGTCCCCGAGATCGGCGGCGTGTTTGGTCGAGTCAACGATGTCGGTGAACAGTACGGCCGCCAGGGCGCGATCCGACTCAGCGCCTCGGCGATTTCCAGTCAGGAATTCTTCGACATGGTCGAGAATCAGATCTGGAGCCTCCCAATAGGGAAGAGAGTCCGAACCGGGTAGCTCCTCGAAGCGCGCGCCGACGACGTTCTCGGCGATGTAGCGCCCCTGGGGTAAAGATGCCCACAGGCAATTGTGACGCGTCATCACAAGCGTCGGCATTCGGACGGCGCATAAATCCGGACGCACATCCCTTTCCAACTCGATCTCAAAAATCTCGGCGACGGCCTTGGGCGAGGCGATGGCTCGCGCGTACTTTGCCTGCCGGCTCAACGCGCGCTCGTCATGATCAAGGCTTGGATTGTGTACGCGCGCAAAACGCTCAGTACCAAAATGCTTCCGAGCAAAGCGAGAAAAACCGGCTAACTCTTCCGGCGGAAAGCCTGCCGGGTAATCCGCGGATGCAACCCAGCATGCCGTGGTGTTCAGCAAGACCAGCGCCGATACCCTCTCAGGATGAGCAACTGCAAACCGGATTGCCATGGAGCCGCCATTGGTCATGGCAAAGAGGGCCGTCGTGTTGGACCTGGCGGCATTCATGACCGCCAGTAGGTCTTCCGTCCAATGAAGGCAAGCATCTCGCCCATCCTTTGGGCGCGCATCGGACAATCCGGACCCACGAGCGCTGAAGCGGATGACCCGACTGAACGACGCCATACGCCGGAGGAAGCGCGCAATGGCAGGCTCCTCCCATTCAAGATCCAAGGATGCCCACCAACCCGTCGTGAAAACCAGATCGCGTGGCCCGTCGCCCAGAACCTGATAGGCGACGCGATCGTCCCCGACTTTTGCGTAACGAGTTTCAGGCGTGGTCATTTGGTAGTGGGGCCTTCTGGCGCCCAGCCGGTTCTCCAACGACAGGACATGCCGCTATCCAACAACACCGTATCTGCTGCGGGTGACCAGAGTCATTGTCAGTCAAGCCGTGTCAGCATGGAATACTCCAGAACGGAGGCAGCCATCGTGCCGGACGCGATGGCCCGCTCGTGACCGAACCGAGCCACGGGAATGCAGCGAATGCCGACTTCGAGCCTAGGACCGGTTGAATCCGCAGCCGACAGCGGCGCTCAAAGTCAATATCCAGCGGCATCGTCTGCGGTCATATCGACCGGCGTTCGCGACGCCGTCAAACTTGCAGCGAAGTAGAAGCCGACTACAGCCGTCAGGGATTGCAGAACTTGCCCTGCACTTGGTACGGCATACCACGGCAAATTCAGCGGTACCAAAGTGGCCAGTCCAACGAATAGCCCCAGCCGGGAGCCCTGTCGATACAGCGTCAGCGTCCTGCTGAAGTGCCGGCAGTTGTCGCGCATTCGGAAGGTACGTCCCGCCGCTCTTCGAGCCGTCGCCCGACGCACCGTTCAGGGCTGTGAGGGAAGCGGGTCCGGCAGCACGCGGTGTCGCCGTCGTCGACGATCAGTGCACCAGGAACGAGGCCGCGATGGGCGTCATAGCCCGGATCGCTTCGAGGCTGCAGCCACCACCGTAGGTGGAATGGCGCCTATGGCAGTGTTCGAGCCACCTCGCGGGTTTGGGCGAAGGCGCTGCGGCCCAACCAGCGCCACAGATCGCGGGCATCACGTGCCGGGCCGATCACGCGCAGCTTGCGTTGGCGAACCATCTCTTCGGCATCGCGGTCGCCGGTCCAGACCTCGGTCAGCGTCAGAACCGACGATTCGACGATGAGCGTAACGTCCTCGCCCGGATCGTCGCGGCACAGGTTGGCGCCGCCATGATCCACCACCAGCCACCAGCGCCTTTCGCCCTCGGCCGCGTCGGTGAAGCGAAAATGAACCACAATGCAACGGCCGGGCGGGCACTCGGCCAGACGCACGAAGCGGCGCATGTCCCACATCAGGAAGCCGGCGTCCAGCTGGCCGCGCTTGAGGCGACTGCCGATCCAGCGCGCGCCCCAATGGCCGAGCGCCATCACGATCGGTCGCAGCTCCTCGCCGGCACCGGTCAGATGATATTCAGCCGACACGCCCTTGCCCTGCACGCGTTTGACGACGCCCACCTCCTCGAGCTTGCGCAATCGTTGCGCCAGCAATGAACCCGACATTCGGGGAACGCCGCGCCGAATGTCGTTGAAACGGGTGCTGCCGCAGAGCAGTTCGCGTACGACCAGAGGGGTCCAGCGTTCGCAAAGGACCTCGGCGCCGCGTGCGACGGTGCAGAACTGACCATAGTCGATCATGGTGACGTCAATCTATCCCGTCCACGGCGCCGGAGCTAGTGCAATTTCTGGACTGGAACTTGCCGTCTCGCGGGACGATGCTTTGCGCATACCAACCCTGTAGTGGAGATTCACCATGAGCACCGTTCTGCAGCCATCGTTCGACGCTACGGCCTTCAAGATCATTACCCGCGCGCAGTGGCAAGCCGCCGCCGACGCGTGGCATCGCTGGGGCCCCTTCGTCGGGACCTGGCTTGGAGAGGCAACCGACGTCATGTTCGATCTGGCGCGCATTGGCCCCGGCTGCCGCGTGCTCGACGTCGCCGCGGGCGCAGGCGAGCAGTCGATCTCCGCAGCACGGCGCGTGGGCACGAACGGGCATGTGCTTGCAACGGACATCGCGCCCGCGCTGCTCGAACGGGCGGCGGCGGACGCCAGGAAAGCGGGCCTCTCAAACCTGGAAACGCGCGAGATCGACGGCGAGGCGCTCGACGTGCTGCCTGCCGCCTCCTTCGACGCAGCCATCAGCCGCGTCGGGCTGATCTACTTTCCCGACCAACAGCGTGCGCTGGCTGGCATCTGCCGCGCGCTCAGACCAGGCGGCAGAGTCGCGGCCATCGTCTATTCGACGGCGGACAACAACGCCTTTTTCTCGATTCCGGTGAGGATCATTCGCGAGCGGGCGCAGTTGCCTCCGCCGCTGCCCGGACAGCCGGGCCCGTTCTCGCTCGGCGCAGAAGGCGTGCTCGAAGCGGCGTTTGCAAAAGCGGGCCTGCGCGACATCGAGGTGCGCAAGGTGCCATCGCCCGTCAAGCTGACGAGTGCGGCCGAATGTGTGCGTTTCGAGCGAGAGTCATTTGGTGCGCTGCACCAAATGATGGTCGGTCTGAGCGATGCCGAAAGGGCTCAGGCCTGGCAAGCCATCGAAGAGGCGCTGAGCCGGTTTGAAACCGTTGACGGTTTCGTCGGTCCTTGTGAAATGCTGGTCGGCGTGGGTGTCGTCCAACGCCCATAGCCGTTGCGCTCGGGTCGATCAGCTCCTTTTCGGTGAGACGATGTTCTCCGCCAAGTAGGCCGCGTCCTCGTCTGCGCCGAACAAGAAGGCCGACTTCCATTTGTGCAGCCAAGGCAGGCCCAAAAAGTACAGACCTGCTTCGCTGGTCACTCCGCGCTGGTGCACAGGTGCCCTCTTCGATTCGGGTGACTGGCCGAAGACGGGCAGGTCGATCCAGCTGAAGTCGGCGTGCGCACCGTTGGCCCAAATTACCGAGTTGATCCCCTCGCGAGCGAGATCGAGGTTGCGGATCGGCGTCTGAAGCTCCGGAGGATCCGGCAAAGGGTCGGCAGACGGATCAGGCGCAGGCAGATCCAAACGCTGCGCGCGAACCGCGTCCTCGCATCGACGAGTGAAGGCCTTCAGCGATTCTTCGCCGTGAGCCATGCTGGAGGCAAGATCGTCGGCAATGGCGATCTTGCCGTTTTCGGCAGCCTTTACGCGGCCGATCAGCACGATCCCTTCGGCCGCCAGGCGGCGCAGGTCGATGTCATGCCCGCCATCCACCCCGGTCATCAAACGAGACAGGCGAGCGCCTTTCCACTCGCTCAGCACTGAATCGGCGGAGCCCGTTGTGATCAGCCACCATATGCAATCTTTTCCGCGATAGCGACGCCGGATCCGCTCGTGCGAGCTGACGGAAAGGAAAACACGCCGGTGGGCGCGGCACAGTTCCTCGGCAATCTGCACACCCGAGTTCCCACTGCCGACCACCAGCACCGCTCCGGCGGGCAGTTGCATGGGATTGCGGTAACGGGTCGAGTGGAGCTCGAACACGGTACCGCCAAGTGAAGGTGTCGCGCGCGGGATCTGGTACGGGCCCGTGGCCACAACGACGGTGTGCGCCACGTAGAGGGTACCGTCGGTCTGCACCTGCAACAAGCGCGACCCCGGCCTACGTGTGACCGAGAGCGCTGCGCTCTGGGTGCGCATGGGAGCGCGAATGGTCGCCGCATAGCGTTCGATGTAGTCGGTCACCTCGCGCAGAGGTGCAAAGGCATCGGGGTCGGCTTCTGGGTCGGCCGTCATGCGGGACCAGCCCGGAAGATTCATGTTCCAGTTGGGAGATTGGAAGTGCAGCGAATCCCAGCGCTCGCTGCGCCAGCGCTCCGCAACTTTTCCGCGCTCGAGCACAAGATGCTCGCCGCCCAGTCGCCCCAGGTGGTAGCTCATCGCCAAGCCCGCCTGACCACCGCCGATCACGATAGTTTCGACGCGCTCAGTAGACATGGCGGGGCCCGGGAAGCTGGGCCGGACAGAGGTGGGTGGTGCGCGACCGCAGCTGCAGGAAGAATCTGCCCTGGCTCGCAGCAGCCTTGCCGTCAGATGAAGCGCCAGAGGCGACCGCGCCACAAGGGCACAAAAGCGCTCCTACCCCAATCGAAACGCTGCACATAGCGAGTTCCTCCTGAGCAAGCCGGTGTATTCGTCCGTTCATGGCTTGGCTTTCCGGGTCTCCCTCGGTGACAGCGCGAAATATGCGTTGGTCGTTCATTGCGGTCAACCGTTGTTGCGCCCGTGAGCGCTTGATTGTGTCCCTTGTTGATGCAACCGCGGCAGACCTGATTGCGGGGATGGATAGCGTCTCAGAGCGCCTGGATGCTCCGTCAGCGTTGATCGCCGCGATGTGCGCGCATTGCGCTGCATCGACTTCCTAAAGACCACCGGGCATTCCGCGGTC
The DNA here is from genome assembly GCF_030317005.1 of Variovorax sp. J22R115. NCBI lineage: Bacteria > Pseudomonadati > Pseudomonadota > Betaproteobacteria > Burkholderiales > Comamonadaceae > Variovorax > Variovorax sp. J22R115. Next base: position 427,658 of record NZ_JASZYM010000001.1, on the reverse strand, counting down.
CGCGGCCGTGAAAGGCAAAACGCGGCCACGACCGGACCTCCCAACGGCCAATCTCCGGCAGAGCCATGCCCTCCCCCTCCGAGCAAACAGCTGGGCGGACCAGGGCGCAGAATACACACGGAGCCACCGTCGACTCCCCATGCCGACACATATGCCTTGCGCTTGAAGTATGAGACCGCTGTCGCTGCACTCGGCGAAGCAGCTTCGGAGATGCTTCATTCTGGCGTGCGAAAAGGACGTTGCTCGTTGGTGGTGGGGGAGCGCAACGCCCTGAAACAGGCGCATCGCGACCTCACCCCCGCTCCGATGTCGGCCCGCATCGACGCCAGGACGCTAGAGCGCTACGGCAACGCGATCTCATCCATCTCCATGGGCCTGGGCCTCTGAAGGGTTCGGACTCGTAGCGCCTCAGTTTGGCAAGCATGCCCTGGCGACCCCTTCGGAAAGCGCGTGCTCGCAGGCGACAGCGACCAACAGCGGACGGTCGATGGTGCCTCGAAATGCAACAAAACCCGGCCTGTACTGGAGTCAGTTTGAGACCTCCACAGTCCCCCAAGGAAGTTCCTTCAATCGTTCGAGCATTCGATGTGGCGCCGGCGCCATGTAGTACGCCCCATTGATGGGATACGCAGCGCGGCACCACTTCTCGGTGCCGATGGAAGCATTTCCCTTGTCGCGCCAGTCGATGTCGACGCACAGTTCGTTCGCACGGACGGACCACTTTCCGCGCCCAGAGAAGAATGGGAAGTGCCGACCGCCTAGCGCCTCGCTCTCGGTCGTGCTCGCCACGAAAGTACCGTCGGAGCCGAGTGTCCAACTCCGCACCACATGACCTCTTGTGGTCGTGTAGTGCACCGTTGCCCCTGCGCGGAACACTTGGCGAAACTGCTCCTCGGACAGTGGCTCATGCTTGACAATTTCATTGCCGAACATCTGTGGTGGAGCGGCCCAGGCGACGGCCACCATGCCCGTCAGAATGATGGCGACCGATGTTCTCATTGAGCCCCCCGACGCGCAGCCTTCGTCCAGGCTGCGGTGGAACCACCGCGTGCAACGCCTGACGAATGCAGCACCTACGTCGCCCGTTTCAAGGTGGAGACCGCGTTGAAGCCGCGGTATTCCATCTTCGCGTCCAGGGACCCGTCTGGTTGAAGACGGTAGGTGTACACAGCCGGGCCGTCCTTCAGCGCAAATGTGAACGTGAGGAAGCCGGGTTCAACGTTTGCCGTCGCGCGGTGGTAGAGCGACCTGAATCGACTGTGGTCACCTTGCGAGTACACGACCGTGGCTTCGTTGCCAGCAATCTTCTCGACTATCAGGACGGTCTCCTGCTGCTGTCCTCCTGCCAAGCCCCGCCACTTACCGGACCACTTGCCTGAAAGCGCTCGGACGTCAGCAGGCACCGACGGGTCTGGCGCAACAATTGCCAGGTCGGCCGGCAGGGGCGCTGTCGAGGGTGCGCTCGCGCAACCGGCAACTAGCAAAGATGCGACGGTCAACGTCATGTGGCGTTTCACAAATCTTCTCCTCGAAGCTCCATTTTTGGTGGCGACATCATATGTACTGCAAGCAAAAAGTACTACTCACCCGCACCCCTAAAAAGAAGGACGTCAGCTCAACTCGTGCGTGGTAGCTGGAGCGTCAGGTCGCGCAGATGCAAGCCGACATGCAGGGCACTCTTCCTCCTTCCCACACGCCGAAAGCGTAGACCAGGCCAATCGGTACAAGAACAACAAGGGGCCAACAGCGGCAGTTGCTGGCATGCTCAGCGTCTCCTTCCCCTCCGGTACTTGTATGTGCGCGAACCCTTGTTTTTTGGCCATCGCGCTAGCTTTGGTAGGTCCCGCAATCGCACTGCCCACGGGTCAGGTGGACAACACCGAATGCAAAGCCGAACAAGCCACTATCGAGCGGGACATGGCCATCGCGCGCTCCAACGGCCAAATGCTGCGCCGACGGCAACTTGCCGAGGCTCTGGCCGCGGTGCAGTCTCGTTGCGAGACGCTTGCCCCCGAGCAGAGACGGGCAGCGAACATTGAGAGGCTGGAGAAAGAAATCCGAGAACTGCGGAAGGAACTTGACCATTCGGAGGAGCAACTACGCAAATTGAAGCACGAGGACCCGTGACGCCTCGCCTTGCGTCCGTCGGGCAGAACTCAGCCAGCGCCGGTCACTTCGCCGCGGCGGCCAGCTGGCGCAGGTCACGCTCTAAATATGTCGTGAAATAGACACCGAGCGCCTCCGAGGAGTCGAGGCGGAGCGGCAAAAAGACGGATCGCGACAACGGTTTGCTTCTGTCAGCGCAGCTCGCCAGCTCTTCGAAGACGACTGGCATCAGGCCGCTATCCGGCGGCGGAGCATCGCTGCGCGTCACAATAGGCGCTCGACCCAATCCAGACGGACTCCAAACCGATGATCGATGCTGCCCAGCTGCGCGACTTGAGTTCGCTACAGATCAAGTCCGAAGCCTTGCGGTGCAGCTGCAAGGTTCTGCAGCAGGCATCCTGGGAGAGCGTCACCGACGAGCGCTGGCCTGCCGGGGTGCAGCAGGTCGGGACGCTGCGGCCCCCGGACATCGACGAACCAACGTTCGAGGAATTCCACCCGGACGGCACCCGGTATGGGTCGGCCGACGCGCCGATCGCCGTCTCGTGGTTCCCCTTCAACCGGAGCGACGTGTACGCGTGCGGCACATGCCGCAGCGTTTTCCTGCGCTATACGGAGTACGGCGGCTACTACGTGGATCACCGTGTCCGGTTGGTCGACCCCGCGTTGGTCGTTTGAGTTCTTAAGACGCTCAAGGAGAAGGCGATGTCCGGAAAAGTTGCTGTCGTGGTGGGAGGCGGAAGCGGCATGGGTGCCGCAGCTGCGCGCAAGCTGACAGGAAAGGGCTTCGAGGTTGCCGTCCTGTCTTCGTCCGGCAAAGGCGAAGCGCTTGGCAAGGAACTGGGTGGTATCGGCGTCACGGGATCGAACCAGTCGAACGAGGACCTCAACCGGTTGATCAACATGACCCTGGAGCGCTGGGGCCGCATCGACGTGCTCGTGAACAGTGCTGCCCACGGGCCCAAGGGGCCAGTGCTGGAGCTGACCGACGAGCAGTGGCACACCGGCATGGACGTCTACCTGCTCAACGTGATTCGGCCGACACGCCTGGTCGCGCCCGTGATGGAAAGACAGAAGAGTGGCGCCATCATCAACATCTCTTCGGCGTGGGCGTTGGAGCCCAGTTCGATGTTTCCAACGTCGGCCGTCTTTCGGGCGGGACTTGCGGCCTTCACCAAGCTTTTCGCAGACCAGTATGCGGCCTGCAACGTGCGCATGAACAACGTGCTGCCCGGCTGGATCGACAGCCTCCCCGCGAAGGAAGACCGGCGACAGAGCGTACCGATGCAACGCTACGGCACGAGCGAAGAGATCGCTGCGACGATCGCCTTCCTTGCCTCAGAGGACGCTGCGTACATCACGGGACAAAGCATCCGCGTCGACGGCGGCTTGATGCGTTCCTTGTAGAGTCTCCGCGCTGCCCATCGTCGCCAACGCGGAAGTGGAACGACCGCTTTCGCTAGGAGCGAAGGACTGGCTGGGACGGTTCCGAGATTGGGGCTTGCCCGACGAAGTGCCGATCGAGGGCCGCCTGCTGCATACGCTCAGGACGCGTTTGACTGCGACCAGTGCCTTCACTTCGATTGCTCCGTCTTTCTTCAGTCCAGGGGAAGCAGATCAGAGCATGACCTCCGCGCGAACCACCCGCATTGGGTAGGGGCCACTTCGACTCGCCATTGCGGCTGTTGACAATGCCGGCACCGAGAGCGGGTCAACGTGAACTGCGTGGCCCTCGGCTTCATCGAGACGCGCCTGACGCAGCCGACCGCGGACGAGAAGACGGTCAACGTCGAGGGTCGGGAAGTTTCGACATGCCCCGTCTGGCGCGTGCCCACTGGCCCTACGGCGATCCGCTCACTCACGACGCGACAGACCGCCATCTTTTCAGAGCCCAGGCTCGAGCTGGACTGTCGGGCCAGAACCCGTCATTCACCGAGCGGTTCAATTTGCACGATAGCCGACCTTCGGTCTGCTCCGGCGAACGTATTCCACTTGCCAGCGCTTCTGGTGCTGGGCCGCAAGGGCTGAACTCCCGCCGGTTTACCGGGCGTGGATCGCGGCTACGATGCTGTGTCTCAACTCCGCGAAGGGTGGCATGTGCTCGTCGATCACCTAAGTTCCGCGGGGTGGCCTACTTGGCTTGCGCTTGTGCTGTTCTTGGTCGTCGCCGGACTGGTGGTGGTGATCTGGTCGATTCGGCGGCACCGCGATCCAAAGCTCGCGATCGATTGCGACAGTCCCATCGACGAGCTGATGCCATCGCTTTCCGGACTGACGCAGGGCGCGGTCTATGAAGGTAATACGGTCGAGCTGCTGGAGGATGGCGCCTTCTTCGAAGCCATGTTCGAGGAGATCCGGGGCGCCACCCGTTCCGTCCATTTCGAGACCTTCCTCTGGAAAGAGGGCGTGCTCGGCGGGCGCTTGGCAGATGCACTGATTGAGCGCCGCAACGCCGGCGTGTTGGTACGCGTGCTGGTGGACGCCGATGGCGGCAAGAAGATGGGCGAGGATGCGGCGCGCCGCCTACGGGAGGCGGGTTGCCGCCTCGAGTTGCACCACCCGCGCCACGTGCGCCACATCGGCGTCTTCAACGACCGAGATCACCGCAAGCTTGCGGTGGTCGACGGGCGTGTGGCGCTGGTGGGCGGGCATTGCATAGTCGACGGCTGGCTCTGCAAGGCGCAGGGCCGCGACAACGTTCGTGACATCGGCGTGCGCGTGCGCGGCCCGGTGGTGCACGCGGTGCAGGCCGCGTTCAGCGAGAACTGGGTCGAGGACACCGGCGAGCTGTTCGTCGGCGACGCGGTGTTCCCGCCGCTCGCACCCGTGGGCAACGTAGCCGTCCACGTGGCGAGCATCAAGGCCGAGGGCTCCCCACCTGCCGTGAAGATCCTTCATCACCTCGTCGTCTGCGTTGCGCGCCAGCGCATCTACATCCAAAACCCTTATTTTCTTCCGGACAGCGAGGCCATCGACGCCCTGTGCACGGCGGCGCGGCGCGGCGTGGACGTGCGCGTGATGGTGCCGTCGGCAGAAGCCTCCGACATGCCAATGGTTCAGCACGCGGCGCATCGCAACTTCCACCTGCTGCTGGCCGGCGGCGTCCGGATCTTCGAATACCAGACATGCCTGCTGCATCAAAAAGTCATGGCGGTGGACGGTACGTGGTGCGCGATCGGGTCGAGCAATTTCGACGATCGCTCGTTCGAGATCAACGACGAGATCACGCTCGGTCTGCTCGACGGCGCGCTGGCCAAGCGCCTTGAAGAGATCTTCGAGCGCGACATGCAGGAGTGCGTTGAGCTGGACGCAGCCACGTGGGCGCGTCGCGGTCTTTGGCACCGCTGCAAGGACAACGCGCTGTACATGTTCAACGAAGTGCTGTGACGGGTTGAGCTTCGGAGAGGCCGTCGCACCGGGCCAGTAAGCAGCACATGGTGCATAACGCGTTCACACCGAAGATGGAGATCGATGCGCAGACCTATGCGGTGCGCGCCGACGGGCAACTTCCGACCTGCGATCCGGCAATCTCGCTGCCGATGACGCAGCGGTATTTCCTGTTCTAGTCCGAGGAGTCCCTCTCAGACCGTGAATTCGTGAAGCGAGCGTGCTGCAGCGCAGCTTGACCGCCTATCCCCTCGGCGTATTCTCTCTCGCTTGTGCTTTGCAGTTTCGGAGGCGCCATGAACTTGCGCTTTCTGGCAGCTATTGCCATTGCCCAATTCGTCATCAGCGGTTGCGCGGGCACGGGCTCGACAACGAGACCGAGTGCGGCGGCCGACGCGGTCGTCATACCGCTGAAGGCGACGCCCATCAATGCCGGCAAGGTGGGGCGTGTGACCGTGCTGCCGCTGGACGGCAATACCGGCGTGCTGCTTTACTTCACTGGTGTGCCATGGCACACCACCATGCCGGTCCATGTCTACACCTACATCTACGAGGCTGCCTGCGGTGCGCTGCCGCCCCAACCCGCGTATGCCTTGAACGAGAAGGTGCTCGTCTCCAGTTACTGGGTGGGCGGTCCCGCAGAAAGCCTCGCTCACACATCGCCGCTGCAAATGAACGAGCTCTTGAGCGGTCGATATTCGATCGCCCTTCGTTCTGCGCCGGGGGACGGCGGTCAGGTGATCTTTTGCGGCGAGCTGCGTCGCACTTGACGTACCCATCTCAGGCGGCGAGGAGCCAACTTCGCGTTTTCGAGTTGGGTGTCTCCGGGACCCCGAGGGACCGATCTTCAGCGCCGCCGACTATGGCCTGGAGGCCGACCTGTTCAGGGCGGTGCCAGAGCTTGCTTCGCTCTGAGGGAACCTCTGTATGGCATTTCTCGAAGAGTCTTCGGGATAGATACCCATCACTCTCTATTTCGGGACCGCACGGCGCGCCAGGTCGGCGGCTTCGGCCCGCCTTGGCATTCGCTTGCCTCCACGCGCTCGGCGTGCCTTCAAACCACCGGCAGAACGCTCGCGTGAAGTTGCCCTGGGTGCTGTAGCCGAGCGTCGCGGAGATTTCGCCGAGCGGCATGTCGGTGCCTGACAGCAACCGCGTCGCAAGCAGGCAGCGCGACTCCTCCAGCAGGCGCGTGTAGTTGGACCCTGGCCTCCAAGCCACCGTACAGCGTATGCCGGTGGCCCCCGAACATGCTGGCGATGCGTTCGTTGCTGCAATCGCCCCGCAGGAGCTGGCTCTCGATTGCCTCGCGAAGCGCCGGTCGCGGGGCCATGCACTGACGGGCTCGGAGAGCCTGCGCCCTGACCGATCGCGCGCGTCGGACCGCCGATGCCTTCGTCCCAGGCTCAATAGCGATAAGGATTGTTAGGGCGGCGATCGTAGCGGTTGGGCACACCGTCGCCGTCGCGGTCCATGTAGGCGCCCCCACGCGGCGGCGGCGGACGATAGTTGTCGTACGGCGCGACGATGCAGCCCGACAAGGTCAACGCGGCGAGAACGAGTGCGAGGCTTTTCATCTGGGTCTCCGTGGGTTGGAGATCCCATCGTCAGGCGCTCCGGTGTCGGTCCCGTGTCGTCGGCACGCAGAAGCGTGAAGCTCCGTTACCAGATGTGCGCTTCGGCCCCTGGCCTCGTCTGCTCATTTGCGCCCACAGTCCGTCAGAGCCTTGGCGGAGGCTGCCGGGTCGACCAAGGCCGCCGGCCATCCTTACACGCGCTGCACGTTCGGCAGCTTGTAGCTGCCATCGAGCAGCGGCTGCATCGGCACGTAGGTGCGGACGATGAGCGCGAACTGACCTTCAGGTGCTGGCAGCCAATTGGCCTGCGCGGACTTGTCCGCGGGCGGCTGGTGCGATAGGTGCAGCGTGAGTGAACCGTCTGCGTTGAACTCCAGTTCGTCCGCGTCGAGGTTCACGGTGCCGATGTTGTGGCGGCCGTTCGGGCTCGTGGGAAGCATGTAGTAATCCTGGTCGTACATCGAGAGTGACCAGAAACCGCCCTTGTCGCGATCAACGGGTGGCAGCGAACCTATCGGGAAATTCATCGTGTAGCCGTATCGGCCGTACAGCAGAGCGCCCTTGGCATCGGTACCGCGTATCCAGTAGATCGCCTCGCGATAGTCGTTGACAAAGATGTAGATCACCGCCGCCTGCGCGCGACCGAACCAGTCGGTGCCCCACGCGCCGCCGTTCTCCTGTCGCTGCCAGCCATTGCCGCCGGCATCCACGCCGACCTGGTGGTACTTGGCGCCGTCGTGCAGCTCGGCATCCGCTTCGAGCGCCACCCGGTCGAGCAGCGTCCTCCAGGCCGGGGCGGATTCGCGCAACGCGAGCAGCGTGCGCGCCTGATCGGCCATGGGTGCGTCGTCAGGGCCGACGGCAGGGTTCGCGTCGAGTGCCTTCTTCAGGTCGTCCCAGAAGGTCTTGACATTCACCGGTCGACCGCGCAACAAATCGGGGTCGGCGGTCACCATCTCGGCCGTCAGCCCCGCGGGGAAGACCTTGTTGCGCGCGCTGGCTTCGCAGTCGAAAGCGAGGCGGCCCGGCTTGTCCTGGCTCAGCGGCACGATGCCGATCTGGTTGAGCACGGCGCGCGCGCGGGCCTTGGCTTCGGGCGAGTGCGCGGCGAAGCTCCGGCCGAACACACCGCCCACGTTGGTCGGCGAGCGCAGCACGTCGATGAAGCCGGCCGGCTTCTCGCCCTTCCAACCTGGCCCCACCAGCAACAGCTTACCGCCCGGCGTGCCCGAGGCCGAGCCCAGCTGGTGTGTCACGGTGGTGAAGAGATCGACGATCTGAATCGTCCAGTAGTGGCCCTTCGGCGCGTCGGTCGGTGTCTGGATCACCACGCTGTCGCTCGCCAGGTCGACCAGGCCCACGCCGTAGATCGTGTCGTTGTTGGGCGTGACCACTTTGCGCTGCGGCGCTGGCATGTAGTCCGCGAGATAGCCCATGCGATTCTTCGGCGCACCCGGAAACAGCCCCAGGGTGGCGCCGGGTTCCTTCATCAGTTGCCACGCGCTCGTGCGGCCGAAGGTATCGACCGCCGGGTAGCCCCAGTAGTAGACGATGCGGGCTAGCGATTCGACGTACTTCGCATTGGCCAGCTGGGCGGGCACGCCGGCCGCGTTGGCGAGATCGCCGTGCGCCGGTGTCAGAGCCCTTACCGCATAGGACGCGTTCATGATCGACTCCATGAAGACTTTCACGCTAGATTGCAGGGCACCGCCTCTGTCCGAGGTCATGGGCTCCAGGGAACCGACATGCTAGAAGTGAGGCACTCTTTCCGCAACGGCCCTTTGGTGCAAAGGACCTTCCAGCTTGGACCTCGAAGTGGAACTGTCCGCCATGACCGATTGCTCGGCCAGTTGAATCCAACTTCCGCCGTTCCGGGTGTGCGGAAACAGAACGGTCCCCTGCTCCATCTAATGGTCACTGGCTGCTGACTCGCAACCCGCTGCGGGCGCCATGCAGCCCAGTGCTGCGAAAGGAGCTGCAGATGACCGCCAGACGTCTTGAATGGATGGAAGCGAGCGGAGTTGCAACCAGGGTCGGCGCACGAACCGTGCTCACCACAACAATGACTGCGGTCGCTGCCGCACTTGCCGTCGCGTGCGGGGGTGGCGGGCACGGGGGCGGCGGATTCGCATTCGACACAGGTGGCGCAGGTGGTTCGGCGGCCGAGCAAGCCGCTCTGGTTGCACAGGGCAAGCAGATCTTCCGTTTCGACACTTTCGGCGACGAAGCCCATTGGACCGACACCCTGCGGATGCATGAGGTCATCAGTACCGCAGTCAGTCCCGTGACGGCGCTGGAGGTCGGGCTGAAGGTCGACGCCGAGGCGCTGCCGCTTGCTGTGGTGCAGGGCATCCAGGATGGAAGTGTCGATCTCAAGAATCCCGCGACGACCGTCGCCTTGCTGAAGCTGGACGCTGTGGTCGGCCTCAAGGGCACCGTGGAGACGATTGGCGGCAAGGACGCGCTGACCCGCGTCGGTGTCACCTGTGCGCTCTGTCATTCGACCGTCGACAATTCTTTCGCGCCGGGCATCGGCAAGCGGCTCGATGGCTGGGCCAATCGGGATTTGAATCCCGGCGCCATCATCGCGCTTTCGCCTGCGTTGGACGCGGCCCGGAAGGCGATCTACCTCTCGTGGGGCAAGGGCAAGTACGATCCGCGCTTCAACATCGACGGCCTCAACAAGCCGGTGGTCATCCCGCCGGCCTACGGGCTGGAAGGCATTCACAGCGTGACCTTCACCGGCGACGGCACCGAGATCGCCTACTGGAACCGGTATGTGGCCGTGACCCAGATGGGCGGCCAGGGCAACTTCTCCGATCCGCGCCTGAACCTGAACATCACCCACGGCACCGCAGACTTCGTGACGAGCAAGCTGCCCGCGTTGCAGGCCTACCAGTTGTCATTGAAGGCTCCCGCTGCGCCGGCGAGCAGTTTCGACGCCGCTGCAGCCGCGCGCGGCAAAGTGGTCTTCGACGGCGCAGGAAAGTGCGCGAGCTGCCACAGCGGCGCCCTCCTCACCGATGCCAACTCGACCCTGCATCCCCCCAGCGACTCGATGGCGGAACCGGAAACGCCGAGCTACGCTTTCCGTTCGGCGACCAGGATGTACCGCACCTCGCCACTGCGAGGCGCTTGGCAGCACGCGCCTTACTTCCATGACGGGTCCGCCGCCACGCTCGAGGAGGTCGCAGCCACCTACAACACCAGACGAGCGCTGGGCCTCACCCCCCAGGAGATTACTGATCTCGCCCAGTACCTGAAGTCGCAGTGAGGCCGCGACAGCCCCCGCGGCCATCTGCAGGGGTGCTGGGCTCCCTTTTGGGCGGCACGCTTGTGGGGACCACGCAGCGAGACTAAGCTGTCGTGAGGGTGGTCTTGCCATGGGCGATTTCCGGCGTTCCGTCCATTTCACGTCCAGTTTCGACGGCGTGCGGCTGGCTTACGCCATCTGCGGCCGAGGTCATCCGCTGGTGTGCGTGCCGACGTGGATCAGCCATGTGGAGCACGATTGGGAGAGCCCCGTGATGCGCCATCTGGTCGTCGAGATGGCGAGCCGCCACAGGTTGCTGAGCTACGACTGCCGGGGCGTCGGGATGTCGGAGCGCGAAGTGAGCGACATGTCCTTTGACGCCTGGGTTCACGACCTCGAGGCGGTCGTCGATGCGACCGGGCTGGAGCGCTTTGCGCTGTGGGGCATCTCGGGCGCGCCGGCAGTGGCGATCGCGTATGCCGTGCGCCATCCTGAGCGGGTCAGCCATCTCGTCCTTTGCGGCGGCTTCTGCAGGGGCCGGCTCCGGCGCAATGCGCGCGGGGCCGAGGAGAAGGCGCGCGTGATGCTGGAACTCATCGGGCAGGGGTGGGGGGCCGAGGAGCCGGCGTTCCGCCAGGTCTTCACCTCGCTGATGGTGCCGGGCGGCACGGCGGAGCAATGGCGCTGGTTCACCGACAAGATGCGCATGGCGACATCGCCCCAAACCGCGCAGCGCATGCTGCGCCTATGGCAGGACATCGACGTCTGCGACCTTGCCCGGCAGGTGCAGTGCGCGGCCCTTGTGCTGCACGCACGACACGACGCCATCGTGCCGTACGAGGAAGGCAAGCTCATGGCCTCGCTGATTCCGGGCGCCGAGTTCGTCACGCTGGACAGTGCGAACCATGTGATCCTCGAGAACGAGCCGGCCTGGCCGCAGCTGCAGGCCGCGCTTCGCCGCTTCCTTCCCGCTCCTGAAGTGCCTGAGGACGCCAACACCAGCCTCGGTTTCGACGACCTGACGCGACGCGAGCGCGAGGTGCTGGAGCTGATCGCCCAAGGGCTTGGCAATGACGCCATTGCGCAGCGGCTGGCCATCAGCCCGAAGACCTTGCGCAATCACATCACGAGCATCTTTGGCAAGCTCGCCGCGCCCACGCGCGCCCAGGCGATCGTGCGCGCGCGGGAGGTCGGCTTCGGCCACGCGGTGCCGTCGACATGACCCTCTCCGATGTGCGCTAGGACCGAGGCCCTGCGCCGATGCGTGTTGCGTGGGACGCCCGCCTCATGACGCGGCTGCGGCTCCGCGCTCCAATGGCCCCGTCGGCATGGTGCCGAATCGAGGTCGACATGAAGCCATATCGCATCCGTCAGCGGCTCCGTGCCCAAAGCGTCCTGTTCGCAACATTTCTCCTGGGGGTCGCCGGGGCGGCCACCGGCGCGCCAGCCGCACCTGCAATGGACCGGGCCCGCGTCGAGCCGGCGATCGAATTGGAGTACCAGTTGCAAGGCACGGGGGAACCGGTGGTTCTGCTCCACGCCGGCCTGTTCGCGCAGTGGTTCCAACCCTTGCTGAATGAGCCTGCACTCACCGCCCGCTATCGCGTGCTGAGTCTGCACCGCGTGGGCTATGCGGGCAGCAGCCGCGTCGTAGGACCGGTCAGCATCGCGCAGCAGGCGGCGCAAGTCGACACGCTGATGCGCCAGCTGGGCATCGAGCGGGCCCATGTCGTCGGCCATTCGTCAGGGGCCAACATCGCGCTCCAGCTGGCGATTGACGCGCCGCAGCGCGTGCACTCGTTGGCATTGCTCGAGCCGGCCTTGCCTGTCGGCGACAGTTCCGAGCGCCTGCTTTCAACGCGGCAGGCGGCGATGGCGCCGGTGCTCGAGAGCTACCGCAAGGGCGACAAGGCGGCCGCGGTGCATGGATTCATGCGTATCGTCGCGGGCCCCGCGTACCGAGCGCCTTTCGACGAGGCGCTGCCGGGCGCTTTCGATCACGGCGTGGCGGACGCCGACACCTTTTTCGGCCAGGAACTGCCGGCCATTCAGCAGTGGCGGCTCGCACGCGAAGATGCGGGCCGCATCACGCAACCGGTGCTCGCCGTGATCGGCGAGAAGAGCACCGAGGTGTCCCCGATCTGGGGCGAGCGCCAAAAAGTTCTGCTCGACTGGCTTCCGAACGCCGAAGGATTCGTGCTGCCCGGAACGACGCACTTGCTGCATGTGCAGAACCCAGGCGGCATGGCGGCAGCCTTGGCGTCGTTCTACGCCCGCCATCCGATCAAGGCTGCGCGCTGAACGTTGGCGAACTTCCCCCACTCGTCGATTCCGGCTTGACGAGCTTCGCGCTCCCGCATCAGAGATTGCCAAGCGTCCATGGCCCCTTGATCGCGAACGTGATGCCCGGCCTGAGGATCCCGACGAACAGCACCGACCCCTGCCGGTCGAAGCACGCCCCGGCGAACTCGATGCCCCGATAGTCGAATGGAGCCACGATCTTGCCGGCAGTGGCAACGTCATTCGCGCTGAGATTCACCTCGTTGCGGCAAAACACGTAGGCTTCGCCGTCTTCGTTGAGACCCAGCAGCCGCGAGCCGCCGTCGCCGAGGCCACCGTCTTCGCACAAGACGAGACCGCCGCGCGGACTGACGGTGGCGTTGTCGGGATTGTTTCCCGCTGTCTGGCTGCCGCTGACGAACACCGCGCGAAGATGCATGGTGCGAAGGTGGAGTTCCCACACCGCACCCTCGCCGCGGCCCTTGCGTTCGCGGTCGTCAACGCCCGCCGTGGTGTCCACGATGAACATCCGGTCGTCCGAATACGCGATCCCTTCGCAACGGCTCATCCGCGCGCAGCCGTTCGACAGCGCCTGATAGGTCGGCCCGGCACTCAGGCCCAAGGTCTCGAGGCCCGGCTGGCCGGCAACGAACACAGGGCTCGCGTCGGGGTCCGCGATGTTGACCCACTCGACGACGTACTCATCGCCGATGTCGGGGTTGAGGAGTGCTTCGTAGTTGGCCTCGGCCAGCGTGCTTGGCCGAGCCTGCCGCACGATGGTGACGATGCGCGCCGCCTGGAGGGTGCCGCCCTGCTGCAGGACCCCGAGACGGCGGGCCGTGTTGCGTGGCCTGTAGCGGTAGAGCACCGACAGGTTGCGGTTGTCCTCGGTCTCGTAGACATCGCCGGTGGCCGGGTCGAGGGCCACCGCCTCGTGAACGAAGCGACCCATGCCAACGATCGGCGTCGCGATGGATCTCGCGGGGATGGCCGCCGCCTCGAACACATAGCCGTGCTTCTTGCCGTTGATCAAGGAGAAGTCGACGATCGTCTCCTCGCACGTGAGCCAGCTGCCCCAGGTCGTGGCGCCCCCGGCGCAGTTGCCCAGCGTGCCGCCCAGCGACGAGGTCGACAGGACGCCCCGGTTGCCGAGAAAGACGAGGTTGGTCGTGCCGCCGCCCGCATAGCCGACGAACCGCGGCGGATCGGGGAGCGTCGTGTCCCCGACGAAAGTCGGACCCGCACCGATGCGAATCGGCAGGGTGCCGTAGAAGATGGTGATGATGCCGTCGACCGGGGATGTGGAGTACATCGATGGCGCCTGGACCACGTCCGCCGTGTCCGCGACCAGGCCGCGTTCGTGGTTGCGCACGACCAACGACACCGACCCATCCGGCCTGTCGTGTTCGCGCAGGCCCAATGAATCGGAATCGCCTCGCGTCACCCTGAGGACGCCCATGCCGTCGTGGCTGTCGGGCGTAGGGCGACCGTCGGTCATCGTGTCGCCGCTCCAGCCGTACGACCTGTATTCGAATCCTTCGGGCAGCGCGAGCAGCGGCAGGCCCGTGCTGCCATCGCGCACCGGGGCGATCGGGCCATACGGCGATCGCGCCGACACGGTCTGCTTGCCGACGGCAGCCACCGCATGGCGACTGGCCAATGCACCGAGGGCGCAAAGCAGACCATTGGCCGCCACGACGCCCGCCGAACGTTGCAACAGATAGCGCCTTGTCGGCGATGAAAGCGGTGAGTTCATGGGGCACTCCTCACAGGGCGGGCCGCGGATGCCCGGGGGGTCAGATCAGTCCCTGTCGATACATCTCGGTCAGCACGAAGCGCGCGATGATCAGATGCCCGAGCGTGGTCGGATGTTCGGTGTCGGCATAGAAATACTGGAACGGGGCATTCAGCTCCACCAGCGTCAAGGGCGAGCAGAACAGGCTCGACGCATCTTCCAGCGGCTGTCCCGAGCCCTCGGCAATGGCCTCAAGGTCGCACGCCGGGACGCTCAAGGTGGAGACGCCGAACCTGCGCGGGTCCGCGACCACCTGCTTGAACTCAGCGTAGGTGTCGATCAGCTTGACGCCTCCGCCGATGCCGGCGGTCAGCGTGAGGTTGAAGTCCGTGACCCACGCCGACAGGTTCGCAGCAATCGCTAGAGGGAGCTTGCGGCCTGCGATCGTGTCCGCGAGATCCGGCACCGTGAGGACCGCGACGCGGGTCGCACCGTGATCGACGATGCGGCGCAATTGTCCGACGAGATCGACCGCCGCCTGGACGACGGCAGCCTGGGTCTCTGCGGCCGTCTGCAGTCCGTGGGCGTACCTGTCGAGCTGGAAAAACAGATCGTTCGAACCTGCGAAGACGAACACCATCTGGGTGCGGTCGAAGCGCTGGCCATGGGTGTCGAGATAGTCGCCGATCTGCTGCGCCACGGGAAAAGTCAGCGCGGCCCTGCACGCACCGACCGGATCCGGATTGCAACCGATGCCTGGTTGCTGCGATACACGAGCTCCCCCCATCGCGAAGCCGGTCCCGAGAGGTATGGAGATTTGCGACTGTCCGCCGAAGCCCTGGCGAAACGGCCTGACCGAAGTACCGAGCAGCACGCCGACAGTCTCGGGCCAGATGGGGCCTGGGTTGGTCGTGAACTTGCCGCCACCGGCTTGCGCAATGGAGCCGACCTTGTAGGTGCCGACATCGCTCAGGCTGTCTCCGAAAACGATGACCTGCTGAATGCGGTCCGCCCTGAATGCCTGAAAGGAAGCGAGCGCGGCGGCGACCGCCTTTGCTGGCTCGCCGCCCCCGGCTGCCACTTTGGCGGCGGCGTCCTTGGCCTCCGCACTGATGGCGGGTGCTGCGGCTGCCGCTTGCGCCTGCGTCTGCGCTTCCGATGCGAACCCTGTCGACATGCCGTCGGATGACCCGCCGCCGCCGCAGGATGCCATCGACAAGGCCATGAGCAGCGACCACGCCAGGCGTCGCAGGCTCGGTGCTTCCATAACAGAGTTCATACGTCCTCCGTTGATCGAGCGGCCCCCTGATTTGCATCAATCGATACGCAATTGAAACTGTCCTCGAACTTGGTTCCGAAGTAACGACCGAGCGCCGAGAATTCACGAAAACAAACGAATGTCGCCAGTTGGAGGACTGTGGGACGGCCGCCGCCGGGGGGCGCGCCGAAGGGAGGCGCATGGACCGGTCCAACGAAATGCCGCTTGTGACGCCACCCAGGCTCGAGGTCGGCGGTTTCGTGATCGACTTTGGCCGCGAGGCGCTTATTGACTGTGGGGGCGTGGCGGTCGAGTTGCGGCCGCAGGCCTTTCGGGTTCTTCGCTACCTGGCGCTGAACGCGGGTCGTCTGGTCACCAAGGAGGAATTGCTCGGCGCGGTGTGGCCCGGTGCCGTCGTCACGGACGATTCGGTGATCCAGGCCATCGTCGACGTGCGTCATGCCTTCGCCGAAGCCGGCCGGAGCGTGATCAAGACGATTCCGCGTCGCGGCTACATCCTGGTCAAAGCCACCGCGCCCACTCCGTCGCGGCATTCCGACCCTGTGGCACTGCCGGCCCCACCACCCAGCTTCCTGGGCCGTGGGGAAGATGTTGCGGCGTTGGAGTCGCTGATGTCGCAACACCGCCTGATCACGGTGACTGGCGCGGGCGGGATCGGCAAGACGGCCTTCGCGCTGTCGCTCGCGCATGGCCGAAAGGGCCGGCAACACGGCCGCGTCGTCTGGGTCGATCTCGCGGCCGTTTCCGATCCCCGGCTCATCTGCAGCACAGTCGCCCAGGCACTGCACATGTCATTGGGCGGGACGGGCAATCCACTGGCGTCATTCGTGACCGCCCTGAGGCCGCTTCGCCTGCTGCTCATCCTCGACAACGCAGAGCATGTCGCGGAGCAAGTGGCGCGCATGGCGCAAGCCATCCTGACGGGCTGCGATGACGTGCGCATGCTGGTCACGAGCCAGGCTGCGCTCAAGGTTGAAGGAGAACGACTCTTTCGTCTGGGCGCCCTGGCGGTGCCTGTAACCGAGATCAGTGCCGACATGGCGCTTGGCTACGGCGCGGTCGCGTTGTTCGTGGATCAGGCGAAAGCCGCGGATCGTTCCTTCTCCCTGAACGATTCCAACGTGGGCTCGGTCATCGCGCTTTGCTGCCGGCTGGAGGGCAACGCACTCGCCATCAAGCTCGCTGCGGCAAGGCTGCCACTCCTGGGCCTGCCCGGCCTTCATGCGCGGCTGGCGGAACGATTCAAGGTTCTGGGAGGCGGACCTCGCACCGCGCCCGTGCGCCAGCAAACGCTGCTTTCCGCGATGGAATGGAGCCACGGCCTGCTCTCAGCGCAGGAGCAGGCGGTGTTCCGCAGGCTGGGTGTCTTCTCGGGCGGCTTCTCGATCGACCTCGCGGTCGCGGTTGCAGGCGATGACCCACACGATGAGTGGGCTGTCCTCGACGTGCTGCAGGAGTTGACGGATCGATCATTCGTCATGACGGACGGACAAGACGCTCCGCGCTACCGTCTTCTGGAAAGCGCGAGGGAATATGCGCTACTCAAGCTGGACGAGGCGCGCGAGCGGAACCTGACCCACGAACGGCAGGCCAGAGCCTTGCTCCTTCTGTTCGAACAGTCGTACGAAGGCCCCTGGGGGAGCAGCAGGTATCGCCTCGCACAGTTCAAGCCCGAGCTTGACAACCTGCGCCTGACGCTGGACTGGTGTGCCGAGAACGATCCGCCCCTGGGGGTGGCGCTGATCGGCGCTTCCAGCGAGCTGTTCCTGCACCTGTCGCTGCGTTACGAGGCACGTCGGCGATTTGCCATGTTCGAACCCTCGGTCACGTCTGCGATCCCGCCCGCCACTGCGGCGCGCTACTGGCAGCGGCGATGTCTGTTCGTGTTCAACTACAGATCTCCGTTGGTGTATGACTTCGCTGTCAAGGCGACAGGACTCCATCGGAAAGCCGGCGATGAAAGCGGTCTCTACACAGCGCTCGGCTACGCCGTGATGAGTGCAGGCGCTCCCGTCGACGAGTCTCGGGCGATGCTGGTTGAAATGGAGCGCCTGGAGCATTCGGATTGGCCTTTCAACCAGCTCCAAGTGCGCATGTTTGCGCAGTTGTCTCTCTTCGGACGGGAGGGCCGCCACCTGGAGTCGCGTTCGTTGATCGAGACCGCACTCTCCTGTGCAACCGCGCGTGGACTCAAGCGGTGGGTCGCCGTGTGCATGATGTTCCTGACCGACACGACGCTCGCGCTGGGTGATGCCGAAGAGGCGGTCAGGTTCGCCCGCGAAGCGCTTGCCGGCAACCGTTTGAGTCCGGGTCCATTCATCATTTCGATGACGGGCGGCCTCGCCGCCGGCTTGCTTTTGCAGGGGAGAGTCGCGGAGGCTCGGCTTGCCTTGGTCGAGTTCTTCGAGGCGTCTCGCAGCCGAGAATGGGACTACTTGAGCGTGTTCGCAGACGTGTTTGCATTGTTCGCGGCACGCGAAGGGCGCCCCGAAACAGCCGCTCGACTGATTGGCTACTCTGACAAAGTCAATCAACTGTCCGCTGGCATGCGAGTGTCACATGATCGTGTCCTCCTGCTCGCAAAAGCTGCGGTGGAGGCTGCGCTCGAACGATCTGCGATCGAACGATTGATGGTTGACGGCCACAGCATGGACGAAGAGGATGTCTGCGCGGTAACGCTTGGCGATGCGGGCGAAAGCAGGCGAGTCTGAAGTCGCCTCAGCAGCGGGACCGGGTCTGGCAGATGCCTTCGATTTCGCCTGCGTCGATCTCGCGCTTTGCGATCCGTCGTACACGATCCACGCCCGCTCCTGCTTGATCTCTCGGCGTCGCCCCGTATCGGCTGGGGCGAATTTCACGCAGAATGCCCCACTTGTTCAGTGTCGCTTCAGGGGGCCGGTGATGATGACATTCAGTTCCCTTCTTCGCCCGCGTCTGATGACGACTTGGATCTCGCGGCAAGGGCTTGCACGCTGGGGAGTCGGGGCGGTGCTAGGGGTGCTCCTGGGCACCGCCAGTGCAGGCAAGCCCTACAGCTATTTCGTCACGGGGGACGCCGACGCGCAGGTCGCGGCGTTGAAACCATCGTCGACGTCCTCCTTGGTCTTGATGGGCGGTGGCCCGGACGTCGACGAGGCGTTCCGCTGGATGATCGCGAGAGCAGGCATCAAGCCCGGAACGGGGGGCCGTTTCGTGGTGCTCCGGGCGACAGGCACGGAGGCCTACGATCCTTACATCTACTACAGCGATGCAGCGCTGACGACCTCGACAAGCGTCGCGGAACAGTGGGTCGGCGGCGCATCGCTCGGTCTGAGTTCGGTCGAAACGCTCGTCATACCCAGTGTCGCGGCAGCCAATGATGCTTTCGTGAATTCGGTCGTGAGCAAGGCGAATGCGGTGTTCATTGCGGGCGGTGATCAGAGCGACTACATCAATTTCTGGAAAGGCACGAAGCTGGATCAAACCCTTCAGGGCTTGATGGCGGCCAATGTGCCGGTCGGTGGCACAAGTGCCGGATTGGCCGTGTTGGGCCAGGTCGATTTTGCCGCTCTTCGAGGAAGCGTCACCACCACGCAGGCATTGGCTGACCCGTTCAACAAATACATGACGCTGGACCCGAGTCCGCTGAGTCCGACGGGTGGGTTTCTTGCGCCGCCGGCCCTGGCCTCGACGATCCTCGATGCTCACCTTGACAGCCGTGATCGAATGGGGCGCTTGATCACCTTCGTGGCACGCCTCGTGGCCGTCAACTCGAACACTGGCTGCCCGGGCGGCATTCTCGCTTCGGGCACCAGCTCCACGGCCGCCCGCGGCATCGGCGTGGATGTCGAGACTGCCTTGCTGGTCCAGGGCAACAAGGGGCCGCACGGCTTCACTGCGAGGCGAGTGACGAACCCGTCCACGATGACGGAGAGCGCGGTGTATTTCGTGCGCCCGCTGATTTCACCCACTGTTTGCGCGTCCGGAGCGCCGTTGACCCTGACCAACATCGAGATCAAGAAGCTCGCGGACTCCGAGACGATCTTCAACCTGTCCGACTGGACGGGCTTGCCAAGCTACTTCGTCGACGCAATCTCCGGCGCGTTGACGTCATCCCCCTATTGAGCGAGCGCAGAGCGCCAGCATGCCCGGTTGCGACGCCGGGTTCGCCGGATTCAATCCGGGCGATCGTCTGGAGGTGCACGCCCAGTCGGGAAGCAGCAGCGGCTTCGCGGTCGCCGGCAGTGGTGCGGGCTTGGCCGCCGTGGCCCGAAGGCTTCGCTATCCCTGCGTGCCGAGATTCGCTTGCCTTGCGCCGTCCGCAAATTGACGCGGCACAATCAACGCGCGCCTCGCTCCCAACCTGACTCGTCCACGCCCTACGGGCTCGATCTCCTGGAATGCGAGGGTGGCGTGTACTACACGGGGATCGCGCTCTGCGGGCCGAACTCCAACTGAAGGCACTGCCGCGCGCCCCGAAGCTGGCCTTCTTCCAAGCCATGGCCTAGACGGTCTATTCCTGCTGAACTTTCGCCTTGGCGCGCGATGGCATCAGGACCACGTATTTTTCGACAGTCTAACGATCGAGCGCTTCTGATGGGCCGGGCTAGCCCAGGGCTAGCCCGGCTTTCTCTAAAGCACCGCGCTTCAGATCGGCAGACGATCGCCGCGCGCGGCGGCGCGGGCCTGGAGGCGCACGCTGGCTCGATCGACGCTTGATTCAACGCGCGCCACCCCCTGGCCGTAGCCTTCCGCGTACGGGTTCGCGCTGTGAGCGGCGGCGAAGCCTTGCGAGCGAACCGAAGCGCGGTCAATCGAACTGGCCATCTTCACGACGCCTTGCCCGGCCGCATCGCTGAACGGGTCGCCGCTGTGTGCGGCCACGACGCCTTCAGCGCGAACTGCGGCACGGCTCTGGGTCGATGTGACCTTGGTGACGCCGTCATAGGTTTCTGCTTGGACGCCGGCGGCGGCGAGGATCGCGAGCGCAAAACCGGAGAGGAGCTTGGAAGCGGTGTTCATTGTCGATTTCCTTTCAGCATCTGTGACGGGTTGGTGTGGGATGAAGTTTGCGCCCACAAGGAGCCTGCTGAATGTGCGTTTTCGCACCTCGGCGTTCATGTCGTTGAAACAAACACCCGAATGACACGCCGTTCAGTTGGAACGGCGGGGCGTACGTTGCCCACTGACGAGGATGACCGCGTCGGCCTGCGCATCAGGCGCGCCGATCACGGCCTGACCGACAAGGGGAAAGGCAAGTTGACCGATCGCGAGGATCGCATCAGCACGTCGAGTGGGTCGCTTGAAAGTTGGGCGCCAGCAGCGATGCGGGCGCAGGGGTTGGCCGTCGACTCGAGCTTGCGCCACAAGTCGCCCGCCAGCAGCGACGCCCCGGCGGTGGCCCAGGCCGCGGTCCCCACGAGCAACATGCCGCTGGGGTCCAGTTCGAAAGTCGGGTCGCTGACCGTTCCGGTGACTTTCGCGACGCCACTCGTCAGGCCCAGCAAGCTGAAGCGGAAGAGCTCGCGTCGCACCGCCCGGTACCCGAACAGGATCTCACCCGTTCTCAGGTTCACCGCGCCACCGCCCAGGATATCCAGATGCGTCAGGCGCAGCGCGATGCCGTCGCTCGAGGTGGCCACGCCGTCGGCGATGGTGAAGCGCGCAGCCGCACATTCGAGTTGGGTGTTGTCCACCGCCCTGCGGCCGGGCACCAGCGCCAGCAGGAGATTGCCGGCAATCCGCTCGAAGCCGTAACCCGAATTGATGGGCAATGTGCCCGCGCCGGCCGTGAGCAGGAACTCACCGCGCCCGGCCCCGAGCATGTTGCGCGGCGTGGTGCCGGCGCCAGCGAACTGCCCGCTCATCGACAGCAACGGCGTGGCGGCCCCGCTCGACCGCGCCGCTCGTGCCGTATACAGCGCCTCTGCATCGACTTCCTTGAGCGACAGACGCAACGCCACACCAGGCACTTCCTGGCGCAGATCGAGGCGCAGGTCCCCGCGCAACTCGCCTTCGGCCGCTGTGGTCGAAACCTCGATCAGTCCGTTCGCGAGCGTGCCATCGAGTTGAAGCTTCGCCAGGTCGTATCGATGCAAAAGGAAGCGCTCTGCTCGCAGCCGCAGCTGCGCGTCGCGTGAGAGCAGGGACGGCATGCGGATGGGCCGATCCAGCACCGGTGTCTCATTGGCCGTGGGTTCCGCCCACTGTGTGGTATCGATCAGTTTGGAGGTGAGATCCGCCGACAGATTCGGCCGGTCACGCCACCGAATTCGCAGCCGCCCGGCCGCATCCGACTTGCCGGCCTGTGCGCTGAGATCGTCGACGGCCACCTCCCCGTCTCCCAGCGTGACCTGTCCCGCGGCGCTGAACGGAAGGGCAGGCAGGCGCGAAGCGGTGAACATTTTCGCCGTCTGCGCCAGGCTGTCGATCTCGATCCGGGCGGCGAGCCGCGCGCCCGTGGGCGCCGCGAGGTTGCTCACGTTGCCCGTCAGGGTGGCGCGCGCGCCAGGCAGCGTTGCCTGCAACGCCAGCGGCACGTCACGCAGGCCGACCACCCGCTGCAGCGGCCCGCTGGTCGCCAAGACCTGGAGTGTTTCTCCATCCAGTGCCGTGCGCAGATTCGCTTCTATCTTCGGCCACGCGGTCTCGGGATTCAGCAGTTCGGCCAGGGGCCCGGCGACCACCGTCAGATCCATCGGCGCGCCGAGGGCATGGCCAACCACGCTCGCGCGCACGGGGCCGCCCGGTTCAACCTCAATGTTCGCCTGCTCCACTCGGACCGGTGAACGGTCGCGACCCACCGCAAGTGCGAACGGAGCGCTGCGAACGGAAAGCTTCGCCTGCTTCATGAGATCGCGCACGCTCTTGCCCTGCGAGCCAAGCAGGACTTGCAATCCCTGAATCACGCCGCTCATCGTGCCCGGCCGGTTCGGCGAGCGCAGCAGCGCCGCCACGTCGATGCGGTCGGCCCTCGCGTTGGCGTCGACGCGCCATGCCCGCCCGCTCGCATCCAGCGTGACATGGCCCTGTACCGGAGCGTTGGCGACCGTGGCAGATGTCAGGTCGACGGCGAGCTTGCCGCCCCGCAGTTGCGCGAGCGCAGCAAGCTTGCCGATCGGCACCGGTGCGCTCGCAATGCGGGCAACGTCGAACCGCAGCCTGGCATCGAACGCACGCAGCGGCGCCAGCGGCAGTGGATCGTCGAATGCGCTGCGCGGTCCTTGTTTGGCCACGCTACCGCCGAGCTTGGCGAAATCGAGCACCGCGATGCTCGCATTGCCATCGATCTGCGGCCGTCCATCGCTCCAGCGAATCGTGCCGTCTCCCGTGACGACCGTGCCGGCCAGTGTGGCGGAAAGCCCTTGGAGCCCGACCACGTCGCCGCGCCAGTGCACCCGGCCGGTCAGATTCCTGGCCGGGACCGGCAGGCCGGTGAGGGCTGCAATCCGCAGGGACAGATCCGCCTCGATGCGCTGGAGCCACGCCGGCGCGCCCGCACCGGAGACGTCCCGGGGTCGTGACTCAGGCGCGGCCTGTTCGAGCGCTTCGACATCGGGCTGATTCAAGTCCAACCGGCCGAGGTTCAGCGCGCCGCTGAGCAGTGCACGCGGCGCAGTTGCGTACTTGAGATCTCCTGACACGGACGAGGCGAGTACCAGGCCACGGATGTTCCTGGCCGAATAGCCTTCTCTGGAATGCGTCACCTGAGCCGCAAGATCCACCGGCAAGGGTTGGCTTCGGCGCAAGCCCGCAAGCTCGCGCAGCGGCGCCAGCGCGTCGCCACGGGCGGTCAACGCCAAGTCGAAGTCGGTGGCTTCGGCCGCGGGCGTGATGCTCCCCTTGGCGGTCAGCGTGAAGCCCGCAAGCTCGGCGCGCAGCGTCAGAGGCGCAACGCCATCGTCCTTTTGCAGCTCAGGCCATGGCGCGCTGCTCGCCTCGAGCGAGAACGCCGCTTCACCGATCTTGCCCTCGACCGCCAGTCGCGTGTCGACGCTCGCGCCAAGCACCGCCTTGCCAGACCCGATCTCGAGGCGCGACGGCTGCATCGGCAGTCCATCGAGTGACAGACTCAAGTCTTCGACCTGCAGGCTGCCCCGTCCATAGCGTGCCTGCCCCGACAGACGATAGGGGCCCCATCCCGGCAATGTCCGCCCCAGGACGCCGGACCAGGCGTCGAGATGCTCGCCCGTCATCTCAACTCCGAGTTCAGCGCCCTCGAGCGACGCGATCGATGCCAACCGCACATCGAGCGTGAGGGACGCGCCCTTCGGTCGCAGGCCGACGGACAGACGCCAGGGCTCGCCATTGAGCGCTGCCTGCAGCGAAGCGTTGGCCTCAACCGTGAGATGCATCGGAGATTCTCGATAGTCGGCAAGCGCTTGAACCCGAAACGGCACGCCGTCGCTGATCGTGGCCTCGGCGGTGTCGATGCGAACCTGCTCGACGGAGCCGCCGCCTTCCCGCCAGCCAATGTGTACGTCGGTCAGCGACACGGTGCCGAAATCAGGCAATGGCGCACGCTGGGTGCCCCGATCGGGCGTGCCGAACGACCAATTGCCTTGGCCTTCCGCATTGCGCTCGAGCAGCAGGTCGACACCCTCCAGCTGCACGGCGCGCATTTCGACCTGTCCATTCCACAGGGCGATGAGATCGAGGCGTGCCTCGCCGCTCGCAGCGGTCACGAAGTCCGGTCGCGATGCCCAGGCAGGGTTGGCGATGCGCAGAGCGCGCACGGACAAGGTCGGTCGCACGGCAAGGTCGAACGTCAGACTGCCGATCGACACCTCCCGATCCAGAACGGATGACAGCTTTCGCTCCAGGGCTCGCTTGTAGACCTCTGCGTCGAGTGTCTTCAGGAAGAGCATCAACCCAGAGGCCGCGGCGAGCAGCAGCCCTATCGCCCACAGCAGCAACTTGGTTGTGCGTCGGCGCCGTGGCGACCTGGGTGGGGTCATGGGATTGGGCAATGGGAGGCGGGCACTCGGGTCGCGGGGTGCATGACGAACGAAGTGCCGCCATCGTAGCGAAGGAGTGCAACCTGCGCTTTGTTGCTTGGACCGAGCGGCCACGACCGAGCCCCGGGCGAGGCCTACGAAGTACGGCACCCGGTTGGCGAGCTTCGCGGTCACCCCGCGGCAACATCGGCATGGAGTACGTGGCTCAGTCGCCCGCCGACGGCTATTCGGTCGTGCTCGCCCTCACCTCGCAACTGGCGATCAACCAGGCCCTCTATCCCAAGCTGCGCTATGACGCGATCAATGATTTCGTGCCGATCACGCTGCTGGGTTCGGCACCGTACTTCCTCGCGGTCAACGCGTCGGTGCCGGTGAAGAATCTGGCCGAGTTCATCCAGCTCGCCAAGTCGAAGCCCGGCGCCATGTCCTATGCATCGACAGGCAACGGCAGCGGCCTGCATCTGTCGATGGAACTGCTCAAGTCGATGGCGGGCATCGATCTCATGCACGTCCCCTACAAGGGCGGCGGCGTGGCGCTGACCGCGCTTCTCGCGGACAACGTGCAGGCGATGTTCGTGAGCTACGGAACCGGCAAGGAGCAGATCAAGGCGGGCAAGATCCGGGTTCTCGCGGTGTCGTCCAGCCAGCGCTCGCCCGCGCTGCAGGACGTTCCGACGATCTCCGAGGCGGGTGTCCCAGGCTATGAATCCGGGGTCTGGTATGCCCTGCTCGCTCCTCGCTCCACGCCTTCCGACGTCGTCAAGCGCCTGCATGACGGCTCCGTGGCCGCGCTTCAAGCGAAGGATCTTCGCGAGCGCTTCGCGACGGACGGCGTCAGGCCCATCGGATCCACACCCCAGGAACTGACGAAGTACATCCAGTCCGAGCGCGTCAAGTGGGCCGACGTGGTGAAGCGGTCGGGCGCAACGGTCGAATGAGGGGTCAAGACCGCCCGGCAGGATGAATGGCAAACGCCCAAGCCTTCACGCATCCGTCGCCGCATCGAACCCGTGCTGGATGCGCGCTCTCAAGGCGAGCAGCGTTGGAGCGAGTTCGCGCACCACCGCCGCCCATGGTTCGGCCGTCGACAGGCTCACATTCAAGGCGTATGGCGAACCCTTGAACAGCAGTGGTGCCGCTACCGCGACGACTTCAGGCTGCCACGCGGCCGCACAGAAACCCTTCTCCTCGACGTCGCGGATCGCGGCCGTGAGCGCCGGTTCGAGCCCCGCCCATTGCGAACGTCGGGTCCGGCGAAAGTGCGCGAGCAAGGCCTTGCGCTGGCCTTCCGGCGCGATGGCCAGGTAAGCGCGACCGAGGGAAGTCAGCTCCATCGGCACACGCTGGCCCGAAACGACCCTGCGCAGAGAGGGCCGCCGGTTGTATCGGATCGATTCCAGGTAGACCATTTCGTCCCGATCGGGAGCGGCCAGGCCCACGTTGATCCGCTGCGCCTGGGCAGCGTCGCGCATGTGCGGTGCCGCAACCGCGAGCGCAGTGGAACCCGAGCGCATGGCGTGCGCCAGGCTCAGGACCGCTGGAGCCAGGCTATACGCCCTGGTGCGTGGCTCCACCTGCAGGTACCCCGACCCCACCAGCGTCTGCGTCAGTCGGCTCACCGTCGAACGGGAAAGGCCTGTTCGCTCCGCAATCTCGGCGTTGCCCAGCAGTTCCGAGCCCGGACGGAACGATCGCAAGATCTCGATGCCCCGCTCCAGAGACCTGTTCGCGGGGGAGACACCGGGCTTTTCCACCCCGAGAGACTGCGCGAGTCTTGACGAATTCATGAGATTCAGAAGGCCCCCATCCAAGCCGCACGACACGACCAGGCCAGTGTAGTGAATTCCACTGCTTGGAATAAGAGGGGTGTCAAACGGAGCCAGGCTTTCTAAGCTACCTCTCATGGCGGCTTCGACCGGAAGCGCCAACTGGCAGAGAGCTTTGCCCCCGTGGCAGGAGACAACCCATGACCCTTACCTTCCGTTCCATTCTGCGGCGCCTGGCTGGCTGTCTGGCCGCAACCGCGCTGGCAGCCTCCGCGGCCTTCGCCGGGTTCCCGGACAAGCCCGTGAAACTGGTCGTTCCCTTCGCCCCGGGCGGCGGGACCGATGCCATTGCGCGTGCGCTGGGCGTGGGCATGTCCCACGCGCTGGGCCAGCCGGTCGTCATCGACAACAAGCCTGGTGCAGGCACCATCATCGGCAGCGATGCCGTGGCCAAGAGTGCCCCTGACGGCTACTCGGTGCTGGTGTCGACCTTCGCGCATGCGGTCAACCCCAGCCTGATGGCCAAGCTCCCCTACGACACGCAGAAGGCATTCGCACCGGTCGTCCTGCTGGCGCGTGGCCCGAACGTCCTCGTCGTGCGTGCAGACAGCCCCTACAGGTCGGTGGCCGACGTGGTGGCCGCCGCGCGGTCCAACCCGGGCAAGCTCACCTATGCCTCTCAGGGCAACGGGACTTCGGCGCATCTTGCGGGTGAGATGTTCACGAACCTGGCCAAGGTGCAGATGACGCACATCCCCTACAAGGGCGCCGGCCCGGCCCTGACCGATCTGCTCGGCGGCCAGGTCGACATGATGTTCGCCACGGCGGCGGCGGCCTCGTCCCAGGTCGCCGGCGGCAAGCTGCGCGCCATGGGGGTCACGACGCCACGCCGCGCGCCGGCCCTGAAGGAGGTGCCTGCCATCGCGGAGACCGTTCCCGGCTACGCCGTGGAGAGCTGGTATGGCCTGTTCGTCCCGGCGGCCACGCCGGCCGACGTGATCGGCAAGCTGAACGCAGCGGCGAAGAAGGCGTCCGAGAGTGCCGAGTTTCGCAAGTTGCTCGAACCGGAAGGACTCACCGTCAGTGCCGGCACCCCGG
Organism: Variovorax sp. J22R115; assembly: GCF_030317005.1. NCBI lineage: Bacteria > Pseudomonadati > Pseudomonadota > Betaproteobacteria > Burkholderiales > Comamonadaceae > Variovorax > Variovorax sp. J22R115. Next base: position 400,241 of record NZ_JASZYM010000001.1, on the reverse strand, counting down.
CCGAACTCGGTGAGTTCGTCGCCTCCGAGACCGCCCGCTGGTCGCGGATCGTCAAGGAAAACAACGTCAAGGTCGACTGAGACCGAAGAAGGATGAATCCCATGGACTACGCACTGATCCAACTGCAGGTCGAACACGGCATCGCCACGATCACCTTCAACCGCCCCGAGAAGCGCAACGCGATGAGCGATGCGCTGCGCACCGAGTTCATCCATGCCCTGGAACGCGTTGCCGGCGACAAGGGCATTCGAGCCCTGGTGCTCACTGGTGCCGGCAAAGGCTTCTGCGCCGGCGGCGACATCGCGGGCATGGAGCGCCGCATGAACGCGCCGGCGGGCGAGATCGCATTCAATGGCTGGCACCGGCAGCAACGTGTGCACCACACGCAGGCGCTCCTGCACACGATGCCCAAGCCGGTGATCGCAGCCGTGAACGGCGCCGCCTCCGGCCTTGGCGCGGACACCGCCCTCGCATGCGACTTCATCATCGCCAGCGAGTGGGCCAGCTTCAGCTGGTCCTACATCCACCGCGGCATCATCCCTGACGGCGGCGGCATGTACTTTCTCCCGCGCCGCGTCGGCTTGCCAAAAGCCAAGGAGCTGATCTTCACCGGGCGCAAGGTGGATGCGGACGAGGCGCTCGCCTTGGGCATCGTGGACCGCAAGACCACGGCGGACCGGCTCGTGGCCGAAGCCCAGGCCTGGGCTTGCGAATTGAGCAAGGGCTCCGCGACAGCGCTTGCGCTCTCCAAGACGATCCTGAACCAGACCTTCGAGCTGCCGGCCCAGCAGGTCTTCGCGCAGGGCAGTCAGGCGCAGGGCATCTGCTACACGAGCTCCGAACACCGCGAGTCGGTCCAGGCCTTCCTGGCCAAGACCAACGCCAATACCAAGGAATGATGGACATGGAAGCCCTCTCCCGATTGCTCCAGCCCCGAATCGTCGCCGTGATCGGCGCCTCGGGCGACCCGGCCAAGACCGCCGGCCGGCCGGTGTCGTACCTGCTGAAGCATGGCTTCGCCGGCGCGATCTACCCCGTGAACCCGAAGCTCGATCGCATCGGCGAGCTGCCCTGCTACCGCAGTGTGGCCTCGCTGCCGGAAGTCCCCGATGTGGGCATCGTCCTGCTGGGAGCGGAGCGGGCCCATATCGCCGTTCAAGAGCTTGCCGAGCGCGGCGCTTCCGCGGCCATCGTGCTGGCGAGCGGCTACACCGAAACCGGCGAGGAAGGCGCCCGGCGCCAGCAGCAATTGCTGGAAGCGGCCGGAAACATGCGCATCCTGGGCCCCAACACCATTGGCCTGGTGAATCTGACCGACAACATCGTGCTCTCGGCCAGCGGCGCGCTGGAGATGGATCATTTCCACGCAGGTGCCATCGGCGTGGTGTCGCAGAGTGGCGGCATCCTCGGAGCGCTCCTGTCGCGTGCCGCCGCGCGTGGCATCGGCCTGTCGAAGCTGGTGTCGACCAGCAACGAAGTCGACCTCGAGCTGGCCGATTTCGTCGACGCGCTGGTCGACGATCCGGCAACGCGAGTCATCGCGCTGTACATCGAAGCGATCCGGCACCCGGAGAAATTCCGCGCTGCCGCGCTCAGAGCCGCGCGTGCCGGCAAGCCCATCGTCGCCTTCAAGATCGGGCGCTCCGAGGCGGGAGCCAAGGCGGCGGTGTCGCACACGGGTGCGCTGGCCGGCGCCGACCGCATGTACGACGCCTTGTTTCGGCAAACCGGCGTGATCCGGGCACAGACCTTCGGCGATCTGCTCGACGTCCCGGCCGCCCTCGCGACAGGACGCGTGCTGCGCGGCAAACGGGTTGCCATCCTGACTTCGACCGGCGGCGCCGGCACGCTCGTGTCGGACAGCCTCGGTGTTTGCGGCTTCGAGACCCCCGCGCCGGATGACCAGACGGCAGCGGCCCTGCGCGCCCTGCAGACCGGCGACCACGCGGCACTGGACCGCAATCCGATCGACGTCACGCTGGCCGGCCTGCAACCGGATCTGCTGCGCGGTGCGATCCAGGCCCTCCTGGCCAGTCCCAGCTACGACGCCTTGGCCGTCATCGTCGGCTCGTCGGGCGTCGGCAGGCCCGAGCTGATGGCCGGCGCGATCGAGGACTGCCTGGCGCTGTCCGACAAGCCGGTGCTGGCCTATGTCAGCCCGCATGCACCCGAGGCCGCCGCCCTGCTCACGCAACGCGGCGTGCCCGCGTTCGTTGCCGCGGAGAGTTGCACGGCGGCGCTCGTGGGCATGCTGCAGGCGGGCCAGTGGCAACCGCCGGCAGGGGAAGCCGGTAGCGCTGCTCGTGTGCCGATGCACGACTTGCCCACGGGCTCGCTGGACGAGGCGCAGGCCAAGCAGTTGTTCGCGCGGTTCGGCGTGCCCTGTGCACGCGAGTGGGTCGTCCAGAGTGGCGAGCAGGCGGAGCGCGCAGCGCGCGAGCTGGGGGGACAGGTCGTCCTGAAGATCCTGTCCAGCGAGATCACGCACAAGAGCGACGTCGGCGGCGTGGCCGTGAATGTCTCGCCTGAACAGGTCGCGGCTCGGCTCGGCGCGATGACGACCGAGGTAGAGCGGAATACCGGTGTGCGCCCCGGGCGCTTTCTGGTGCAGGAGATGGTGAGCGGCGGAACCGAGCTGATCCTCGGCATGCACCGCGATGCTCTCGGTACGGCCATCCTTCTCGGCATGGGTGGCGTCACCGCCGAACTGTTCAAGGACACGACGATGCGCCTGCTGCCGGCAGAAGGCGGCCTCGGCAGGGACGAGGCCTGGGCCATGGCGCGCGAGCTCAAGACCTGGCCGCTGCTCGACGGCTTTCGAGGACGGCCCAAGGCCGACGTGGAGGCGCTGGTCGATGCCATCGTCGCCTTCTCGCGCATGGCCGCGCAACTGGGGGACCGGCTGGTCGAGGCCGAGATCAATCCTGTCTTCGTGCTGCCCCAAGGCGCGGGCGTGCGCGCCGCCGATGGCGTTGTGGTGCTCCGCTGAGGTGAGCGAACGCCGCGAGCGGACGGCCGCTAAGATCATCGTCTCGGACCGCGGCGGTTCCGAATTCACTTCAGGGTCGTGACCCCAGCCACCAGATGCCATTGGACGAGAACCTGAGACGACGTATCTGCTCGGGCCTCGAACGCCAGGAGCGTCTCGCGATGGACTCGCAAGCGTTGCGGCCCGCTGCAGTCGCCCTCGTGGTTCTCGAAGAGGGGCTGGGCGCCAATCTTCCGGGCATCGACCGTCCACCGGTCTGGAGCGACAGTCCGGCGATCCTCCTGACCCGCCGGTCCGCGACGCTTCGCGCGCACGCGGGTCAGTGGGCACTTCCCGGAGGGACGATCGACCCCGGAGAATCTGCCGAAGTGGCTGCGTTGCGCGAACTTCGCGAGGAGGTCGGACTGGAACTCGGCATGGCACAAGTGCTCGGCAAGCTGGACGACTTCACGACGCGATCAGGATTTGTCATCACGCCTGTCGTCATGTGGGCGGGGATCGCGCAAAGCCTGGTGATCAACGACGCCGAGGTCGCGAGCATCCACCGCATCCCCGTGAGCGAGTTCATGCGACCGGATGCACCGCTGCTCGATGCGATCGAGGACAGCGTGCACCCCGTCTTGCGCATGCCCGTGGGGGACACCTGGATCGCCGCGCCGACCGCCGCCTTCCTCTACCAGTTCCGTGAGCTGTGCATCGCGGGCCGCGCCATCCGCGTGGGTCACTACGAGCAACCGATGTTTGCAAGAAAGTGATCCGTCCGCCGGCGCGGACGCACTACTGCAGCTTCTTGACTGCCGGCGGATCCCATTTACCCGTCAAGGCATCCGACTTCGGCGAATACAGGCGCATGGTCAGGTTGAAGGATCCTTTCGGCGCGGGGAGCCAGTTGGCTTCCTTGTCCTTGCCCGGGCTGTCGTTCTGGAAATACAGGTCGAGCGACCCATCCGCGTTGGGCTTGAAAGGCATCCAACTGCTGAGCGCGAAGCGATCCAGCGCATTGGCCACCTGGAAGCCTTCCTCATCGTAGAGCGTGATGGACCAGAAGGCGTTGACGGGCGGCGTAGCGCCTTTGTCGAAGTGAACCGCGTACTTGTTGGTGCCGACCAGCGGTTTGCCGGTATCGTCTGCCAGGTTGAGCGGATAGATGGCGTCCTCGGGCAGATTGGCGCCCAGGCCCAGTTGGGCGACGATGGCGCGCTTCAGGTAGTAGTTCCCGTAGACGCCCATGGTGTCGGTGTTCATGGACCATCCGTTGGCGACCCGGGCGATGGTCGCCACCTTCCAGGCCATCAATTGCTGTGCGCGCGCGGACGCGCCGGCAAGTGCTTTCTGCACCACCGGATCGAGCTTGTCGATGTCGAAGGTCTTGCCGGGCTCGAGGCCGATCCGCTTCATCCGGGCGACGATCGGCTGGTCGGTCAGGTGCGGCGGGTGCAGCTTGAGCAGTTCACCCGCGTAGGCGAAGTACTTGGCGGCCGGCATGGTGTCGACCTGCGTCTTCGGTGGCGTCTTCATGTCCACGGCGGGGTCGATCTTCACCGCCGTCGGCGCTGCTTGCTTGCCCCGGCTCGATAGCGGCGTGACCAGGTAGCCCGCCTGGATGGCCCTGACCGCTTCATAGTCTGCCGGCCCGTCGGTCCTGGTGCGGCCGATGATCCAGACATAGGAGGTCGGCGCCGGGATGTGCGTTAGGCCCTCCGGCAGTCGACCGGTCCAGCCCGGCGGCGTGACCAGAAAATCGCCAGCTTGCGTGCCGGTCGTTCGCCAGCCGGGCGAAGCGAAAACGTCGGACCACATGTCCAGCATCGGCAGAAGAAAGAAGCGCCCGGCGGTGTCCGGCGCGGAGACGACCTGTGGCTCCTCGGTGAGGTCCAGCCAGGCAATGGAGTAGAGCGTGTCGAAGTTGACCCGCACCACCACTTTGAGGTCTGCCGGCGGGTAGGCCGGAATGTTCACAAACATGTTCATCGGACCCTTGCCGAATTGCTTGCCGGGCTCGATGTTGGTCGATTGCAATCGCGTGAGGTCCATCGTCACGAGGGGGTAACAGTAGATGTAGGCATCGACTGAAATCTCCTGGGCTTCCTTCTCCGAAATTGTTTCGAGGGTCACGGTCACTTCCTTTCTTGTGATGTGGCGCCCGAGTATTGCGCCGCGGTGGGCACGCCGACCGACGATTTGTCAGCCGATGCAACAGGTGCGCATCGCGGCGCTTCTCCTGATCCGACGCAACCGCGCTCGCCCGCGCCGCAACCGGCTACAGTCGCCAACCCAGTCCTTCTCAGCACACCTGACGACCATGGCGACGCCGAGCCCGATCATCACTGAGCGCTTGCACCTGCGTGAGTGGAAAGAAGCGGATCGCGAGCCGTACGCCGAGATGAACGCGGATCCCATGGTCATGCGCTTCTTCGCCGGCGTGATGCCGCGCGAGGCCAGCGATCGCGAGCTTGACGGTTGGCAGGCCGGATTCGACGCCCGAGGATGGAGCAATTGGGCCGTGGAGACGCGCGAGACCGCGCGCTTCATCGGCTTCGTCGGCCTGTCCATTCCCAAGAGAGCCCTTCCGTTCATGCCCTGCGTGGAACTCGGCTATCGCCTTGCCAGGGCGCACTGGGGCAAGGGTTACGCCACCGAGGCAGCCAAGGCGGCGCTGCAGGTGGGGTTCGAGCACCTGGGCCTTGAAGAAATCGTCTCGTTCACGCCGCTCGTCAACCTGCCCTCGCGCGCGGTGATGGAACGCGTCGGAATGACCAACGCCAACGAAGACTTCGATCACCCCCATCCCGGGTTGCCGCAAGGCAGCGCGCTGAAGAGGATGTGCCTGTACCGACTCAGCCGGGACACGTGGCTGCGCCATTGCGACGCCTGCGCCTAAGTCCGGGCCTCGAAGGACGGCCAACTCGGCCGCGACGTCGAAAATGCGCACGGGTCGGGACCGAGCGAAGGCCCCCGCTCAAAGGTCCATGATCATCTCGTGCCACGACATTCCGCCGTGATCCGAGGGGGAAGGCTGCACGTACCGATAGCCCAGGCGGGCATACAGATCGACGTGCCGCTGCTTGCACATGAGGTGGATGGTCTTCTTGCCCGCTTGTCGCATCTGCCCGACGAAGGTCCGCATCAGGGTGGTCGCGTAGCCGCGGCCTTGATAGGCCGAATCGATCACAACCGACATGATCACGACGTTCGGAGCAGCAGCGTCATGTCCCACGAGTTCCTTGAACGACTCGTCCGACATCACGACGCTGTCGGCGCAGCCGCTGTTGATGAAGCCGATGACTCGTCCGTCCAGCTCCATGATCAGGAAGCCTTGCGGGTACTCGGCGATCCGCTTGGAGATCCTGGCCAGCGTGGCGGCTTCATCGCCCTCGTACGCCGTGCTTTCGATCTCGAAGCAGCGTGCGTCGTCCAGTGAAACCGCTTGGCGAAACGTGGGGGTGCGCATGACTCGATGGCCGCGGACGGCGGCGGAAGAATGCATCGCGCAATGGTACGGCGGCACGCACGCCGTTCGGGCGCACTCCCGAGACCCTCAGTTGTACAGCGACGGCGGCGGCGCTTCGTCCTTGAGCGCCCAGCGCCCCAGCATGTTGAGCTTGTAGTCGAGCGGATCATGGAGCGTGTGCGTGCGCACGTTGCGCCAGAAGCGATCGAAGCCCAGCACCGATCGGGTGCCGCGCGCGCCCACCACCTCGAAGAGCTCCTGGCTCGCGTAGAGCCCCGCGCGATGGGCCACCACCTTCGCTTCCGCCGTGGCCACGGAGACTTCGGCGCGCTCCAATGCGCTCAGCGAATGTCCTTGCGCGAAGGCGGCGTCCAGCGCGTGCGCAGCGCGATCGGCCAGGGCATTCGATGCCGCGACCTGCACCCGCAATTCGCCGAACCGGTTGAGCATGAAAGGGTCGTCCGTCGCATGCGCCACGCCCGAACTCACCCAGGGCCGCGCACTGGTGCGCGCATGGTGGCGTGCCTCCCGCTGCGCACCGATGGCGATGCCGAGATACAGATTGACCAGCACCAACTGGCCGATGCAGGTGCGCAGCGTGTGAAAGGGTGTGGGCACCGCATCGGCGGCGCGGATGACGTCCCGCGCCGGCAGCGCGACGTCGGAGAAGGCCACCGAGTTGCTGTCGGTCTGACGCTGGCCGATCGGGTCCCAATCGTCGAGCACGACGATGCCGGCCTGCTGCGTGGGCACGATGCCGAGCAGCATCGCGCCGCCCGTCCCGGCCTGCTCGGCAGAGAACGTCATGTAGCTGGAGCCGCTGGTGCCGGAACAGAAGCTCTTGGTGCCGTCGAGCACGAACCCGTCCTCCACCGCGCGCGCCTGCAGCCGTTTATCAAGCGGGTTCATGCCATTGCCCCACCAGCCCTGCTCGCGCACCGTGGCCGTGAGCCAGCGTGCCTGCTGCTCTTCGCTGCCGTAGATGAGCACCGTGGCGACCTGCAAGTGATGGAAGGCCAGCACGTGGGCGAGCGCGCTGTCGACGGCGGCGATGCGTCGCACCGTGGCGAACACATCGCTCCAAGAGCGGCCACGGCCACCGAAAGCGCGCGGCACGGCGTCGAGCAGCAGGCCGTGCGTCCGGATCAGCGCCTTCTCCTGGGCCGCGTGTCCGCCCTTTCGGTCGCGCTCCGGCGCGCTGGCGTGCAAGGTCTCGATCAGGCCGGCGAGGTCGTCGACGGAAGAAGCAGGTGGAATGGGAATGCGGGCGTTCATGCGTGGAATCGGAACCAGCCAGGATTCTTCGATGCCCCGTTGCCCTGGGCAACGAAGAAATCGGCGCGACCTTCATCGGAATACGCATAAGGCCATGCACCGCAGAACGCATATGGTTGAACGGAATCCTTCTTTGCATCCTGCCCCCTGCTGGTTAGGGTTCCAGCCTCACGGACACACGGCGGAACAGACATGGGCGCAAGAGATTTCGAAGGTCAGGCACTGTCAGGTGCCGATGGCGGTCATCGCCACGACGCGGACGTTCTCGTCATTGGCGGCGGGCCCGCGGGCACCTGGGCCGCCATCAGCGCGGCGGCGCAAGGCGCGCGCGTGGTGCTCGCCGACAAGGGCTTCTGCGGCACGTCCGGCGCGACAGCGCCCTCCGGCACCGGCCTGTGGCACGTCTCGCCCGAGGGCAGCGCGCGTGCCGAGGCCAAGGCCAGCCGCCTCGCGATGGGCGGTCATCTCGCCGAACACGCCTGGATGGACCGCGTCCTGGCGCAGACCTGGGACAACGTCGAGCGCCTCAAGGACTGGGGCTATCCCTTTCCGAGCGACGACGAAGGACAGCTGCGCTGCACCTCGCTGCAAGGCCCGGAGTACATGCGGCTGATGCGCAAGCGGGTGAAGGCATCGGGCGCACGCATCCTCGACCACAGCCCCGCGCTCGAGTTGCTTGTCGATGCGCAAGGCACGGTCGGCGGCGCCACCGGCGTGAACCGCCAGACCGGCGAGACCTGGGTGGTGCGCGCGGGCGCGGTGGTCATCGCGACCGGCGGCTGCGCGTTCCTCAGCAAGGCACTGGGCTGCAACGTGCTGACCGGCGACGGCCAGCTGATGGCGGCCGAGGTCGGCGCGGCGATGTCGGGCATGGAGTTCTCCAACGCCTATGGACTCGGACCGGCCTTTTCGTCGGTCACCAAGTCGCTGTTCTACAACTGGGCCACCTTCTACGACCGCGATGGCAAGGCGATCGAAGGCGCCGGCTCCTCGCGCGGGCGCAGCGTGATCGCCCAGAATCTGCAGACGCAGCCGGTCTATGCCTGCATCGACCGCGCCGACCCGCAGATCCGGGCTTGGATGCGCACGGCACAGCCCAACTTCTTCGTCTCGTTCGATCGCCAGGGCATCGACCCCTTCACCCAGCATTTCCCTGTCACCCTGCGCCTTGAGGGCACGGTGCGCGGCACCGGCGGGCTGAACCTGATCGACGCCAGTTGCGCCACTTCGGTCGCCGGCCTGTATGCCGCGGGCGACGCCGCGACGCGCGAGCTGATCTGCGGCGGCTTCACGGGCGGCGGCAGCCACAACGCGGCGTGGGCCCTGTCCTCCGGCTTCTGGGCCGGCGCCGGCGCGGCGGCCTTCGGCCAGGATGCGCGCACCCGCGCGCCGCGCACGCTGCGACGCGCTGGCGGCGTGGCGCTCGCCACCCGTGGCGCCGAGGGCTACGACAGCCGGGCGGTGGTGAGCGCGGTCCAGGCCGAGGTCTTTCCGTACGAGCGCAACTGGTTCCGCGAAGGCCACGTGCTGGCGGCATCGCTGGGCCGACTCGACGCACTCTGGAGTCGGCTTCGCCACAGCGCACCAGCGGCCACCGCCAGCGAAGCCGTGCGCGCCCGCGAGGCGGCTGCCATGCTCGCGACCGCACGCTGGATGTACCGCAGCGCGCTGCAGCGCACCGAAACCCGCGGCATGCACCGACGCCGCGAACACGAGGCGCTGGATCCGACGCAGCGACACCGACTCCTCAGCGGCGGGCTCGACGAGGTCTGGGTCCGCGCACAGCCCCTCACGGAAGCCCCCACCGCATGATCGAACTCATCAGCCCCGAACGCTGCACCGCCTGCAACATCTGCGTCAACGCCTGCCCGACCAATGTGTTCGAGGCCATCGCCGGCGGTCCACCGCGCATCGCGCGGCAGGACGACTGCCAGACCTGCTTCATGTGCGAGCTGTACTGCCCCGAGGACGCGCTCTATGTCGCGCCCATCGCGGACCGCCGCGCCAGCGCCGATGAACGCGAGCCCGCCACGAAAGAGCTGGTGGGCAGCTACCGCCGCGCCATCGGCTGGGGCCGGGGGCGTCAGTCCACGGCATCGGCCGATGCCAGCTTTGAACTGCTGCGGCGCGCGCACTGACGCACCGGTTGCTCTCCATCCTTCGTATCCGATGACCCCTTCGACTTCAGCCCTTGCTTCCCGCCGGCGCGTGCTTCGCGGCGCCGTCGGCGCTGCCATCGCGAGCGCCCTGCCCGCCTTCACCAACGCCCAGGGCACCGACGCCGTGCTGCGCCTCGGCTACATCGGCCCCGGCAAGAAGCCGGCTGCCGCCACCGGCTGGGCCCTGCGGCAGGGCCTGCTGCAGCGCGAGCTCGCGTCACTCGGCATCCAGGAGATCTCCACGCGCAATTTCCCCAACGGCCCCGACCTCAACGAAGCCTTCGCAGGCGGCGTCCTGGACGTGGGCATCTACGGCGACACGCCAGCCATCGTCGCGCACTCGCGTGGGCTCGAGAATCGACTGATCGGTTTCGATGCCGTCGGCATGAACGTGTGGCTGCTGACCCCGCGCGGCGGCGTGCGCAGCGTCAAGGAACTCGAGGGCCAGTCGATCGGCGTGGCGCGCGGCTCCTACATGCACCGCTATGTGCTGGGCCTGCTCAAGGCGCACGGCCTGCAGAAATCGGTCAAGGTGATTCACATGTTCCCGCGCGATGGCGAGGCCGCACTCGACCGCGGCTCCATCGCCGCGTTCGCAGCCCAGATCGATGTCGGCCCGCTGCTGGCCTCGCGCGGCTATCCGGTCATCGACCAGGCCGATCAGCACCCGTCGCTGCGCGGGACTTCGGTGATCGTCGCTTCGGACAAGGTGCTGCAAGCCAGGCCGGGACTGGCCGCAGCGTGGACACGCGCGCGGCGTTCGGCGCTCGCGGACATCCACCGCGACCCGCAGGCCTACTACGCCTTCCATGCCGAGGTCAGCGGCTTTCCGCTCGACGTGGTCAAGGTCTCGCACCCGCTCTCGCAATTTCCCGAGGCCGCCTATCCGGCCGAGGGGACGGCGCTGCTTGCCGAAGTCAAGAACTTCCTGCTGGCCGAGAAGCTCATCGATCGCGATTTCAACCTGGACCGCTGGCGCGTGAACGATGCGTGACGAGGCGGCGCAGCGATTTGCCACATATCGTTGTTCGGAATCCTTCGTTGTCGATGCCCGGGGGGATTCCTACGATCGCCGACTTCGTCATTGGCGTCGTCGCCCCCAAGGATTTCTCATGGCTTCACACATCACGAACCCCTCCTCGTCGGCCGAGTTGCCATCGCGCCGCCGCGCGCTGAGATCGCTGGCCTCGCTGGTCGCGGTCGGCGCCGGCGGCCTCGCGCTCGCCGCCTGCTCGCGCCGCGACAGCGCGAGCGCTTCCGCCGCGGGCGGTCCTGCCGTCGTCGGCAAGACCGGCGACAAGGTGGCATTCAAGTACCCCAACAACCCGTCCTTCGACCTCATCTACCTGGCCGACGAGCTCGGCTACTTCGAAGGCACGAACACGCGGCCCGAGTACGTGGGCAAGATCGCCGCGCCGCAGATCATTCCGCTCGTGGGCACGGGCGAGATCGACTTCGGCTCGCGCATGGTGCCGCTGGTGATCTCCGCGATCGCCTCGGGCGCCGACCTGAAGGTCGTCGCGGCCGGCGGCAAGACGCTGGAGGAAGCGCCGCACATGAAGTACTTCGTGCGCAAGGACTCCGGCATCCGCACGCCGAAGGATCTCGAGGGCAAGACGATCGGCTTCAACAGCTTCGGGGCCTGCGCGGAGTTCGTGACCAAGAAGTACCTGCGCGAGAAAGGCGTGGACGTCAACAAGATCAACTTTCTCGTCATTCCCGACGAGCAGGCCGAGCAGACGCTGGTCACGGGCAACACGGACTTGGCGATCATCCACGCACCCTTCTCGGGCCGCGCCGATCATGCCGACCAGCTGGTGCGACTGTGGAGCGACTGGGACCTCGACGGCGGCCTGGGTGGCATGGCGCCGTACAGTGCCCATGGCAGGTTCATTCGCGAGCATCCCGAGGCGGTGCGCGACGTGGTCGTGGCCCTGGCCAAGGCCGGCAACTGGGTCAATGCCAACCCGGAGGAAGCGCGCAAGCTGGTGTCCAAGCGCATCAACATGGCGATCGAGAACGTCGACCGCTATGCCTATGTGGAGGATCTGGTCGTGACGGAGCCGCCGATCCAGTACTACATCGACATCCTGCAGTCCGAGGGCAAGATCGCCGCGGGCAAGGTGGCGATCAAGGACGTCTACACCAACGAGTTCAACCCCTTCGCCGCCAAGCCGGCGAAGACCTGAGGCGAGGCCCGGCGATGACGGTCAAGATCTCGGCGCGCGACGTGCGCATGGAGTTTCCCGCGCGCGGCTCGCAGGAGCGCGTGTCGGTGCTGCACGGCTTCGACCTCGACGTGCGAGAAGGCGAGTTCCTGTCGGTGCTCGGGCCCTCGGGTTGCGGCAAGTCGACCTTCCTGAGCATCCTGGCCGGACTGACGGCGCGCACCGGCGGACGCATCAGCATCGGCGGCCAGAAGCTTGCAGGCATCAACCGCAGCCAGGGCGTGGTGTTTCAGGGCTATGCGCTGTTCCCGTGGCGCACCGTGCTCGACAACATCGCCGTCGGGCTGGAGATCCGCGGCGTGAGCCGCGAGCAGCGGCGCCGCACCGCGCAGGACTACCTGGAGCGCGTCGGCCTGCACGGCTTCGGCAACAGCTATCCGCACGAGCTCTCGGGCGGCATGAAGCAGCGCGTCGCGATCGCGCGGTCGCTGGCCTACCAGCCGGACGTGCTGCTGATGGACGAACCCTTCGCCGCACTCGACGCGCAAACCCGCGAGATCCTGCAGACCGAACTGCTGCGCATCTGGGAACAGGATCGCAAGACCATCGTCTTCATCACGCACAGCCTCGACGAGGCCATCTATCTCTCGGACCGGGTCGCCGTGATGACGCAGCGCCCCGGCAGGATCAAGGACATCATCGACATCCCGCTCGCGCGGCCCCGCTCGAACGAGATCCGCAACTCGGCCGAATTCGTCGCGCTGCGCCAGCGCGCCTGGGACGTGCTCAAGGACGAGGTTCAGTTCGGCGTGCATCCCGCCGCCGCCGCGCGCTCGACATCGCCGGGCGCTCTGCGCCAACTGCAGGAGGTTGCGTGAGCGCGGTCGATCCCCTCCATGACCAGGGTGCTCTCGAGGCGATTGCACAGCCCCGGGATCTCGCCGCACCGCGGCCGATCGCCTCGCTCGTCCGTCGGCAGCGCGGTTTCGGCCGCATCGTCGAGCGAGGCCTCGGCATCCTCCTCTTCCTCGCATTGTGGGAAGCGCTGCCTCGCCTCGGCATCGTGAGTGACGCCTACCTGAGCCCGCCCTCCGCAGTGCTCGGCACCATCGTCCAGCTCGGCCTCGACGGGCAGCTCTGGAAGCACCTCGCCGCCAGCCTGCAACGCTCCCTCTGGGGCCTGCTGCTCGCGATCGCGGCCGGGGTGTCGCTCGGGCTGCTGATGGGTGGATGGCGAAGGCTCGAGAACATCGTCGACCCGGTCCTCCAGTTGTTCCGCCAGACCTCGGCCTTCGCGCTGTTCCCGGTCTTCATCCTGTTCCTGGGCATCGGCGAGCTGTCCAAGGTCGCGATCATCTTCTGGGCCTCCTTCTGGCCGGTGCTGCTGAGCACGATCGGCGGCGTCAAGCAGGTCGACCGGCTGCTGGTCGATTCGGCGCTCTCGATGGGCGCCTCGCAGCGCTTCATCTTCTTCCAGGTGGTGCTGCCCGCGGCGCTGCCGTCGATCTTCACCGGCGTGCGGCTCGCCGGTGCCTACTGCATCACCGCGCTCGTTGCGGCCGAGATGATCGGGGCGCATTCGGGCCTGGGCTTCCTGACCCTGAACTCGCAGGAGACCTTCCAGATCCCGACCATGTACAGCGGCATCCTGCTGCTGGCGGTCACGGGCCTGTTGCTCAACTACCTGCTGGCCCTGCTGGAAGGCCGGCTGCTGCGCTGGCGCAAGGGACTGAGCCTCGATGATTGAGGCCGCACCGCAGCGTGCAACGCCCGGACTCCGCAAGAGACGCTGGCCCGCCCCGCGCATCGGCCTCGCGGTCGCGGCGCTGGTTGCCGCCGCTGCCGGGGCTGCAGCCTGGCGGAGCGAGACACCGCTGTCGGCCCTGCCGCACGGCCCCGTCCTGGATCGCGCGGTCGCGCGGGGTGTGCTGCGCGTGGGCGTCCGCAGCTATCCACGGCCCGCACCGCCGGAAGCGCCGACACCCCCCGAGCCCGACAGCTTCGATGCGACCCTGGCTGCCCGGCTGGCAGCATCGCTGGGGGTACGGCTGGAGCTCGTGGGCCTGGCGTCCGAGGCACAGACAGCCGCCCTGCGCCAGGGCGAGGTCGACGTGCTCTTCGCGGGCGTCCCGGAGTCCGGTGCGCCCGAGGGTGTGGCCATCGCACCGGGCAACTACAGCCCGGGTCGCGGCATGGTCGTGGCGCTCCGCAAGGGCCGCATCCAGGACACGACGGCGCTACGGGGCGCCACGGTGTGCGCTGGCGAGGGGTCGAGCTACGCCCGCACGGTGAGCTCGCGCTACGGTGCGGTTCCGAAGCGCTATCCGTCCGGCGTGCATGCGGTCTCGGCCTTCATGGCGGGGGAATGCGCCGCACTGGTGGAAGACGCAGAGGTCCTGGACCGCCTGCTGCAGGACGGGCAATGGCGGTTCTACCGGCCGCTCGTGAGCGCTCTCGATGCCGCCGACGGCGCCGGCGTGCGGCTGCCAGAGGGTGACGCCGCTTCTCGCGACTACCTCTCGGCCGCGCTCAGACGCTGGGAATCCGACGGCACGCTGGACCGGGCGCGCATCGCGCGCGGAGGCAACCTGCGCCTGGAGATCGCACAGCTGCGCGACGGGCTGGTGTGCCACTCCTGAGCGAGCAGATCAGCCCTCTTCCCGCAGGCGCTCCGCCTTCTGGGCGAGCTCCGCGGCCTCGACGACCTCCCGAAGCGACAACGGTCCGGTCAGCTCGACTTCACCGGCAAGCACACTCTCCAGCGCGTCCCGCCCTGCCTGGCCCGCCAGCCAGGCGAACGTCGACGTGATCGAACCGCCGCCGAACTTGGTGCGCAGCGCCTTCGCCGCGGCACGACTGACCTCGGCGAACGCCTCCTGGTCCGCGGCGGTCGAAGCGGCGCGGACGATGAGCGAAAAGGCGGCGAGTTTGTCAGCCTCGTTGCGCAAGCGCCTCGACCTGGCTTCGCTCCGGGCGGCGGATCCAAGGAGAGCCGATTCGAATGCATCGGTGAACACCTGGATCTGGCGCCCTTCCAGCCAGGTGGCATCCCCTCGCGACACCACCTCGACCGGGCAGTTGCGAGCCCGGGACGCCCGCTCGCCTGCCGCATGCGCGGCGCTTGCTTGCGTCGCATGCCACACGAGGAGCGGGGTGTGCGTGGTGCCATGGACCGCCCATCGGCCCGCGACATTGAGGCAGCGCACGTAGGCGCCCGGCGCCCCATCGTGCCGATGCGCCTCTTGCGACGCCAACGGGTGATCCGCCAGGGAGAGGAGGAGGTACTGTGCGGGAGGCATCGGTGAGTTCATTGCAGGGAACTGCAGATTGTCGCCGCCGCGACCGCGCCACTCTGCGACAGAATCAGTCCACGCTGCCGCCAAGCAGCGCCTGCTCGAACAGCTGAAGAAGGTGGCGTGCGAACAGGTCCATGTTCGCCGCGCGATCACCGCTGCCGGTCTCGATGGTTCTGCTCAGCGCGGTCGCGCCGACGATGGCGATGCACACGTGACCCGGCGCGTCCCCATAGGGACTGCCCGAGGGGCCAGCCGCACCGCTCTCGCTGATGCCCCACGACGCGCGATGACTGTCGCGGATCCTGCCTGCGACCATGACGGCGTAGGGCTCGGTTTCTGCGCGCATGCCTGCGACGTCGACCGCCGTCAGACCGAGCAGCGCCTTGCCTGCTCGCCTCGAATAGACGACCGCACCCCCCAGGAAGAAACTCGACGCGCCCGGTACGGCAAGCAGCGCGGCCGAAACAAGCCCGCCGGAAGACGATTCCACCACCGCAATCGTCTCCTTGCGCTCTTTCAATGCGGCTCCCACGCGCTGCGCGAGACTCGCGAGCGACGGGAGGCTGGAGCCTCTCGATGGGGTCATTTCCAGTTTCCTCGCCCGGCCTAGAGTTCCTTGAGCACTTCCGCACCGGGCGCCGTCATGCTCGGCGTGAACTCCACGACATCCGCACGAGCGCAACCGCTTTTCACAAAAGGATCTTGCGCGAGGAGGGTCTCGAGTTCTTCGCGGCTGCCCGAACGGGCAAGGATCACGCCGCCCTGGCGCGGAACCTGCCGGCCGGACGCAATGAAGAGGCCGCTTTGGTAGTGTTTTTTCAACCACGCGACATGCTGAGACATGAGCGCGTCCAATTCGTCCAGCGGCCGCAAGTAGGTCAGCGTGATCACAAACATGGGTCGCCCTGTTGATGCGGGATTTCATCCTATCGCAGAGCGTTTGGAAGACTGCGTCCGATCCCACGCGGTTCCTGCCCGATCCGTTCTGTGACTTAATTCGCACTCCAAGTCATCAGGTAGGGACCAACTTGTCAAATTACATACCTAAGTATTACCAGAATCCGAGAATCGACTGATCGGCGGCCTCACGATCCCTGGGCTGCCCCACACGCTCCAGATGCAAGACGGACATGGCGAAGAAAATCCAACTCAACGATGCGCAGTGGAACAGGTTGCAGAGGCTGGCAAACGACAATGGCAAGAGCGCTCTCGATGAATCGCCTGGCGTCTCGCATCGCCTGAGGTCCAACGGCCTGGTGGCAGCGGACCGAAAGGGCTGGGAATACCTGACTGACCAGGGGGCGCGCCGGTTGAGTCAGGGTCGGTAGCAGATGGACGGCAGATCCCGTGGAGATCGCCGGGGTCAGGTCAAGCCCGTGTCTTCAGGGGCGTGCCGCGCTCTGGCGCTGCCGGTCCGAGTGCTTCAGCTTGAGGTACTCGGCTTCGCTGAGGTCATCCAATTGGCGTGGGTACTTTTGCGTCCCTGAGTACCAAAGCGTCAGTCGCCTCTCGAAGGCGTCCGGCGCCTCCGAGTAGGCATCCACCGCCAGGAAGTAGCGCATCGCGTTGCGCTCGATCAGGCCCAGCATCCCTCCGACCAGTTCGGGCTCGCCGGAGGACTGCCGGCCCACGACCGTGAAGCCCACCTTGCCGCGTCCGAAGGTGGCCAAGTAGCTCCTGGACGCCACCGCGGTCGCGGCACTCTGGTCGTAGGCATAGCTGAAGTGGACGAATGACTTGCCGTTCTCCAGCGGGATGCCCTCGAGTGCAATGCGATAGTTGCTGGTGCCGAACGGTCCCTTGCCGGAGTTCAACCTTGCTTCGAAATAGTCGGGGGTGGCACTGACGAGACGACCGCGAAAGCTCAACTCGACCGCCTTGTCGACGGGGATGTCGTACTTGCGCACCACGCTCAGTGTCAGGGTCTTGTTGGCCGCGTCGAGACGGCAGGCACGATTGTTGAGATGCAGCATCATCATCTCGCACCAATGCGCCGGCTTGTCCAAGGCGGCACTGACCTTGGCCAACGGGCGGTCCAGCACGCCGTACACCTCGCCTTTCAGGCTGCGTTCTGTCTCGGCGGAAGTCAGAACCATCGGCCGCCCGAGGGGGCTGGTCGCCAAGCCTGGAGCGAGCTTTTCGTAGGAGGCACGCAAGGCCGTGGCGCCCGACTGCGCGGCGGCCGAGGGCGTCCATGCGCAGCAGGCGGCTGCAAGGACTGCCATGAGGGTGGACACAAGACTTCGCATGGACATGGCGAAAACCTCCAAATCACGGCGAGAGCCGGCCCCGCGCCATGAGTCGCGACCGTACACCCGACAGCGAGTCGCTCGAGCGCTCGCGTTGCTGCACGGCACTGCTCCGATCGCGTTCATCGCCGAGGCGGTTCATGCCGGCAGTGGCAACTGCGTCGTCGACATCACCTGCTTGAGCACCATGAAGGTCCGTATCTGCCGCACACCCGGCAGGTACAGCAGCTGCTCGGCGTGCAGGCGGTTGTAGCTCTCGTTGTCGCGCGTGCGCACCAGCATGAAGTAGTCGAACTCGCCGGTGACCACGTGGCACTCCAGGCAACCCGATACCTTCTGCACGGCTTTTTCGAAACTGGCGAACGACTCGGGCGTGGAGCGGTCGAGCACCACGCCGATCATCACCAGCGTGCCGAAATCCAACGCCGCCGGATCGAGCAGCGCCACCACCTTCTTGATCAGCCCCATCGACTTGAGTCGCTCGACCCGCCGCAGACAAGCCGGCGCGCTCAGGTTGACCTTGGCAGCAAGCGCCACGTTCGACACCGAGGCATCGCGTTGCAGCGCACGCAGGATGGCGCGATCGGTTCGATCCAGTCCATCCTTGCCTGGCAATTTTGTTGTGCTCATGGTGCCTTGGACAAAACTAATCCCGCCTTTTCAGTCACGGCGTAACGCTTAGTGTCGCGAATCGCCCTGATTTTGCAACCCTCGAACAGGCGATTCTTCCTACGATTCACTTCATCCCACTTGAACAAGGAATCGCGTCATGAACCTGCAAAAATTCCCGCGCTACCCGCTCACTTTCGGGCCTACGCCCATCCAGCCGTTGCGTCGGCTCAGCGCGCATCTGGGCGGCAAGGTCGAGCTCTATGCCAAGCGCGAGGACTGCAACAGTGGCCTGGCTTTCGGCGGCAACAAGACGCGCAAGCTCGAGTACCTGATTCCCGAAGCCATCGAAGGCGGCTACGACACGCTCGTGTCCATCGGCGGCATCCAGTCGAACCAGACGCGGCAGGTCGCGGCGGTGGCCGCCCACCTCGGCATGAAGTGCGTGCTGGTGCAGGAGAACTGGGTCAACTATTCCGATGCGGTGTACGACCGCGTGGGCAACATCGAGATGTCACGCATCATGGGCGCGGACGTGCGGCTGGATGCCGCCGGCTTCGACATCGGCATCCGCAAGAGTTGGGAAGACGCGATGGACAGCGTGCGGCGGGCCGGCGGCAAGCCGTTCCCGATTCCCGCGGGATGCTCCGAGCATCCGAAGGGCGGGCTTGGCTTCGTGGGCTTTGCGCAAGAAGTGCGACAGCAAGAGGCCGAGCTCGGCTTCAAGTTCGACTACATCGTCACCTGCTCCGTCACCGGCAGCACGCAGGCCGGCATGGTGGTGGGCTTTGCGGCCGACGGGCGCGCCGACCGCGTGATCGGCATCGACGCATCGGCCAAGCCACAACAGACCTTCGATCAGATTCTGCGCATCTCGAGGCAGACGGCCGAGCTGGTCGAACTCGGCCGCGAGATCACGGACCAGGACGTGGTGCTCGATACGCGCTTCGGTGGGCCGGAGTACGGACTGCCGAACGAAGGAACGCTCGAAGCGATTCGCTTGAGCGCCCGCATGGAGGCCATGCTCACCGACCCGGTGTACGAGGGCAAATCGATGCACGGGATGATCGAGAAGGTAAGGCTCGGCGAATTTCCCGCAGGCTCGAAGGTGCTGTACGCGCATCTCGGCGGCGTGCCGGCACTCAACGCCTACAGCTTCCTCTTTCGCAACGGGTGAGGTCAACCGGCCAATGCGACCACGACCGCTGATTCATCGACTTCGGCAACGACCTGCTGCCGGGCACGCAGGCCGCTGCTGGCGTCCGCGAAGCCGACGAGGCGACCGCCCGCTGGCAATTCGAGCGTTACTTCGTCGCCCTGTGGGCCACGCTGGAGCCCAGCGACCTTGCCGCCGAGCCGATTGATCTGCATCTCGGCGGCTGCTCGTGCAGATGCCATGCGCGTGACGCGCACCGAGGTCGCCTTGCACAGCGCAATCACCCGCAGGCCGCTGCACAGTCCGAGCAATTCCACGCTCTCGCGCGTCAGGCGCGCGCAAAGGACCGCACCTTCGCCGATCCGAAGCTGCACGCGTGACAACGGCCCCACCGTTTCCACACCGACCACGGCAGCCAGCAACTGATTGCGCATGCTGGTTCGCAATGCAAAAGGCGTTGCACCGGCTCCGG
Organism: Variovorax sp. J22R115; assembly: GCF_030317005.1. Classification (NCBI taxonomy): domain Bacteria; kingdom Pseudomonadati; phylum Pseudomonadota; class Betaproteobacteria; order Burkholderiales; family Comamonadaceae; genus Variovorax; species Variovorax sp. J22R115. The sequence continues at coordinate 380,417 of NZ_JASZYM010000001.1, read as the reverse complement.
CCGCCGCGCCGGCAGCGGCCAGCCAACGTTGCTGGATCAACGCTTTCGCCGCATCCAACTCCCCGGCGAGTTCCAGCAACTCGAAGCCATGCGCCGACAACGTTGCGCCTCCGCCCCCCGCGCCTCCGACGGCGCGATGGACCAGTGAGACGCCAGCCAGGTTGGTGAGCGTGTCGATGGCTTGCCAAGCCGCCTTGTAGCTGACGCCAGCCTCGCGCGCCGCCTGAGAGATGCTGCCGCTTCGCCCGATACCGCGCAGGATGTCGATGCGCTTGTCGCTCAAGCCGTGGCCGAGCGCATCGGTGAATCGAGGGTTCTTCATCGCGCGGATTGTGCAACCAATCGAGCCTGCGCTATTCCACCATTGCATAGCGCGGGCCAGGTCGTTGCTATCATCGCTATTCCCATCTTGAATAGCGCACGAAAGAACGAACGATGACCCTCTCGACCCGGCTTCGCGGCGCGGTGCTGGCGGCCACGCTGGTCTTCGCCGGCGCAGCCGTCCAGGCACAGGAATTGGTCGTATCGGCCGCCGCCAGCCTGACCAATGCCTTCCAGGCCGTCGGCCGGGCCTTCGAGCAGTCCAAGCCAGGCGCCAAGGTGACCTTCAACTTCGCCGCTTCGGGCCCGTTGCTGGCCCAGATCCAGCAGGGCGCGCCGGTCGACGTCTTTGCCTCGGCCGACCAGGAGACGATGGACAAGGCGGCCGCCCTCGTCGCCGCGCCGACGCGCGCCGACTTCGCCGCCAACACCCTGGTGCTGATCCTGCCGTCGGCTTCCTCCCAGGCACCCAACGCGCTGGGCGACCTGGCGAATGCGTCCTTCCAGCGGATATCGACCGGCACGCCTGCCACCGTCCCGGTCGGCCGCTACACGATGGAGGCGGTCGAAAGGGCCGGCCTCACGGCCGCATTGCAGCCCAAGTGGATCTTCGGCGAAAGCGTGCGCCAGGTCCTGAACTACGTGGCGCGCGGCGAGGTCGATGCCGGTTTCGTCTACCGTACCGACGCCCTGATCGAGCGCGACAAGACGCGCATCGCGTTCACGGTGCCCACCACCACGCCCGTGACCTATCCGATCGCGCAGGTTGCGGCGAGCAAGCATCCCGCGCTGGCCAACGAGTTCATCGCCTTCGTGCGGGGCGCGTCCGGCCAGGAGATCCTGCAGCGCTTCGGGTTCTCCAAGCCCTGACGCGTCCCTTTGCTGCGTGAGTGTCCTGGTGCTGATTCCTCTCTGGCTCACGCTCAAGGTCGCTCTGCTGGCGACGTTGATCGCGGGCCTGGCCGGGATTGGCCTTGCCTGGTGGCTTTCGCGCAGCCAGTTCCCCGGAAAGGGCCTCCTCGACTCGATCCTGGTGCTGCCCATGGTGCTGCCGCCCACCGTGATCGGCTACTACCTGATCGTGCTCATCGGGCGCAATGGCGTGCTGGGCCGCTATCTGAACGACTGGCTGGGCATCAACCTCATGTTCACCTGGCAAGGCGCCGTCATCGCGGCGTCGGTCGTCTCCTTGCCGCTGGTCTACAAGGGTGCACGCGCGGCGTTCGAAGAGGTCGATGCGCGCTTCGCCAACGCGGCGCGCACCCTGGGTGCCGGCGAGTTCGAGGTGTTCCTCCGCATCGCGCTGCCCTTGGCCATTCGCGGCATCACCGCCGGGCTGATGCTGTCCTTCGCTCGCGCCATGGGGGAGTTCGGCGCCACGCTGATGATCGCCGGCAACTTGCCCGGCAGGACACAGACCCTCTCGATTGCCGTGTACGAGGCGGTGCAGGCCGGCGACGACACGCGGGCCCTGTGGCTCACGCTGATCATTTCGCTCGTCTGCATGGTCGTGCTCGTGGTGTCCGGCAGGTTGCTCCAGGCGAAGCACTGAAATGGCCGCGACCGCAATCGACGTTCGCCTGCAGCTCACCTTGCGCTCATCCGATCGCACCTTCGACCTGGACGTGACTTTTGACGCCCGCTCGCACCGTTGTGCGCTGATGGGTCCATCCGGCTCCGGCAAGTCGACCGTCCTGATGGCCATCGCCGGGCTGGCGCACGCGGCGCACGGCCATGTGCGCACCGGCGGCCAGACCCTGCTCGACACGGCGCGCGGCATCGACCTGCCAGCGCGAAAGCGGCGAGTCGGGGTGGTGTTCCAGGACTACGCGCTGTTCCCGCACATGACGGTGGAGCACAACCTGCAGTTCGGCATTCGCCGGCTCGGCCGGCCCGTCGATCCGCGCGACATGGAGCGGGTCGAGGCCCTGATCCGGCAATTCGACCTGCAGGCGTTGCGCAGCAGCCTCCCGCGTAACCTCTCGGGCGGCCAGCGCCAGCGCGTCGCCCTGGCGCGTGCCCTGGCCAACGAGCCGCTGCTGCTCCTGCTCGACGAGCCGCTGTCCGCGCTGGACGCGCCGCTGCGTGCGCGGCTTCGGCTCGAACTGGCCGAGATGCTCGAGCGGGTGCAGGTTCCGACCTTGCTCGTGACGCACGATCCACAGGACGTGGAAGCGCTGGCGCGCGAGGTGATCCAGCTCGACAACGGGCGCGTCGTGGATCACGTCAGAACTCCCAAGGCGCTCTGACATGCGCCTGCGTCACCCCATGGCTTGGTGGTGACTGCCTACGAGCCAGTCGTCCGAGGCGATGCCGCGCGATGCGAAGGACGCGCAAGCCCCAGGTGCTCGCGCAGCGTCGTGCCTTCGTACTCGGTGCGGAACAGTCCCCGCCGCCGGAGTTCGGGAATCACGAGCTCGGCGAAATCCCTCAGGCCGTGCGGCAGCGTGGGCGCCAGCACGTTGAAGCCATCCGCAGCGCCGGTGGTGAACCATTGCTCCAGCTCGTCGGCGATCGACTCCGCGGTGCCGACGAGGGTCCAATGACCGCGCGCCCCCGCGACCTTCTCGTAGAGCTGGCGGATCGACAGGTGGTCGCGCTTCGCCATTCCCGCGAAGAGTTCCTGCCGGCTCTTCCAGCCTTCGGTGACCGGCAGGTCCTGCGGGAACGGACCGTCGATGTCATAGCCAGTGAGGTCGACATTGCCGAGGAAGGTGGACAGCAGGCCGACGCCCAGCACCGGGTCGATCAGCCCCTGGAGCTGGTCGAACTTGTCCTGCGCCTCCTGCTGGCTGCGCCCCACGAAGGGCGAGATGCCCGGCAGAATCTTGAGCTGCCCGGGCGTGCGGCCGTGGGCGGCGAGGCGTCCCTTGAGGCCGCTGTAGAAGGCCCTCGCCTCCTGCGCGCTCTGCTGGGCGGTGAACACCACCTCGGCGGTCGCGGCAGCCAGATCCTGTCCGTCGCCGGAGGAGCCCGCCTGCACCAGCACCGGGTGGCCCTGAGGCGCACGCGGCGTCTGCAAGGCGCCATGCACCTTGTAGTGCTCGCCTTCGTGCGCGACGCGATGCAGCTTGGCCGTGTCGAAGAAGCGGTTGGCCGCCTTGTCATGGACGAAGGCATCGTCGTCCCAGCTGTCCCACAGCCCCTTGACGATCCTCACGTACTCGTGGGCGCGCGCATAACGGTGCGCATGGCCGAGCTGCTGGTCGAGACCGAAGCTGCGAGCCTCGAAGTCGCTGCCCGAGGTCACCAGGTTCCAGCCGCTGCGGCCATGGCTGACCTGGTCGAGCGACGCATACTTGCGCGCCAGGTGATAGGGCGGCAGGTAGGTCGACGACACGGTCGCCACCAGCCCGATGTGCGTGGTGGCCTGCGACAGCGCGGCCAGCGTGATCAGCGGATCGAGCGGATACCAGAGCGCATTCTTCGCGACCACCGCATCGGGCGGCCCGGGCAGGCCCACGTTGTCGGCGAAGAAGATCGCGTCGAAGTTGGCCTCTTCCGCGATGCGCGTCCACTCCTTCAGCGACTCGATGCGGCTGGCCGCGCCCGGATCCACATCCGGGTGACGCCACGCAGCGAGGTGATGACCGACGCCGAAAAAGAAGGCGCCGAGGTGCATGTGCCTGCGGGGTGTGCTCATCGATCGAGAAACACGCAGGTCGGACCAGGCTCCTTGATGGGGGATGACACGCTCACGGCTTGTCCACCACCACGGCGTCGCTGATCCTGATGGCCTTCGGGATCAGCTTCAGGTCGAAGAAGGTGTCGGCGATCTTCTGCTGGTCGGTTGCCACCTGCGACGTGATCGGCTTCACGTTGAATTCGTAGCGGCGCAGCGCAAGCTCGACCACGTCGACCGGCAGCCCCTGCAGCGGTGCGATGAGTTCGGCCGCCTGCCGCAGGTTCTTCTTGAGCCAGATGCCCTGCGCGACGGAGTCCTCGAACAGCGCATCGATGACCTTCGGGTTCTTCGTCACGAAGCCGCGCTCGCCCAGGTAGAACTGGTAATTGTTGACCACGTCGGGTGCGCCGTCGGCGAGCACGCGGGCGCCGGTGGCCTTTTCGGCGGCCGCCTGGAACGGATCCCAGATGACCCAGGCATCGACGTTCTTGCTCTCGAAGGCGGCACGGCCGTCGGCCGGGGCCAGGTACACGGGCTGGATGTCGCTGAGCTTCAAGCCGTTCTTCTCGAGCTGCTTCACCAGCAGGTAGTGCACGTTGCTGCCCTTGTTGAGGGCCACCTTCTTGCCCTTGAGGTCCGCGACCGACTTGATCGGCGAGTCCTTCGTGACGAGGATCGCCTCGGCGCGCGGCGCCGCCGGGTCGTAGCCGAAGTAGACGAAGCGCGCGCCCGCGGCCTGCGCGAAGATGGGTGGCGCCTCACCCACGTAACCGACGTCGACCGCGCCGACGTTGAGGCCTTCGAGCAATTGCGGGCCGGCCGGGAATTCCACCCACTTCACGCCGAAGCCCAGCGGTGCGAGCTTCTTCTCCAGCGTGCCTTGCGCCTTCTGCAGCACAAACAGGCTGGCCGACTTCTGATAGCCGATGCGAAGCTCGCCCTTGCCAGCTTGGGCATGCGCGGAGGCCGAGGCGAGCATGCCCGCCAGCAGCATGGCAGCGGCAACGAGCAAGGCACTGAGCGCGAGGTCGCGCAACGATCGGCGGATGGTGTTCGACACAGAAAACATGGGAGATCCTGAAAGCGTCAACGGAGACGGCCGCGATTGTCGGCAGCGCCGCGTGGAAGTGGAACGACCGTTATGTCAGGTGCATATAGCCAAATCAACCGACAAGCGCGCCGCGCCTGACCGAACGCGGTGGCGCCGACAGTCGACGACTTCAGCCTGCTGCAACTCGCGTCCACGCCAGTCGGCCGTCAGCCACGCGCCGGGTGGCTTGAGCCTCTACTCGTAGGCCTCCAGCGGCTCGCCTTCGATCGCGCTGGAGCGAGAACCGTCTACACCGAATGGAATCTCACCCTTGAGCGTCACGCGGTAAAGCTGGCGGTCGAACTCCAGGTCGTCAATGTCGCGGGGCGCCAAGTGGGCCGTGCTGTTGTTGTCCCAGAATGCGATGCTGCCCTCCTGCCAGCGAAATCGCACCGTGTACTCGGGCCGCACCACATGCTCGAACAGCAGGTCGAGCAGTTGGCGGCTTTCGCGCGGCGTCAAGCCGGTGACGGTTTGCAAGAACAGCGGACTCACGTACAGCGCCCGCTCACCACTCTCCGGATGCACGCGCACCAGGGGATGTTCGCTGACCAAGGGGCGGGACCGGTTCTTGCGCAAGAACTCGTCGGTCGCATTCTGGCCTTCAGGTGGTGCAAAGCGGTGAATGCCGCGCAAACCGTCGACAAAGGCGCGCAGGGTGGGCGACAAGCCGGCGTAGGCCTGCACAAGGTTGGTCCATTGCGTGTCTCCACCATAGGGCGGAATCACCACTCCGCGCAGGATCGACGCGGCGGGTGGGTTCACGGCGGCCGTGACGTCCGTGTGCCAGCCCGTCCACGGCCGGATCAGCTGCTCGCCTTCGTGGCGCGACTGGAAGCGGTTGCGGCCGACTGAATACACCTGCGGGTGACCCTCGACATAGCCGTACACCGGATGGCCGATGGTGGGCTCGCCGAACTGCCGCGCGAAGGCCACATGCTCGGCATGCGTCAGCACCTGATCACGAAAGAACACCACCTTCCACTGGCGCAGCGCGGCGCGGATGGCGGCAACGGCAGGCGCACCCAGCGCGCGGCGCAGATCCAGCCCGTGGATCTCAGCGCCGATGTGGCCGGTGAGCGGGCGCAGATCGATGTCGTCCTGCAGTGGTTGGGAGGGCGACACCGCAGGGCGCGCCGAGAGGATTGCGTTCATGACTCGTCTTTCAACTTGCCGGCTTCAACCGCCAGGCACCTGGTGCACGTCATCGAAGAAGTAGCTCTTCCATGTCGTCGGATCGTTCTTCAGCACCTTGGCCTTGTGCAGGAAGCGCGCGAGCCGCTCGGTGTTCTGGGGCACGACGTCGTAGCCGATTTCGGGATCTTCCAGGAAGGCCAGGATGTCGGCCAGTGGCACTTTGGAATCCTCCGCCTCGAGGTAGATCTCAGCTGCACGGCGCTTGTTCACGCGCACGAACTGGGCCGCGTCGGCCAGCGCGGCCTTCACCGCGGCGTAGGTCTTGGGGTTGTCACGCCGGAACTTCTCCGACGTCACTGCCAACACCGACGACGATGGTCCCCCCATCACGTCGTAGGAACTCAGGATCACGTGTACGCCCGGGGTCTTGCGCTGTTGATACTGGAAGGGTGCGTTCGAGAAATGTGCGGTCACGCCGCCCTTACCGGAGGCCAGCACTGCCATGGCTTCGGTGTGCGGCAGCGTCACCAGCGAGTTATCGAAGCGCGCAAACTGCTCGAAGCCAAAGGTCTGTGCGGCAGCCATCTGCAGCGTGCGCGCCTGCTGCGAAGAAGTGGACACCACGGCGATGCGGTCCTTTTCGCCGAGATCGCGGATGCTCCTGACATCGGCACGGTTGCTCAGCAAGTACTGCGGCATCGTGCCGACCGCGGCGAAGGCCTTGAAGTTCTGCTTGCCCAGCGTACGGTCCCAAAGCAGCAGGGTGGGGCCGACGCCGATGTGCGCCACGTCGACCGCGCCCGACAACAATGCCTCGTTGACCGCACTGCCACCCGACAGCCGCGACCATTCGACGGCGATCTCCAGCCCCTGCGCGCGGCCCTGTTTCTGAATGAAGCCCTCGGCACGCGCCACATGCCATAGCAGCGATGTCAAACCGAACTGGTCGACGATGCGTACGTTGCCTTCTGCGGCGCAGGATTGGCCGCCAGCAGTGGCACCAAGGCCGCAGCCCAAAGCGTCAAGCCACGACGCAGCAAGCGCAGCACCGGACCGGCGGGACTTTCAACACGAGAAGGAGATGCGCAGGCCGTGACCATGGGGGGAGCCAACAGTGGATCAACCCGCAATCGTAGGAGCGACGCGCGACCACGCCAAAGAAGAAGTGCGCATGTGAATCCTCGGTTTCCGAGGATCTGCCCTGGGCTCGGCAAGGGTTGCGACGCAGGCCCGTGGGAGGCGTGAAGCTCCCGCTGACGTTGGGCGGAGCGGGGATTGATCGACGGGTACGAGTTGGTGGTGCAGCCCAGGCTGGTTGGCCACGGGCCGACGTTGTTCGCGGGGCTATCGAAGCGTGTCTACTTGAAGCTCGTGAGCCGGCAGGAGTTCGGCTCGGGGGCGGCGACGATGCGGTATGGGCCGAGAAGGTAGCCATCGGAACTGCAGTCTGCGCCCCTCCCAAATCGTCTCTCCTGAAGGAGAGCGCCCACTGCCGCCATCGGGTCCGATGGACGACACCACGTGAGCCGCCGCGCCTCCGGGCTGACGCGGTGCGGTCTTACAGGCCGCCCTCCCCTGCCTTCGAAAATGGCTCGAACAATTCACAAGGACATTCCATGAAAGCCATCGCAGCCATCGCTATCGCCGTCAGTAGCATCGTCACGCTTGCGGCGTGCGACGTGAAGAAGACGGCCGAAGGAAATATCACGGTGCCCAAGTACGAGAAGACGAAGGAAGGGGACGTGACACTTCCGAAGTACGACGTGACCCCGCCTGACGTGAAGGTCACGAAGGAAGAGAAAACCATCACGGTCCCGACGGTGAAGAGCGAGGAAAAGGTGATCGAAGTACCGAAGGTTTCGGTCACTCCGGCCAAGGATAAGTAACCGAGGCCCTCGGGCTCTGGACTTGCCGGATCACATCGTGGGCTTGACCTTCTCGGTACTCCACGACGCCGCGCGCATCGGGTGTCGGCAACGCATCGGTACTGCACATCCATCGCTGCTGCGATCGAAACGCCGCCGGCTCCTGTCAGGAACGAAACGCCGTCGCACACCAGCCCTGAACCCGCGATGGCTGCACTGCAGTGGAAGCGATCTGAAGGCACACCGGATGGGTTTTCCAGGATGCACCGCGTGCACCTTGAATTGCCACGCCCTGCATTGCGGAAAGCCCTCGCAATGTCACGTCAACGGTACTTAACAGCAATCCTCGAACGCTACACTTCGCGCGAAATCCTGGCGGCGCGCGATCCACAAGCATTGATAACAAATCGAACAAGCCCTGTCATCACACCACTGACGGCATCGGCTTCGCACCCGTGCAGAAAAGGGAATGTCTTGTCCGACTTCGAAGCCTCGACCCTCGCGCAACTGCTCGCACGCCACGCGGGTCTGCGGCCTGCGGCGATCGCCCTGCTGGCGCCGGGAGCGCAGCCGGTCAGCTACGCGCAATTGTTCGCAATGGCGCAGAGCGCGCGACCTTGGCTGGCCTCCCGCGGGCTTGCGCCCGCCGCTCGCGTTGCCGTGCTCATGCCATCAGGCCTGGGACTGGCCATCTCCTGCGTGGTGATCGCGTGCGGGGCCGTGTGTATTCCCCTGCACGCAGGGCTTGCCGAGCTTGAACTGCTGAACCTGCTCGGGGACGCCCGGGCCGATGCCGTCATGGGCCTGGCGGGCGACCCCCTTCCCGTGACGCTCGCGCAGAAGCTTGGACTGGCCACTCTGGCTTTCGACATGCAACAGTGGCTCGAAGGCCCCTCCAGAGGCGCGCCGGATGTCGATGCGCCCTGGCCCGACTCCACCGATACGGCTTTCGTCCTGTTCACGTCGGGCACGACCGGAAAGCCCAAGCGCGTGCCGCTCGGCCAGCGGCAGGTCGTGTGTTCCGCGCACCACATCGCGCAACACCTCGACCTGAGTCCCGAAGACCGTGCGCTGTGTGTGATGCCTGCCTATCACAGCCATGGCTTGATCGGCGGACTGCTGGCGCCCCTCGCCGCCGGCTCGTCAGTGGTGTGCGCGCCGGCGTTCGATGCCGCAGAGTTCCCGCGTTGGGTCCGCGATTTTCGCCCCACCTGGTACACCGCCTCTCCCACCATCCATCATGCCGTTGTCGAGCAGCTGACCCACGACCACGCGGCGCCGCCGGCACACGGCTTTCGGCTGATTCGCACGGCCTCGTCGATGCTGCCCGCGGAGCTGCAGCGCCGCATGGAGGATCTGTGGGGCGTGCCCGTCATCCAGTCCTATGGCATGACCGAAACGGCCACCCAACTGGCGAGCAATCCATTGCCGCCAGGTGTGCGAAAGGCTGGTTCCGTCGGCCGCCCCGTCGGAGCCGAACTGCGCGTGATCGATGACGAAGGCCATGCGCTGTCAGTCGGACAGACCGGTTCGGTCATCGCGCGCGGACCCGCCGTGTTCGCCGGTTACGAAGACGCGCCCGAAACCAACGCAGAGGCATTCCTTCACGGCTGGTTTCTCACCGGCGACCTGGGCTGGTTCGACCATGAAGGCTACTTGTTCCTGGCCGGGCGCAGCAGGGAGATGATCAATCGAGGCGGCGAGAAGATTTCGCCGTTCGAAGTCGAGCAGGCGCTCATGCGCCTGCCAGGCGTCGCGCAAGCGGTGGCCTATCCGGTGGCGCATCCGACGCTGGGCGAGAACGTGCACGCCGCCATCGTGCGCTCGCCGGACAGCGCAGCGGATGGGCCGTTCCTTCGCTCCAGCCTTTTCGGCGTCATTGCGGACTTCAAGATACCGGCGTGCATCCACGTCATCGACCGCATCCCCCAAGGCGCCGGTGGCAAGGTCCAGCGCCGAAACCTGGAGCATCAGGTGGCGGCGCTTCTCGCCGCCGTGCCCAGCGATGTGCCATTGACGCCGCTGCAGTCGCAGATCGCCGCCCTGTTCGCGCGCGTCCTGGATCAACCGCGCGTCGCCTTCGACGCCAACTTCCTCGCGATCGGGGGTGACTCCCTGTCGGCGGCGCGGCTGGTGCTCGAGGTCAATGAAACCTGGGGCGTCGATCTGCCCGCATCGGCCCTCCTGGCGCATCCGACAGTCACGACTTTTACGGCTGAATTGCAAGCCGCCATCGAAGAAGCCGATGCACTCAGTACATCGTTCGAGTCCGAACTGGGTGCCCTCAGCGACGACGAGGTCGCGCACCTGCTCGGAGGCGACACATTTGGCGGCCGAAACGGCGCTTGAACTGGCCGTCTGCACCCCAAGAGACATAGCGAACAGAACGACACCAACGATGGACGCAGCCCCGAACGTGACCTCTCCAGAGCCCTCCATTCCGACCAGCCCCGAAGCACGACGACGCATTCTGGCTCGCAAGCTCCAACAACGCGCGCAAGCGGGCTCGCCCACGACCCTCGACGCCGCCGAGGGCGCGCCTCTGTCCTTTCCACAGGAGGGACTGTGGTTCCTGGACCAGATGGCCGCAGGGGGCGCCGCGTACAACATCCATTCGGCGACGCGCTATCGCGGCGCGTTGAACGTCGAACTGCTGGAGCGCAGCCTGCAGCGGTTGCTTGCGCGCCACGACAGCCTGCGTACCGAGTTTCACGCTGCGGAGCAGGCGCCCGTGCAGAAGGTCATTCCGGTGCCGGTGGCACTGCAACGGTTCCAGTTGCAGCGCATGCAACTCGAGGCGGCCACGGAAAGTGCACTTCGAGAGCGCATCGGACACAGCATTGCCCGCCCTTTCGATCTGTCGAGCGCTCCATTGCTGCGTGCCGAGCTGTTTTGCATCGCGCCGGACGATCACGTGCTGGTGCTGGTGGTGCATCACATCGTGGCCGATGGCTGGTCGATGAGTGTCATCAGGCGCGAACTTGCCCAGTGCTATGCGCGAGGCGCCGAAGACGCCGACATGGCCGCACCACCGTTGGCCTTCGCCGACTACGTCGGCTGGCAACGTCAGCGCTTCGAACGCGACGGTCTTCAGACACAGGCCGCCTACTGGCGCGAGAACCTGCGCGAACTGCAGACCCTGCACCTCCCGACGGATCGGCCCCGGCCGTCGCAGACGGCCCATGCCGGACGCACGCTGGAGCTGCGCATCGAGCCGGCACTAGTGGCTGCACTGAGGACACTGGTGGCGCGGCACGATGCCACGCCTTTCATGGGCCTTCTCGCGGCCTTCAACGTGCTCTTGATGCGCTACACGGGCCAGACCGACATCGCTGTCGGCGTCCCCCTGGCGGCACGCCACGACGTCCGCCTGCGCGACATGGTGGGTTACTTCGCCAACACGGTGGTCATGCGCAACCATCTGGAAGGCCAGTCGGGATTCATCGCGTTGCTCAACGGTGTGCGCCAGACCACGCTTGCGGCGCTGGCCCACCAGGACATGCCCTTCGATCGTCTGGTGGCCGAGCTGAATCCGGAACGCGACGCCAGCCGCAATCCGCTCTACCAGGTGTCATTCGCGCTGGAGAACTTTCCTCATCGCAACCTCGAGCTGGCTGGCCTGGCCAGCGAGCAGTTGGCGATTCGTGCCGAGACTTCCAAGTTCGACCTCTCCCTGGTCATCGTCGAGTCCGACGGCGGATTCGAGGCACTGTTCGAATACCGCACCGACCTGTTCGAGGTTCGGACGATCGCGCAGATGGCCGCGCACTTCATCGCGCTCCTCAGGGAGATCGTTGACGATCCCGGCAAGGCACTGGATCGCCTGCCGCTGATGAATGCGAAGGAGCGACACCGGGTGCTGGTCGAGTGGAACCAGCAAGTCCCCGCCGTTGCGCGCGAGTTGCCGGTGCATGCCCTCTTTCGCGCACAGGCGCAAGCGACACCCGAAGCGATTGCGCTGCGATTCGGGCCTCACAACACGAGCTATCGCGAACTCGACCTCTTGTCGGATCGCCTCGCGCACGAGTTGCGCACCTTGGGCGTCGAGCCCGAGGTGGTCGTCGGCCTCTGCATGAAGCGCTGCACAGGCCTGGCGGTCGCGCTGCTGGGCATCTTCAAGGCGGGAGGAGTCTTGCTCCCGCTGGACCCCGGGCACCCGGCGGAGCGGCTGCACGCGATGCTGGAAGACTCGAGGCCGGCCGTGGTCCTCGCTCAGTCGACGCTTGTGGATCGCTTGAGGGAGATCGGTACTTCACCGGCGACGAAGCACCACGTGCTTGCGGATGACGGCGGACCTGTCCCGGTCGACCCCATGGCCGATCTGCCAGACCCGGTACGCCAGGACCATCTGGCCTACCTGATCTACACCTCGGGCTCGACCGGCACGCCCAAGGCCGCGCAACTGATGCACCGCGGCCTGAGCAATCACGTGCTGTGGATGAACGATGCACTGGGGCTGAGCGCCAGCGATCGCGTGCTGCAGAAGACGTCGATCAGCTTCGATGCGTCGCTCTGGGAGTTTCTTTCGCCGCTGTGTCGTGGCGCGACGCTCGTCATCGCGCAGCCCGATGTGCATGAGGACATGCACCTGCTGGCCGCTGCAGTTCGCGACAACGACATCAGCGTCGTCCAGTTCGTCCCTTCCGAGTTGCGCGTGATGCTCGACGGGTTGGCTTCGCCGGACTGCCCGAGCCTTCGCTACGTGTTGAGTGGTGGCGAAGCAATGGACCGAGCGCTCGCACTGTCTTTCCGGCAAAGGCTGCCGGGCGTCAGGCTCGGCAACTTCTACGGGCCCACGGAAGCGACCGTGGACAGCGCGTGGTACGAAATCGGCACACAGCTGCCCGATCGCCCCATCGTGCCCATCGGCCGTCCGATCGCCAACACGCAGCTCTACGTGCTCGACGCGCGGCTGGAGCCACAGCCCGTCAACGTCGCCGGCGAGCTTTACGTCGGCGGGATCGGCGTGGCCCGCGGCTACCAGAACCGACCGGCGCTCAGCGCCGAACGCTTCCTGCCCAATCCTTTCCGTCCCGGCGAGACCCTGTATCGCACAGGCGACTCGGCGCGCTGGCTGCACGACGGGGTGGTGGAGTTCATCGGGCGCAACGACGACCAGGTCAAGCTGCGAGGCTTTCGCATCGAGCTCGGGGAAATCGAGTCCGCACTCGCCGCCTGCGACCCGGTGCAGATGAGTGCGGTGCTGTTGCGCGACCTCGGTCCGGACCACAAGGAACTGGTCGCGTACGTGGTCCTGAAGAGGCCGGCCGATGCCGCATTCCTGCGCTCGGCCCTGAAGAAGCGACTGCCCGACTACATGATCCCGGGTGCCTTCGTGTTCCTGCCGGAACTGCCGCGACTGGCCAACGGAAAACTCGATCGCGGGCGGCTCCCGGGCCCGGACAGCGACGCATCGGCGCCCCTTCAGCTCGCTCCGCGCTCGCCGATCGAATCGACGCTGCTGGACATCTGGAGCGCGGTGCTGGGCAAGTCGGGCTTCGGCGTGCGCGCGAACTTCTTTGACCTTGGCGGCCATTCACTGCTGGCCACGCAGATCGTGTCGCGCATCCGCTCGACCGTCCGGGTCGAGCTGCCCTTGCGACAGATCTTCGAGCACCCGACGATCGAGGAACTGGCCCAGCAGGTCGGTGCCCTGGGGTCGGATCCGGACGGCGATGCAGCGGCGCAGATGGCACGCATCGAGGCGGTACCGCGAACAGGGCCGTTGCCGGTGTCGTTCTCGCAGCGGCGCATGTGGGTGCTGAACCAGATGGACCCCAAGGGCGCCGCCTACAACATGCGCGACACGATGCGTCTGCGCGGGCCGCTGGACACGGCCGCGCTGCGCGGCGCGCTGGACCACCTGGTTGCAAGGCACGAGGCGTTTCGCTCGACCTTCGAGTTCGGAGACACCGAGCCCCGAGTCCTCATCGGTGAGGTCCATGGGGCGAATCTGGTCGAGATCGACCTGTCACGTACACCTGCGGCCGAGCGAGAGAGTGAATTCCACCGGCAGGCGGCGCACATCGCAGCGGAACCCTTCGACCTGGCCGCCGGCCCCCTGCATCGCTTCATCCTGCTGCGGCTCGATGCGCAGGACCATGTCCTCGCGCTCGTGATGCATCACATCATCGGCGACGACTGGTCGTGGGGCATCCTCCTGCGCGAGCTGCAGGATCTGTACGCGGCACTGCTGCGAGGACACGCAGCACCGACGCCGCCTCGGGCGCTCGATTTCGCCGACTATGCAAGCTGGCAACGACAGCACATCGACGACCAGATGCTCGCGCGCCAGACGCACTACTGGCTCGGGCAACTCGCCGGCATGAGCCCCCTGAACCTGAGCTCGGACACCGCGGTGGCGCAGCGGCTCAGCAGCCGGGGCGACCGCATCCGACGGCAGTTCCCCGAGGGATGGCTCGCCGGCATCCAGCGCTTCAGCGGCGGTCTCGGCCTGACCCCCTTCATGACCTTGCTGGCTGCATTCCAGGCCCTGCTGGCACGCTATTGCGGCCAGGAGGACATCGTGGTCGGGACGCCCATCGCAGGGCGCATGCGCATCGAGTCCGAGGAGGTGGTCGGTTCGCTGGTCAACACGCTGGCGTTGCGCAGCCAGGTCCGGCCGGCGCAGAGCTTCACCGAGTTGACGCAGCAGGTGCGTGAAACCTGCCTGTCGGCCTTCACCCATCAGGACATCCCGTTCGACTATCTGATGGACCGGCTGCGCCAGCAGGAATCAGGTGCCAGGGCACCTGAAGTGCGCGTGATGTTCAATGTGGTGAACACGCCCCGGAAGCTCCCGCAGTTCGACGGCCTCGACGTGGACTTCGTGCCCTTGAACCTGCACGCCACGCAGTTCGACCTCTCGTTGACGATCGACACCGAAGTCGAGCATGCAATGTCGCTGGGCTATTCGACCGAGCTCTTCGCGCCCGCGACCGCGCAGGCGATGCTGGACAACTTCATGCATCTGCTCGAGCGCTTCATCCAGCAGCCGGAACGGCCCCTGCATGAACATGCGGCCGCCAGTCCGGAAGAGCTCGCACGCTTAGCCACCTGGAACCAGACCGACATCGGGTATCCACGCGATCTCACTGTCCATGGTCTTCTGGATGCGCAGCGCGGGGCGTCGGGTACGGCCCTCGTGCAGGTGCCGGGCGAAACGCTGGACTACCGCGAACTCTGGTCGCGCGTGGACCGGCTGGCCCATCTGCTGCGCGGCGCCGGAGTGCGGCGAGGGTGCCTGGTCGGCCTCTGCGTGCAGCGCACGCCGGCGATGGTGGTTGCGCAACTGGCCATCCTGCGTGCAGGCGGCGCCTACGTGCCCCTGGATCCGGCTTACCCGCTGCAACGTCTGCACGACATGGCACTCGACGCGGCGCTGACGCTGATGGTGACCGAGCAAGGGCTTGCAAGCCTGTGGCAGGACCTCGCCATGCCGACCCTGCTGCTGGATCAGGCCCAGGCGGAGCTGATGGCCCAGCCCGCGACCGCCCTGCCGCCGGATGCCGAATGCGATGCACGGCCCGCCGACCCGGCCTACGTCATCTACACCTCGGGCTCCACCGGCAAGCCCAAGGGCGTTGTGGTGCCGCATCAGGCGGTGGTGAACTTCCTGCTCTCGATGCAGCGCGAACCCGGGCTCGGACCGGGGGATGTGCTGGTGGCAGTGACCACGCTGAGCTTCGACATCGCGGTGCTCGAACTGCTGCTGCCGTTGCTGGCCGGCGCGACCGTGGTGCTCGCGACTCGCGAGCAGACGGTCGATGGCGAGGCACTCCGGTCGCTGATCGACCAGGCGGGCGCGACGGTCATGCAGGCAACGCCTGCAACGTGGCGCATGCTGATCGACGCCGGCTGGACGGGTTCTGCGTCCTTCAAGGCGTTGGTCGGCGGCGAGAGTCTCAGCCCGGCCATGGCCCAGCAGCTTTCGGCGCGAACCGGTGAAGTATGGAACCTCTACGGCCCCACGGAAACGACCGTCTGGTCGACCTGCTGGAAGGTCCCGCCGGAACCGCAGACCATCTCGATCGGCCGCCCGATCGCGAACACCCGCATCTACGTGCTCGATGCCCAGGGGAGACGTTGCCCCGCAGGCGTGTCCGGCGAGATCTTCATCGGCGGTGACGGCGTCACATCGGGCTATCTGAACCGCGCAGAACTGACCGCTGAGCGCTTCATCCCCGATCCGTTCAGCGCCGACCCGCATGCGCGGCTCTACCGGACGGGAGACCGCGGGCGTTGGCGCCACGATGGCCTGCTCGAGCATCAGGGGCGGCTCGACTTCCAGGTGAAGGTGCGTGGCCATCGCATCGAACTGGGTGAAATCGAATCGTCGCTGCAGGCGCACCCCGATGTGTCCCAGAGCCTGGTCGTCGCGCGCGAGGATCGCCCCGGCGATGTCCGCCTGGTGGCCTACCTGGTGCTGCGCGAAGGCGCAGCCGGCGGGGCCGAGTTCAAGGACCACCTGCGCGTCAGCCTGCCCGACTACATGCTGCCCCAGCACTACGTGGTGCTGGATGCGCTGCCGCTGCTGCCCAACGGAAAGATCAACCGGCACGCGTTGCCTGCACCGCGCATCGAATCCCGCGCAAGCCTGAGCGCCGGCGACGCCCCGTCCACACCCGCAGAGATGGCCCTGGCCGGGATCTGGGGCGAGATTCTCGGCATGGACAGCGGCACGATCGCACGTCGCGACAACTTCTTCGACCTGGGCGGCGACTCGCTTCAGGTCAGCCGCGTCGTCATAGCATTCCATCGCACCGGCGGCGTCCGGCTGGAAGCCCGACGGATGATCTTCGAAACGCTGGGCCAGCTTGCCGGCGGCGTCGAGTTGCGCGCGCACGACGTGGCTCCGGAGGAAGAACCGACAAAGCAGTCCAAGGGATGGTTCAGGCGCCTGTTCAGGTCGTGATGCCCGGCGGCGCTTTCGCCGGCAGATCGCCATCGCTTGGCCGGGCGCAGTGGAGCTCTACCCTGCCTTGCGCCAGCGCACCCCGTCCAGTACGCAGTGTCCGGTCGGTCGAGCTCGACCTCCGAACTCACGGCCGCGGCCCTTTCCGGTCACTCGGCGGCGCAGGCTTGATCAACCCCGACGACATGTAGATCCGCAGACGAACTGTTGAAGCATGCCTTCAGAACACTGAAGCACAGGATGGGCTCGACGCACTTCCTGATGAAGATGCTCACCCCCTGCAAGGGGCAAGAGCAGCCCCCGCGGACTCAACCGGTGCTCGGCTTCCAGTCCTTGCCCTTCATCTCGACCAGGTAGATGCGGGTGCCGGCGCCGCCGACGTTCTCCGCCGAATGAACTTCAGCCTCGAAGTACATCACTTTGCCCTGCGGGAGGTCGCCAAATGTCGTCTTGCCGTCCTGAACCACCCGGACTTTGGCTGGGGTGAGCGTGATCGCCAGGTGGGCCGGGTGGGAGTGGATGCCCTCACCGCACACGCCGAGGCCTGGCCGGCTCTTGTATTCGATCACGCGCACCGAGTCGTTCTCCAGCAGCACGCGGTAAGAGCGCGGGTTGACCGTCGGTGCGTCCTGCGCAAGTGCGTCACCCGTGACACCGAAGGCCGCGAGCAATGCGAAAGCCTGGCGCCGGCTCATCGGACCCCTGCAATTGCAGTCGAGCGTCTTCATGGGGACTCTCCTTCATCAAACTGTTTCACATCTGGCGGAACAGGTGGTTGTAGGCTTCGCTAACCGTCAGGGTTTCTTGGCGCTGCTTGAGCCGCAGCGTGAGGCTGCCGCGATCGTCGCGAATGACGCTGTCGATCGCGTGCACATTGACCACCGTCGAGCGATGCACCTGCCAGAACATGGTCGGGTCGAGTTCGTCGGTGAGTTCCTTGATCGTTTTCCTGATCACCGCTTCGGCGTCGTGCGTGATCACGAGCGTGTACTTCTGGTCGGACTTGAAGTACACGATCTCCTCGACGGTGATCAATCGCACGGCGGCACCGCGCGAGGCGTTGATCCATTGCAGATAGCGTGGCGCGGCGGGCGGGGCAGCGCCGACGCCCTTCAGCGCGCGGCGCAGGTCGGCCGGCGATTGCTGCAAGCGCGCCTTCAAGCGCTGCACGGTCGTCACCAGGCGCGCGGTGGTCGGCGGCTTCAGCACGTAGTCGATCGCACCGGCCTCGAAGGCCTCGAGCGCATGCTCGTCGTGCGAAGTGATGAACGCGACGTGGCAGCGCCCGGCGATCTGGCGTGCGACCTCGATGCCGGTGAGCAGCGGCATGTGGATGTCGAGCAACGCCAGGTCCGGCGCATGCGTCTCGATGGCGTTCAGCGCCTCGACTCCGTCGCCCGCGCGCGCAACGATCCGCAGTTGTGGCCACAACAGATGCAAGCGCTCGGCCAGTTCGTCGGCGAGCAGCGGTTCATCTTCGGCGAGGATCGCAGTCGGCCCCAGCAGGACCTCCGGGTTGCCCAGCATCGAGTCACCCGCACTCGAGTCACGCATGTTCATACGGCACCTCGATCGTTGCGCGGCTCACGCCGCCGGTGTCGGCCAGCGCCAGTTCGGCGGCCGTTCCGTAGAGATCGTTCAGCAGACCGCGCACCCGCCGGGCGGTGGCATCCGACGGCCGTGCCGGCAGCGTCAGCACCAGCCGGCACGCGCCTGCACGCCGCGCCGCGCTCAACTCGCAGGCGCCTGCACGCACTTGCAGCGCATCGTTGAGCAGCGGCAGCAGCACGCCGGGCGGGAAGCGAGCGTCCATCACCTCGGCCGAGACGGCGAGGGCCATGCTGGCACCGGGCGGGGCTGCCAGCGCGTGCAGACGCGCGCACGTGCACGCCATCTCGGCCTCGCGCGGCACGCTCGACGAAGCGTGCTGCAGCCGCGGGAGCGCCGCGCGAAGGAAGGCGACCAGTTCGTCGAGCAGTTGCTCGGCGCGCGGCGGCTCGCTCTCGTAGGCTCGCCGCACGGCATCGAGCATGTCGAACAACAGTTGCGGGTCGATCCGCGCTTGCACCGCCTGCAAACGCCCTTGAGCCAACCGGCGCCGCGCTTCGCGCTGAGCCCGCTGCGCAGCAGCAAGACGCTTGGCAGCTTCCTCGTGCACGTGGCTGCGCTGAAGGTGGGCGAAAAAGAGCAGCGCCGACATGAACCCGTTCAAGGCGGAGGTGACTGCGAAGCCCCAACCGGATGTCGTCGCCTCCAACATGTCCCCCCATGCGGACAGGTAGGGCAGCGACGCGTAGGCGATTGCCACGCACGCGGCCAGGCCGCACGTGGCAACGCCCGCCCGCCAGCCGGTCAGGCTCAGCCGCTGAAACACATAGCCCGTCAACAAAAGCGCGGGCCAGTCCACGATACCGAGCGTGACCGTTTTGAAGGTCCCCGTGAGCGCGAGAGGGAGCGTCACCTGCGGCAACACGCTGAGCGCGCCGACGAGTGAAATCAGCGAATGTGCGAACGCAAGTAGACCTGCCAGCACAACCGCGCCGCGATGCGTTCGCAGCCAGTGCGCGAAGTCGACGGCATGGGAGGCCGTCGATTGCAGATCCAGATGCGCACGGAGAACGGCAACGGCCATCATTCACTCCTCAGGCGCTGGCCGTCTCAAGTCGCCCTGGGCCGACATCCGGCAAGGTGCGCAGAGGGATCACGATCGTCGCGCAGGCGCCCCGCGGCGAGCGCGATTCGAGAGCCAATCGCGCCTGGCTGCCATAACGCGCTGCAAGCTGGCGGCGTACGTTGGCGAGCCCCACGCCGGTACCGTCGCTCGCCGCGGAAGCGAATCCGAGGCCATCGTCGAGAACGGCAACTTCGAGCAACTGCCCCGTGCGCTTCGCACGCACGAGTACCTCGCCACCGCGGCCGTTCGGCTCCAGTCCGTGCTTGATGGCGTTTTCGACCAGCGTGATGAGCAGCATCGGCGGGAACTCGATGCCGTGCAAAGCCTGGTCTGTTTGAATCGAAAAGCTCAAGCGCGCGCCCATGCGGACCTGAAACAGGCCGAGGTACGCACGCACCAACTCGAGTTCGTCGCCGAGTCGCGCGTGCTCGCTGCGCAGTTGCGGCAACGCTGCACGCAGGTAGCACATCAGGTTGGCGATCGCGCTTGCACCGGCCTGCGGCTGCGTGCGATACAGACGCCGCACGTTGCCCAGCACGTTGAACAGGAAGTGCGGCTCGATCTGGGCCTGCAACAGCGCCAGTTGCTGTTCGGTCTCGTCCCGCCCCAATTGTTCGTGCGATCGCTCCACCGCGTGCGCGGCAGCATCGGTCTGCAACGCGCGATGGTGCATATCGGCGATCACCGCCAGGACGATGGCCGGCAGACCCCAGCGTAGCGAGTCGGCCACCAGGCGCAGCGGCGGCGGCAAGTGGTCGAAGCCGTCCGCGTAGTGGGCGTACAGCAGGACCGTCATCACGATGGACAGACCCAGCAGCATTGCGCACACGATGACCAACCGCAGTGGCATGCGAGGTGGCAGGGCTTCGTCGAGCAAGGTATAGCCGAGCGCCAGCACGGCAGCGATCAGCGCCATCTCGGCGAAAAGCTCGATCCACAGGATCGCGATCTCGACCGAAGTGAAGAACCCGACGACGTCGGCTTCGAGCAACGGCCGTGTCGACACAAGGATCGTCACCAGCGTAACGACCGCAAGCCGTTGCCAACCGAGAGCACGCACCACACGCGCGACATAGCTGTCGCCGCTGTGCAAGGGTGCAAGGCGACTGAACCCGAACATCGCGGCCTCCGAGGGGAAGAACGCGATCATTGTGCGCCTCACGCCGCCTGCGAAACAGGTGCGAACCGACGAAACCGCCGTTTCCCGGGATGAGTCCGGCCGGGCGCGGATGAGCCCGCAGGGCGGTGACCGGCGCATTCGTCGGCCACCACGTCGATGCTCGCGGGTTGCGACGCGTCCGGCGCCTTTGACCCGGCACTTCCTCGTCTTCGTCGCATGCCCTTTGTCGGCTGAGTGCGCAGCGCCGATTCTTCGCCTGTGCCCTCCACCAAGGAATCGATCATGAACAAGTCACTCGCCGGCTGCGCGCTGCGCACCGAGATGGCCTCCCACTCCGAGGTGTTCTCGATCGCGACCTCTGCCCTGACGCTCGGGTCTGCGTGCATTGCAGCGTTCGTCCTGGTGGCGTTGGGAGCGGGCGCTGAAGCAATCGAATACTGCCACCTGGACGAGATCGCAACCCGGCCTCTCGAGGCGTTGCGCAGTCTGCGGCCCCGGTGGCTCGACGATCTCGACGGTTTGGAGGGCCTCGGGCTGATGCGCCACCAGATGACCCGAACCCGCGCCGATCTCGAGCACCTTGTGGCCGGGTTCGGCTCGGCCCAGATCGGTCACCGCCTCATGCGCACGGCTGAAGCATCAGCAAGTTCGCCGTATGCGAAACCTGAACTTTCGCGCTCTCAGAGCATGGCTGTCATCTTCTCAACAACGGGCGAAAGGCTGGTCCTGAGTGGAGCCGACCTGCTCTCAATGTCCGGTCTCGGCCACCGCGGTCATTCGGCCGTCGAACTTGGACGACGGCAGCCAGTCTGAAGCCCACGCGTTCGAGCTCGGATCTCGAACTGGGCCTGTCGGCCACTTGCAGGCGTTGATCCCGATGCCCCGACGCCCGCTTTCGATGCGAGCTGACTTTGTAACTTCCGGTGGCCGGCAAGACGTGTTGCGGGTACGCTCGCTGCCTCCACCTGAAAGCGGACGCTCCAAAGGGGCGGGCGCGTCCGTTGTGTGAATCGCTCCATCGAGTCCACCGAGGAGAAAGTCGTGAGCAATCCAGCCAAGCCGAACAGCCAGGATTCGGAGCACGGGAAGATTCGTACGCATCTCCCGATGCGCAACACGTCGAGGCCCGGCCTCATCACCTACGACGCGCGGGACCCCGACACCCACTTTCCACCGATCGACCAATTGCGTCCACCCAAGGGAGCGCCCAACGTGTTGATCGTCCTCATCGACGATGCCGGCTTCGGATCGTCCAGTGCCTTCGGCGGCCCCTGCCAGACGCCGAACGCGGAGAAGCTGGCGGCTGGTGGGCTGAAGTTCAATCGCTTCCATACCACCGCGCTGTGCTCGCCGACGCGCCAGGCCCTGTTGACCGGCCGCAACCACCACTCCTGCGGCATGGGCGGCATCACCGAGATCGCCACGGGGGCCCCGGGCTACAGCTCGGTGCTGCCCAACTCCATGTCCCCCTTGGCCCGCACGCTGAAGCTCAACGGCTACTCCACCGCGCAATTCGGCAAGTGCCACGAGGTGCCGGTGTGGGAGACGAGTTCGGTCGGACCTTTCGACGCGTGGCCGACGGGCGGCGGCGGCTTCGAGTATTTCTACGGTTTCATCGGCGGCGAAGCCAACCAGTGGTATCCGAGCCTCTATGAAGGCACCAACCCGGTCGAACCGAAGAAGACGCCCGAGGAGGGCTATCACCTGATGGAGGACATGACCGACAAGGCCATGTCATGGATCGGGCAGCAGAAGGTCCTCGCACCCGACAAGCCGTTCTTCGCCTACTTCGCGCCCGGTGCCACCCACGCGCCCCATCACGTCCCCAAGGAGTGGGCCGACAAGTACAAGGGCAAGTTCGACCAGGGATGGGACAAGCTGCGCGAGGAGACCATTGCCCGGCAGAAGGCGCTGGGCGTGATCCCGGCCGATTGCGAACTGACCGCGCGCCACGAGGAAATCCCCGCATGGGACGCGATGCCGGAAGCGCTCAAGCCGATCCTGCGTCGGCAGATGGAGGTCTACGCCGGCTTTATGGAATTCACCGACCATCATGTGGGCCGCCTGCTCGACAGCCTGGAGAAGCTCGGCATTCTCGACGACACGCTCGTCTACTACATCGTCGGCGACAACGGGGCCTCTGCGGAGGGCACGCTGAACGGTGCCTACAACGAGATGGCGAATTTCAACGGACTTGCTGCACTTGAAACGCCCGAGTTCCTGATGGCACGCTACGACAAGCTTGGCGGCCCGGAGTCGTACAACCACTACGCCGTGGGTTGGGCCCACGCAATGAATACGCCCTACCAATGGACCAAGCAGGTGGCTTCCCACTGGGGCGGCACACGCAACGGGACGATCGTCCATTGGCCGAAGGGGATCCAGGCCAAGGGCGAGATGCGTTCGCAGTTCCATCACGTGATCGACATCGCGCCGACGATTCTCGAGGCGGCGGGCTTGCCCGAGCCGGTCGAAGTCAACGGCGTGGCGCAAGACCCGCTCGAGGGCGTCAGCATGCTGTACACGTTCAACGACGCGAATGCGGCAGAGCGGCACGAGACGCAGTACTTCGAGATGTTCGGCAACCGTGGCATCTATCACAAGGGCTGGACCGCTGTCACCAAGCATGGAACACCGTGGGTCCTCGTGGGTCGCAAGACCGTGCCGCTCGACGACGACGTCTGGGAGCTCTACGACACGACCAAGGACTGGAGCCAGGCCCGTGACCTGTCGAAGCAGATGCCCGAGAAGCTGCACGATTTGCAGCGCCTGTGGCTGATCGAGGCCACGCGCTACAAGGTGCTGCCCATTGACGACCGGGTGGTCGAAAAGATGAACCCCGACACCGCAGGCCGGCCCGTGCTGATCAGGGGAAAGACGCAGTTGCTGTTCGGCGGCATGAGCCGGCTGTCGGAGAACTGCGTGCTCAACCTCAAGAACAAGTCGCACTCCGTCACTGCCCAGATCGAGGTCCCGGGCGCCGGCGCGCGGGGCGTCATCATCGCGCAGGGGGCGAACATCGGCGGTTGGACCCTCTACGCGCACCAGGGCAAGCTCAAGTACTGCTACAACGTGGCAGGCGTGAACCACTATTACGTCGAATCAGCGGATCCGCTGCCGACCGGCGAGCACCAGGTGCGTATGGAGTTCGCCTATGCGGGCGGCGGGCTCGGCAAGGGCGGCCAAGTGACGTTGTTCATCGACGGCAAGAAGGCCGGCGAGGGTTCTGTTCCGATGACCCAGGCCATGGTCTTCTCCGCGGACGACGGCTGCGATGTGGGCGAAGACACCGGCGCGCCGGTTTCCCCGGACTACGGAGCCAAGGACAACGTGTTCAACGGGCGCGTCAAAGGCGTGCAACTTGCCATATCCGACGCTGCAGAGAGCGTCGATCATCTGGTCTTGCCGGAAGATGCCATGCGCATTGCGATGGCGCGGCAGTAGACGAATACATCCCTAAACCTATGGCGGGGCCGACCAACGGTCTGGCTGCTGGAGAGGCTGCTTGTATCCGCACCCGCAATGCGGTCGTACTCGAGCGGGAAGAGGGAGACCGCATTGGGCCTCTCCCTGGCTCCCCACCAGCGCCCATCGTGCGGCTTTGCAGCGAAAGCGGCCCTTGCGCCATCCGATTTCGATGGCGCTTGACCTTTTCCACCACAGCGCACTGCATGTAAATTTCGCAAATGCTTCTGCCCCTGCAGGCCTACCCCGCAACTTTCGTCATCGTCAGTTCGGTCTTGCTGTACATCTCGCGGGGAGCGATCACGCGGCCGCGCTCGCACGGCTTCTATCGCTTCTTCGCGATGGAGTGCATCCTCGGCCTGATCTGGATCAATCTGCCGGTTTGGGGCGACGATCCTCTGCTGTCACCGAGCCAGTTGCTGGCGCAGCTGTTCCTCGCCACGTCGGCCTGGCTGCCGCTGCATGCGGCACGCCGCTTGAGACGGCTGGGCCAGCCGAGCAGCGCCCGCAAGGACGCGGCACTGATCGGATTCGAGAAGACCACTCGACTGGTGACGACGGGAGCATTCAAATACATCCGCCATCCGATGTACACGGCGCTGATCTGCCTTGCCTGGGGGGTCTTCCTGCAGCGCTTCACCTGGCTGGGCTTGGTACTGGTGTTGGCATCGACAGCGCTGATCTTCGTCACCGCCAAGCGCGAGGAGAAAGAGTGCATCGAGCATTTCGGCGATGCCTACCGTGACTACATGCGCCGCACACAACGCTTCGTACCCTACCTGCTCTAGTGGCTATGGAGCCTCTGATCCAGTCCATCGCTGCTTGGTTTGGTTCGTTGTCGTCTCAGGCAACGGGAAAGGGCGGATGAAGCAGATCGCTCGCGGCGGGCTCGATCAGTAGGGCAAGACGACCAAGCGTGCGGCCTTTCTGGTCGAGATGGCGCGTGGTGCCGTGGGCGCAGTTGTGCGCGCTGATCGAGCCGCACCACCCCAAGGAGTCCTTGGCTCAGGCCGCGGATGACCCAGCGCGCAGGTGCAGCAGGCCCGATGGAAACGTGGGCAGTTACCCCGCGAGTCCCACGAACACGTTCTGCACGTCGTCGTTCGCATCGATGGCGGCCAGGAAGGTCTCGACCTCCTCCAATGCCTCGGCGCTCAGGCTGGCCGGATCGATTGGGTTCTTGGCCTTGTAGCCGAGCTTCGCCGACAGCACAGAAAAACCCTGCGCCGGCAGCGCCCGGCTGACCAAGTCGAGATCGACGGGGTCGGTCAGGAATACCGTGATCCCCTCCTCGCCGTGCTCGAAGTCCTGCGCGCCGGCCTCGATGGCGGCCAGTTCGGGATCGGCTCCAACCTGCTGCGGTTCGGCCTCGATCATGCCGAGGTGGTCGAAATCCCAGGCGACCGACCCTGAGGCGCCCAGTTGGCCCTTGCGGAACAGCACCCGCATCTCCGGCGCGGTGCGGTTCACGTTGTCGGTCAGGCATTCGACCATCACCGGCACCCGGTGCGGCGCAAAGCCCTCGTAGATCACGCGGTCGAAATGCACCGACTCACCGGTCAGGCCGGCGCCCTTCTTGATGGCCCGCTCCAGCGTGTCCTTGGGCATCGAGACCTTGCGCGCCTGCTCCACCACCAGTCGCAGGCGCGCATTCGATGCCGGATCGGCCCCGCTGCGGGCGGCGATCATGATTTCCTTCGCGAGCTTGCCGAACAAGCGGCCCTTGGCGTTGGCCGCCAGGTCCTTGTGCTTGGCTTTCCATTGCGCGCCCATCTGTGATGTTCCTTGAGTCTCGGCTTTGCCGCGGGTAAAGGATTCTGCCGCAGGCCCGAAGGACCGCGGTGAGAGAAACCATGCTGCGCAGCAATTCCGCCAGGGGAGCGGGGACACATCGACGCGCCTGGCTCCGTTAGGATCGCACCCGAACCCGCTCCAGGAGCAGGACATGTCCAAAGGCTATTGGATTGCCCACGTCGGGCAACCTGGAAATCATCGAAGGCTATGAAGGCCAGCCACCTGACTGAAGCGGCGACGATGGCCGGCCGGTCGGCCCGACCCGGTTGGCAGCCTGACGTCGACGCCGCGCGTTGCACCGGCTGCGGCTGGTGCGTCGCCGCGTGCGACCTTCACCTGCTCTGCCTCGAAGTGGTCGATTGGAAGAAGTATTCGACCTTGGCCGCTGCGGATCTGTGCACGGGCTGCAGCGACTGCGCCGTGAAGTGCCCCTTTCATGCCATCTCGATGCGCAGGGTTGAGCCACCAGGCATTGGATTGGGATGTGACGTCTCACCCGCCAGCGCAGCTGCCACGAGCACGTTCAAGACCGCCACATGAACGCCCGGAAGACCTTGACCGTGCTGGCTGCACGGGTCGCTTTGCCGAGAGGCCTATCTGATCACCTTCGAGTACTTCCGCGCCGATGGCCGCTACGTGTTCATGGACACGCGAGGCCGTCGAGACCCCGAAGAAAGCCCGGACGACCGCTGGCGCGTTGAAGCTCGGGGGGCTGTGCATCAACACCACCTCGCCAGACGCAAGAGCGCTGCTACACGCTGAGGGAGGAAAGCGGCGGTCATCAGTACTGGATCCACAAGCCCGGAGACGCATCGAACGGGCCGATTAGCTCGAAAGTGAAGATCGTTCGCAGCGGACTGCAAACGCCACTGGCTCTGGCGCCGTAGTGCGAACCAGATGCGTGTGGCCAATCACACGCAATCGAAGACCGCCCCGGCCGCATTAGACCGCATGGACCGCTCGCTACGCAGCGGCTTCGGTCCTTCGCTGCCGCTTGGCGAGCGCCTTTGATGAGGTCGATTCCGGTCATTCAAACGCCACGCGGCCCTCGAGGTCTACATCGGTCACAAGGAGGTGCAGACATAGTCCGTCACCGACGCGGACGACGAAAGGACGACAACGGCAACCGAGTCGCAGCTGGCGCACTCGGGCTGGTTAGGTCCTGTCCGCCATCCCGCGCATTACGCGTTCAAATGCGTCGTTCGAACGCTGAGCGGATCGCCTTCTTACATTCCGTTTCACCTGAAAGCGACAGCCACGAACCGAAGTCTCGCGCCGCGATCTCAACGTCGCGCGCAGGAGCAGTTCGCTGGAAGCGGTGTTCGAGCGGGCCTGCATCGCGCGCGATGACGCGCACGGCTGACGGAGCTGCCTCGGTTGCGCATCAGATTCGGAACCTATGTTCAGGTGACGCAAAAACGTCTAGCCTTCGCGCGGCCGCGTCCTGTACGCGAGCAATCCGCAGCCAACGGCCGGGCACCCGGAGCTGGCAACGACAACAAAGGGCCTGCGTGCCCGAGGAGACACGATGACATCCAAAGGTCTGACGGCCGCATCGGCCGTGTGTGTAGTGCTGCTGGCTTCCTGCGGCGGAGGCAGCAGTGGCGGAGGCTCCGGATTAGGCGGCGGCACCGGCACAAGTAGTTCGAAGAGCAGCGCCGACGTCGACGCCGCGCAGCAGGCGAAAGCGCAGAACGACAAGGAGAACGGCAATAGCGTGCGTCTGCGCGTGTTGTCGAGCGCGCCCGAGTTTGTCTCGGGCGGCGATGCGCGCATCGAGGTCCGCGCCGCGCCGGGCCTGCGCGACAAGCTGGAGCTGTGGCTCAACGGCACGCGCCTGGATGTGAAGCTCGCCGAAACCGCGGTCGGCCTCGAAGGCTTGATCAGCGGCCTGAAGCTGGGGGCGAACACGCTGGAGGTCCGCCATCGAAACGGCAATGGGCAGGGGCGCGACCAGCTCACGCTGACCAACTACCCGATCACGGGCCCGATGTTCACCGGGCCGCAACAGACGCCCTTCGTCTGCACCACGATCCAGGGGGCCGTGGGCAAGCAGCCGCGGGTGGACAGCGCTGTGCCGCCGGGCTACCCGGTGCGCGATGCGCAGGGCACCTTGCTGGGCTACAGCCAGGACTGCTCGATCGACACCTTCGTCAGCTACCAGTACCGCAGCACGGCAGGCGCGCTCAAGCCGCTGCCGGCCGACGGCACGCGGCCCGCCGACATGGGCCAGGCAACCCTGGCAGACGGCCGGACGGTGGACTTCGTCGTGCGGCGCGAGATCGGCAGCATCAACCGCTTCCTCTACAGCATCGCGATGCTCGCGCCCATGCCGGCGGCGGACAACGTCGCGCAGGCCGACACTTCGCTGTGGAACGGCAAGCTGCTTTACTGGTTCCAGGGCGGCGTGGCGATCGGCCACAGCCAGGGGACGGTGCATGGCGGCTCGATGAACCTCGACGTGCTCGGCCGCGGCTGGGCCATCGTCCATTCGAGCGGCAACAACACCGGCACGCACTACAACATGAACCTCGCCGGCGAAACCGCGATGATGACCAAGGAGCGCTTCATTGAGCGCTATGGCGCGCCCGTCTACACCGTCGGCCTGGGCGGCTCGGGCGGCGCGATCCAGCAGTACATGATCGCGCAGAACAACCCCGGCGTGCTCGACGGCCTGCTGCCCGTTCAGAGCTACCCCGACATGGTCACGCAGACCATCCACGTTGGCGACTGCGAATTGCTGGAGCACTACATGGACGCGACCGACCGTGCCAACGGCAAGTGGGGCGTGACCAAGAACCGCACGTGGCTGGTGGGCATGAATGCGGAGGAGAACCCCGACGGCGGGCCGAACGCGCGCGTGAACGATGCGCTCGCGCCGCTGAAGATCGCGCTGGGCTACAGCACCGCAAAGGGCAGCACCGAATGCGTGCCGGCGTGGCGCGGCCTCACGCCGTTGTCGATGAACCCCTGGTACGGCCAGGCGCCCAACCAGCAGTTGTACGAGCCGCAAAGCGACATTGCGGCCATCCGCTGGACCCACTACGACGACCTGCGCAATGTCTACGGCGTGGACGCCAGCGGCGCGGCCCGCACGACCTGGGACAACGTGGGCGTGCAATACGGCCTCAAGTCCCTGCGAGCGGGCCACATCACGATGGACGAGTTCGTGCACCTGAACTGGCACGTGGGCGGCTGGAAGCATCCGAGTGACATGGTGCAGGAAGGCTTTCCCTTCTTCGGCACGACGCAGTCGGAGATCAACAAAGCGCTGTCGCAACCCGGTTACTTCGACCCCTGGAGTCGTCGCAACATGCGGTTGACCGCGGCCGATGCGCCGGCGCCGCGCACAGCGGGTGATCCGCTCGCGATGCGGGCGGCCTACACCTCGGGGCATGTGTTCACCGGGCGTCTGGACGTACCGGCCATCGATCATCGCCAGTACATGGAACGCGAACTGGACATGCACAACAGCCACCAGTCCTTCGCCGTGCGGCAGCGCGTGCTGCAGAAGATGGGTCACAGCGACAACCTGGTCGTGTGGTTCACCGACACCACGCCCGGCACGCCCAAGGCAAGCCAGTCGATGCAGGCGCTCGACGTCATGGACCAGTGGCTCGCGAACATGCGCACGAATCCTGCGGGTGGCATCGTGGGCAACAAGCCGACCGATGCCGTGGACGCCTGTTTCAACCTGCAAGGCCAGCGCATGAGCGCGGGCGGCGGCGTCTGGACCGGCATCTTGGACAGTCAGCCCGCAGGCGCATGCACGCAAAGCTTCCCGCTTTACGGCACGTCGCGCACGGTGGCCGGTGCGCCGATCGAGGGCGGCATCTACCGCTGCGCGCTCAAGCCGGTGGACAAGGCTCTGACTGACGGCACCTATGGCAATTCGGCGCCCAGTGCCCAGCAGGTGGAGCAACTCAAGCGCATCTTCCCGGAGGGGGTGTGCGACTACACGCAACCAGACCGGGCGCGGCCGGCTGCCGGGTGAGGAGGCGGCGCTCAACAGAGCGCCGCTTCAGGGCATCTCGGCGGGCTCTGACGCAATGCGATGCTCCAGCACCGTGTCCCGCCTGGCGGGCAGCGGTGCGCCCGGTCAGCCACTTGGAGATGCCCGGTGCGTTGTGCGCCGTGCCATCGCTGGGGCTTCCCTGGACCACCGCATGAAGCTCCGGATCTGTGGGAAGGCGCCAGGTGCGCCCGTCATTTCGGATTCGCTACGATCATGAGGTGCGCTTCCTGCTGGGGGCTCGGGGCGCCGGCGTTGCTCTTTGCGCGAGCGGAACCCAGCCGTTGCGCTGACAGGCTTCCCAGACCGCCATCGCGTGCCCATGACCGAGCCCCGACGTGGATTTCAGCCACGCGATGAACTGCATCGTCTTCGTCTCGGGATGCAAAACGCCGCTGCGCACGGCCTCGTCGAAGAAGTCCTTGGGGGTCCTTGCCGGTCTTGGCCCGGATGTTGGTGATGTACCCCTCGAGCGTCATGTGCTCATCCGAACGCAATGGACTCCCCATTGACACCCCAGCACACGCCGAAGCGATCAGTGAGCATGCCGAAGGTTTTGGCCCAGAACGCCGGCGCCAGCGGCATCGTCACCTGACCGCCCTGCGACAGCGCGTGGAAGGCGCCGTGCGCCTGGTCGACGGTGTCGTACTGGATGGCCAGCATTGCGCCCTTCACGCCCTCGTACGGCATGCCTGGTGGCACATCGCCGGCGAACAGCTTCGCGCCACCGGGCAGCGCCAAGCACGCATGCATGATGCTGTTGCCGGTGGGGCGCGGGCCGTCGCCGCAACCGTCGGCGCCCGCGGGTGATGCGGGCATGTCGTCGTAACTCATCATCGTTTCGATCTTGGCGCCGAGCGCCTTCTCGTAGAAGGCGAAGACCTCGCGGGTGTTGCCTCCAAAGCTCAAGTAGGGGGTCAGGGTCGTGGACATGGTGTGCTCCCGGGATGGGCCGACATGGCCCGTCGAGTGGCACCAAGATTACGCATTCAGGCCGATGAATAAAGTACCAATCCACGCCGACACTCCGGTGCCAATTGGTGGGCCCGAACGGCCGGGCCCGACTTGCGCTGAAGTGGCCCCATTGGCCTGCCACATCGGTATGCTGGTCGGCACCAGTTCGGACAGCGTCTCGGACCATGTTCTTGCAGTTTGATGGAAATGGCGTGCTCTACGCGCAGCTGGCGCGGGCACTCAAGCGTGCAATCCTTCATGGCCAGCTGAAGGCTGGTGCAGCCCTGCCTGCGACGCGCGTGCTGGCCGCGGAGTTGGGGCTGTCGCGCAATACCGTGATCACAGCCTACGAGATGCTGTGTGCTGAGCAGTTGGCGGTGGCCAGAGTCGGCTCCGGCACCTTTGTGGCGACCTCAGCGGTTTTGGGTGACAGGCCGTCGATCAAGGCGCAGGTTCCGGCCCAGACACGCTACGCCGCCCGCTTACGGGGCTTGCCGGCACTGACGCTTCGCCGCGTCGCTCAGCGCCTGCGTTACGACCTGCACTACGGCGAGCCCTTGGTCGACCCGCCACTGGTCAACGCATGGCGGCGCGAGCTGTCACAGGCGGTGGGCGCAAGGGATTGGGGTTACCCGCCAAGCGTTGGCCTGCGTGTGCTGCGTCAGGCCATCAGCGAGTATCTCGCACGGCGGCGCGGCGTCGTGTGCGACGCCGATGACGTGGTGGTCGTCAGCGGGACGCAGCAGGCAGTCTCTCTGCTCGCTCGGGTGTTGATCGACGAAGGGTCGCTCGTCGCGATTGAGGATCCCGGGTACGAATTCGCATCGCGCGCGTTGCAGGCTCATGGCGCGCGCCTGCTGCCGGTAAAGGTCGACGCCGAGGGTTTGCGGGTTGAGGTCCTACCACGCGGAAGCGGCGTCCGCATGGTCCTGGTTACGCCGTCGCACCAATTCCCATCCGGCGCCGTGATGTCACTGGCGCGGCGAACAACCTTGCTCGAATACGCTGCTCTACGCGGCTGCTGGGTGGTCGAAGACGACTACGACGGCGAGTTCCGCTACGACGGTGTCGCCATCCCGGCACTTCGATCGCTCGATGTCCACGACCGGGTGATCTACGTCGGCAGCTTCTCGAAGGTGCTTTTCCCGGGGCTGCGCCTTGGCTATGTGGTCTGCCCAAGGGGCGTGCGCGACGATCTCATCGCCGCTAAGCTGCACGACGACCTGGGTTGCGGCAGCATCGAGCAGACAGCACTGGCCGAGCTGATGCAAAGCGGCGCGTTCGATCGTCATTTGCGCCATGCTTCAGCGGAATTGCGCCGCCGCCGCGCGACGTTGCTGGACGGTCTGCGCGAGCATTGCAGCACGCATCTGGTGGTCAACGACTCACGCGCCGGCATGCATGTGGTTGGTTGGCTGCCGGGCTGGACTTCGCGCCAGGTCGAAGCGCTGGCCGCGCACGCAGCGGAGCGCGGTTTGGGGCTGCATCCGATCGCACCACACTACCGGCGTCAGCCCGCACCGCAGGGCCTGCTCCTGGGGTACGCCGCACTGTCCGCCAAACAGTTGCGTGCAGCGACGGCACTGCTGGGGGAGTGCCTGGGCAAGATTGCCGACCAAACAGCATAGCGGCACTCACGTTGCTTGAGCCCTTGGACATGATCAGGGCGACAAGACGGCGAAGTGGGTAAGGCTCAAAACTTGCCACCGGCCGCAAATCTTCATCTTGACGACTCCAATGTCCACACCCCCGCGATGCAGACGAGCGGCGGCCAGCGCGACCTGACCAAGTTCGCTCGCTTGATCCTGGCGGCGTCGATGATGGCCCGGTCGGGGACCTGACCGGAGCCTACGCGTTCTTGGCGCGCACGATGGTGTGCGTGACGGTCCACTTGCCCTCACCGTTCTCGTTCGCCATTATCGAGAGCATGTCGCGGTGCCACCCCTCTTCGCTGACATGTGAGAACTTGCCCCAGGCGCTGGACCGGCCGTCCCTGGACGCGGTGCCCCGGTCGAAGCTCCAGGCGCCGTCCTTGATCTCAGGGTCGGTTGCGCGGTGCCGAAGGACGGCGGTAGCCGCGGGACCGGCAGCGGCGAACTTGTCTTGCGAAGCGAACGCGAACATGGGCGAGAAGTGTATGGGATGGCGGTCCGCTAGTCTCAGTTGCCGACCATGACACTCGACCGCCGCTGGCGAGCCACTGCGCCGTCTTCTGCAAAGCGGAGGCAGTCATTGGCGCTTCGGAAGGGCGCGCCTCCTTGACCTTCATGGCCGGCGACGAAGGGTACCCTTCCCTTTCCTTAACGAGCACCATGTCGTGCTGCGGCGACGCAGCGGTTGCTGCCCTTCCCTGCCACCGAGGGAAATCACGCTGCGTCACCCGGTTCGAAGCCTGATCGAGAGGCGCCCCTTCACGTCGCCGGAGTGGTAGTCCGGGCCCCCTGCTGCCTTACGAGACGTCGTGATGGATGTCAGGAATGCGCACGGCAGCGGACATTGAGCTTGACGGCACAACCTGCGCTGAAAAGTCCTCAATGCTCCTGGGTTGCTCGCTGCGCCTTGGCACCTGACTGCACCCAGGAGAAAAACCGCGCGACTGCAGGGTCGTGCCGGCCCCGGGCCGGACAAACGAGGAAGTGTTTCCTTCCGGTCGACACGACCTGCTTGAAAGGCGCGACAAGACGGCCTGATGCCAGGTCTTCTTCCACGAACTCAGGCTGCGCGATGCCGACACCCAGCCCCTCGATCGCAGCCTGGTACATCAGCAGAGAAAAACTGAACTCAATTTGATTGGCCGGCTTGAGTTGGGGCGCGCCCATGAGGCGGAACCACAGGGGCCAATCGTCGGGACGATTGGCGCTGTGAAGCAAGGTCATTGTGGCCAGTTCGGAAACCCGCGACTTTCGCCTGCCCCACAGGCGCGGTGAACACACAAGGATCCCGGCTTCGTCCATGACGGAAATGCCATGCAATCCTGGATCCGGCTCGGATGCTCGTTGCATGCCGACATCGACATCCTCCGATTCGAAGTCCACGGCCTGCACGCTGGTGTTGATGTGCAGTTCCAACTGCGGATGCAGGACCTGAAAGCCCGGCAGCCGCGGCATCAACCACTTCATGGCGAAGGTTGGCGGCAGCTTGAATTGCAGCGCCTGCCCGTCCCCGCCGCGTGAGACCCGCTGCAGCGTGCGCTCCAACGCGCCGAAGCTCCGCTGGCAAGCGGCAGCCAGCAATTCACCGTGCCCTGTGAGGCGCAGCGACCGTCCGCTGCGCTCGACCAGACGCTTGCCCACGCGCTCCTCCAACTGGGCCACCTGCTGGCTCACCGCGCTCTGAGTGACATGGAGCGCCTCCGCGGCTCGGGTGTAGCTGAGTTGCTCAGCGACCTTCTCGAACGCGCGCAACGCCGTGAGCGGTAGATTTGACATTAGTTCAGCTTATATGAACTCAGGAAGTCTAACTTGTCCTTCGGTGGCAACTGAGCAGAATTCAGGTTGACGCAGCAATTGAACTTATACAAGGAGACTATTCTTGTCCACCGCCTCCGCAACAGCGCCAAGTCTTCGGTTCGACGGGCGCATCCTGTTTCTGTCCCAGGACCCGCAGATCATCGATCGCCAGCTCGCTGGCGAGGACCTGTCGCTCGACATGGCGTTGCCGTTGCGCACGGACGTTTCGACCGATGAGATCACGCCCGCGAACATTTGCTACTACTACGACGAGAAGCTCGGCGAGTTCCCCTACCTCGGGCTCAAGTGCGGCGACCGGACGCCCGTGAAGGCCGGCAGCGTCAAGGCGGGAGGGTTCCGAGTAACCGTCGCGGGCCGCCGCTATGGCAAGGGTTCGTCGCGCGAGGCCAGCCCGTTTGCGGAGTTGTGCGCAGGCGTCCGTCTGGTCATCGCGGACAGCTTCGAGCGGATCTACCGGCAGAACTGCCGCAATCTCGGCCTCCTGACCTCCACCGATTTCGGGCTCATCGAGCGCATCCGCTGCGGCGAAAGCATTCCGATCGAGGAGTTCACGCGAGGGGAGGACGAACTCACGGCCGAGCTGATTCGGCGTGGCGGGCTCTTCAAGCTTTCGCAGGCGCGACGCGAAGGCTGGGCTCCGCAGCCGCGCTCCGTTGCGCCTCGGGCGATGACCTACGCGGAAAAGATCATCGCCCGCGCGCGTGGGGGCGAGCAGCCTGTGCGGCCCGGCGAATCGCTGTTCGTCAGGGCGGATTGGCGCTATTCCCACGAGTACGTAACCCCCATGTCGGTCACGGTCCTGGAACGCGCCACCGGTGGCGACTTTCACCTGAAGGATCCACAGGGCATCCTCTGCTTCTCCGACCATCTCACCTTCGTGCACCACAGCATGCCCGCGGAGCGCAAGGCCATCGGGCTTCTCGATGCCGCGCAGAACCTGCAGCGCGTGCAGCAGCTGTTCTGCGAGAAGTACGGCATCCGGTTGCATGGGTTGCTGCGCGATCGCGAAGGCTCAGAAGGCATCAGCCACTCGATCATGGCGGAGCGGTACGTGCTTCCTGGTCAGGTGGCCGCGGGCACCGATTCGCACACGACGCATTGCGGCGCGCTCGGCGCACTGGCTTTCGGTGTGGGCGCGACGGAGATCGCCAATTCATGGGTCACTGGCGAGGTGCGCCTCGAAGTGCCCCGCGTCTGCAAGGTGCTGCTCCAGGGCCGCCTGCGCCCGGGCGTGGAGGCCAAGGATATCGCGCTGCACATCTTGCGCACCCCCTATGTGCGCGAGGGCCACGCCATCGGGCAAGTATTCGAGTACACGGGTGAAGCACTGGCCGTATTGCCTACCGACGAGCGGGCCACCTTGACCAACATGGTCGCTGAAATGGGCGGCTTCACCGGGATCGTCGCGCCCGACGAGGAGACGCGCCGCTTCTTGCGCGAGCGCCGCGGCATTGATTTTCGCATCGAGCCCTGGATGTGCAGCGACGACGGCGCCGCGGTCGCGCACACGATCGAGATCGATTGCTCACGGCTGGAGCCGATGCTGGCAAGGCCCGGCGACCCGGGCAGTGGCGTGAGCGTCTCCGAATTGAAGGAACAAGTTCCCATTGACATCGCATATGGCGGTTCGTGCACAGGCGGCAAGCGCGAAGACCTGCGCCACTGCCATGAGGTCCTGGAGTGGGCAGTGGGACACAACTTGAAGGTGCATTCAGGGACCCGCTTCATCGTCCAGTTCGGTAGCCAGGACGTCCGCGATTTCAGCTTGCGCGAGGGCATGTTCGAGGTGTTCAGCCGCGCCGGCGTCGAGCTGATCGAACCGGGCTGCGGCGCCTGCGTCAACGCCGGCCCCGGCGTATCAGACCGGACGGACCAAGTGACAGTCAGCTCCATCAACAGGAACTTCCCGGGCCGGTCCGGTCCGGGGAGGCTCTGGCTGGCGAGCCCCAGCACGGTGGCAGCGAGCGCCATCGCCGGCCGCATCGTGAGCTTCGATCAATTGCGTGCCCTGTTTGGCGAATGACGCCTTCCATGGCACCCGAAACCCTAAAACCCAAGGAGACAAGCATGCAATCTACGAATCGTCGCGCATTCATCGGTGGACTCACTGCCACTGCGATCCTGATCACGCACCCCATCATGGTCACCGCTCAGGGGGCCAACAGTCCCTTGCGGATCATCGTTCCCGCGAGCGCCGGCTCCGGCCAGGATGTCATGGTTCGGTCCGCTCAGAACGCAATGAGCAAGGCGCTGGACCGCCCTGTCATCGTGGAGAACCTGCCCGGCTCCGGTGGGATCATCGGCACGCAGCAGCTCGTCAAGGCCGCGCCGGACGGCAACACGATTGCGTTCGTCTCGAACAACCACACCGTCAACCCGGCCGTCTACAAGAAGATGCCGTACGACAGCCTGAAAGACATCACGCCGATCACGATCGTCGGGGAGACGCCGTTCTTGCTCGTGGTCAATCCGCAAAGGCTGCCGGTCAATAGCGCCAAGGAGATGGTGGCGCTGCTCAAGGGCAAGCCGGACCAATACAACTTCGGTTCATCCGGCAACGGCACCATTCTTCACCTTGCCGCCGAGATGTTCGTCGACGGGGCGGGGGTGAAGGCTCGCCACATCCCTTACAAGGGCGCCGGACAGATGATCACCGACTTGATAGGTGGCCAGGTCGATTTCGGGGTGCTCGCGGTTCCTGCTGTACAGGCGCACCTCAAGGCCGGGACCTTGCGGGCGGTGGCGGCGACTGGCGCAATAAGGGTGCCTTCCCTCGCGAATATTCCGACGCTACAGGAGCAAGGAATCAACGTCACCGTGGGCGGCTGGCTCGCCGCAATCGGACCGGCCAAGCTCGCTCCGACAGATGTGAAACGCCTGAACGAGGCCATCGTAACCGCGTGGACTTCGCCCGAGGTGAAGAAGGCGATGGCAGAACAGGAGAACATCATCAATCCCACCACGCCAGAAGCCGCAGTGTCGACCTTCAGCCGCGAACAAGCGCGTTATGCGGACGTAGTCCGCAAGGCCGGCGTGACGCTGGATTAACGCTTCCAACCACGAATTCGCATGCCCACGCGGCCGGGATGGCGAGCGCAAACGCCATGGCGATGTATGTGCCTACCCATCGAGTTGCCGATGATGTGCACCTTGTCGAGGCTGACTGCGTCCATCAGGCCTTTGAGGGAGTGTGCGTTGAGGGCGGAACGCCTGGCGCAGCATAGAGCGCCAAGCCGGCGACAACGTTGCTCGTTCTCGTCGGGGCCAAGAGGTTGCTGTGCAATACGGCTCGCTGCTCCGCCTCTCGATGCAGCTGCAGGCCCTGAGCTGCCACTTGGCGCACGCGGAAGACCGGTGATGGCAGGCAGGCGTCACGCGGCCGCCCTATGGCGTTGCCATCTAGTCAGCTCTCACGCCTGGCGGGGCGCTGACTGGTGCCCATTTGCGCAAAATCGGTCCGCAGTGTTTCTGAGAGCACATCAACGGCGCCGAAAGCTGGGCGCCGCCCAAGCCGGTGGGTCTGGGTGGGTCGAGCAGTACGCCTCGCACATCTCCTCCCGGCGCGCCTACCGGCGAGCGCTGCTCAAAATTGCGCCTGCCCATCGCCGGTGCGGTCATGAACCCAACGCATCGCCTGTTGCTCTGCGTGACGGATCGCTTCCGCCTCCGTGCCATACACAATTTCCTCGGTGTCGTTGGGCAGTTGCGTCTCTTCCTCATCCGCAGGAGTTCGAACAAGAACGACGATGGGTTGATATGCGCCGCGCGCCGGCTCTGCGCGTAGCTCAAAGCGGAAACCGCGATATTCGAGCGAGTGGCCATCGGAAATCGGAGTACTGGTGTCTGTTGGCATGGTTCTGGCCTCTTAAGGACGTCCTCGATGGTGCGCAAAGTTGGCGGCAGGGTTGTGCAGGCGCGCACAGGCCCTTGTTGAAGGACAGTGCGCCGTGGCGGTAAACATCGTGCTGGGGATCACGCTCATGGGACGCTGGACGGGCACCCAGGCGAAAGCGGTTAGAGCTTGCGGCGTCGACGTGACGCCAGCGCTCGCCCATCCGCACGATTCGCGGCGGCGTTGTATGCTCCTATCGTGCAGCGCGCCGCCGCGATCATCGGTTCCGCGATCTTCCTGGTCATTGCTCCGGGCACGCTCGCCGTGTACGTCCCTTGGTACCTCACGCACTGGCACTTTGCGCCTCCGCTATTCCCGATCGCGCGCGTGCTCGGCGCCGCCCTGATCGTCGCCGGGTTGCCCATCTTGCTCGATTCGTTCGCTCGCTTCGCGTTGCAGGGCCTCGGCACACCGGCGCCCGTGATGCCTCCCAAGCG
Source organism: Variovorax sp. J22R115 (assembly GCF_030317005.1). NCBI lineage: Bacteria > Pseudomonadati > Pseudomonadota > Betaproteobacteria > Burkholderiales > Comamonadaceae > Variovorax > Variovorax sp. J22R115. Next base: position 341,647 of record NZ_JASZYM010000001.1, on the reverse strand, counting down.
CCTCGTCGTCACCGGGCTCTATCGCTACGTCCGCAATCCGATGTACGTGGCAGTCACGGCGTTGATCGCCGGCCAGGGCCTCCTGTTCGGGAGCGTCGCGGCGCTGGGGTACGGCGCGATCGTGTGGGCCGGATTCTTCTTGTTCGTTGTCGCCTACGAAGAGCCTGCGCTGGGCGAGCAGTTCGGCGACGAGTACAAGCGCTATCGGGCGAACGTGAGGCGATGGTTACCGCGCATCACCCCATGGCGCGGGTAGGTGGTAAGAACGCCGCGTCGCGAAGAAGTGCATGACCGTTCTCCGCAACGGTCACCGTCTTTCGGCGCAGAAATTCGATCGGCGGCTCACAGACAGAACCGGTAGTAGCCCCTGCGCTGCCCGATAAGCAGGACTTGGGCCAGGAGCAGCCATCCGAACTGCTGTCGGAATTAGGCTTCTCCCTGCTTCCAGTCTGGGCTGAAGCCACCCAGCGTGGGATGGTACATCTCGTCGCCATCATGCTGAGTGAATTCGACATTCAAGCGGTCCCCAGTGAGACCGAGCAGTTCGATGCAGTGAGCGCACAACGCTCTGGCCACCTCCATCCGAAGTTCGGCCGGCCGGCCCCGGCGGATGTCCAACATCAGCAAGGAGACTGGAACGGGAACCTCGCCCACCTCGGCGATGCGCCAAATTCCGCCCGCACCCAATTCTCGAATCGCTACGGATATTCGCCGAATGTCAACGCTCATCATCGAGGAGTAGGTCTCGCACATCCGAGCCGCGAGGCGCTGCTTCAAGTCCTTGGGATAGCTGTCATTTACGTCGAGTTGCAGGTAGGGCACGGAACCTCCTTGAAGAATCTAACGCTCGCATTCCGCCATAGGACCAGCAGAGATGGAGCCCTCGCATTCGATGCTGTGACCGGACCGAGGCGTCTGCAGAAAGCCTCGAGTGCCGGGTGCCGACGGGCTAAAGTCGGCCAGTTCCCGCCATTCGTGGCCGACAGCTTTGGTGCTCAAGCAAACCCGTCGATGAGGGCCCGCGCGCCGGGGGGTGCGTCGTTTGATTTCCGCCAGACCAGAGTGAAGTTGTTTGCCGGCATTGGTACGGCCTCCTCCAGCGCAAGGCCTTCATTGCCCGCCACTTCCACCACCTTGTCGATGTCGCGCACGCCCCAGAGAGGATTCCTTGCGCGCAGGCTCGCGTCGAACGCTTCATTGCTCTGCGACGTATGCGCGCCGCCGCGCATGTACGGGCCGTAGGTCACAAGCACGCCACCGGCGGGCAGGATCCTGCCGACGCCCGCCATCAACGCGAGCGTGGCCTCCCACGGGGAGATGTGAATCACGTTGATGCACACGACCGCATCGGCCGCGGATACGGGCCAGGGATGCTTCGTGATATCGATGGCGAGGGGCGGCTTTACGTTCGACAGGTTGCCTTCGCTCACCCACGCCTCGATAGAAGCATGACGCTCCACGTCCATCTCGCTGGGCTGGAAAGTGAGGGCGGGCAAAGCCCTGGCGAAGTGCGCCACGTGCTGCCCGGTGCCGCTGCCGATCTCGAGCACGAGGCCGCGTGGCGGCAATACGCGCGCAAGTACCTCGAGGATCGGCTGCTTGTTGCGCTCGGGGGAGGGGGCGGTCTCGCGTGAGTCCATGCAGCGATGGTAAGCCTCAAGTCGTGCCCGGCGCCTCAACCGCTCCGTCTGCTGCCTGCCGATGTGTGCCCTCCGCTGCGGGGACTTCCTTGAGGTCCCTGTGGACGGGCTCGGCCGGCAGCTTTGCGGCAACGAGATCAGGAAAGTGAATGTCGCTTCAGCCCTCCCTGCCTTCCACCAGCGCCCGATGTCCGACCGGTGTGCAGTGCGGTCCTCCCCTGCTGCTGGGCGAACTCACGCTGTGATGCCGATTTCGGTCATCCAGTTGCCAAGGAGATCCCGGTATCAACGACCGGTCCCACGGTGTGCAGACATAGCCGCTCGCCGACGTCACGCGGCCAGCGCGATTCCGATGTCGAAGGCAACCGAGTGGCCGCTATCCAAACAGTCGGAGTGTCAGTCCGGGCCCGAAGCCAGCCTCCGGGCCCGTTGGATTCGAGGCCTGAAAGCTGCCGTTGGCGAACGAGACTACGTTGGGTGCAAATCGGGCCAGGCCTTTCCCGGCGTCATCTGGAGTTCTACGGAGCGACTCATCACAGTCCAGGACTGCTTTGCATGATCCCGCCGTCCACGAAGATCGTGGTGGCCGTCAGATAGCTCGCACCGTCGCTCGCGAGGAACGCCACGACGCTCGCGATTTCCTCCGAACGAGCCATGCGGCCCAACGGAATGGCCGAGTTGAGTTTCTTCAGCAGCACCGGATCGTTCATGGTCGACAGGTTGATCGGCGTGGCCACGGCGCCAGGACCGACGCCGACGACGAGGATGTTGTGCGGCGCCAGCTCGACGCCCGCCGTGCGCGTGAGCATGCGTATGCCGCCCTTCGAAAGGCAGTAGGCGGCGTTGCCCGGCATCGGCCAGTCCTCATGCACGGAACTGACGTTGATGATGCGCCCGCCACCGCCCTGCTTGATCATCTGCTGTGCGGCGAACTGGGTGCCGAAGAACGCGCTCTTGAGATTGATGGCGAGCACCTTGTCGTAGTCCGCCTCGCTCGTGTCGAGCACGGAGGTGCGAGTCTCGACCCCTGCGTTGTTGACCATGACGTCGACTCGGCGGAACCTCTTGACGGCAGTAGCGATCAGCCTTTGCAGGTCGGCGACCTTGCTCACGTCGGCTTGCACTCCGATCGCTTGGTCTCCCAAGGCGAGGACTTGCCTCTCCGTCGCTTCGGTCGCTTCGGGATGCACGACGTAGTCGATGACTACGTTGGCCCCTTGCTTGGCGAGCTCCAGCACGATGGCGAGACCGATGCCGCTGTTGCCGCCGGTGACGATGGCGACTTTGTCTTTCAGGTTCATGGTTGATCTCCTGGATGAGTGATGGTTGAGGGCTGGGTCGGACTTTGAATCGGCGCACGCGCTACTTCCGTGACCAGTCGCGCTGGGTGGCGGGCGATGAGCGCGGCAAGCACGACGAGCGCCAGCGCGACGCCGGTGGTCGCTCCATAGATCGTGCCCAGACTCAATCCCAACCGTGACTCCAGAGGGCCGACGCCAAAGGCCGCGATCCCGTACCCGATCTGGTAGGACGCGATCAATCCCCCGGCCATCGATGCGGCGATGGGCTTGAGTTCCGCCTGCCCGAAGCTGATGACCAGCGGCAGCAACGCCGAACAACCGAAGCCTGCGAGCGCAAAGGCCGGGATGCCGAAGAGCGGCTGGCTCGGCTGCAGGAAGGCAAGGACGACAAAGCCAGCGGCCACGAGCAACGGCAGGACCTGGAAGACGGCGCGCTCGGGCAACCATTTCCCGACGAGGGCAAAGAGGACGCGCCCTGCCGTCACCATGCCCCAGAACACGGTGAGGGCGAGCGAGGCCTGCGTCGCATTTGCGCCCAGTTCCTTCGTCATGTAGAGCGAAGCCCAGTTGCCGTTCATCGTTTCGCAGACACCGTACAAGAGCGCGAATCCGGCGAACACCCAGAACCGAAAAGGAAGCTTCGTCCGCCCGCCCATGACCCCGGCGCCGTCCGCCTGCGCATCCGGACTGAGCGGCAAGCGCGCACTGAACAGGAGCAACCCCAGGATCAGCGCGCCAGCCAGCACCGGCAGTCCCCACCAGATGCCCAGACCGACGAACACCGCGACAAGCATCGGCGCCAGCGCAGTGCCTGACCCCAGCAGGGCGTTCAGCGCCAACACGGCCTTGTCCACCTTCGTTGGAAAGAAGGCGGCGGCGAGCGTGTTGAGCGTCGGCACCGTGAAACCGAAACCGACGCCGAGGCAGCCGGTGGCGACGAGCAGGACCACGTAAGCAACCGCGTGCTCGCTCATCGCGAACCGGCTCAGAACGAGCAGCGCCATCGACGCCAGATTCGCAACGAGTCCGATCAAGAAGATGCGCTTGGCGCCGAGGCGGCGTGCCAAGCCGGCGCCCAGCAAGGAGGATCCGATGGCCGTCACCGCCTGGGGCACGAACATGCCGCCGTATTCCGTTCTCGACAAACCGTAGCCCGTGGCGCTGGTGAAGACGACGCTCGCCGCCGGAAACGTGACCAATGCCACGCCCTGAATCAAGCCGGCACCGTACACGGCCGCGATTTCTCTGCGCCGTGCGAGCGGGTAATTTGTCATTGGATGCGGTGCAGCAGATGCTCGCCGACGCGCAAGGCGTTCGCGATGGCGGTCAACGACGGATTCACCGCCCCGATGCTTGGGAAAAAGCTCGTGTCCACGACGTACAGGTTGTCGAGCTCGTGCGCCTTGCAGTTGACGTCGAGGACGGAAGTTGCCGGGTCGATGCCGAACCGGCAGGTGCCGGCCTGGTGAGCGACGCCGGCGATGGGAATGTGCTTTCCCATGTAGAGGTTGTTCGGGATGAGGTGAGGATGCATGTCCATGTGCTCGAGCATTGACTGCAATTTCCTTTGTAGGCGATTGATCGGCTCCACGTTTGTGAACTCGTAGTGGAGTTGGATTTCACCTCCAGAATTCACGGACACGCGATTCTGCGGAAGCGGCAAGTCTTCGCTCGTGAGCCAGAAATCCACCGCGTGTCGGGCCATCTGATCCAACGTGAAGCCGGGCGCGAACCGTGGCGCGTCTTCCTTGAACATCGGTCCCTGGGACTTGCCGAGCATCTGGATATTGCCGAGCGGAAATTCGTAGTCCGTCGCACCGAAATAGAAATCGTTGATCGTGAGCGTCTTCTGGAACTCGGTCGGATTCTCGCGCCGGGAAAGGGCGACCAGCGCGACCGCGTTGTGAAACATGAAGTGGCGACCCACCATGTCCGAACCGTTCGCCAGCCCGCGCGGATGTTTTTGATTCGCCGACATGAGCAACAGCCGTGCGGAATTGGCCGCACCGCAGGACACGACAATGAGGCTTCCGGTGTACTCCTCGCGCTGCCCATCGCGATGCACGATCACCTTGGTAACCGTGCGTCCGCTGGCGTCCGTTTCGAGGCGCTGGACGTGAGCGTCTCTCTTCAGCGTCACGTTCGGGTACTGCAACGCGGGCCGCACGGCGATGACTTCAGCGTCCGCCTTCGCGTGGACGAGGCAGGGGTAGCCGTCGCAGTAATTGCAGCGTATGCACTGGCTGTGGGGACGGTCCGCCTCGTCGAGCAGGATGCCCGTCGGCGCGTACGCCGGCCGATAACCGGCACGCTTCAAGCCATCGGCGATCTCCTGCACACGCGGCTCGTGGCTCACGGGGGGAAATGCGTAGGGTGCGCTGGCCGGTGGATCGGTGGGGTCATCGCCGCGCTGACCATGGACGTGGTAGAGCGCTTCTGCCTGCGTGTAGTACGGCTCGAAATCGTCGTACCGAATCGGCCAGTCGGGCGTCGAGCCGTCGGCAGTGCGGTGCGCCGTGAAATCCCTCTCGCGTAAGCGAAACATCGCAGCGCCGAACATCTTGGTCGCGCCGCCGACGAAGTAATGGACGCCCGGCTGAAACGGCTTGCCGTCCGAGTCGTACCACGTGTCCTTCGACACGTAGCGGTTCTTCACGAAGACTTCGGTCGGATCCCAGTTCTGCTTTTCGCGCGGCAGATAGTCGCCGCGTTCGAGGATGAGAATTCGCTTGCCGGAAGGGGCCAGCTTGAGGGCGAGCGTGCCGCCGCCGGCCCCGCTGCCGATGATGATGAAATCGTAGTGATCATCGCTGCGCATGAGGTTTCCCGTGGGTAAGGCCTTGACTGCAGGAGTGGGCACCTCTTCCGCGGCCGATATGGTCGGAAATCGTTACGTTGGTAACGGGACAATGTCAACGCAGCACAGGCGCGGGCAATCGCCTCCAAAATCAGGACCAGCTCCAGCTCGCTGCTCACCCGGCTAGACGGACCCAGTAACGCCACCGCAGTTTCAAGTCTGAATCCGCCTCGGCGCCGACTGCCCCACGGGAGGTCGAATGGCTCTTCGCATCGAGGACTACGGACTCATCGGCGACATGCACACTGCAGCATTGGTCGGGATCGATGGGTCGATCGACTGGTTGTGCCTGCCGCGCTTCGACTCTTCCGCATGTTTCGCGAACCTGCTCGGCACCGAGGAAAACGGTCGATGGCGCATCGCTCCGACCGGAAACGCCGTCGCCACGACGCGACGGTATCGGCCTTCGACGCTCGTTCTCGAAACCGAGTTCGAGACGGCCGACGGCGTGGTTCGGCTCATCGACTGCATGGCCTTGCGCGCGTCGAACCCACGGATCGTGCGGATCGTCGAGGGCGTGCGCGGCACCGTACCGATGTCCGTTCGGCTCAACCCGCGGTTCGATTACGGCAAGACCGCCCCGTGGATCCTCGCCAAGGATCAGGCGGTGAGTGCCGGCGCGGGACCCGAGGCGGTGGAGTTGCGGGCCGACGTACCGATCACGTCGCAAGACCGTTGTCTCGAAGCCGACTTCTCGGTGAACGCGGGCGAGCGCGTTTGCTTTGTTCTCACAGGGTACCTCTCCTGGGAAGACGCGCCGCCACCGATCGATGCGCTCGATGCCGTGGCCGAGACTGAGGCCTGGTGGCGCGCCTGGTCGGGTCGTTCGACGTACAAAGGTGCGTGGAAGGATGAGGTCGAACGCTCCCTCATCACGCTCAAGGCGCTCACCTACGCACCCACTGGCGGGCTGGTGGCCGCGCCCACCACGTCGCTGCCCGAGTTTCTCGGCGGTGTGCGCAACTGGGACTACCGGTACTGTTGGATCCGAGACGCAGCGCTCGCGCTGGACGCGCTCATGTCTGCAGGCTATGTCGAGGAAGCGACGCAATGGCGCGACTGGGTGATCCGTGCCGTTGCGGGCGACCCCGAAGACCTGCAGATCATGTACGGAATCGCAGGAGAGCGCCGCCTCGACGAGTACGAACTCGGCTGGCTGGCAGGCTACGAGGGGTCCGCCCCTGTGCGGGTCGGAAACGCTGCCTCGGGGCAACTGCAGCTTGACGTCTATGGCGAGTTGGCCGATGCGATCTATCGCGCGCGGCGGCTCGGCATGACTGCCGTCGCCGCAGCGCTGGATCCCACCCAAAGCTTCGTTCTGTGGCTTGAGCGCCATTGGCGCGAACCCGACGATGGCATTTGGGAGGTTCGGGGGCCCCGACGTCAGTTCGTCCACTCGAAGGTGATGGCCTGGGTCGCCGCCGATCGCGTCGTGAAGATGTTGCAAGGGTCGGGCTACAAGGGCGCGATGGACGAACTGCTACGGATGCGGGACGACATCCACGAGGAGGTGTGCCGCAACGGCTTCGACGCCGAGAGGAACACGTTCACCCAGTACTACGGATCCACGCAGCTCGATGCGGCGCTACTGCTGATCCCGCAGGTTGGATTTCTGCCGGCGACCGATCCGCGCGTGGCCGGCACGGTCGAGGCGATCCAACGTGAGCTTGTGCATGACGGGTTCGTGATGCGGTACATCCCGGACAAGGACGCGGCCGACGGATTGCCCCCGGGCGAAGGCGCGTTCCTCGCCTGCAGCTTCTGGCTCGTCAACGACTTGGCCATGCTCGGGAGACTCGAGGAGGCCCAGGCGCTTTTCGACCGGCTGCTCTCGCTGCGAAACGATCTCGGACTCTTCGCCGAGGAATACGACCAAGCGCACCAGCGACTGATCGGCAACTTCCCTCAGGCGTTCACTCACCTGACGTTCATCGCCAGCGCCATGGCTCTCTCGGAAGCTGCCGATGCGCGGGGGTCCACCGCCCGGGATCGATGAGCTCGGTCAACGCGGTTTCGCCACTCTCGGGCGCGCAATACGAGATCCGTCACGGCTCGCAGCGCGCCATCGTGACCGAGGTGGGCGCGACGCTGCGCCACTACTCGGTGGAAGACGCGGACATCATCGATGGATTCGGGGTGGAGGAGTGGTCGCCCAGCGGCCGCGGTCAGGTGCTGGCTCCCTGGCCGAACCGCCTCGACCGCGGGCAGTACCGGTTCGAAGATCGGGCCGGCCAAGCGGCGCTCGACGAGCCCGAGTTGCAGAACGCGATCCATGGGCTGGTGCGATGGCTCCCGTGGAAGACTGCATCGAAGTCAGCCGATGAAGTTGCGTTGACCTGCGCGCTCCATCCGCAGCCGGGGTATCCGTGGCGGCTCGACCTGGAAGTCCGGTATCGACTCGATGTGACAGGCCTGACGGTCTCCTTCCGGGCGCGAAATGCCTCGAACGTCCCCGCGCCCTTCGGGATCGGTTTCCATCCCTACCTGACGGTGGGCGCCGCCATCGACGACGCGGTGCTGCAGGTCCCGGCGAACCGATGCCTGGTGATGGACGACCGCGGGCTTCCGGTCGGACACGAGCCGGTCGCCGGATCGGACCGGGATTTCACCGAGCCGAGGTCGGTCGGCTCGGTGCGGCTGGATACTGGCTACACGGACCTCGTGCGAGGGGCCGACGGCCTCGCGCGTGCATCCGTGGCGCGGCCCGACAAGGGCCGACGTGTCAGCCTCTGGGCCGATTCGTCGTTCCGATACCTCATGGTGTACACGGGCGACACAATCGAGAATGTGTCGCGTCGACGACGCGCCATTGCGATCGAGCCAATGACGTGCCCGCCGAATGCTCTTCGTTCAGGGATCGGCCTCTTGAAGTTGGAGCCCGGGCAACACGTCGAGGGCCGCTGGGGGGTGGTGCCGGATTGGGCCGAAATTGGCACATTGACGCCGTAGTATGGGCACCACCAGGCAGGAGGTCGACGAGCCAAGGGCCGCCCGATAGCAGACCCTGGCGAAGGACTGCAAATGGCGCGAGCACCAATTCGCGGCCGTGCCTGACAGCTGACCTTCGGCGTGATCGCCCGGTTGGCCAACGACCGCTATAAGCGAGTTTGGTGAACAGGCAGTCCCGGCCATGAGTAGTCGGTCGTCGAGCCGAACGCTACGACCGGTTCGACGAGGTTGCGGACATCCAGTAGTTGCACTCGACGATCCGACTGGCGCGCAAGGAGACGGCGGACATTTTCATGGACCCCCGACCCTCCGGCCCGTTCGCGATCCGATCGAGAGCGGGCTTGAATGCGGCCACAAACAGGATGCATGCATGCATGCTTGACGTTGAGGTGTGAGATGCGAACCGCCTCACTCAGAGTGGGCCCACGCCTGAATTGCTCAGCCGAGTGCCGCGCCGCCCCAGTGCAGCCACGCTACCACGAACCCGGCGAGGAATATTGTCTCGCCGACCATCAGAGCGATTGGCCTCCATCCCACCGTTGCAAGTTCTTTCAGCTGGGTCTTCATGCCGATCGCGGCGATTGCGGCGACCAGGCACCATTGCGAAAGATCGACACCCGCTTGAGTGACAGCCTTGGGCACCCAACTCGTGCTGTTGATCGCGACCAGTGCCGCAAAGGCAATCGCGAACAGGGGCAATAGCGGCGGACGCTTGCCATCGGCGGCCTTGCCTTGATCGGCTCGCGTCAGGAATCCCGCGAACGCAATCACAGGCAGGAGCATCGCGACGCGCAGCAGCTTCACAAAGGTGGCGGCATCACCGGTGGCGATCGATATGCCATAGCCGGCACCGACGACCTGCGCCACGTCATGGATGGTGCCGCCGAGGAAGATGCCGGCCTGTACCGGATCGAGGCCCAGCGCGCGCACGATCATCGGATAGATGATCATCGCCAACGTCGACAGCGCGCTGACGCTGATCACGGTGAACAGCGTGGCGCGCTCCCGCATGGGGTGGTTCGGCATGGCCGCAGAAAGCGCCATGGCTGCCGACGCTCCGCAGATCGCGACTGCGCCGCCCGTGAGCAAGCCGAAGAAGCTTCGATACCCCATCAGCCTGGCCAACGCGATACCCAGGCTGATGGTGAGCGCTACCGACGCCATCACCATCAACACCGGATGCCAGCCCATGGCGGCGATCTGGCCCGTGGTGATGCGCAAGCCCAGCAGCGCCACGCCCAGGCGCAGTACCTGGCGTGCTGTCCACTCGATGCCGGCGGTGCAGGGGCCGTCGGTGGACAGGAAGTTCATTGCCATGCCGAGGAGCAGCGCGAAGAGCATGACAGGCGCACCATAGTGCTGCGCCAGAAACGTGGCCGCTGCAGCCACGACGGCACTGGCGAGGACGCCTGGGAACAATTGGCGTCCGAGCGTGGGCCAACCAGTCAAGGTCAATGCGGTCATTGTGATGCGCTTGCAATTGGGCGAAGGGTTCAATCAGAAGACGTGTCGAATGCCGACGTCGTAGCCAGTCGAAGACTGTGGCGTCGGCACTGCGCCGTTGATTGCCTTCGTGAAGTAGGCGGGCCCGCCAACGGTCAGGTCGGCACCATTCTTGTTGTCGATCCGTGCAGCCGTCGCGTAGACAGCCGTACGCTTCGACAGGTTGTAAACGTAGCCGAGGGCGAACTTCTCGGACTTCGGGTCCGGAGCCAGGCCAGGAGCGATCTGATTCGTAGCAGTGATGTTGTTGTACTTCACCTGGGTATAGACGGCACGAATCAACCCGGGTCCGATCGGTGCGTTCAGGCCGATCAGCGCGCCGTTGGCTCCCGGGTTCGTGAAACCAAAAGCGTTCGCGACCGGCGGGATACCGGAGAAGTCCGTCTTCAGCTTGTTGTTCGAGTACTCGCCGAACAGCTTGATGACGCCGAAGTCGTACGTGGCGGCGACGTTCCAGATGTCGAGGTTGGTCGTCGTGCCCAGGAAAAACTGGTCTCCAATCGTGCTTCGGCCGAGTGCCACTGCGACATCCAAGGGGCCCTTCGTGTAGCCGAAGCGGCCACCTGCGTAGCGTCCGGCTCGCTGGCTGTTCGGTGTGTTCGGTGTCAAACCGCCCGGGTCGACCTTGTTCGCCTCGTTGAAGGCGTACATGACTTGGCCGTAGAAACCTCCCAGATTCGGTGGCAGGAAGTAGCCCACCGAGTTGGAGGCACGAATGTAGTTGGGGTTGGCCTGGAACCCGTTGGCCGCTTGTCCGGGCGTGTTGAAGCCGCTCGCGGTGGCGATCAGGTTGATGCCCACGCCGTTGGAGGTGAACGGATCGGCGATGGCGTCGTTCCAGAACGTGGGCGTGTAGTCCCTGCCGAGGCGGATTTCGCCCAGGACCCCTGACAGGCTGACAGTCGATCGACGGTTGAAGGCAAGACCCCCGCCAGGCGCGAAGCCGGCGCCGGTGTCGTTGAGTATTCCGGCTTCGAGCCAAAAGCTGGCAGCCGCACCGCCGCCGAGATCCTCCGTGCCGCGGAAGCCCAGGCGACTGCTAGCGTAACCTCCGCTGTTCTGTACGGTGCTGCTGGTCGTGACGCCGATGCCGAACGGAGTCTCGGCCTTGTTCGAATAGCCGCTGACCGTGGCGTCGACGACGCCGAACATCGTGATGGAGGACTGGGCCGCAGCGCCACCGGCGGCGAGTACGGTCAAGGCGATCAGGGGTTTTCTCATGGGCTCTCTTCGTTATTGAAAGATGACTGACGCACGGGCGGCTCTCGCCCCGACCTACATGGCGGTCTTGCCGCCATTGACTGCGAGGATCTGTCCCGAGATGTACCTGGAGCGATCGGACGCCAGGAAGACGATGGCATCGGCGACCTCCTCCGGGGTGCCGATGCGGCCGGCGGGAATCGTTGCGGCGACCGCCGCGATCTTTTCGACCCCTCCCGCGATGCGTTCCAGCATCCCGGTATCGATGGGACCAGGAGCCACCGCGTTGACACGCACGTTCGACCGGCCTGCCTCCAATGCCGCAGACTTGGTCAGGCCCTCGATCGCGTGCTTGCTCGCCACGTACATCGGGTTCTGTGCGTTACCGCGGCTTCCCATCGTGGAGGAAAGGTTGACCACGACGCCCTGCTTCTGCTGGAGCATCACGCGCAGCTCGTGCTTCATGCTGAGAAAGGTCCCCAGAACATTCGCGTCGAAGGTCGCCGAATAGGATTCGACGGTCTGGTCGACGATCGACCCGGGCGTTCCCTCGGTCCCTGCACTGTTCACGGCGACATCGAGCCGGCCATAGCTCGCCACGGTGCGTTCGACGAGTTGGCGCACATCCTCCTCACGGCTGACGTCGGCAGCCACGAACTCCGCCTCGGCGCCCAGTTCGCGGAGTTCGGCAACGAGCGCGGCTCCGGCCGTGGCATTGCGGCCGGAACACATCAACCGGGCGCCTTCGAGCGCGAATGCGCGAGCGGTCGCGCGGCCAATCCCGGCCGTGGCGCCGGTCACAAGAACAACAGTTTCAGTCATGGATCAGAACGCCACCGCGTGTTTGCCTTTGAGTTGCAGCATCTCGCGCGCTTGCGCAGGGGTTGCAACTTCCAGGTTCATCGATTTCAGCATCGAGACGATGCGCTGCACTTGCTGGGCGTTGCTCCTCGCGAGCCGCCCCGGCCCATCCCACAGCGAGTCCTCGAGCCCCACGCGAACGTTCCCTCCCAGCGAAGCCGCCATGGAGGCCAGCGGGAACTGGCTGCGGCCGGCTCCGAGGACCGACCAGTAGTAGTCCTGGCCGAACAGGCGCTCGGCAGTCTTGCGCATGTGCATGACGTCGTCGGGGTGTGTGCCGATTCCGCCCAGCAGTCCGAAGACGGACTGAATGAAGAATGGCGGCTTGAGGATGCCGCGGTCGATGAAACGCGCCGCCGTGTAAAGGTGGCTGGTGTCGTAGCACTCGATCTCGAACCGGGTGCCACTCTCGGCGCAGGATTCGAGGATGTAGCGGATCTCCTTGAAGGTATTGCGGAACACCCGGTCCTCCGAGCCTTCGAGGTAGGGCCGTTCCCACTCGTACTTGAATTCCTTGTGCCGGCCCAGCATGGGATAGAGGCCGAAGTTCATCGATCCCATGTTCAGCGACGCCACCTCGGGCTTGAACTGCAATGCAGGCTGCAGGCGCTCCTCCACCAGCATGTTCGGAGCGCCGCCTGTCGTGAGATTGATCACCACGTCCGAGTGCTGCGCGATGGCCGGAAGAAAGGCCCGGAACAGTGCCGGGTCCTGCGAGGGCTGGCCGTTCTCGGGGTTGCGCGCATGCAGATGGACGATGGCCGCGCCTGCTTCCGCGGCCACAACCGCCTCGCAGGCGATCTCGTGCGCGGTGATTGGCAGGTGGGGCGACATGGTCGGCGTGTGGATCGCTCCGGTCACCGCACACGTCACGATGACCTTGCTTTGGGGTGCTGCCATGGCAGATGTCTCCGTTCGATGTCTTGATTCAATTGGAATGAATCAGGCGATGGCAGTGCCTGATTTCCTGGATCCAGTATCTGGCGACGCGACCCATGCAGCTTGCTCTTTTGGGACGCGAACTTGCCGATCTGAGACAGCTCTGAATCGATGCAGGCAAGACGCCGCGGGCCGATAAGCGCCGATCGATCAGGACGTCACGTACTCTTTTGCTGCTGCCATGTCCGTCGCTTGCTTGATCCATTGCGAGGCGCTGCAGCCGAACTGACCCTGGAACCAATGACTGAAGCTGCTAGGCGTTGCGAAGCCCAGTAGCTCGGCCACCTCGCTCAGCGGCAGGTCGCTCTCGCGCAGATGACGTTTGACCAGGTCCGAGCGCACCTGATCGAGCAAGCTACTGAAGGTGAGACCCTCCGCAGCGAGCCGGCGGTGCAGCGTGCGGCGATCGACGCGCAGGTGCCGAGCAACCTCCTGTGCGCTGCAGGCGCCACCCGGCAGCAGCGCGAGGATGAGCTGGCGACAGCTGTCATGCACGCTTTCACTGCGATCCCTGAGGGCCGCTTCCAGATATTTGCGCGCGTAGCCCGCCGCCACCTGGTCTCCCGGCTCGCGCGGCTTGGACAGGTCGATCGCAAGACAGACCAGGCCGTTGAATTCCTGGTTGAACTTGACGCGCCGTCCGAAGAAAGCGCGATGGGTGGAGACGTCACTGGGTGGGCGATGCGTGAAGCAGACTTCGAGCGGTCGCCAATGCGGGCCGATCAAATCGCTCAACATGCGAAACACGGTGCCCACGGCGAGTTCCACCGACTGTCGCATGGGCAGCCCGGGGCTTGGCATCAGGTCTTCCCGGATAACCACCACACTGTCGGTGTCTTCGACATGGATGGTGAGCGAGGCATTGACCAGCTTCAGGTAGCGGCACAGCGTGTCGAGGGCGTCCCTCGGCGTGGCCTCCTCCCTCAGCACGAGGCTGATGGGCCCGAGGGCGGAGAGTTTGCGCTGGGCCGCAAGACGCAGCGCAAGATCTTCGGTCCGCGTGGCACGCGCGGTGATCTCCAGCAATTCGCGCACGGCATCTCTCGGGATCAGCGTCTCGGGATCCTCGAGGACCTTCGGCTGCAGCCCCACGGTTCGCATGAAGGTATGCGGGTCGCGACCGAGCGACTTCACCAACTCGACGTAACCGCTCAAGCTGGCGCTACGCATGAGTCGTGCAATGTGTCTCATGGGTCGGTGCTGGAGCGCCATTATGGTACCGACCTCGCGTCCGAACGTCGCTCAGGGAACGAGGACGGTGGAGCCGATCGTCTTGCGTCCTTCGAGCGCGCGGTGCGCTTCTGCCGCGTCGGCCAGGGCGAAGCTTTGCTTCGGCTCGCTGACGATGTGCCCGGCGAGCACATGGTCGAACAGCTCCCGCGCCATGTCGAGCATGTGCGCACGCGGCTCGATGTAATGCCTCATCGCCGGCCGGGTGAGCCAGATGGAACCCTTGGTCGCCAGCAGCCTGGTGTCGAGGATCACCGGGCCCGACGAAGTGCCATTGCTTACCAGCGTTCCGCGAGGCTGCAGGCAGTCGAGCGAAGCTTCCAGCGTGTCCTTGCCTACCGAGTCGTAGACGACGGGAACGCCCTTCCCTTCGGTGATCTCCTTCACACGCTCGGCGATGTTCTCGCGCGAGGTCACGATGGTGTGCGCGCAGCCGTTGGCCTTCGCGATGGCGGCCTTTTCGTCGGTGCTGACGGTGCCGATCATGGTCACGCCCATGGCGCGCGCCCACTGGCAGGCGATCAGTCCGACGCCGCCCGCCGCCGCGTGGTAGAGGATGGTCTCGCCTCCCTTCAGCGGATAGACCTGGCGAAACAGATATTGCGTGGTCATGCCCTTCATGATGAGCGACGCGGCAGTGCGATCCGTGATGCCGTCGGGCAGGGGAATCAGCACTTCGGCAGGCATCACGCGCGCTTGCGCGTAGGCGCCCGGTGGTCCGACCAGGTAGCCCACCCTGTCGCCCACGCGGATATCCGTCACGCCGGGCCCGACGGCTTCGACCACGCCCACCGCATCGGTACCGAGGCCGTTGGGCAGAGCCATGGGATAGAGGCCGGTGCGAAAGTAGACGTCGGCGAAATTGACGGCGATGAAGCTGTGGCGCACGCGGGCCTCGCCTGCGCCCGGTTCGCCGACCTCGAGGTTTTCGAATCTGAGGACGTCTGCGCCTCCGGTTTCATGAAGGCGGATGGCTTTGGTCATGGTTCATGTCCTTGTCTGTGAATGCATGTGGAGATGCAATTCTTGAGGGACGGATACAGGACTGGAAGCTCGCCGTCGGTTATGCCCCATTTCGACAAATCCATGTCCCCGATAAGCAAGTACCGGTTGCCGGTGCGCCAGATACTGGACCCGCTGACAGGTCTGTCCGAAACGAACGGGAAATGGAGACTGGAAATGAAACTGCATCAGTTTGCTCGCCCTGCGATGGCGTTGATCACATGTTCGCTGGCGCTCAACGTCTGGGCCGCATCCGGCGACAAGCCCCTGAGGGTCATCGTTCCGGCACCGGCGGGCGGAACGATGGACACCGCCGCACGCGTCGTCGGGCAACAGATTTCCGCGGACACCGGCCGACCGGTGATCGTCGAGAACCGCCCCGGCGCAACGGGCTCGATCGGGCTCAGCGCCATGCTGCAGGCGGCCCCGGACGGCAACACGATCCTGCTGGGCGCGAGCAACCTGCTGGTGGAAGCGCCGCAGGTGATGAAGGTACCGTACGACCCACTGAAGGACATCGTCACCATCGCCAGGGTGGCGTCCTCGAGCTACGTCCTCGTGACCGGTGCCAGCTACCCGGCCAAGGACTTCCAGGGCCTTGTCGCGCAGTTGAAAACGCGCAAGGGCAAATCCAGCTTCGCCAGCTACGGCATGGGGACGGTGTCGCAATACTCGGGACTGATTCTCAGCAGCCAGGCTGACCTGGACATGCAGCACGTCGGCTACGCCGGCTCGCCGCCCGCGCTTCAGGACCTGATCGGCGGCCAGGTCGACATCATGTTCGATGGCGTGGTCACGTCGTTGCCCCTGATCAAGAGCGGCATGCTGCGCCCCTATGCGGTCTCGGGGAAAAGCCGGTCCAGGTACTTCCCGGACGTGCCGACCATGACCGAACTCGGCTACCGGGACATCCAGTTCCAGGGACAGGTCTGCTTCTACGGCTCCAGCAAGCTGCCGGCCGACGTCCTGGCGAAGCTCCAGGCTCTCATCAAGAGGGCCGCCGATGCGCCCGCGGTGCAACAGAAGCTGATCGACGTGGGCGTGGAGCCCGATGTGAGCATCGATACGGCTGCGCTGCTGGCCGAGAACAAGTTGCTGTCCCAGCGCAACGCCGCCATCGTCAAGAAGTTCAACATCCAGGCGAACTGACCCAGCGCCGCCATTCCTCCAGAGAGCAAGAAATGAAGATCAAGCAAGTCACGCCGGCCATTGGCGCCGAAGTCAGCGAAGTCCATCTCGGCGAAGCAGCGCGCAACCCCGAACTCTTCGCACAGGTCAGATCCGCGCTGCTCAAGCACAAAGTGCTTTTCTTTCGCAACCAGGACATCACGCGCGCCGACCACGTGGCCTTCGCAAGTTGCTTCGGCAAGCTGGAAGACCACCCCGTGGTCAACAGTGATCCCAAGCACCCCGGCCTGGTGCTCATCTATCGCAGCGACTCCAGGCACAGCTACGAGAACTCCTATCACTCCGACGGCCTGTGGCGCCAGAGCCCTGCCATGGGTGCCGTCCTGCGCTGCATCGAATGCCCGGAGATCGGCGGCGACACCATCTGGGTCAACATGGTTCAGGCGTACGAGGAACTGCCGGAGGAGATCAAGCAGAAGATCCTGAAGCTTCGCGCCAAGGCCAGCATCGAGCCTTCTTTCGGCGCCGTCATGCCGGAGGAAGCGCGCAGGAAGCTGGACCGGGACAACCCGCCGGTCGAGCATCCCGTCGTGCGCACGCATCCCGAAACCGGCGAGAAGATCCTGTACGTAGGTGGCTTCACCACGCACTTCGTCAACTACAACACGCCGGAGAACATCCGCCACGGCATCGACAAGCTGCCCGGCGCATCACTGCTGCTGAACTACCTGACGAGCCGGGCCACCATTCCCGAGTACCAGGTGCGCTGGTCCTGGCAGCCCGGGGACGTGGCCGTCTGGGACAACCGCAGCACGCAGCACTACGCGGTCAACGACTACTGGCCCGCACCTCGCAAGATGGAGCGCGCCGGCATCGTGGGCGACGTGCCGTACTGAGTACCCGAAGTCTTGTCATCCTCGTTCAATATTCCCGACGTCACATTTCAACTCGGAGACCCATCCTCATGAACTTCCTCGACGGCCACCTGTACCCTGAGAACCAGCAGCCCCTGATCATCACGGCCGCGCCCTATGCGCCGGGTTGGATCCCCTCGGACTTTCCGGAAGACATCCCAGTCACGATGGAGGAGCAGATCCAGAAGGCTGTGGACTGCTACGAAGCCGGTGCCACCGTGCTGCATCTGCATGTGCGTGAAGCCAATGGCAAGGGTAGCAAGCGCCTGTCCATGTTCAATGAGCTGATCGCCGGCGTGCGCGCCCGCGTGCCGGAAATGATCATCCAGGTGGGAGGCTCCATCAGCTTCGCGCCGGAAGATGATGGCTCGGCCGCCAAGTGGTTGAGCGATGACACGCGGCACATGCTGGCCGAACTCACTCCGAAGCCCGACCAGGTGACTGTCACCGTCAACACGACGCAGATGAATGTGACGGAGCATGCAGGTATAGATGACTTCAAGGGAGTTTCGCGCGGCTTCCCGCACCTCTATGCAACCTACAAGGACATGATCGTTCCCTCGAATCCCAGCTGGGCCGAGGAGCACATCCGTCGCCTGACAGCCGCCGGAATCCAGAGTGAGTTTCAGTGCTACAACATCAACAGCTTCGAGACGATCGAGCGAATGATTCGCCGCGGCGTCTACAAGGGCCCACTGGTGATGAACTGGGTGGCCATCAGCGGCGGCATGGATCAGGCGAACATCTACAACCTCGCCAACTTCCTGCGTGCTGCACCCGACGGCGCGGTGATCACGGTGGAGAGTTCGGTACTGAACGTGCTGCCCGTGAACATGATCGGCATTGCCTTGGGCCTGCATGTGCGGTGCGGCATCGAGGATGTGCTTTGGAACCAGACCCGCACGGGAAAGATGAGCTCCGTCGAGCAGATCAAGCAGTTGGTTCGTATCTCTGGCGAATTTGGCCGTCCCATCGCGACAGCGAAACAGGCACGAGAGATCATGAAGATCGGGGTCTTCTACGAGACGACGGAAGAGACGCTTCAGGCCAATGGCTTCGCGCCCAATCGCAACGGGGGCAACCAGGGGTTCCTGCGCAAGCCGGACAGCGAACTGGTGGCTTGAAATATGAAACTTCTGCAACTTGCACGCGCCTCCATGGCGCTGGTCGGATGCTCGCTGGCGCTCGGCGCCTGGGCCTTGGGCGATCGGCCGGTGCGGCTCATCGTCCCGGCGCCCCCGGGCGGAACGATGGACATCGTCGCCCGCGTGCTCGGGCAGCAGATGGCTGTCGACATCGGTCGACCGGTGATCGTTGAGAACCGCCCCGGAGCAGGCGGCTCGATCGGCCTCCAGGCCATGCTGCAGGCCGCGCCGGACGGCACCACGATCGTGGTGGCGGCAAGCAACGTGCTGGCCGAGACGCCGCAGGTGATGAAGATGCCCTTCGACCCGCTCAAGGACGTGGTCCCGATCGCGTCGGTAGCCAGGTCGGGCGTCGTGCTCGTGACCACGTCAGGCTACCCCGCCAAGGACTTCCAGGGTCTGGTCGCGCAATTGAAGACGCGCCAAGGCAAGGCCAGCTTCGCCAGCTACAGCCCGGGCACCGTGTCGCAGTACGCGGGACTGATCCTCAGCGATCGGGCCGGGCTGGACATGCAGCACGTGGGCTATCCCGGATCGCCGCTCGCGCTCCAGGACCTGCTCGGCGGCCAGGTCGACATCATGTTCGACGGCATGGTGACCTCCATGCCGCTGATCAAAGGCGGCAAGCTGCGCCCCTACGCCTTCTCCGGCAAACGCCGCTCCAGATTCCTCCCTGATGTGCCAACCACCGCCGAACTCGGCTATCCGGAACTGCAGTTCCAGGGATGGGTCGGTTTCATAGGCTCCAGCAAGCTGCCGGCCGACGTGCTGGCGAAGCTTCACGCAACCATCGAAAAGGCAGCGCAGGCACCCGCCGTGCAGCAAAAGCTGATGGACGTGGGCCTCGAACCCGAACTGAGCGTCGACACGCCGGCGCTGCTCGGCGAGACCAGGGCGCTGTCCGAACGCAACGCCGCCATCGTCAAGAAGTTCGGCATTCAGGCGAACTGACCCGAGCCGGCATCCTTCCGACATCCGCATTGCAACCCGAGACGAAACGACATGAACTTCCTAGATGGCCACCTGTTTCCCGAAAACCAGCAGCCGCTGATCATCACGGCCGCTCCTTATGCACCGGGCTGGCTTCCGTCCGACTTCCCGGAAGAAATCCCTGTCACGATGGAGGCTCAGATCCAGAAGGCGGTGGATTGCTACAACGCCGGCGCAACGGTTTTGCACCTTCATGTTCGCGAACTCGATGGCAGGGGCAGCAAGCGCCTGTCCAAGTTCAACGAACTCATCGCCGGCGTGCGTGCGCGCGTGCCCGAGATGATCATCCAGGTGGGCGGCTCGATCAGCTTCGCGCCAGAGTCCGAAGGCGCGGCGGCCAAGTGGCTGTCCGACGACACGCGCCACATGCTGGCCGAACTCGATCCGAAGCCGGACCAGGTGACCGTGACCGTCAACACCTCGCAGATGAACGTCACGGAGCACGCCGAACTGGCAGACTTCAAGGGCACTTCGCGGGAAATCCCCGCCATCTTCGAGGCCTACAAGGAGATGACGGTGCCGGCCCAGCCCGGCTGGGTGGAGGAACACATCCGCCGCCTCACGGCCGCCGGCATCCAGAGCGCCTTCCAGTGCTACAACATCAACAGCTTCGAGTCGGTCGAGCGACTGATGCGCCGCGGCGTCTACAAGGGCCCGCTGGTGATGAACTGGGTGGCGATCAGCGGTGGCATGGACGCACCGAACATCTACAACCTCGCCAACTTCCTGCGTGCCGTTCCCGATGGCGCGGTGCTCACGGTGGAAAGTTCAGTCCGCAACGTGCTGCCTGTGAACATGATGGGTATCGCCATGGGCCTGCACGTGCGCTGCGGTACCGAGGACGTGCTTTGGAACCAGACGCGCACGGCCAAGATCGGCACCGTGGCACAGATCGAGCAACTGGTGCAGATCTCGCGCCAGTTCGGTCGCCCCATCGCGACCGCCCAACAGGCGCGCGAAATCTCGAAGATCGGTGTCTTCTACCACACGGCGGAGGAATCGCTTCTGGCGAATGGCTTCGCGCCCAATCGCAACGGGGCCAACCAGGGATTCCTGCGCAAGGCCGCATGACTCCTCATCGAGGGCATGTCGCGTGCCCTGCGTTTCGAAGTACTCGGCCTGTCCTGCCCGGCTCAGGACACCCCGCCATCTCCATGATCCTCCGCGGCGGCGGCCTGCGTGTTCCGCTGCGAGGCACAGCAGCCGAAACTGGCTGGGAGACCAGTGGCTGAAACTGCTCGGGCGCGCGAAGCCCAGCAATCCGTCCACACCATGCGGCAGGTTGCTGTCGCGCAGATAGCGTTTGCTCATGTCTGAGCACACCTGCTCGAGCACGCTGCGGAACGTTCGGCCATCACATCTCGGCGGAGCCACTGACCGCCATTTCGCGACATTCAGAAGCAGTCGCTCACGCGCGACTTCGTCGTCGTCGTCCGTTGCCGCCCGCGATCCGAACTGGCGACATCGGCGACGGTCAAGTTCCAGAGTAGACCGGCCGTTCGTCAAGAAAAGTGCCAATGTCTGGTCTCGGCGACCGCTGTCATTCGGCAGCCAAATTCGAAGGACAGCAGACAGTCTCAATCCGAATTCACAAGGCTATTGGCATCGCCAAGATGCACGCCGTGCCAGCGGTCCGGCAACGAGAATCGTCGGCACGGTGATCGCTGACCAGGTACGGATCTCTCAATCTTGTCGATGCCTATATCTATGGCCTTTCGGCGCTACCATCGACCCCATGAAGAAGGATTCCCCCGACACCCGCGCCTACCACCACGGAGACTTGCGCCGCGCCCTGATCGACTCGGCGCTGTCGATCGTCACTGAAGAGCAGGACTGGAGCTTTTCGCTTCGGGAGCTCGCACGCCGCGCAGGTGTCTCCCACGCCGCGCCGCACAGTCATTTCGCGGAGAAGCGCGATCTGCTGATTGCGGTCGCGGAAGTCGGGTTCGCGAGACTGCGCGATTGCATGCTTGATGCCGTCTCGAGGCTCAAGAAAGCGGACAAGGCACTGACCGCCGCCGCGCAGGCCTACATTGCATTCGCCGCGGAGAACCCGGCGTTGTATCGATTGATGTTCGGCCCCGCGCTTGCGGATGGCGCAGCGACAAGTCCTGCCGCCTCCGAGATCGGCGCAGAGGCCAAGGCTGTTCTTGAGGACCTTGTTCTGAGGGGCGCGAGATCCGGCATCTTCACGCCGAGGCCCGACGATGCGGTCGCACTTGGCGTTGCCACGCTCTCATGCTGGTCGACCGTCCACGGCCTGGCGAATCTGATCATCGACTCGAAGGTCAATGCTGCCCTCCCCGTTCACAAGCTCGTGGATGGCGTGATGCAACTCCTTCTGGATGGCGTTCGAGCGCGACGGCCGACATCGTGAAGATGCACAGCAGCCGCGCCGCGCGACCGCTTACGTGCGGTCCGGGATCCAATCGCCGTGGAAGCCAAAGGGCACACGCACGGGAAGTTCGACGACCGCCAATGGCGGACCGGTGAAGTCCCGGGCCGACAGGATCACAACATCGCTGGCATTGCGCTCGGCGTTGAAGACGTAGCACATGAGATAACCATCGTCTTCATCGGTTGCCCCGCTGCGCGGTACGAACACCGGCTCCAGCGACGCATGCCCGGGGCCAAAATCGTGCACCTCGGTGTGTCCGCTGCGCACATCGTGCTTGTACACAGGCCCAGAACTCACCTGGTCTCCCCACCAGTGGGCCGTGTACGCAAATTGATAGTCCTGCCCACCAAGTCGATCGTCGATGCGCGGAAATTCGCCGCCGTGATCGTCGAGAACGCGCTCCGACAGCCGGCCGCCGGCGCGATCCAGGGTCCACCGCGCCAAGACAGGCGTGCCCTCGTTCGGTCCCTGCGTGTCACGTTCGAACATGCGCGGATGGCGCACCACGTCCACCACCACGTCGCCGGATTCGGCCTCGAAGGCGTTCACGATATGGAAAACATAGCAGGACGGCGCGTCGAACCAGATCATGCCGGCGACATTGCCGTCGCGCGGAAGGAGGCCCACGCGCGGTGCCTGCCGATCGTTCCAGAAATAGGGAAAGAGATGCGTCGGCGCCGATTGGGGCTGAAAGGTGACAGGCAGGTCGAGAACGACGATGAAGTTATGCGTGAAGCCCACGTCATGCACCATCGGTTCGTGCGGCGTAACGATCTCGGCACGGGTCTGGGCGCGCCCTTCCGCGTCGACCACCACATAGCGCAGTGACGGACGACCCGGCTCATAGGTGATGGCGACGAGTTCTCCCGTGATCGGGTCACGCTTCGGATGGGCGGTGAACCCGCCTTCCAGCGTGCCACCGAAGTCCGAGTGCGCGACGCTCTCCAGATCGGCGTCCAGTTCGATCGGCAACGCACCGGCTTCCACGATGGCATGGACGCGGCCGCCGATGAGCGTCACATTGGTGTTCACCGGACGTTGGCCGTCACCCGGGCCCGGAATCGGAGCCTTGCCCAAAGCCGCGGCCGCGTCGGCGCTCAGTGCGAAGCGACTGCGATACCACTCCGCGCGGCCGCCGCGCAGGCGCAGGCTGTGCACAAGACCGGTCCCCGTGAACCAATGGTAGCCAGCCGGATCAACCGGGCCGACCGGGCTTGGTCCGATGCGCAGGAGGCGGCCATCCAACTCCTCCGGAATGCGACCGCGGACCGGGAGGTCGAAGGCGGTGGTCTCCCGCGTCATCGGGGCGAAGTTGCCACTGAGGTAGGCGACCTCGGTCGTCGCTTGGGTCGAAGCTGGCGACTCGGCTGACGCTTTCTTGGACTGAGTCACGGTGACATCGGTGTTCATGGGAATCTCCAGGATGTGGTGGATAGGCTCGCAAGTGGCATCCGTTGCCAACTTGACGGTGCCAATATTACGACGACATCTTGTCATTGACAAGATTGAGAATCGAAAGACCACAATGTCCGCGGGATCGCGAGATGAGTCGCCTGGTGCAGTCGATCTGGAGGTGAAGTCGGATCGAGTGGTTGCTCGAACTCCGGTCCTGCTCGCCCGTACGGCAGGTACGCAAGCAGTTGCTGACGTTGGCAGGGCCGCTGCTTGGATCAGCCCGGCTGCGGTGCGTCGTAGCCTTCGATGATCAGCAGGTCGGCCGTCGAGATCGAGGTCCGCAGCTTGATGGCCGCCTGGTATTCAGGCGACTTCAAGCATTCGAGCGCCGCCTCGTAGCTCGGGAACTCGATCACCACGTTCCGAGAGCGGCTGATGCCTTCGGGGCTCTCCGAGCGTCCGGCGCGAACCAGGAAATGTGCGCCGTACTTCCTGAGCGGTTCGGCGTTGGCCGCCACGTACCTCTTGTATTGCTCGGGGTCGCTGACGTCCACGCGGGCGATCCAATAGCCTTTGGGCATCTGCCGCTCCTAAGGTGGGGTGGAGAGTGATCCTAACTATGCGAGATGGCCGCCGGCAGATCGTTTATGCGAGGGCAGGAATCGATTGCGGGCGGCGCGTTCGATTCGAGTCTGGAATTTGTCGGGTCGAGAGCTTTGGCCTGGGCCGATGGCCGCTCGACGGTTGCAGTCCGCTTCAACTGATCGCGGCCGATCACGCATCGAGCGCGATCGGCAAGGATGGGCCCCTCCCCTGCCTGTCGTCGGCGACCTTCGTACGGCTGCTGCGCAGCGCTTGCCGTCCTTCCCGGCCGCGGGGTGAATTCGCGCTGCGAGGGCGACTCCGTTCGCTCAACAGCGAAGCACACTGGTATCAACTGCCGGTCCCAAGGCACTGCGGTCATCGCTCCTGCTTGCCCACCGGCGACCGTGCCCTCGAAGTATCGAACGTTGCTCTGCTAGCCATCGATATGGGGGCTCGGGCCGGCCCGTCGCAGCCAAACTGGTTGCCGTCGATCGAATTTGGGCGAACGTCGGCGACCGCTCAAAGCTGACGCTCGTGCTTTTCCTGACGACAGGCTGCTCCACCTCGGAACCTGGCCTTCGCCGACATCGTTAGGAAATCTGGGACACGCGCAGTGGCCGGATCGCTGTTGGCAACGGGGGCTAGGACGGTGCCGCGTGTCAACGGCGCCTCCGAATGCCGCGAAAAGGCGGTCAGGGCATTCCTGACGTTGACCGTCATCGCCTCAATCCGCTGCAACCTGGTCGGGCCCTTCATGGCCGGGCGCGGCCACGCTTGTTCAGCGGGCAGCCCCGTCAGCCGGCGTCGCCTCGGCCTCCAGCCCGACCAGATATTGCCGCACGAAATCGAACGCCCGCGCCGCCGCTGGCGCCAGCGTTCGGCCGGCGCGCTGCACGATGCCCAGCATCAGTTCAGCATCCAGCGCCGGCTGCACATCCAGCGCAATCACGCTGCCGGCGCGCAGTTCCTCCAGCATCGTCAGCTCGATCGCCGGCATCACGGCGTCGGTCGCCAACATGACCTGGCTCACCGTGCTGCCATCGGCGCACTGCAGCGTGAAGCGGTCGAGCATCGAGCCGGTCAAGCCGTAGCGGCGCAGGAAGCGGCGCTCGTCCTCCGGCCCGATGAAGCCGGGTGCGATCAACGGATGGCGCAGCACGTCGGCAATCGCCAGTGCGCGCCGCCCCTGCAGCGGATGGCCCTGGCGAGCGAACCAGCCGAAGCGGCAGGCGTACAGCGGCTCGACCTGCAGCTCGCTGTCGGTGTCAGCGGCACGCACGTCGCCGACGAAGAAGTCCAGTGTCTCGTTGCGTAGCGCGTCGAGCAGGCGGTCGGTGGTCTCGATCAGCGTGCGCAGCCTCAGCCCCGGCGCACCCGCCATCAGCTCGACCAGCAGCCGTCCGAGCAGGCCACGCGCCAGCGCCGAACCCATGCCCAGCGCCAGCGAGCCGGCGCGGCCGGAGTGCATCAGTGACAGTTCGCGCGCGCCCTCGGCCTCCTCGAACACGATGCGGCGCGCGCGGGCGAGGTAGGCCTGCGCGAACGGCGTGGGCACCAGGCGGCGCTCGAGGCGGTCGAACAGCGGCGCGCGCAACTCGTCCTCCAATGCCCGCAGGCTGCGCGACAGCGCCGGCTGGCTCAGGTGGACCCGGTCCGCGGCCGCGCTGACCGAGCCCGTCTCGATGACTGCGAGCAAATGGCGCAACTGGCGGGTGTTCATCGAATATGCCTGAAGGTCCGACATCATGCATTAACTGCAGGATCTAGACAACTTAAATGCACTTTACGCATTTAATCCCGCTCCCTACATTGGCGGCAGTGGCATCACGGAGATGCCGGAACCCAACAAGGCCGTTCGATGAACTTGCACGTACCCACCGCCGTCCGCCCCGTCGTCGCGATCACTTCCGACCGGGGTGAATTCCACGGCCACGCGATCCACCAGGCGTTCGACAGCTACCTGCGCGCGGTGCACCAGGCCGCCGGCGCCCTGCCGCTGCTGCTGCCGGCCGCCGGCGCGGCGATCGACGCCGCCTCGCTGATCGCCGCGGTCGACGGCGTGGTGCTGACAGGCGGACCGACCAACGTGCAGGCCGAGCGCTACGGCGCCGAACCGCTGCCGCCGGCCACGCTGACCGACCCCGACCGAGACGACACCGTGCTGCCGCTGTTGCCGGCGCTGGTGGCCGCCGGCGTGCCGGTGCTCGCGGTGTGCCGCGGCTTCCAGGAATTCAACGTCGCGTTCGGCGGCACGCTGGAGCGCGCGGTCCACGCGCAAGAAGGCCGGCTGGACCATCGCGAAGGCGACCACGATCGCCCGGTCGAGCGCTGGTACGACGATGCGCACGAGGTCGCGCTCACGCCCGGCGGCCTGCTGGCGAACCTGGCCGGTGCGACGCGCGCGACGGTGAACTCGCTGCATCACCAGGGCGTGGGCCGGCTGGCACCGGGCCTGCGCATCGAGGCGGTGGCGCCGGACGGCTTGGTCGAGGCCTTCACGGTCGCCGACGCCCCCGGCTTCACGCTCGCGGTGCAGTGGCACCCGGAGATGCGAGTCGGCAACAGCCCGTTGGCGCACGCGATCTTCGCCGCCTTCGGCGAGGCCTGCCACGCGCGCCGTGCGCGGCGGCTGGCCGCCTGATTCCTGCCTCCTGATCTACCGACTCCCAATCCCCTCCTCATCACCATGAACGCATTCGCCACGCTAACGCCCAGCGGCCCGACCCCCGAGTCCGACGCGCCGGCCGACATCGCCGATGCAGCCGCGCTGTTCTCCTCCAGCTACGCGCAGGCACGCCAGCGATTCCGAGATGCCGCCTGCCGGCGCAACCTGGTCGTCGAATCGACCGTGCTGGACCTGGCCGGCGCCGACGGCGAAGAACTCGCGATCGATGTCGTGCGCGACGGCCCTGCCGATGCCGCACGGCTGCTGATCGTGATCAGCGGCGTGCATGGCGTCGAGGGCTACTGCGGCTCCGCAGTGCAGACCGGCCTGCTGGAACTGGGGCCACCTGAGCGCGCCGCCGGCAAGCGGGTGCGCGACACCGCGGTGCTGTACATCCACGCGGTCAACCCCTGGGGCTTCTCGCACTCGCGACGCGTGACCCAGGAGAACGTGGATCTGAACCGCAACTGCATCGACTTCGACGCGCCGCTGCCCGTCAACGCCGCGTACGGCGAGATTCACGACCTGCTGCTGCCCGAGGGCTGGCCGCCGACGCCGGCCGACGCGGCGGCGCTGGCGGCATACGCCGAGCGCGTCGGGCCCAGGGGCATGCAGCGCGCGGTGTCGCTGGGCCAGTACACGTATGCCGACGGCATGTTCTTCGGCGGCCAGGCGCCGACCTGGAGCAACCGCGCGCTGCGCGCGATCCTGCGCCGCCACGGCCGCGAGTGCCGGCAGATCGGCTCGATCGACATCCACACCGGGCTGGGCCCGTACGGCCACGGCGAGCGCATCTTCGCGTCGCCCGATCAGGGCGCGCCCATCCTCGAGCGCGCGCAGCGCTGGTGGGGTGAACTGACCTCGGTGCACACCGGCACTTCGTCCAGCGTGCCGATGACCGGGCCGGTGCAGTTCGCGCAGTTCGACGAATGCCCGCAGGCGCAGCACACCAATATCTGCCTGGAGTTTGGCACCTGGCCAGCCGAGCAGGTGCAGCAGGCGCTGCGCGCCGAGCACTGGACCTGGAGGCGCGGAGCCGACGCCAACCGCACCACCGCCGCGCGCGCCGCGCTGAAGGCCGCGTTCTATCCCGATGGCGCCGACTGGAAGGCAGCCATCTGGCGCCAGGGCCGCGAGGCCTTCGTCCAGGCGCTGGCCGGCCTGCAGCGCGTGCCGGTCTGACGCCACCGCACGGCGTCCCTTTGTTCCCTCGACCCGACCACTCACTTACCGGAGCCCCCGTTATGACCACCTCGACCGCCGGCTCGGCCGGCAGTTTCGTTCCCCCGGCGCCGCCGCGCGCCGACACTACGCCGATGCAGCCCACGATCTCGCGCAAGGCGGTCGCCGCCGCGATCGCCGGCAACGCGCTGGAGTTCTACGACTTCGTGCTGTACGCGTATTTCGCGATCTACATCGGCCAGACCTTCTTCCCGGTCGCCGGCGAGTTCGGCTCGCTGCTGGCATCGGTGGCCACCTTCGGCGTCGGCTTCTTCACCCGCCCGCTGGGCAGCGTGCTGATCGGCGCCTTCGCCGACCGCGTCGGGCGCAAACCGGCGCTGATCCTGACCGTCGTGCTGATCACGCTGGGCACGCTCGGCATCGCGGCAACGCCCGGCTACGCGACGATCGGCATCGCCGCGCCGATCATCGTGGTCGTCTGCCGTCTGCTGCAGGGGCTGGCGCTGGGCGGCGAGGTCGGCCCGGCGACCGCGCTGCTGCTGGAGATGGCGCCACCCGGAAAGCGCGCCTTCTATACCAGCTGGCAACTTGCCAGCCAGGGCCTGGCAGTTGCGGTCGGCGGGCTGTTCGGCGTGATCGTCTCCAGCACGCTGTCGCCGCAGGATCTGGCCTCGTGGGGCTGGCGGCTGCCGTTCCTGTTCAGCCTGGTGCTGGTGCCGATCGCGGTCTACATCCGCCGCAGCCTGCCCGAGACGCTGGGCCATCAGGAAGGCGCGTCCACCGCGCAGATCGTGGGCAAGGTCTTCGGCCAACAGCGGCGCTGGGTCGTGCTGGGCGTGCTGATGATGATGGCCACCGTGGTGTCCAGCCAGTTCGGCAACTTCATGGCCACCTACGCGATCAAGGCGCTGAAGCTGCCGCCAGCGGTCGCGCAGAGCTCGGTGCTGCTGGCCGGCCTGCTGACCTTCGGTGGCTCGCTGCTCGCGGGCTGGCTGTGCGACCGCCACGGCCGCAAGGCGCTGATGCTGTTGCCGCGCGTGGCGCTGGCGGTCGCGATCGTGCCGATGCTCGTCTGGCTGCATAGCGCGCCCACCGCCGGCACGCTGTTCGTCGTCGTCGGCGTTCTGGCCCTGCTGACCGCGATGAGCGGTGCCGCCAGCCTGGTCGTCGTGCCGGAACTGATCCCGATCGCCATCCGCAGCACGACGCTGTCGCTGGTCTACGCGATCGCGGCCACGGTGTTCGGCGGCACGACGCAACTGGTCGTCACCTGGCTGATGGCGGCCACCGGCGACCCGGTTTCGCCGGCCTGGTACATCGTCGCTACCAGCGTGATCAGCCTGATCGCGATGGCGCTGCTGCCCGAGACGCGCGACGTCGACGTAACAAAGTGACGCGGCACGCCGGCCGCCTGCAACCGGCGGTCTTCAGCCTCAGGACGCCGGGCTGTCAACGCCTGGCGCGCCCGCTTGACGCGGGCGGCGATCACGCAGCTCGGCACGTGGTCTTTGACGAGGCCCATCGCCTGCATGAACGGGCTGACGAAGGCCCCGCCGCGCTTCTTCAGGTCCTTCAACAGCGCGATCGATTCGGCGGAGGTGGAGATGGTCTGCGGCGCGGCGTTCGCCTGGTGGGCATCGCAACGTCGCCGGGACTGCCTGTTCGCCAAACTCGCCATTGGCAGCCCGCCCGACTGTGCGATCACGCCGAAGGTCAGCTGCCAAAAGCGGCCGCGAAGAACGACAACATCACGAAATGGAGATCCTCGGCAAAACGTGGCGAAGGGAGTCGCCGCGCTACACTGCCCGTCCTAGCCAAGCAGCTCCTTCGAGGCAAGCATCCGATGCTGAAGCCATCCCTGCTCTCTATCGTCGTATGGGTCTGCACGGGTTCCGCGAACGCCGCCAGCAACTGCGACGACCTCATGGCCCAGATCGACGCGAAGATTCGCGGCGCGGGCGTGATGCGCTTCACGCTCACCACCGTCACGGCCGATGCCACGGTCAGCGGCAAGGTCGTCGGCACCTGCGAACGTGGCAGCAGGAAGGTCGTCTACGAAGCGGAGGCCACTTCCCCCTCGCCCGCCTCATCCCCCGCCCGCCAGCGCAGCAATGACGGCATCTTGACCGAATGCAAGGACGGTTCGGTATCGGTCGGCGGGGACTGCAGGAAGTGAGCGCCCGGGCGCTGCCGAGCGTCGGGGTGTGTGAAGGCCCAGAGCGTCAACTCCGAGTTCCATGCAAGCTACGTCTGATCCATCGCGACCGGATGCACGCATCATTTCGGCACGCGCAGGAGCCAGAGAAGCCATCGAGGATGGGACCAACGCGGTCGCGGGCGTGGCGGGTCTTGAGCTTCAGTGGGCAGCTGAGTATTGGCGGAAACTCGACGACCCAATCAAGCGGTCCGACGAGCACATGCGGCTCGTTGAAAGAACGAGGAAATGTGCATTGGCCCTTCACAGCCACCAACTGCAGGCGCCAGCGCTCCTCTTTCCGTCGTTGAATATTTGAGGTTGAGCATGACCGCTGACGTCAGTCCCTTTCGTATCGCCGTGGCGCCGGCATCGGCTCCGCGGCAGGCGACGCTCTGCGATTGCGGTGCCGGACGGCGAAAGGGAGGTGAGGGCAATGCTCATGGCACGCTCTCAGGGGCGTCTGGCCGCTGTCACCCGCCCATGTGGCGCCTGTGCGGCCATGAGCACACTATGCCAATGCCCGCAGTTCGCGCAATGCAACAGACAACATCGAGGCATCAGGCGCCGGCACCGCACGTAGCTCTCCCATCAACTCTGCCGCGCGTTCGAGCGCCCGGCCATTCGTGGCGTGCCATGCCTCGACGAGTGCCGCCGGCGACTCGATTTCGCCGCCCCCGGCAAGCACCGCGCCAGTGATCGAACGCTGCAGGCTCGACAGGTCGTCGAGCATCGCGCCTTTCGCAAGCATCTGCCAGTGCTGGTCCCCGGGCAGTGCCGCGATGCGCTCGCGCAGCCACGGCATGCCGAGGCGGTTCGCGAGGTCGAAGTAGATCGCCGCCACCAGCGCCACCGGCCACCTGGCGCTGCCGGCGATCTCGGCGATGTCGAGCGTCGCGTACAACGAGTCGAAAGTGACGATGCGCTCGGCCAGTTCGCGCGGCACGCCGCCGGCCACATAGTGCGAGACTGCGGTGTTGACGCGGGCACGCTCATCGGGGGCCAGCAGTTCGGTCAGCCGTGCCGACAGCGCCTCGACGTTCGGCCTGAAGTGCGCGATGGTCGATTCCATGTCCTCGTTCAGGCGCCGCGAGCGCAGGAACCACTTGGTGCCGCGCTCCAGTTGCCGGCTGGTGTCGATCAGCAGGCTCGATTGCACGGCGTCGTCAACGCGGTTGTCGAGCGCCTCGATGGACAGCCACAGCGGCACCATGCCGAAGATCTCGCGGCTCATCAGGTAGGCACGCACGACCTCGAACGCACGGGCGCCAGTGGTCTCGACCAGGCGATGCACGAAGGTGCTGCCGACGCGGTTGATGGTGCTGTTGGTGACGTGCGTGGCAATGATCTCGCGCCGCAACGGATGCCTGGGCATGTAGACCGCGAACTTCTCGCTCAGCAGCTTCGGGAAGTAGCGCTCGAGCGCCGTCGCGACCCAGCGGTCGTCGGGCAGCGGCGAGGCCAGCAGTTCGTCGTAGATCCAGATCTTGCTGTAGGCCAGCAGCACCGCGCGCTCGGGACTGGTCAGACCCTGACTCTGGGCGCGGCGCTCGGCCAGTTCTTCGTCGGACGGCAGGTACTCGATCGCACGATTCAACCGCCCGGCCTTCTCGAGGTACTGCATGAACCGGGTCTGCGCATCGAGCAGTTGTGGCGCGATGCGCCCTGTGACCGACAGCACCTGCGTCTGGAAGATGTTGTCGCGCAGCACCAGCGCGGCCACGTCGTCGGTCATCTCCGGCAGCAGCGCATTGCGTTGCTTCTCGGTGAGCTCGCCTTCGGTGATGGGCAGGCCGACCAGGATCTTGATGTTGACCTCGTGATCCGAAGTGTCCACGCCGGCCGAGTTGTCGATCGCATCGGTGTTGATGCGCCCACCCGCCCGCGCGAATTCGATCCGGCCCAATTGCGTGCAGCCGAGGTTGCCGCCCTCGGCGAGGACCTTGCAGCGCAACTCCCCGCCGTTGACGCGCAGGGCGTCGTTGGCACGGTCGCCCACCTGCGCGTGGCTCTCGCTCGCGGCCTTCACGTAGGTGCCGATGCCGCCGTTGTAGATCAGGTCGACCGGGGCCTTGAGGATGGCGTTGACCAACTCGGTGGGCGTGAGCGCATCGGCGGAGATGTCGAGCGCCTGCTTCACCTGCGGCGTGATCGGGATCGACTTGGCGCTGCGTGCATGGATCCCGCCTCCCTCGGAGATCAGCGACGCGTCGTAGTCGGCCCATGATGAACGCGGCAGCCTGAACAGGCGCTCACGCTCGGCAAAGCTCTTCGGCACGTCGGGATCCGGGTCGAGAAAGATGTGCCGATGGTCGAATGCTGCAAGCAGCCGGATGTGCGGCGATAGCAGCATGCCGTTGCCGAACACGTCGCCCGACATGTCGCCGATGCCGGCGACCGTGAAATCCGTTGTCTGCGTGTTGATGCCCATCTCGCGGAAGTGGCGCTTCACCGATTCCCAGGCGCCGCGTGCCGTGATGCCCATGGCCTTGTGGTCGTAGCCTACCGAGCCGCCGGAGGCAAACGCGTCGCCGAGCCAGAAGCCGTATTCCTTGCTGATGCCGTTGGCGTAGTCGCTGAAGGTGGCAGTGCCCTTGTCGGCCGCGACCACGAGGTAGGGATCGTCGTCATCGTGGCGCTTTACCTGCGGCGGCGGCACGAGCGTGTCGCCGACACGGTTGTCCGTGATGTCGAGCAGGCCGCGCAGGTAGTCCTGGTAGCAGACCACGCCTTCGCGCAGGTAGGCGTCGCGGTCGCTCGCCGCAGGTGCGCGCTTGAGCACGAAGCCACCTTTGGAGCCCACCGGGACGATCACGGTGTTCTTGACCATCTGCGCCTTCACGAGGCCCAGCACCTCGGTGCGGAAGTCTTCCGGCCGGTCCGACCAACGCAGTCCCCCGCGCGCGACGCGGCCGCCGCGCAGATGCACGCCCTCGAAGCGCGTCGAGTACACGAAGATCTCGAACATCGGCTTCGGCGCCGGCAAATCGGGCACCTTCGAGGAATCGAACTTGAACGACAGGAATTCGCGTTGCCGGCCCGCCGCATCGCGACGCCAGTAGTTGGTGCGCGTGGTGGCCAGGATCAGGGCGAGGTATTGGCGCAGCACTCGGTCTTCCGACAGGTTGGCCACGTTCTCGAGCGCGGCTTCGATCTCGCGCACCTTCTCGCTGGCCAGCGTGTCGGCGCCGGCGGCCTGCGCCGGATCGAAGCGCAGCTTGAACAGCTCGACCAGCGCGCGCGCAATGG
This sequence comes from Variovorax sp. J22R115, assembly GCF_030317005.1. Lineage (NCBI taxonomy): Bacteria > Pseudomonadati > Pseudomonadota > Betaproteobacteria > Burkholderiales > Comamonadaceae > Variovorax > Variovorax sp. J22R115. The sequence goes on along the minus strand of NZ_JASZYM010000001.1, from coordinate 308,320 downwards.
ACGCGTTCGTCACGAGCGTGCTCTCCATGAACGGCTGCGACAACGCGAAGCCGATCTGCCGCATGTACTTCGCGTAAGCGCGAAGCACGACGATCTCGTGCGCGGGCAGGCGTGCTGCGGGCACCAGGCGGTTGAAGTCGTCGTTCTCGACTTGGCCGCCGAGGACAGCGGCGAACGCGTCCTCGAACACCGGGCGCAGCGCGTCGATCTCGATCTCGGCATCGCCCAGAGCGCTGCGCAATCCGAAATCATGGACCCAGACCGGCGACGCGCCTCGTGGTGCGAGCCGGTACGGGTGCTCGTCGAGCACCTTCATGCCGAGGTGTTCCAGCATCGGCAGGCTCGTCGACAGGATGAGCGGTTCGCCGCGCCGCAGCACCTTGAAGCGCAGCGTCCCCGGCGCCGCCTCGAGCGGCCGGTAGAGGTTCATGCCGAGCGGTTTCACGTCGCTCAGCCGCTCCATCAGCTCGATGTCGTGCACGGCGGCGCGCGCCGCGAACTCGTCACGGTAACCGGCCGGGAACGCACCGCCGAGTTGGCGCAGCAGCTCGTTGCCGCGCGCTTCGCCGGTTGCCTCGATCAGCGCCGACTTCAGGTCGTCGTCCCAGCGGCGGGCGGCGGTGACCAGGCGCTGCTCGAGTTCGCGCACGTCGAAGGGCGGAATATTGCCGGGCCGGGTGCGCACAGTGATCTGGATCAAGGCCAGGACCGATTCCGACAGGTGCACGTTGAACTCGGAACTGGTGCCGTTGAACGCCTGCACCAGGATCGCCTGCCACTTTTCGCGCAGTTCGGTCGTGTAGTTCTCGCGGGGCGCGTAGAGCATGCACGCCAGGAAGCGCTCGAACGGATCGCGCCGCACGAACAGGCGGAAGCGCTGGCGCTCTCCCAGGTGGAGGATGCCCATGGAGGTGGACAGCAGCTCGTTGGTGCCGGTCTGGAACAGCTCGTCGCGCGGATAGGTCTCGAGAATGTTGACCAGCGCCTTGCCCGAGTGGCTACCGCTCGCGAGGCCGGCGCGCGCGATCACTTCGGCCACCTTGCGCCGCAGCAGGGGAATGTCGGCCGAGCGGGCGCTGTACGCCGTGGAGGTGAAGAGGCCGAGGAAGCGGTCTTCGCCGCAGACCTGGCCGTCGGCATCGAAGCGCTTGACGGCGATGTAGTCAAGGTAGCCGGGGCGGTGCACGGTGGAGCGCGAGGTCGACTTGGTGACCACGAGCAATTCGGGCCGGCGTGCGTTGGCGCGCACCTCCGGTGGCAGCGCCGCGAAGGCGGCGGTCGGATCCTTGATCATCTCGCGCAGGATGCCGAGGCTCGAATCCGGCACAACCTTGAGCGCGTCGTCGCCGTCGACCTTCACCAGTTCGTGGCTGCGGTGCCCAAGGAATGTGAAGTGATCATCAGCCAGCCAGCGCAGGAAGGCCTGGCCCTCGGCGAGTTCCTGCGGCGGGAGCGGCGGAGCGCGCTCGTCGAGGGCTCGCACGATGTCCAGGACGCGCTCCTTCATCGCCTTCCAGTCGGCCACGGCCAGCCGCACGTCGCCGAGCACGCGTGTCAGGTCGGCGGCCAGCGTCTCGAGCCGAGCTGCTTCGGCCACGCGGTCCACCTCGACATGGATGAACGATTCCCGGCGCGCGTCGGGCGAGGGTGTTTCAGTCGCCAAACCGTGCAGCGTGCCTTGGCCGTCGCGGATCACTGCCACCAGCGGATGGATGATCAGGTGCAAGGTGAGGCCATGGCGATTGACTTCCATCGTCACCGAATCGACAAGGAACGGCATGTCGTCATTGACGATCTCGATGATGGTGTGCGTCGATTGCCAGCCATGCTCCGCGATCGTCGGGTTGAACACGCGCAGCCGAGCGCGTCCTGGCACGCGTTTGCGCGCGAAGCCCCAATGCGACAGCGCGGCGCCATACAGGTCGGCGATCTGGCGGTCGGCCAGGTCTTCGGGGTCCACCTGGCCAAAGTACTGCCGAACGAACGCAGCGAGCAGATCCGCCTGGTCCGTGGTGACCTTGGCGCGAATCAGGTCAACGACCTCGTCCAGGCGTTCGCCTGGGCGTCCAGCCTCGGGTGCATCGGTTTCCATGCTTGCCTCCAGATCGGCGTGTGTCCCGCCACTGTGGAAGCGCCCGGGCGGAAAAGCAAGGGACCTGCTTCACGCGAAGGCTTGAATCCGCACTGCGTCTGGGCGAGGTCCGCTCCCCGGCTTGCGCGCGAATCGACACGAGATCCATCGCCCTGCATCGCACTCCAATGAAGGAAGCTTGCAAGTACGTCGATCCGATAACGGTCGGCGGCTCTCCAGAGCCTAGTTCCTCTGGCATGCAACGTGATTCTTGCCGACGGCGCGCTGCAAGCTCACGGGTGAGATCGACGACGAGCGTGATCAGGATCGGCAAGCGAAGCGGCCATCCTCGATCATGCTTAAGAAGCTCTCGCGCGCCCTCTTGCAGTGCACACCCCCAACTACTGGATGCTCTCCGTTTTCGGTAATCAACCACATCACGACGAACTGGGTGATGTCGCCAAACACCAAGGCGTCGATCGGCGTAGGACTCGCGCGATCGCCCTGCCTCCGCGACCAACCATGTATCCAACTTTGGTTGGATGGTCCAAGCGCTCGCAACTTTCTATGCTGCCGCGGCACAGATGCCGCCGATCCTGTGAATGGCTGCCTCGTGGTTTGAACGAACTCAATGGACCGTGCGTACGGAACGACGATTGAATCCCGCGGACGCCGACGTCGTCTGCATCGACTGGAGCGCGCCGACCCGGTGGGCGAACCGCCGGCCTTGGTCCGCGAGGCCTTGGCGGGGCTGCGCTCGGCCGCCGGCTCGATCGTCCCAAGGTCCAGGACGCCCGCCGCTTCGTGCGCGACCGGCGAGTGCGCCGCCATCGGCGTGCTTTCAGGTCTCGGCCGCATCATCGCCGGCGACGCGAGAACGGCCGCTGCCGCAGACGCCAACGGGATCGCCTATGCCGAATCGCATGGCTGACGACGAGCCCGCGGCCGCGAGGGATCGGATCCCGATGGAGAGCCCATGCTCAGCGTGACGGACTACCCGCTGGCCGTGTTCGGGCTGTCCTTCCTGCTTCTGCTGATCTCGGTTTGGACGGGCGCGCTGCTGTTCAGGAGATGGTGGCCGCCCAAGGACAGCATCCGGGACGACTTCGGCGTCATTCAGACCGCCACTCTGACGCTGCTGGGGCTCATCATCGCGTTCTCGTTCTCGATGGCCGTCAGCCGCTACGACCAGCGCAAGAGCCTCGAGGAGGCCGAGGCCAACGCGATCGCCACCGAATTCCTGCGGGCCGATCTGCTGCCCGGGGCCGATGCCGCCAAGGTTCGGGCCCTGCTGACCGACTACTTCGATCAGCGCTTGCTGTACTACACGACCCGCGACGAGCAGGAACTCAAGAAAATCAACGTCCGCACCGCGCAGTTGCAGGCGGCATTGTGGTCCGCGGTCGCCGCGCCGGCCGCAGCGGCGCCCTCGCCGACAATGGCCCTGGTGGCGATGGGCATGAACGACGTTCTGAACGCGCAGGGCTACACCCAGGCCGCCTGGTGGAACCGGATTCCCAGCGCGGCGTGGATCCTCATGCTGACGATCGGGATCTGCTGCCATGTGCTGGTCGGCTACGGCGTGAAGGATCCGAAGGAGGAGCGCGCCCTGCTGCTCGTACTGCCGCTGGTCATGTCGATCGCGTTCATGCTCATCGCCGACATCGACAGCCCCCGCAGCGGCGCCATTCTCGTGCAGCCGGTCAACCTGCTGAGCATCGCGGAGTTGGTGCGCCCGCGTTGACGAGAGACGGCGCGCCGCTTGGGGAGCAGCGAATGGTGTTTTGCTACCCGCTCAGGGAAACGGCGATGATCGCGAGAAGGAGAACCCGGGTGTCCCGGAAAGGCGTCTCGTGACGTTGGGGCATCTGGCTCGCAAGTGCGGCCACGATCCGGCCCAACGAGCCTTTCCTCGCGAACGGGACGTTGACGCCAAGGCGACGCGCGAGCCGATGCTGAGTCCGGTGGACCGCGTCTCGGAGATGCACTTGGGCCTGTCCATGGCGCTGACCTTCGTCGGCGCCGTGACGGTGGCCGAATCCGGTCGACAGGATCTCCGGAAGATGTTCGCCGCCGCGCTGGGCTGCAACCTGGCTTGAGGCCGCGTCGTTACTGCTGCGGACTCGATCCGTCTGTTCTGACAACAATTCGACCCCATCTCGGCGGTGACCTGCTCGGAGATCCGCTACGGCGTGACCAAGCGGCGCGGTCAAGGCACTGCTCAGCAAGACCCACAAGGCCTACGCCAAGCGCAGCGGAAAGCGCGATCGCGCCGCCGGACCACAGGCTGCGCCCTAAGTAACGCACAGGCGGCGCCTGCAGGGAAAGCGACGGGTCCGCGGTGGCTCGCCAATGCAGTGACTTACGCAGCTATGCGAACGGCGCACGCCTCACCTCGTCCATCAACCAGCGCTGGAACGCGGCAAGCTTGGGGCCGACCGGCTTTCCCTTCGGACGCACAAAGTAGTACGCGCTTCCAGGGTCGACCTTCACATCGAGAATCTGAACGAGTTGCCCTGACTCGAGATCCTCCTGGATCAGACCGCGGAAGAAAAGAGCTACGCCGTGGCACTCCAACGCTGCGCGACGCAACGCGTGAGAATCGTCGAACACGACGACATCAAGCTTTCGTGTGATGACGAGGCCAGCATTGCGGAACCAGAGTTCCCAATGGCGCCGATCGAACTCGCACATCAGCCGTTGCCGGGTCAATGTCCCAATGTCCTTGGCGATTGCGTCCAGGCCCGTCAAGGCGGGGCTGCATACGGCGACGAGTTCACCCGTCAGCACTGGCCTTACTTCAGCTTCGTCCCAGTCGCCGTGGCCCCAGCTGATGCCAGCGTCGACCTTGTCGTGCAGGAAATCTGCTGGCTGGTAGGCGTGACGGAGCTGCAGGTCGATGTTCGGATGCCGTGCCCACCAGCGACCCAGCCTGGGCGTGAGCCACCGAGCCGAAAAATATGGCGCCACGCCGACGGTCAGCGTACTTTCTGCGTCGATGTGCGTGAGTTGCCGCACTGCGCGCTCGAGAGTCTGGAGCCCCGCGGTGCAATCCGCGCACAGCCGCCGACCCTCCTCTGTCATCTCGATGCGTCGGTGCAATCGCAGCAGCAACGCGACGCCAAGGTGTTGCTCGAGATGTCGGACCTGATGGCTCAGGGCCGACTGCGTGACGCTCAGTTCATCCGCTGCGCGCTTGAAGCTGCCGTGCCGCCCGACGGCCTCGAACGCGCGTAGCTGATTGAGCAGAGTGGCCGAGACGGTCATCGCTGCATCTTAGCTTGAGCGTGGCTCAAGTGAACGCAACACAAAACGTTTGAAGCTTGTGTAGCGATCAATGAAGATCACTCAATCGAAACGCCCTTGCCCAAGACGAATTTGACAGCGGCGAAGACGCAGTTCTGCTGGACGTCAACGCATGCCGCCGGTCGCCTCCCCCACGGCGCGACCGCGAGGTCTTTCATTGCCGTGGGTCTTTCTTCAAGGAGTTCTCATGAAGCGCTTTCTGATCGAACGCGACCTGCCCGGTGTGGGGCAGTTGAATGGGCAGCAACTCAAAGAGGCGTCGACAACCTCCAATGCTGCCCTGGCGAAGCTGGCGGGCAAGGTGCAGTGGGTTCAGTCTTACGTCGTCGAAGACAAGACCTTCTGCGTCTACCTTGCCGATCACGAGTCGTCAGTCTACGAACATGCTGAGTTGAGCGGTTTTCCGGCGAGCAAGGTCACCGAGGTGCGGGCCGTCATTGAGCCGATGACCGCCGCGTGAGGCTGCCCAACCGCGAGCACGCAGGCGACACGATTCGAAGCTGGATCGCGGGCGTTCACATGGCGGCAACGCCGGCCGCCGGGTCTGGCTGAGTCACGCGTCAGGCGGCCCGTACATACGCGGACTCGCAAACCAGCCCATGCGCGGCGCCGTCAGCAGCCAGTTGCCGGTGCTATGCCTCGCTTTGCCTGACGCGCGAACGCAGACGCCATGGTCGTGGAAATCGGGATACGCCGACGCACACACAGGGTTCATATACTGGGACGATGTTGCCGATCGACTTGCGCGGGTTGTGGTCATGAAAGTTGCGTTGCAGCACCAGGTCGACTCGCGCTATGCGATGTGGCGCCTGGCAGTCACCATTCTGATCATGACGGTGGGCAGCAGCGGCATGTACGTGGTGTCGGTGGTGCTCTCTGCCGTGCAGGCCGACTTCGGCGTGGCGCGGGCCGAGGCCTCCCTGCCTTACACGCTGCTGATGATCGGCTTCGGCTTGGGCGGCGTGATCATGGGCAAGCTGGCGGACAGATATGGCGTGATGTGGCCGCTGCTGGCCGGCGCCGTGTGCGTGGGGCTCGGCTACATCGCGTCGAGTTTCGCCACCGGCATCCTGACGTTCTCGCTGGTTCAGGGCGCGCTCGTCGGGCTGGGCAGCGGAGCCGTCTTTGCGCCGCTGGTGGCCGATACCTCGCTGTGGTTCGTCAAGCGCCGTGGCATGGCTGTGGCAGTGTGCGCCAGCGGCAATTACGTGGCGGGTGCGGTCTGGCCGCCGATCGTCCAGATGTTCGTGGAACAGGCCGGCTGGCGTGCGACCTATCTGGGCCTGGGCCTTTTCTGTGGCTTGGCGATGGCCGGGCTCGCGCTCTTCATGCGGGCACGACCGCCGGCAGCGGTCATGGCCGCAGCGCCTCATGCCGCGGCAGGCGGTCCGGTTGCGATGTCGACCCTGCGGCCCTTCGGCCTGAACCTCGGCGCCGCACAGGGCATGTTGTGCGTGGCGGGAGTGGCCTGCTGCGTGGCGATGGCGATGCCGCAGGTGCACATCGTCGCGTATTGCACGGACCTTGGTTATGGCGCCGCGCGCGGTGCGCAGATGCTGTCGTTGATGCTGGCCTGCGGGATCCTGAGCCGCCTGGTCTCGGGCGCGATCTGTGACCGCATCGGCGGATTGCGCACGCTGCTGCTCGGATCCGTGCTGCAGTGCGTCGCGCTCTTCCTGTTCCTGCCCTTCGACGGGATGGTGCCGCTGTTCGTGGTGTCGGCGATGTTTGGGCTTTTCCAGGGCGGCATCGTGCCCTCGTACGCCATCATTGTGCGCGAGCATTTCCCGCCGGCCGAGGCCAGCGCCCGCGTGGGCACGATCATCGGCTGCACGCTGCTGGGCATGGCGCTGGGAGGGTGGATGTCCGGCAAGGTCTTCGACCTCACCGGCAGCTATCACGCCGCCTTCGTCAATGGCATTGCGTGGAACCTGCTCAACATGACCATCGCAGCCACGCTGCTGGTGCGGGCACGGCGCAGGGTACGGCAACATGCGCTCCCCCAACGGGCTTAGGCGACCGCCGATCCATTGAGCGGCCCTTCGCCCGAAATGTAGTCGCGCCGTCGCAGCCGGCTTGCTGGCGACCACGAGGCTTTTCCGAGCAGAGCCTCCGCCAAGGAGGCCCCTCTTCCTCGGCGATGCAAGACTGGCAAACAAACCAGACGCCAAGATCCGCCTGCTCAAGGTATGGCCAGATTCCTCTGGCATCTCCTTTCCGCATGGGGCTGCGTTCGACCGTCGGTGGCTAGCGCCATTCAGGGGGGGTGCCGTGCTTTTTCAGGCTGACGTACAGATTCGCGGCACGTGGTACGGCTACTCATCACCGCGGCGAGGTTCAAAGGAAGCCTAAGCATGAAGAACTGGGTAACCATCGAGAGCAGGCGCAACATCCAAGCTCCCATTCAATGGCCGCGAGATGCCGGACGGTCTGATGTGAACTGCCGAGTTTTGCTCGTCGTGCGTTCAGTGCGCGCGCGCTTCGGACGCAGCGTTCTTTGGCCGTACACAGTACTACCGGGCGCCCTGAAATTTCCTATGGGCAACGACGTTCTCACGCAATGGACCGCTTCTCACCTTCACGGCAGGAGCATTCCGGCTGGCGGGCATCTTCTCTGGTGTGAGGATGCGGAGCCCTCCTACGCCTGCGTGAAGCCAGTTGACGGATGTTCTGGAATCCTTGGCTGGTGGCCTCACAGAGTTGCTCTGGTCAAATGGGACAGCCTCGCCAACCAGCGAAGAGCGACTTCCTCTGAGGTCATCCGCGCAAACATCCTATAGGGGGGAAAAATGAAATCGATCGTGCATCTCGCGTTCGGCATCCTGCTGCTTTCTGCTGTCGCGTTGCACGCTGGCGCAACGGGAACGAACAAGCTATGCAACGGAAGACAGACCGACGTCGTCTTTGCCGTAATCCACGAGCATTCGGACGATTCGGATGCGAGATGCGAGCTTCAGCGATCGCAGTGCTACGTGACGCTCCAGGGCTGGTACACCATGAGACCGGGAGCCTGCATGAACGTCGACGTGGGAAATCGATGGGAATCCTATCTGTCGATCTTCGTCAAGGACACGGCGGACGGCCAGTACAGGCCAGAAACCTTCCCAGTCCACAACCGGTTCTACACAGACAGAAACGAGATGAACTCCGGAGTGGTCAACGTCACGGCGTGCATGCCTGTCGGGCCATTCGAGAAGAAGGTGCCAGGAACGCTCGCGCCGGTGTTGAACCCAGTAGTCGCATGCGCTCCAGGCGAGGCGCTGCATCCGGTCAACTACGTCATGCGCGGCGGACCGGAAACTCACGTCATGGTCACGTTGAACTAGTGGGCTTCCTCGCGCACGAAGACCACGATCTAAGAGGGAAGTGTCGTGGGACTATGTGATGCCTGGCCTCTCTCCTTCTGCAAGCCATCGACATCCCAGGCGTTCGCATCGCCGTCGGGACGCACCACGGACAGCCTGCACATGACCGTTCCAGACCGTTTCACCACAGATGTGAACTGGCCACCTTCCAATTGCACCACCATCCTCCAATCCGGCGGTGCGAGCGGTGCCACACTCAAGGCAGCACTGGCCTTGTCGAGATTCACCTCTTCCTCCGATTGCTCGGTACTAGTGCTCGTCGGTCGGTGCCTTGGCCCAGGCCAGACCCGGTCTCGATTTTCTGAACGGCCTCAGCGTCCCGCAACTATGCCGTGCAATCTACGAACCAACAGGGCCGGTGCAGGCGTCAGTGTTTCAAGACTCCAAATACCTATGCATCAGGTTGTCATCGACGTGCGGGCGAAAGTCGGCACCTGAGCCGAGGCGGCATCGGCGTCTGCGACGCGCGTCGTGGCGTCAACGTCATCGCGATGGGATCTCTCTGTTGGTCGAACCTGGCGAAAGCTGCTCTGACCGCCGATGTCGGGCAACGCCGGTCCTTGGGCCTGGCTTATGCCCGTAGTGCGGCTTGGGACGCCCCATGGGACGCGGCAGTATCCTGTAGCGGCTATGAAAAGTCTCGACACAGCAATCTGCGTGTTGTGCTGCCTCGCCGGCCTAGGATGGGCGGCGCTAATTTATTCCTTTGCCTCCATCATCTGATTGGCATCGGCGAAGGGTTCACGGCGCCTGAAGCCCGCGCGCTCTGTTGAATACGCCGACACCAGAAAGCGGTCTCGAAGTCTTGAACAGCGGCTCGAGCCCGGCCTTTCAAGAATCCAGGCGAGCCGCTGAGACTACCTACTGCCCTTTGGAGACGAAAGACGACTCTTTGACTATTTGAGTCAGGACGACCCATCGCCGCTCAGGACCACCCAGAGAGTGCGCGCGAGAATTTCTGCGTCTAATCGCAATGACCACTCCGCCACATAAAGAGTGTCGAGGGCAACGCGATCAGCGTAGGAGAGGCGATTGCGGCCGCTAACCTGCCACAGGCCGGTGATGCCCGGTCGCATGTGGCAGTAGTAGCTCCAACCGCGACCGTAAAGGTTGCGCTGGCGGACCATGCAAGGACGAGGACCGACCAGGCTCATGTCGCCCTTCAGTACGTTGAAGAACTGCGGCAGTTCATCGAGGCTCAATCTTCTGATCACGCGGCCGACACGCGTGATGCGTGGATCGTTGTCCAACTTTTGGAACTTGTCCCACCGAACTCGCGCCGCCGGGTCATTCTCCAAATGACGCTCGAGGACTTGGTCCGCTCCCTTCACCATCGACCGAAACTTGTAGCAACGAAAGGGGCGGCCGCCCTGACCCAGGCGGGTCTGCCAATAGTGCACTGGCCCACCCGTTCCAACGAGCACAGCGGCGCCAACGAGCAGGTAGAGCGGCCCAAGGAACACGAAGAAGCTCAACGCTCCGACGATGTCCACGCAGCGTTTGAACGCGCGTTGTGAAGCTGTCAGACAAAAAGGCTCAGGGAGGGTTTCCGCGTGAAAGCCGAGCAGATACACCCTGCTTGGCCCATCGCCTCGCGTGTCGGGTTGAAGTGGATGCAGCATGATCAGCCCTTGAAGAGATCGCAGAGGAGGCAAAGAAATCGCACCGGCCTCAACGGCCGGGCCCACCGCCAGGCCCACCACCGCCGGGACCACCACCTCCTGGGCCACCACCAGGTCCACCGCCCCCGCCGGCACCACCACCGGCACCGGCACCAGCACCAGCTCCAGCTCCAGCAGCGCCACTAGCACTAGCACCGACTACGCCTGCACCGCCGCTCGACCCGGCGCCGGAGCCGCTACCGCCTGGATCGGCTGCGCTGTTGGCAAATGCGAACGCGCCGACCGGGATCGAGCCCTTGGACGCCGCACTTCCACTCACGGCTCGGCTGGGTGCACTCGAAACTGCAGCGGTAGACGGATTCGCCGCTTGTGGCCCGGCCACCGGAGCACTGACACAGATCGCTTCGCCGAAGGGGTTGTCCCGATCACAGCGCGTCATACTGGCCGCCGTGCGAGTTGCGCCGCGCTGGACCGGCGCGGTCGAGCGCACTACCGGTGCAGAGCTCTCGACGCGCGGCTGTTCCGTCCGGATGGCGGACCGGACATCGGCGACGACGGGCTGCATTGCCTTTTGGCGGCTGAGCGAGATGGCGCGTGGCACGGCGACGGTCCTCGCCGCGATCCTGTCACGCGTCGCGGCGCGAGCCCGATGGGGTTCTGCCATCGCTTGCCGGGTCGGTGCTTGCGGAGGCTGTGCATCCGGAATTCGTGACGCCTCGGCTTGTGGTGCATTCAACAGCTGTTCGGCCTGGGGGGCTTTCGTTTCCGACGCCGCGACCGCCGGATCGGCGGGCGAAGACGCTACGGCCTGCGCTTGAGGCCGCGGCTCCTGCGGCGGAGATGCCGGCTCCACGGGCTGTTTGACGATCGGTGCGACCGCGACTGGCGCGACTGAGGCGACCGGTGGCCGTGTGTCCGGCACCGGCTCCGGACGCGACGCCCCCGGCGAATCAGCCTGTCGCCAATGGATCGCTGCCGCCTCGCGAGTTGGAGCCGGGCTGCGCTCGACCGTGCGGTTCCAGTACCAGAACACGAAGGCGGCAATCGACAGGAAGACGGCCATCAGCAACAGCACGACCGGCACGTCGAGGCCGCCAGGGAAGACCTGCTGCCTGGCGAGCTCCCCCCTCTCGGTGCTGCGCGATACGACGAACAGATTGTTCGCCACCGGCGCCGGCATGTGCGCGGCCGCCGCCAACGCAACGGGCAGCGCAACCCTGGGCACCCTCGCGGCGGCTCTCGGTGCCCTTTCTTCAGAAAAGGACCCCGCGGGGACATTCGCTGCCGTGCGAATTCCACTGAACCTGCCTGCGCAGCCCCGGCAGTACCGTGCTCGGTCCCTGTTGGCTGTGTGGCATGACTCGCAGAACTTCGTCATGGCGATTCCCCGCGGGCGGCAACTCAGTGGATCGGTATGGATGCGGTGATCAGCACCAGCAAATTGATCACCACCGCGAAGGCCACGAAGTCCATCGCGGACGCCCGGTCCGGCTTGACCAGCGAGTGCCAGGGCAGCAGCGTGCCGCGCTCGCCTTTCGTGTTGTCCTTGGTGGGCGCACAGAACGCCGGCAGCTTGTACGAGCAGCACTTGCAAGAGTGCGCCGACCCCATGTTGATGGTGTTGCAGGCATCGCAGATTTGCGCGGAAGGTCTACCCACCTGCAGCCTCGCCAGATCGACGAGGCTTCCGAAAGCGACAGCCCGCTGCGTGCCCCCGGCTTCGCGGATGGCGGCGTTCATAGACGCTCTGCCTGAATGAGCAGAGCCGTACGATTCAACGAAGTCGGCACGCCGATGCAAGGCCACAGGACCCGAGCCCTGCCGACGGCCCGCGTGTTCACACATCTCGCATGCACTGCTGCAACCCAAGCGTTTCGGGCGCTCATTGACCGCGGGGGAAGCGGCACTCGCGGCGCCGTGTACCTCCGCCGGAGTCCGAGAATCCCAAAAGACCTCGCTCGTCGACTAACTGCGTTCGTGCTCTGCAGCGCGGGTATTGCCATCGAAGTCTCCCAAGAGAAGATAAATGTGAAACTTTCACATCGGTAGTACTCTTGTCTTATAGTGATCGCCAACGGGATGTAAGACAGCGTCTGATGTGGCTGTCCCACTGGTAACCGGTGGTTAACATCGCCGCCATCAAGTCAGGAGCTTCGCGGTGAGCAAGGCCTTGCGAGTACTTATCGAGATCCGGTTGCGCCGTTCAGAAATCGTTCATGATTCAACATCGGACGATCGACTCAGCTTGTGGATTCCGGACCTTCCACACAACCGCGCGAAGCTGGCCCAGGCCACAGAGTTCGCCAACAGACTCCATGGCCCCGAAACACACTGGATCGAAGAACGCCAAGCATGATCCGGCCCTCGGCGCAGTGCGACAACGCATGGCGCGGGGCAGAGAAGGGCAGCTCGCGTGGGTCACCGAGGCCTGCGCGCGCGTGCTGCGTCCATTGGTCCGGCTCGCCCTTGCCTTTGGCGTCAAGCATGCGCAGCTGGAGGAAGTGCTCCGCGACATCCTGGTCGACGAAGCACGTCGCGCGTGGGTCGACAAAGGCACCGCGCCCAATATCAGCCAGTTGTCGGTGACCACCGGCCTGAACCGCAAGGCCGTGACGACGATGGTGCGTGAAGAGGTGGCTTCATTGCCCCAAACGGAGATGTCGGCGGAGGCCAAAACCTTGACGTTGTGGCTTCAGATGTTCTCGGACAACCCAGCCCACCGCTCGCTGCCCATCGTGTCCGAGGACGAATCGGTGCCGTCCTTCGAGAGCGTCGCGCGGCGCGCCAGCCGAGGCAACGTGCACCACCGGGTCATTCTTGATGAACTGGTGCGTCTCCACATGGCGACAGAGCGCAATGGCACGACCCAACTCGCCGTCGCCGGCTTCGTGCCCGCGAGCGACCTGAAAGGGATGCTCTCGTTCCTCGGCGACAACTCGCGTGATCACCTGTTGGCGGGCGTGGCGAACACCATTGGCGAGAGGCTTCCCCTGCTCGAGCGATCGGTGTTCGCGGCCGGCATCTCGCTCGAGGAATGCGAGCGCATTCATCAACTCGCTCGCGAACGCTGGGGCGGCCTTCATGACGAGCTCACGCGCGAGATGAGACGCGCGTACGAGGCCGCGGACAAGACGGCTTCGGGGCGCATCCGGGTCGGGATCTACACCTACTTCGAAGACGCCGCGGTCGAGAACGCGGCCCCGCCAGCAGCACCCTCCAAATCATCGGGAAAGAAGGCATGACCAGACGACTGCTTCGAAATGTCCACGGTCGTACCGAGCTTGACGAAGCGGCCCTGTGTCGCGCCGATGTGCCTTATGCGAATCGTCTGCCATGGGTTGAGCATCTTCAGGCCCTGGGCTGGATCAGCCGCGTCAGCCAATCTCTCGTGGCGAGAACGATGGCAGACGTGACCGAACAGCAGTTGAAGGAGGCTGTGGCCGCGGTGGGCGACTCGGCGGAGAAGGTGCGAGAGTACCTTCGAAAGCTATGACACGGCACGCTCCGGGCGCGGCGCAAAACCCGTTCGCCACAAATGAACTGCTAATCGGCGAAGAGTCGTTTCGGACGCCTATGGGCGGCACAGCCTCCTGAATGCGGCAGCGCCCGTCATGGCCGACACCCAAGCGACGATGCCCCTCAATCGAAGACGACGTGCGTCGCCGCCAAGACATCGTTGGCGATTCGAGCGCCTGTGATCGTCACCTTAGTTCCGTTGCGCAGGTTCGCTTCGGTCCCATTGGTGAACTCTGCCTGAGTTGCGTCCACGGCCTGTCCCTTCACCTTGAAGTCCGAAGACGACTTGAATGCGCCAATGGAACCGATCACCTGGAACGCGTCGCTGTTGCCGCCGCTCCCCGGTGCCTTCTTGACCTTGATCTTGGTGACCAGCAGGATTCCGTTGGAAACGGTCCCCGCAACGTCAACCTCCACCCCATTGCCAAGCGAGGACAACGGTCCACCCGAGACCTTGGCCGAAGAAGCATCCACCGGAATGCCGAGGACACGGAAGAAGTTTGCCCCCGCATAGTCCGTCACCACCCCGCCGAGTTGCCGTCGCGCGCCGTTGGTGAGCGACAACGGGTACCAAAGCTCAACCGACTTGGCTTTTAGCAGCCCAGACGAAGGCTGCGCGTCGGCGCGAACTCGCACATTGACACCCGAGGTCAGAGCGCCCGCTTCGGTTGTCGCCGCCCTGGTGTCGATGGTCAGTCCCCCGATCGTGAATCTCCCGGGCGCCACGTTTTGCACCGTGCCGGAAAGGATTGGCGTTTCGAGGGAGTGTTGCTCCACGCGTGTCGCACGCAGCACACCCAGCCCTGCTGGCAGACCCCAGACCTTCACAGCGACACCCGGCGCCAGCGCGGACGGCGCGGAGATGTTGCCCCACACCGTGCTGGTGTCCGTGATGACGTTGGTACCGAGGATCACAAAGCTGCCGCCCGCCGGACCCATGGAGGTGATGACGCCACGCAGATCCACCGCGGATTCCACCTGAGTCGCCACGCCCTCGGTGAAGTCCGGATTCGTCGGCCCGTTCACCTTGGCCGTCATCCCCAGCTGCAAGGACGGCGCATCTCTCAGTTTCAAGATCGCCGTGCTGGTGTCATAGCGCACACCGTTGATGATGATGCTGCCCACACCCCCCACACCGCCAACGCCCGCGTCGGCGCTGTCGCCTGCCGATGCCGTGGCCCCGGTGCCGCCTGAACCAACGCCAGAATTGTCGCCTCCGGACGCAGTGGCCCCAGTGCCGCCAGACCCCACACCGGCACTGTCCCCGGCTGAAGCCGTGCTGGATGCTGTAGGCCCGCCGCTCGAGCCGGCCGCTCCGTCGCCCGCGCCGCCGCCCGCATCGACGCCCTTGAATCCGAACTCGATCGGCGAGCTCGTGTCCGAACTCTGGGCAACGACGGGGTCGCTTGTTCCAACGAATGCCGCGCCACCGTTTCCGCCGCCCCCGCCACCGCAGGAAAGGACCAAGCCAAGGGACAGGGCAAGCAGAGCGCGAGGCACCAGTTTATTCATCGCGTCAATTGTCAGGGTCAATCGCGGCCGCCGGTCCTCTAAGCATGTTCGCTTACCTTTCGATGTGAATACCCCACTCGGACACGTCCCGTTGCGTCCGTTGCACCCTGACTGATTGCGCTTCTCATCGAGCGTCGAAGCGCCCGCGATCGAAGCCCCAGGGACCGGCACAGGCCGGGTCGCTGGACAGATGGTGATAGATCGCAGAAGCGCCAGGGGCGGCGCTGCGGAATCGGTCTTCAGGGGTAAAGGTTTTCCATCATGGGCGCCTTGCCGGTGCAGATGTCCGCACCGCCCGACGGGAACGTGCGCGTCATGCGGGGTGAGTAAGCCATCCTTTGCAATCCCGCTACCATCCCGGCATGGGCACGCCCGATTCCCGATTCGACCGCTACGGACCTTTCGTCATTGCTGGCGTGTTCGTGCTGATCACCGTCATCGCATGCGCCTGGGCGATCGTGCAGGGAATGGAGAACCGCCGCGCCTGGAAAGGCTACGTGGCGGAGAACGACTGCCGGGTCGTGGGCACCCAGCGGGGCGACATCAAGATCGGCATGAGCTACGTGCCCACGGCCAGCGGGTCGAACGCCAGCTTCACCCTGATCCCAACCGTCACGCCTGAACCGGATCGGAAGGTTTGGCAGTGCACCAGTCGCGACGGCGCGACCCTGATTCACATTCGCTGAGCGCAGAGACCCTGTGCCTGAGCCTGACGCGGGAGGGGATTTTTTTCGATTGCCCCGACCCCCGGCCGCATGCCGGTCGGAATGCAACCGCAGCGCCCAACGCGCAGTGAACGCTACTTCGCGCTCACCACGGTCGCCCGCACTGCGCCCTCTCTGAGGGAGACCAGGACCCCCTCGCGCCTGACGACCTTCACGCAGGACTCATTCATGGGGGCCTTGTTCCACGTGGTGCAGTAGCCTCCTGGCCCATCCATACGCCATTTGCCCACGTCGTTGTACGCGCCTGAAACCGTGGCCTTACCGGTCGGTGTGAGTGCGACGTTGACAATCTTTCCGTCGAACATCTTCCATTCGATCGTCTTGCCGACGATCTGAGTCAAGATGTCCTGCTCAGTCAGCGGCACATCCTGACTCAAGGCCTGACCTGCAGCAACCGAGAGTCCCATAGCGACGAGTGCTGATCGATGCGTCATGCTGACTCCTCAAGGTGGTGGCGAGCCAGTTTGAGGTCCAGCCGAAATTGCCTCATCACCCATTTGCGGCTTGACATTGATGCAATTCGGTCAGCACCTGCGGAGCTTCAGGCATCGCTACAACAGGCGCGCTCGGGTTGAGCTCAAATGCGGTCGTCCCCCCAGCGACCCCGGCTACGCATGGATCAGGACGGATAAGGAGTCCTTTCGCCCAACTTGGCGCAGCGAGCACAGCCGACCCGGGCCCCCTCACCTCCGGCGATCGCGCTATCGCAGGTCCAACCGCTTTCGCCTCTCAGCCTCTCAGCCTCTCAGATCCTCGAGAGTCTTTCCGCCTGCGATCGCCTCCTTCATCCAGCGAGGCTGGGGTCCACGGCCAGTCCACGAGTTTCCGGCTCCATCCCGGTAGAGCAGCGTGGAGGGCCGTCGCTTCTTCTGCTTCCCCGGTTGTTTCGCAACCGCCTCCACGACCGTGCCGATTCGGAGTTCCTCCAAGGTCCGCCCGGCATCCAAAGCGTCTCGCAGCCACTGTGGACGCTTGCCCATTCCGCCCCAGGCGTTGCCATTGCCATCGCTGTACTTCGCGGCGCGAGGTCTCTTATCACTCGCCTTTCCGATCGGCGCCCCGGCCTTCGGCGCGGTATGACCGAACCCGAGCTGCTGCGCAGTCAGGCCGTAGTGGACGATCGCCTCCTTGATGCGCGAAACAACGCCCGACACCTCCTTCTCGCGAAGTGCATCAGCAGTCTTCTGAAGCTGTGCGATCTGCTTTTGAATCTGGGCGTAGGTCTGAGTCATGGGAATTGCTGTGAGTGAGATTCGAGAGGAATAGCTTAATACCGTCGCCTTACAAAGAGAGTCAGGTCCTGGTCAGGCCCCCAATGGACGAGTCGCGGGAAGGGCGGCAAGCATTGGTTCTGTCCGAGTTGCAGTTGGCCTTGCCCACTTGACTCCGCGAACAGAGAACCGGTCTGCCATCCTCCGAGAAACGAACGGCGGTGCCTGTTTTGGAGGCATCGCGTCGCGAGGCCACTCTGGAGTGGCTTCCCCAAGCTTCGCGCGCTCTTGTCCACAGGTCTGTCCACGGGCCTCGTGGATAAGCGAAAGACACCTGGTCTGCGAAACCGCAACCAAATTCGTGAAATAGTTCCGCCTGCGCGAACCTTTGGCGGACTTGTGAGTGGCTATGAAGCGAGTAGTCTGAAGGTATGGTTTCTCCCTGGGTAGGCATCAAGGACCAACCCCTTCAGGCCCGCCTTGTGCGGGCCTGCTTTTGACCCGTCGGCACGAACCTCATGACTGTCACCGGCACGGGAAGGGGCGTCCCTCCGGAGACAGCGCCGGTTCTGGCGCTGCCGACCGGCCCCGAGGATCCCGAACTTGCCAGTCGATCCTATGCAACGAAGATCCGCGACAGCTTGGGCGGTTCGTTCTGGCCCCAGGTGCTGGTAGCCAAGTCCCTGGACCACGTGCCGCTGTACCGCCAGGAAGCTTTCTTCAAGCGCGCTGGCCACTTGATCGCCCGTTCAACGCTCGCGCAGTGGGTGGGCGAATGCGGCGCGCAGTTCCAACCGCTGGTGCAGGCCGAGCCCCCTCCCGATCACGCGCGTGGTGAAGCGCTTTTCATGTGAGGGATCCGGTGACCGTAGCATTCGCCTCGGCCAGGTACGGCGCCATCGAATGGTGTCGATACGCGACCTCTCCGATTTCGTCGTAGCTGCAGTTGCCGCACTCGAACGACGAGGCCGTCGCAGTGCCGTCGGCCAGCTGGTTCAGCGTCTCCTCGCTCACCAGCAGGTACTCGGACTCGGGCACCTGATTCTTCAACAGCCGGTGCGCGACGATGATGCTCTTGCCAATGAATTTCAAATGTCCCTTGACCTGCATGGTCCTGGCCGGCCCGAAATGCGCGACGAACTTGAGCGACAGGCAATGGACGTTGGAGCAGGCGCCGCAGGCGCAGGTGCGCAGGATCTCGATCCGCTTGATATGCGAATGGAAGTCCACGAACATCTTCCGTGCCTGCGCCAGAAGCTCGTCCAGCGACGGCGGCGCGCCGGGACGAACAAACAGCACCGCATCGCCTTCAAACTCGGCAACCTCCAGCCCGAGTTGGTTGGCGTCCACGATCAACTCCAGCAACTCCTGGATGATGTGCTGACTATGGCTCACCTCGGTCTCGGTCACGAACTTCGTGAAACCGCTGATGTCCGGGATGAAGAAGAGTATGTTGTCGGGATCTGTTGACGCCACTGCTCGCTCCAAGGATTTGCCTCATCACATTCAACCACGCGCCCACGCAGGTCAGTCACAGCAACCACAAGACCCCGAAGGTAGCCCCGTCTTGTGATAAGCGAGCCGAGCGACAACTCCGCGAGCGCCAAGGTGCTTGAGCCAGGTAGGAGTGCAGATCTATCAGTTCGGCGAATAGATGTTGCATGGTGCTAGGGTCACGACCTTGAGTCGCGGGCGTGCTTCGATCGCCCAACGGTCTCGCGTGAGGGCCTTCACGTCGAGGTGAACTGCCAGCGCCTGTCCCACAGATTGCGATCCCTGCCGACCCTAAAACAATGGATTTCATGGTGCTGGCGCCAGAAAGAATCAGGAAGCGCACATAGTCTTGTCGACCTTGATGAGCTCAGCCGACCGGCGCGGCCGGATTCAGCAGGCCGGCGGACTGGAGGGCGCACCACAGTGCCGCCGGCACGGCATGGTCGGCATCGGCGGAGTTGGCCAGCACCTCCTGTGGCGTCACACCGCCCAGCAGCACGGTCACGACCGCAGGATGCGCCATCGCAAACTGCAACGCGGCGCGGCGCAGCGGCGTGGCATGCGTGGCGCAGATCGCTTCGATCTTGCGCACGCGGTCCATGATGTCTTCGGGCGCAGGCCCGTAGTCGAACTTGGCCCCGGGCACGGCGCCGGTTGCGAGGATGCCGGAATTGAATACACCGGCCAGCATGACGCCGATGTTCTTTTCGAGAGCCAGCGGCAAGAATTCGTCCAACCCGTTCTGGATCAGCAGCGAGTAACGGCCAGCCAGTATCGCCACGTCGAAGTCGCCGGCCTGCGCGAACTTCACCGAAACGTCGGATTCGTTGATGCCGAATCCGATGGCCGCCACGGTCTTCTCGCTGCGCAGCCTGTCAAGCGCCTTGTAGGCGCCCTCCATCGCCTCCTTGAAGCGCACGGGCGCATCGACCGGGCCGTGCGTCCACACGTCGCAATCGTGGATCAACAGGATGTCCAGGCGGTCCAGCCCCGTGCGCAGCAAGGACTGTTCGACCGAGCGCATCGTGCCGTCATAGGAATAGTCAAAGCGCGGCGCATGCGGATGGCCGCCAGCAAAGCCCGGCGAGAAAACATCGGGGTTCTTCGGCGGCGGCTTGGCAAAGACGTCCATGACCCGGCCGATCTTGGTCGATACGATCACATCCTTGCGTGGCAGGTGGCGCAGGCCTGCACCCACGCGCGCTTCGGCCAGCCCGTTGCCGTAGTGCGGCGAGGTGTCGAACACGCGCACGCCACTGGCGTACGCCTGTTCGACGGTGACGATGCAGTTTTTCTCGTCGAGCAATTCGTACAGGTCGCCCATGGGTGCCGTACCCAATCCGAGGGCCGAGAAGACGAGTTCCGTCCCATTGCGGGTCGTGAAGCGGTGTGACTTCATGCATTTCTCCTCGTTGGATGGCGAGTGGAAATCCCGCGCAAAGCATAGCGCGCGCTCCATCTGCGTGGGGCGTCTGGCGACCAAGGAGCACTCGCCCCTGGACCCGAATGGGCGCTATGACGACGCTTCATCGTCCACCTGTAGCATCGGGCGCTACTGCCCTCCCCTGGCGCAATCCCCTGGCAGCTGGTCACACCTGAAGAGCAGCTCCGATTCGGGCCAGCGCCCGAGCGGGTCGGCTGGAATGCCCCTTCTTCCAGACGATCTGCATCTTCTTGCGCTTGCCGCTGCAGTTAGCATCGGCCCCCTTCGCGAGGCCAACCGGCAGACAGGCAGAATGCGCCATGAAAGCACCCCCTCGACTACAGGCACTCATCGACGAAGGACTGATCGACAGCGTGGTTCGCCAGCTCATGAGCGGCAAGGAAGCGATGGTCTACGTGGTGCGCTGCGGGGACGAGACGCGCTGCGCCAAGATCTACAAGGAAGCCACCCAGCGCAGTTTCCGACAAGCCGTCGACTACACCGAAAACCGCAAAGTCAAGAACACGCGTCTTCAGCGCGCGATGGCCAAGGGCACCAAGTTCGGCCGGCAGGCCACCGAAGCGGCCTGGCAAAGCGCCGAGGTCGACGCGCTCTACCGCTTGGCCGCGGCCGGCGTGCGCGTGCCGGTGCCCCACAACTTCTGCGACGGCGTGCTGCTGATGGAGCTGGTCACCGACGCGCAGGGCGATGCCGCACCGCGCCTCAACGACGTTGTGTTCACGCCAGAGGACGCGCGGCTGCACCACGCAACACTGTTGGTGGAAGTTGTTCGCATGCTGTGCGCCGGTGTGGTACACGGCGACCTGTCTGAGTTCAACGTATTGCTCGCCACCGACGGCCCGGTGATCATTGACTTGCCGCAGGCGGTCGATGCCGCGGGCAACAACCACGCGCGGCGGATGCTGCTGCGGGATGTGGCGAACCTCGCGGACTTCTTCGGGCAGGTCGCGCCCGAGTTGCTTTCCACCAGGTACGGCGAGGAAATATGGAACCTCTACGAGCGTGGCGAGCTGCACGCTGGCTCGGCGCTGACCGGCAGCTTCGCGCGTCCGAGTGGGCCGGTGGACGTCCGCGGCGTGCTGCGCGAGGTTGACGACGCGCGCGCCGAAGAGGCGGCCCGGCTTGTGCGTATGGCGACGCGTTGATGCAGCTCAGCGCGCCGGCAAGGAGTTCAAGAACGGCCGACATTTGTCGGCCTGGCTGAGGTTGGTTCCGAGGCAGCATTCGTCGGGTGGCAAGTCACAAGCTCAGGGGCACCAGCAAGCGAGGCGACAAGTACCTTCGAACCCTGTTGATCCACGGCGCTCGGGCGGTGTTGCGCTATGCGGTCGGCAAGACCGACGTGCAGAGTCGATGGCTGCAGGAACTGGTTGCGCGACGCGGCTACAACCGCGCGGCAGTGGCGCTTCCAACAAGAATGCGCGGGTAATCCAGGCACTCTTGAGCAGCGACACGCCTTATCGCCCGAGCGCCGTAACGCGCTGAACTGGTCGACGGCAAGTACTTCATCATTCAGGGAGGGAAAATCACACCCAGCACTGGTTGCGAAGCTTTAGGAAGTGATGAAAGAACTGGTTGGACCAACGCCCACAAGCCTGCATTCCGTGCCGGCTGTACCTCCGGGCTCAAGCCGTCAATCTACTGAGGACAGGGCGTGCGGATCTCATCGAGGCTGCGGACACGTTTCGACGCGCCCACCAGCAAGCCGTATACATGCATGCAGACCGTTTGACGACACTGAAAAGAGCCTTGCAAAAGGCGCAGGGTCCATACAAGTCGGAACGCATTCCGCTGGTAAACGGCAGCTATCAGAGCCGCGCCCGATCCAGGTTCCTCGAGTTGCGACTTTTGGCGACGGACGCAGTCATCACGAGGATCCGTCACCGCTCAAGACCACCCATACCGTGCGCGCAAGTATCTTGGCGTCCAGCCAGAGAGACCACTCGGCCGCATAGCGGGCGTCGAGTGCAACCCGCTCCTCATAGGGTAGGCGGTTTCGGCCACTCACCTGCCACAACCCTGTAATGCCGGGACGCATGCGGCAATAGTGCACCCAGCGGGCGCCATACAGACTGCGTTGGCGGACCATACAGGGGCGGGGACCGACCAGGCTCATCTCGCCCTTTAACACGTTGAAGAACTGCGGCAGTTCGTCCAAGCTGAGTTTGCGGATCAGCCGACCCACGCGCGTGATGCGCGGATCGTTGTCGAGCTTCTGGTACTTTTGCCACTGTGCGCGCACGGCCGCATCGTGTGCCAGATGTCGCTCGAGCAGCGCATCGCCGTCTTCCACCATCGAGCGGAACTTGTAAAACCGGAACGCCCGCCCATCCTGTCCTAGCCGGGTCTGCCAGAAATGGACCGCGCCCCTGCCTTCCATACGCACGGCGAGGGCCACCAACAGGTACAGCGGGCCAAACAGGACGAAGAACATCAGCGCGCCCATGATGTCGACCGCACGTTTTGCTGCACGCTGTCCCGGCCCGAGGCACAAGGGATCGAACGATTCGCCGATGGCGCGCTGCGGCACGCCGGGCCGGTAACGCCTGCCGCCCACCAGGATGCCGTTGAAATCATCGAGGCGCATCAACTTCACACCATCGTGTGTGCAGCGGAAGGATCCCCGTCCTGCCGAGGCGACAGGGCTTAGGACTTCTGCGGGACATGCCAAGCCGGCGAGTTCATCGTCTGCCGCGCCATCTCAGCGCCACAATGCCAACGCGACCAGCACGAGCGCGCAGAAGATCAACATGCCCACGAAATTGCGGCGCCAGCCTTCGGCCTCCCGTGACCTGCGCTGCGCGCGTTGCAGCACGAGCCGTTGTTCGACGCTTGGCCGGCCCCAGAAGTCCTCATCGTCCTCGTTCCGAACGCGCGCCATGCTGTGTCCTCGAAATGTGAATAAAGCACATTTCGCCGCCAAGTGAGGCATAAAGTCGTAGGACGAGGCCGGTATGCCTCGCCGGAAAGCCTTCAAAAGGGCTGGTCGAAGCGTGGCGCGGGACCTATCTCTCCCAAGCCAAGACACCGTTCATGCAGCCAACCCGTCGACCACGGCGCCGCGCCCCTCAAACCCTTGCCGGTCAACCCACGGCGGCTGAGAGTTGGAACTGCTGCGCACCGCGCTTCGGTCGCGGGGCAGGCGTTCCACGTGCCCGTGTGCCGAACGCAGAAAGCCCACCTGCTCCGCCGACCGCGCCGTCCGGGCATGTCATGAGCATGAGCCGCGCCGCGGCTGGAAACTGCTGCGGGTCCTGCGCCCGGGCGACGAGAAACAGTTCAACCCGCACCCAGATTCTTGTAAACGCGACGCGAACGTCGGCTTACGAAGCAAATTTGGGCCCCATCGATGAATGTCGGGTCACGGCCGCGAGTACCAGTTCGCGGCGCGCTTGGAAGCTGACCTTCGCATGTTCGCGCTGTTGGCCAAGGGCTGCTATAGGCGAGTTTGGCGAACAGGCAGTCCCGGCCATGACCCGACATTCGGTGAAGCGGGGCAAGTCGCCACATAGCGGACGTTCTGCACTCAAGGCAGTGCGACGGTGCGCAGGCAAATATGCCCCTGGCTCAGGTCGGCAAGAGAGCCCGCCGGGCGGCTGCGACAAGTTGCTTGGTCAAGCCATCAAGAAGCGCTGAGGCCGCACGGGCATGCTGCCAGTGCAGAGGAACGTCCAGAGGCGTTTTCCGTACCAGTTCGACAAGCGACCCGTCTTTCAAGTGCGGCGCAATCAACGCCTGCGGGTGGAGCCCCCATCCCATACCGGCCAAAGTTGCCGTCACAAACGCCTGGGTCGAGGGGAGGATGTGACGGGGTAGCTCGACGTGCCGATGGCATAAGCGCTGCGCCCACTGGGCTTGCAACTCATCCTTTGCGTTGAACACCAGGCTGGGCGCGCGGGCCAGACTGCCCGCTCCGACGCCGTCGGCAAAATGACGGGCCATGAATTCCGGACTGGCAGCAGGCAAATAGCGCATCGAACCCAATGGTCGGCTGTTGCATCCGGCGGGGGCACGGCTGCTGCCGGTTACGGCGGCCAGTACCGCGCCACTGCGCAGCCATCCTGCCGTGTGGTCTTGGTCATCCACGGCTATCTCCATGAGCACAGGCGCTGCTGACGCGAATGCGGCAACGGCTGGAGCAAACCATGTTGCCAGACTGTCGGCGTTGACCGCGACGGGTAATGGCACGCGTGCAATCCCCTCCGGCGCCAGCGCTGGAACGGCTCCTTCGAGGTCTTGTTCCAGCAGACGAACCCGGTCCACATGCTGGCATAGGCGGCGGCCGATTTCGGTAGCGCGGCACGGCTGCTCACGCACGACCAGCGCGCAACCGATACGGTCCTCCAATAGTCGAATGCGCTGTGAGATGGCCGAGGGCGTCACGTTCACGGCGCGGGCTGCGCGCTCGAAGCTTCCTTCTCGCACGACTGCGGAGAGTGCGGACAACGCCGAATAGTCCAACATAGAGTAAGTTTAGTTTCGCTAAAGCAGCTTTAGGAAAGATAGTTTGTCTTCATTTATTCATGCGGGCAAGCTTCACCCATGCTCAATTCAGACCCCGCTTCGCTGGCCTTTCCCGTATTCATCCAGGGTGTAGCCCTCAGCCTGGGGCTCATCGTTGCCATCGGCGCTCAGAATGCCTTCGTCCTGCGGCAGGGGCTGCGCCGCGAGCATGTTGGAACCATTGTGTTGTTCTGCGCGGTAGCAGACGGGGCGCTTATTGCTGCGGGTGTCTTGGGCATGGCGCAGGCCTTGGGTGACCGTCCCGGGCTGGCACGAGCGCTTGCACTGGTCGGCTCTGTTTTCTTGGCAGTTTATGGAGTGCAGGCGCTCCGCCGCGCACGCCATCCGCATCGACTGCGGGCGGCGGAAGGGAATACGGCCCTTGGCCGGGGTGCGGCCGTGGCGCAGGCCGCTGCCTTCACTCTCCTCAATCCGCATGTCTACCTGGACACCGTGCTCTTGGTGGGTAGCATCGGCGCGCAGCAGCCCGGGGCACTACGTGGATGGTTCGTCGCCGGCGCGAGCACGGCCAGCATGCTCTGGTTTGGACTTCTGGGCTATGGCGCGCGCTGGCTCGCACCCTGGTTCGCTCGGCCGCGAGCATGGCAGATGCTGGACGGTTTGATTGGCCTGACCATGATGGTGTTGGCGGCGCTTTTGGCAAGTCGAGTCTTCGCGGGCTTCTGAGCTCAGAGGTCAACGCTTCTGTGGAATGACATGTACGTTTCTAAGCATCACCAACTGACAAATCGAGAAGCCGTCTTCGCGCTTATGGAGTCACATCCCCTTGGAGCATGGGTTTGCCAGGCCCGCGGCGCCCTGGTCGCCAACCATGTTCCCTTCTTGCTAGACAGAAGCAGAGGGGCGTTCGGCACCCTGATTGGCCACGTCTCTCGAGCCAACGGCGTGTGGCGCGAACTGAGCAGCGATGCCTCTTCGCTCGTGATGTTCCAAGGACCGCAGGCATACATCACGCCGCGGTGGTATCCGGGCAAAAAAGAGCATGGAATGGTCGTGCCCACGTGGAACTATGCGGTCGCTCATGCGCACGGTGTTGCGCGCGCTGTCGAGGAACGCGGTTGGCTACTGGATATGTTGAACCGGCTCACCGACGCTCATGAGGTTGGGCAGCAGGCGCCGTGGCGGCTCTCCGACGCCCCCGCTTCATACGTCGACAAGCTGCTTGGCGCTATCGTGGGAATTGAGATTCCGATTGAGAGACTTGAAGGAAAACTCAAGGCCAGCCAAGACGAAGCCATGCAAGATAGGCGCGGCACAGTAGCAGCCTTGCAGCAGAGCCCGCGCGAGGAAGAACGAGTAATGGCAAATCTTGTGATGAAGGCCATAGACGCCGAGCCACCCAGTGAACATTGAGCGCGCCTTCGACGCGCACGCCGGAAACGGCGCTCGGCGAGGGCATCGAATGGCTGCTTCCGAGCTTGGGCGTACAGCCGCTTCGGGCCCTACCCTGCCTTACGGCAGCCGACGTCGTACTGCAGGTGTGCAGTGCGGACCTTCCCTGCCGCATAGCGACCTCACGCTGTTAACCGGATTCCTGTCATCCCGATGCCATGGAGATTTCAGCATCGACGGCCGGTTTCAAGGGGGTGCAGACATAGCCGTTGCCGTCGATCAAGCTGGACCCCGCGTCTGCGATCAAGGCCCATCGAATGGCAGCTATCCAATCAGTCGGAGTGGAACTCCGGGCCCGTACCGGCTGTACGCGGGCGCTCCGAAGCAGACCTTGATTGCCTGTGGGCTCAGCCCGGCGACGCTACTGTGCTTTTTGGCCCAGAACTAGTTTTGTGGCCCAATAGGCTGCGACAAGTATGAATGCCCACAAGAGACTGTTCGGCAGCCACGGATGGGCCATACGTGGGTGGGAAGGCGACAATTCGCGAGTCGGGGACGGACGTTCCCTTAGTCAGCGCGGAAGCCCGATGCCTTGATGATGGGTGCCCAGCGAGCGATGTCGCCGGCGACGATTGCCGCGAACTCCTCCGGAGTAGTCCCGGTCGGATCCAAACCGAATTCGATGAGTTTTTGCCGGGTCTGTGGCGAACGAAGGGCCGCCATCAGCGCAGCCGACCATTGATCGATGACAAGCCTTGGGGTTTTGGCGGGTGCAAAGACGCCGACCCAGCCGCTGGCCTGCACCGCAGGGTAGCCTTGCTCAACAAAAGTCGCCACGTCGGGTAGCTGAGGCTCCCGACTCACGCCCGATGTCGCGAGAATACGAAGCCGCCCAGCCCGGTGCAGTTCAATCAGGTCCGATGTCACCGAGATTCCGGCGGGCACGGTGCCGCCGACAAGGTCGATCGACATGGGTCCGAATCCCTTGTAGGCGACCATGGTCATGTCAATGCCGACCGCCCTTGAGGTCAGGACGCCGAGGAAGTGAGGGAGACCTCCCGCCGCAGGCGTCGCGTAGAACGCTTGCGTCGGATGAGCCTGCAGCCAGGCGACGTAGTCAGGAAACGATTTCGCGGGGTGATCGGCCGGAACGGCAAAGGCGAAGCGATAGCTTGCGACCTGCGAGATTGGGGCAAAGTCATGCACTGCGTCGTATTGCACATCCTTAAAGGTCATCGGCGCCAAGACCGGTATGGCGATAGGGAGCATCGCAACGGTTGCACCGTCAGGTACGGCATTCTTAAGCGCCATGGCCGCAATGCGACCCCCGGCCCCAGGCTTTTCTTCGAGGAGCACCGGTCGCTTGAGCAACTCGCTTGTCCGCTCTGCGAAATGGAGACCCACCGCTCTGGCTGCGCCGCCTTCGAAAGCAACCAGAATCTTAGCCGGGCCGGGGTCAGGGGCCTGGGCGAGCGCAGACGGGCCGATCCAGCCGCACATGAATGCTGCAAACGCCCACCAAGTTGTTCGAAGCAGGTTCATTCAACCACCTCTTGAAGACGTCATGGACGACGCTGCATCGAATTATCCACCCCGACTTTCCGTGACCGTCGGCGTGGCTTCGCTTCCCGTGCACGCAGCGCTGCAGGAACAGCTAAGCTTTGAGCGCCTGCTCTCGGAGCTGTCGGTTGCTTTCATCTCGCTGGCTGCACGGGATATTGACCGGGCCATCGACCAGGCCTTGGCGCAGGTCGTTTTTGCCCTGGGGATCGATAGATCGACTTTGAATCGCCTTTTTCCTCTGACTGGCCGGGCCGAAGTGACCCACTCCTTCGCCATCGAGGGAGTGGACCCAGTGCCTAGGTTCCCGTCGGCGCGCGAAACGAACCCGTGGGCGCTAGCAAAGGCCATGGCCAACGAGTCCATCGTCTTCTCCCGCCTGGATGACTTGCCACCGGAGGCAAGCGTCGACAAGGAGACCTGGCGCCGGATCGGACTGAAATCCCACGTCATGATGCCAATCGTGGTGGCGGGGCAATTGCATGGCACTCTCAACTTCGGCTGTGTTCACAGCGAGCGCAGTTGGTCGAACCACCTGGTTGCTCGCATGCGCTTGCTGGCGCAGATTTTCGGCAGCGCTCTGGGGCGCAAGCGCGCCCAAGAGGAACTCGACCTGGCAATCGGCTTCGAACGGCTGGCGAGCAGCGTTCTTGCGTCCCTCGTATTGACGGGGCCTGGAGAAGAGAACCACGGGATCGCCCTCGGCCTTCGGCAGATCGGCGAGTTCATCGGCGCCGAGCGGGTGGCGCTCTGGCACCGTGGCGTCGGCATCCCCTTCGGTTTGACGCAGCAGTGGTACGCGGACGGTTTCGAAGGGCCCGCCGCGGACGGGAAGGCGGTCGAACTGCCATGGGTCTACTCACTGCTCGCCGGTGGTAGCGTCGTACGAATCGCCCACCTTTCGGAGCTTCCGGCAGAGGGGCAGGCAGACGCCGCGACCTTGCGTCAGATCGGCGTACGGTCCCTCCTCGCGGTGCCCATCACGGTGGAGGGCTGCATTGCAGGGGCGCTTACCCTGGCTAGCATCGAACTGGAACACGAATGGCCCGATGTGCTGACGCCCGGCGTGAGCCTGCTGGCCGAGGTCTTCGCCAACCTGCATGCGCGCGACGCGGCGGAGCGCCGGAAGATGGCGGCGGAGGTCGAAGCCGCGCACTGGCGCGAACAGCTCGCGCATCTGGTGCGGGTCCACACGGCGGGCGAAATGTCGGTCGCGCTGGCGCACGAAATCAACCAGCCGCTCGGCGCGATCGAGAACTACGCGCTCGCCGCGCGGCGGTGTGCCAAGGAAGCGGTGCCCGACGTCGTCCGGCTGTGCGGCCTCATCGACAAGGTGATCGGGCAGGCCACGCGCGCGGGCGACATCGTGGCTCGCATGCGCAGCATGGTTCAGCGGCATGAGCTGGAGCCGAAGCTGATCGACATCGGACGGGCGGTGGACGGGTGCATGAGCATGGTCAAGACCGACTGCGCGTTGCGCGACATCGACATCGGGTTGGGGGAGGAGCCGCCGCTGCCGCTGGTGGTGATCGACGAGATCCACTTGCAGCAGGTCATCCTCAACCTGCTTCGCAACGCCATGGAAGCCATCGAGGCCGCGCCGCCGGGCGGCGAGCGCGACATCACGGTCGATCTCAGCCTGAACGAGCGCGACGAGGTCGTGGTGCAGGTCGCCGATCGCGGCATCGGCATCGCGGAAGGCGACCTGGAGCGGATCTTCGAGTCCTTCTATTCGACCAAGTCCAAGGGCCTCGGCGTCGGCTTGGCGATCTGCCGCAAGCTGATCGAGGCGCACGGCGGCACGCTATGGGCGGCGCATCGCGATGGAGGAGGCGCAATGGTCAGTTTCACGCTGCCAACCGCTACATCGTAAGCGTTTGGTACGCCACCTTCACGCGGCCACCAGACACATACCAAATCTGAAAAGGATGTCCACCGAGCCTCAGTCGAACGGCCAAAGCGAAGGTCCGGTGTTGGCCGGGACTGCCTGTTCGCCAAACTCGCCATAGCAGTCGTTGGCCAACCGGGAGACCACGCCGAAGGTCAGCTGTCAGGCACGGCCGTGAATTGGTGCTCGCGGCCATGACCGGTCAGTCGCGCATGAGCCTCCGGCCGACCGGTCTTGCCCGCATACCTGCCGCCAATCGGTGTCGACGACGGACGGTGCGGCCCGTTTGCGAAGGGTCACCGCGCTCAAACGGCCCTACGGCACATGCAACTCCGCTGTGGCCAGGGAGCTGACGTCGTTGGCTCCCCCCACGAGCAGCACATTGCCACTCGGCAACAAGGTCGCGGTGTGGAAATAGCGTGCGGCGATCATGGCGCCCGAGGCCGTCCAGACGCCGTTGGTGGGGTCGTAGAGCTCCGTCGAGGTCTGCGTGATGCCGCTGCTGTTGTACCCCCCCGCGGCCAGTACCTGGCCATCAAGCTGCAGGGTCGCGGTGGCGCCGGTGCGGCCGGTGCTCATGGAGCCGGCGGCCGTCCAGGCGCCGGAGGTGGGGTTGTAGCGCTCCGCCGTGGCGAGAGAGCCACCGCCTGCGTTGCCGCCGTTTCCTCCCGCCACCAGCACCGTTCCGTCCGGCAGCAGGGTGGCGGTATGGGTCAGGCGAGCGGCGAGCAAGGACGCTGTCGGCGTCCACTGGCCGGAGACGGCGTCGTAGAGCTCCGCCGCGGCGAGGGGGCTGCCGTTCGTTCCTCCCGCGACCAGCACCCGGTCATCCGTCAGCAGGGTGGCGGTGAACACGCTCCGAGCAGTGTTCATGTTGCCGGTGGCCGTCCACAGGCCGGTGGCAGGGTCGTACAACTCCGCCGTCGCGAGAAAGCCGCCGTTGGTTCCCCCCGCGACCAGCACCTTGCCACTCGGCAACAGCGTCGCCGTGTGGCCGCTGCGCGCCACGCTCATGGTGCCGGTGGGTGTCCACAGTCCGGTGGCGGGGTCGTAGAGCTCGGCCGAGGCGCGGAATGCGCCGGTGAGGTCCTCCCCGCCCGCGACCAGTACCCGGCCATTCGGCAGCAAGGTCGCGGTGTGGAAGAAGCGAGTTGCGCTCATCGAGCCGGTTGCCGCCCACAGGCCGGTGGCAGGTTCGAACAGCGCCGCCGATGCCAGGGTGATGGTGTCGTCGTACCCTCCGGCGACGAGCACCTTGCCAACCGTCAACAGGGTTGCTGTGTGGTTGGTGCGCGCGACGCTCAGGGAGCCGATCGAAACACTCGTGCCGGCGAGCACCACCGCGATATTCACGTTCGCGGAGACCGATCCCGCCGTATTGCTGCCTGTCACCGTGTAGTCGGCGGCAGCGCTTGCGCCTTGCGGCGTACCGGAGATGACGCCGGTGGCGGCGTCGATGCTCAGTCCGAGGGGCAGCGTCGGCGTCACGGTGAACGTATCAATCGGGCCGCCGGTGCTGTGCGGCAGGTTGGGCGTGATGGGCCTGCCCGTCGTGTACAGGGCCCTTGGTTCCTGGTAGCTCAGCGAGGTGGGCGCCACGGCCGGCAGGTCGCGGACCTCGATCTGCAGCACGGTGCTGGTCGAGCCGGCGCTGTTGCTGGCGGTCGCCGTGAAGCTCGCCGGTGCGGCGAGCCGGTTGGGCGTGCCGGAGATGACGCCGGTGAGGGGGTCGATCACGAGGCCGTCGGGCAGCGCGGGCTGCACCGTGAAGCTGCTGACATCACCGCCCTCCACGGAGGGGTGGTTCGGCGGGATGGGCTGGCCGATGGTGTAGATGGCATCCTGGTTTTCGAAACTCAGATTCGCAGGGGGCTCTGCCCTGGCCTTGACCGCGATCAGCAGGCCGGTCGTGACCGAGCCCGCGAAGTTGCTGCCGGTGACCGCGTAGAGGGCGGGCGCGGCCACCACCCGGGGCGTGCCGCTGATGATTCCGGTCCTCGGGTCGATCTGGAGCCCGTCGGGCAATGCCGGATCAACGGCATAGCGAAGAATCACGCCGCCGCTGTGGCTGGGGGCGTTCGGTTTGATCGGACCGCCCACCACGTAGACGACTGCATTGCGCTCGTAGTGCAACCCTGCGGGGGGCAAGATCGTGACCGGGAAGAAGCCTCCTCCGCCACCGCCACCGCCGCATGAACTCACGCTGAACGTGACCAGGATGCTCAAGACCCATGCCAAGAGGCGCAGGGTGCCTGGCCAAGATGTTGTCTTCATGCCGACCCCTTTCGTCGCGCGAGGGCGGGCAGTATGCGTCCGGTGCCAACGTCTGTCCACTCCCATGGCGCGTCGCACTGGGCGGCGAACCCGGAGCGCCGCCAACGACGGCTCCGTCCGGGACAGATCGCCCGACACGACGTGGCAGCCTTCACGTTGGATTTGCTTTTCGACAACTCCTGGCTTTGGCAAAGGCCGTCATGGACAAGGCCACGACATGGCGTCCCTCCAAGGTTTATGCCACGCGCTCCTCGATCCAGTGAGAGCCTTCGCCGCAGACTTCTTCTCCCGCCCGCACCATCCGTTCCGCGATCTCACGATTGATCGGCGTGTCGGGATGCCACAGGCTGCCAGTGACTTCCCGGCCTTCAGGATCGAACTGACCGCGTCGCCAGCGGACACGAATCTCCTTCATGCGAGGCACCGGTTGCATATGTCGGTGATAGTTTGCGGCCGCGAGGGCGGGAGGGGCTATGGATACCCTCGTTGCGGTGAAGATTGGCGCTGACCAATGCCCGCTCTGTGGCAGAGAATCCCACTGAGGGAGTAGAAACTGATGTCAATTCGATTTTCCGTTTGGAGAAGTTCATGGATACCCAAACTCTCGACCGCCTGGCCATTCGCGATTTGGTCGAAAACTGGGTAATTTGGCGAGACGCTGGGGACTGGGAGCGGTTCGCGACGGTCTGGCACGACGACGGAGTGATGATGGCCACTTGGTTTCAGGGGCCTGCCGCCGAATTCATTCGAGTGACCCGGGAGGGATGGGCAAAGGGCGTCAGCATTCTTCATTTTCTTGGCGGCACCTCCATCGACCTTGTGGGCGATCGCGCCGTCGTACAAACCAAGATGACGATTTCACAGCGTGGCAACGTGCAGAATGTGCCATGCGACGTAGTTTGTACCGGGCGGTTTTTCGATTTCGTCGAGAAGCGTAGCGGCAGATGGGGTCTGGTGTTGCGCCAGCCTATCTATGAAAAAGACAGAGTGGATCCGATCGACCCCGCCTCAAAAATCGAGCTCGACCAAGCAGCACTCGCCAAATTCCCGAAGGGTTATCGGCACCTCGCGTACA
The DNA here is from genome assembly GCF_030317005.1 of Variovorax sp. J22R115. Lineage (NCBI taxonomy): Bacteria > Pseudomonadati > Pseudomonadota > Betaproteobacteria > Burkholderiales > Comamonadaceae > Variovorax > Variovorax sp. J22R115. The sequence continues at coordinate 275,401 of NZ_JASZYM010000001.1, read as the reverse complement.
TCCAAACGCAGATCGGCTACACGGTCAAGTTGGACATGCCGCAGCTCACTGGCCCAGAGGTTGATCACTTGTACGAGCGGGGCAAAACCTGGTTGGCCGGCGGCGCCCTGGTACGGTGAGGGGCGAAAGGTCGGCGATCGACCATAGGGGCAGACTGAAGCCTCGTTCGACAACTAGGAGCGCAAGGAAGTATGCATTTCCCCCCAGTCGCGCAGTCTCATTGCGAATCGTGGCGAGCATGTCGCGTTTGGCTTCAGGAAGACTCGAATAGACGAAGCTACCCGGGACTTCCATCACGACCAAGTAGTTGCATGGGCTGTATGCCTCTGGCTGTATCTGTCGAACCTTTGTAGCTTCAGTGGCCCAGGGCGTCGCGCAGGCGACGAGCAACTCGATCAGCACTAGCAGGGCAATGGCTTCATGGGCGGCGTGCTGCGACTCGCATTAGTGATGAAGTCATTCGTGGTTCCATCGCGCTTGGACGATTTTTTCGAGCCACACGGTGTTCGAGGGCGTTTGGAGGATCATGGCCGCTGCCGGAGCAAAGACACTCGTCATTTCGCATCTCGTGCGGGGCGACGGCTCATTGACCACCGACGAGATGTGGAGCACAGGGCGTCGGCAACTTCAAGGGGCGCGGAATCGTCGGCGACGACCTTATGGACATAGATCGATCGTGCCGGCCAAAGCTGCCTGTCAATCGCGCCCCAAGCAGCTGGCCGCTCTCAGTGCGATCGCGTACGCCAAATCGACAGCACGACCCACACGCTGTTCACGAATGCGAGCAGATAGCCAAACGAGCCAAGCACCGTGAAGATCGGGATGCCGAAGACTTGCGGACCGGAGGTGACCGTCATCACGATCGATGAGCCGATGACGACCGAGGCGGTCATGATGCCGATGGTGATGCGGTTGATCGTACGGTCGAGCTTGAGCACGAAGATGTCGAGCCGTTTCAGATCGAGATCCATGCGCAGGCGGCCGTGGCGCGCATCCTTGAGCAGCCGCGCAAGGTCGCGCGGCATGGCTCGCATCAGATCGAGAAACTGGCCGATGCCCGCGCCACCACGGCGCCCCCATTCCGCCGGCGCGTAGCGCGCGGCGAGCGCGCGCTCGACATAGGGCTTCAGCCGGTCGGCGAGCACAAACTCCGGATCGTATTTTCTTCCGGAGCCTTCCAATGTGATCAGCGCCTTGAACATCAGCGTGAGGTCGGATGGCAGCACGATGCCGTGCGTTCGCAGCATCGCCGTGATTCGACCGATCAATTCGCCGATGCGCATGTCCTTGACTGGCAGGTCACCGTAATCGGCCACGAGTTCGTCGACGTCGGCGGCGAGCCTTTCTTCATCGACCGCCTCTGCACCGGCCCAGTCGAGCAGCACGTCGACCATCGGCTCGCTGTCGCGGCGCGTGATCCCGGCAAGTAAATCCATGATCTGATTGCGGCGCCCAAGCGACAGCCTGCCGGTCATGCCGAAGTCGATCATCGCGATGCGATTGCCAGGCAGGTAGATCACGTTTCCGGGGTGCGGATCGGCCTGGAAGAAGCCATGCTCGAGAATCATCTTGAGCACGTTGTCAACGCCGCGCTCTGCGAGCAACTTGAGATCGAGTCCGGCACGCTCCACCGCGGCCAGGTCCTCGGCGCTGATGCCGTCGATGTGCTCCTGCACGTTCATCACTTCGCTGGTCCACTGCGGGAAGACGTGGGGGATCAGGACGTGTGGCTCGCCCCGGAAGTTGCGTTCAAAGCGCTCGATGTTGTGCGCCTCGGTGGCGAGATCCAGCTCGCGCATTGTCGAGCGGCGAAACTCTTCGACGACGTGCACCGGCTGATAGCGGCGCACCTCGGGTACTTCCTTTTCGACGAACTGCGCGAGATGCGACAGCAGCCGCAGGTCGGCCTCTACCTTGGCTTCGATGCCGGGGCGGCGGATCTTCAACACGACTGCGCGGCCGTCGTGCAATCGCGCGCGATGTACTTGCGCGATGGAGGCGGCCCCCGTCGGCTCCTCTTCGAGATCGACGAAGGCTTCCGCGTGCGGCATGCCGAGCGATCGCTCAATCACCGGCAGGATCTGTTCAAACGGCACCGGCGCCGCGTTACTGCGCAGGCGCGCGAGTTCCGTTGTCCACTTCGGTGGAAGCAGATCCTCGCGCAGCGAGAGCATCTGTCCCAGCTTGATGAAGGTGGGGCCGAGCTCTTCGAGAGCGAGACGCAGTCGCTGTTGCGGCTCGAGCTGCGCACTGTGCGTCACTTGGCCCCAATGGAGTATTTCGCCAGCGCGCTCCAGGAGCGAGGCGACGCCGAGCCGCCGCACGAGATCGCCGAGTCCGTGGCGGATGAATACCAGGCTGATCTCGTGGAGGCGCGGCAGGTCACGCACCGCACTGGCCTCGCGCACGACCTACTTCGCTTTCTTCATTTCTGACTGCTGGCGCAGCGCGTCTGCGAATCCGGCAAGCAGCCCGCTGGTGAGCATCGTCATGTTGGCGCCGTACTGGCGCACGGAGTCGATCCCGGGCGCCGAGCCCGCGCGATACGAGCCGATGCGATTGGCGAATTCGCTCATCACCTGTGCGAAGCGCACGCCGGCATCTGCGCCGACACGCTGAGCGTGCAGCGAGAGATCGACGAGTTCACGGCGCAGGTTGCCGGTGGTGGCATCGGCAATCCGGTCGGCGACCGCGACGTAGTCCTGCTGCAGTACCTGCAGGGCCGCGAACGCATTCTTCAGATCGTTGTCGGAAAACTCCTTGCCGCGCGCCGCCAGCGCCTGCAGTGCCGCGTGGGTCGCCAGCGATGAAGCGTGCAGCGCCTCATCAAGGCCGCGGATCGCCTCCGCGAAGGCCTCGCGTTCCTGCGAGCCCTCAAGCGGCGGCTTCGACACGCCGCCGCTCATGGTCCGCACGACTTCCTTGACGCCCTCGGTGTCGAGGCGACCGCCCGCCAGCATCTGCGCGGTCAGTTCGCGCACCCGCTCGCGGATCGCCTGTTCTTCGGCCTGCGCTTCAACCGGCGCAGAGGCAGCGTTCCCCGCCGGCGCTGTGGGATCCGTCATTTCGCACCCTCCTGTGAAACGATGGGAAGGACAGGATAGACCAATTTGGTGCTCGTTGATGACAGGCCATCGCACGCGGCGCTGGGTTCATCAGCGCTGCTGTCAACAAGGCGGCTCGACTCGGTTCGGTCGGTCACCGCAGAGATCCTTCGAGCCGAAGAAGACGGTGAAGGTCCCGTGGTCCCGTCGGAATTCAGCCTCACGTTGCTGCCGTTGATGACACTGTCCTCGGACTTGATGAGGCCGTCGGAGCCCATGAAGGCCTCCACCGAGACGCAATCACGGCGGAGTTCTTGTACCGGAGGCTATTGATCATGTACTGCACTTTCTGGAGAAAATGGACGCGATCGATACTGAAGGCGAAAGGACCGGGATGTCGGCCGACACGTGGTGGAAGAACGGAATCGTCTATCAGATCTACCCGCGCTCGTTCCAGGATAGCGACGGCGATGGCATTGGCGACCTCGATGGAATCCGCGCGCGGCTCGACTATCTCGCCTCGCTCGGCATTGACGCCGTGTGGATCTCGCCGATCTATCCCTCGCCGATGGCGGACTTCGGGTACGACATTTCCGACTTTTGTGGCATCGACCCACACTTCGGAACGCTGGACGGCTTCGATGCCTTGGTAGGCGATGCCCATTCACGGGGGCTCAGGGTCATCCTGGACTTCGTGCCGAACCATACATCCGACCAGCATCCGTGGTTCGTGCAGAGCCGCAGCGCACGCAGTGACCCGCGGCGCGACTGGTACCTGTGGCGCGACCCGGCGCCCGACGGCGGGCCGCCCAACAACTGGCTCAGCAACTTCGGCGGCCCGGCCTGGACCCTCGATCCGACGACCGGCCAGTACTACTGCCATTCGTTCCTGAAGGAGCAGCCCGACCTCAACTGGCGCAACCCCGAAGTGCGAGCCGCGATGTACGAGGTGCTGCGCTTCTGGCTTCGGCGCGGCGTCGACGGTTTCCGCGTTGACGTTCTCTCGCAAATCATCAAGGACGCGCAGTTTCGCGACAACCCGCCGAACCCCGACTTCACCCCGGGCCAGGACCCGTTTCACCGCTGGTTGATGCTCTACAACACCGACCTCCCGGAGGTGCAGCAGATCGTGGTCGAGATGCGCCGCGTGGTCGATGCGTTCAGCGACACACACTCGTCGCGCGTGCTGATCGGCGAGCTCTACCTGCCGCTCTCGCGCCTGGTCGCCTACTACGGACTCAACGCCCAGGGCGTGCTCGAAGGCGTGCAGTTGCCCTTCAACTTCCAGCTGATCGCGACCGAGTGGCAGGCGGCGCGCATCGACCGGCTGGTGCGCGACTACGAGGCCGCCTTGCCCGCCGGCGCCCAGCCGAACTGGGTGCTGGGCAATCACGACAAGTCCCGCATCGCGAGTCGCGTCGGGCCGCGGATGGCGCGGCTCGCGGCCATGCTGCTGCTCACGCTGCGCGGCACGCCAACCCTCTACTACGGCGACGAGATCGGCATGACGGACGTCCCCATCCCTGTCGACGAGGTCCAGGACCCGTTCGAGAAGAACAAACCCGGCATGGGCCTGGGTCGCGACCCGCAGCGAACGCCGATGCCGTGGAGCGCCGCATCGAACGCCGGCTTCACGACCGGCGCTCCGTGGCTGCGCCTGGCGGACGACTGGCGCACGCTCAACGTCGAAGCTCAGTCACACGACGCAGGGTCGATGCTGGCGCTCTACCGGCGCCTCATCGCGTTGCGCCGTGCGCAGCCTGCGCTGAAGCGGGGCAACTATGAAGCTCTTGACGCCGGGGACGAGGTGCTCGCCTATGCGCGCAACGGCGAAGGACAGCGGCTGGTGGTGCTCTTGAACTTCGGCGCCACCTCGACGCCACTGTCAAAGGCGTTGGTAACGCGCCAGTCGATCGTGCTGGCATCGACCGACGCCGCGCGCGCCGGATTCATCAAAGTGCCCCTGGTATTGGCGCCCTACGAAGGGGTCGTTATCTCGACGTAGCTGTGCGCATGCCAGCGCACGCGCACAGGCCGTCTTGCGTCGGCAATGGTTTCCGAGTTCACGTCCTTGCCGCTGCCGTAGTTGATCTGCCGGTCGGGGCGCCTGTTGAGGCCGATCAGCAGCACGATGCGGCTGCCCGCCGCAAGCTTGCAGGCGGTCACGCGCTCGGCGGTGAACGCAAGCAACTGACGCTCGCCGGCCCTCAGAAGCCGGCGGCGCACGCGATGGCCGGCGTAGCTGGCGCGGAAGTCGTAGGGCTCGAACAGCAGCTGGTATTCACCGCTCTCCGTCTGCTCGTACAGCGAGATGTTGAAGTCCACGTCCTGCCGCGAGGGCGTGATGTCGAACACGCCGCGCAGGCTGCCGTCGATCTCGGTGTCCTCGGGCAGCGGATCGCTGACGAAGCTGATGCTGTTGCGCGTCGGCAGTTGCTTCACGCGCAGCGCGTTCGACCACGGGACGTGCACGTCACGTCGATCGGCGAGATCGACCGAGAGTCGCGCGCTGCCACCGCCTTCGGATGGCGATGGCCACAGGCGGTGCGGGTCGTCGCGCTCGCGGGTGTCGAGGTACAGGCGCAGACGGGTGCGCTCCGGCGAGTCCAGCGTCGGCGCATGGCGCCACCTGTCCGCGCCCATCACCTGGTAGTTGACGCGATCCAACAGGAGAGAAGGCTTGTTCGCGCCCTTCAGGATGTGGTCGAGCCATTGGTAGCGCAGCTCGGGCAGATCGACGCGTGCGACGGGGTCGAGCGTGTAGCCGCGCAGCGTTGCCGCCGTGCCGAGCCGGATCGAGGTCGCGTCGTAGGGGCCGAGCAGCATCGTCGTGTCGGCCTGTGGTCGGTGGCGACGATGCTCGTGGTGAAAGTACAGCGCGCCGGCGTCGGCGCCGTAGTAGCCGGCGAAGCTGAGTACCGGGATGTCGATCCGCGCAAACTGCTCCGCCGACGGCAGGAACTTCTGCCAGAAGCGATCGTGACTCGGGTGCGTCAGCCAGGTTCGGATCAGCCTGCTGCGCCTGCCCAGCAGGACGCGGTCGATGTCCCAGTACGGGCGATCGCCGCGATACCAGCGCGCGTCGAGTGCCTGCCATATCGCGTCCGGGTCGGCGTCGGCGTCGATGTCGGCCCGCAGCGGCTCGAGGGTCGCGTGCTCCAGCGCCCAGCGCACCATGGCGTTGCGGAAGATCTGCCCGGCCATCGGGAAGTCGATGCCCGGCGCCATCGGCGCGATCGTGGCGATGGCCTTGAGTGCCGCCGGTCTCCTGCGGGCGGCCGCCCAGGCGGCGTAGCCGGAGTAGCCGTCGCCGAGCATGGCGACGCGGCCGTCGCTCCACGGCTGCCGGGCAATCCAGTCGATGACGGCGGCAGCGTCTTCGCCGTCGTGAACAAACGGCCACACGGCGCCCCTGCCCTCGGGTGTGCGTCCGCGCACGTACGCCGTGACGCCGACGTAGCCTTTGACAGCGCTGCGCTGCGCGTCGTCCTCGGCGGGATCGAGCGTGAAGCGCAGCAGCGTCGGCAGGGCGCCATTCGCGCCGCCGGGCCGGACCAGGCTGGCATGGATGACGCCCCCACGCACGGGAATCCGGACGTCGGCCTGCGCCACGTAGCGGCTGCGGTTTTCCGCCGCAAACAATTCGGGCAGCAGCGAACCGAAGCTGCGACGCGAATCGTACGAAAGCCAGGTGCGCACGAGCGCCACAGCGTCGGCCTCCGGGAGGCTGCCCTTCGCGCGCCAGAGATCGAATGCTTGACGGAGTGGCTCTCTGTAGACGGCCAGCGGGGTCTCGAGCCGCGCCATGATGACCTGGGCTTGCGCATTGTCGAGCGGCGACACCAGCTCCTGGAACGAGCGCGCATAGGCTTCGGCGAAGCCGAGGCGCTCGTCCGCTTCGAGCACGCGTGCACGCGCATAGATGCCGTCGAGGATCGCGCGCTCCGTCAGATCGTCGAACGGCTTGCCCTGGCGTCGGCTGCGCAGGGACTTGCTGCTGTCGTAGGCCGCACGGTAGGCGCCGGTGACGATCTGCAGAGCGGTCACGTTGGCAAGGAAGACATCGGTGTTCGCCTCCTGGTAGACCGGCAGGATGCGCTGCGCCAGATCTCGCATCAGGTCCGCGGCGGTGGCATCGTCAGGATCGCGCGGTGGTCGGAAGCCGAAATTCCCTGCCCAGGCCCACGCGGGCAGCGCAAGAATCAGCCGAATGAGGGCGCGACGCGCACGACGGGGGGTTGGCACAGGGCGTCTCATGGGCGCTGCTCCTCGGGCACGGCGGTCGGCGCCTTGACCAGATGCACCACCTGCGTGAACAGCCGGTCGTGCGCCTGTCCGGCTGAGCCGATATGGACGATGCCCGTGTGCGCGAGCTTGTCCAGCACGTCGATGATCAATTCGAGCGTGTCGTCGTCGAACGCGCCGAAGGCGTCGTCCATCACCAGCCAGGCCGGCGCCTGCAGCACCACGCGGGCGAAGCCCAGCCGCAGTTGCTCGTCCATGCTGAGCTCGCGCTCCCAGCGACCCGTCTTGTTCAGCAGTTCTTCCAGCCGCTGGAGGCCCACACTCGCCAGCGCGGCCACCATGGCTTCCCTCGGATAGCTCGACGGCTCCATCGCATACGACAGCACTTCGGCCAGCGTGCCGCGGGGAAGGTAGGGCGTGCCGCGCGGCATGTAGTGGATCGCCTCGCCGCGGGGCCGGCGCACGGTGCCGGAGCCCCAGGGCCAGAGGCCCGCGAGCGCCCGGAACAACAAGGTCTTCTCGGTGCCCGGCGTGCCGAGGATCAACAGGCGCTGACCGGGGTGCACGACGAGATCCGGGGCGTCCAGCCGATCGTGCCCGGTCCAGGCGCGAACCTCGAGCGCTTCGATCGAGAGGGTTCCGGCTTCGCTCTCCTCGTAGGCGATGCGGCTGCCGCCCGCTTGTGCCTCCAGATCGGACGCCAGCATCTGACGCAGGTCGGCGACACGCAGCAGCGTGGCGCGCCAGTCGGCAATGATGCTGAAGTTGTCGACGAACCAGCGCAGCGACGACTGCGCCTGCGTGAAGGCGGCGGCGGCCATCATCAAGCCACCGAACGAAACCTTCCCCGAGAAGTAGAGGGGTGCGGCCACCAGCGTCGGCGCGATGATGGTGACCCAGCCGAAGCCCGCGGTGACCCAGGTCAGGTTGGTCAGCCCGAGCACCACCCGCGATGTGGCGCGCAAGACGTCGCCGAAATGCATGGCGACGCGACGCTTCTCGTCGGCCTCGCCACCGGCCAGGGAGATGCCGTCGAGATGCTCGTTGATGCGGGTCAGCGAGAAGCGCAATTCGCCTTCGCGCGCGTAACGCTCGGCGTTGCGCAGGATCAGGCCGTTGCCGACCCAGTAGGTCATCAGCGAGCCAACGACCGCATAGACAATCGCCGCCCACAGCATGAAGCCCGGCAGGACATGGTCCTGGCCGTCGTAGAAGATGCTGAAGTCCTTGGAGAGGACCCACAGCACGCTCGCGAAGCTGCCGAACAGAATCGTTGCCTGCAGCAGACCCACGCCGAGGGCGACCGACAGGTCGCACAGCTTCAGCGTGTCTTCGTGCATGCGCTGATCCGGGTGGGCGCCCATGGGTCCGCTGGCCTGAAGCCAGAACGCCCGGCGCGGGTGCAGCCACAGCCCCACGAGGTCATTGACCACGGCATCGCGCAACTTCAGTTGCAAGGTTTCGCCGAGCCACCTCTGCGCGACGTTCAAGACCAACAGCACGCCCGCAATCACCGCGAAGACGCCGACCTGAACGATGAAGTCGCTCAGGTCGCGACGTGAGATCGCGTCGTAGAACGGCTTGTTCCAGCTATTGAGCTCGAGCTGTCCATACGCCGTGAGCGCGATGACCACGACGATTCCGCTCATCAGCGCGACCAGCGTTTTCCCGACCGGCGACACTCGCAAGGCGCCGAGCAACTCGCGAACCTGACGGAAGACGCCGGTCCTCGCAACCGGCTCGACATCGTTCTGCGACGTTGCGCTCATCACCGCTGCGACGCCTGACAAGCGGTGGCCGCGATACGGCGCGCCGAGACACACGAAATGAACGCGGCGTGGCTCCAGGCCAGTTGCTTTGCCGAGGTCTGCGCGCCGCTGCGCCGATCGAACTGCTCCGACAGATCACCACTGGCCGGCGTGTAGGCGCGTACGGTGGCCAGGTAGGCGTCGCCGCGCTCAAGCCAACGGGGTGCATCGCCACCCAGCGCCGCGACGCGGAAGCAGAACTCGGCGGCACCGAGCGTCGAGAAGTAGTACGCGCCGCCGGAGTAGTACACGTCGGCGGCGTAACGGCCCATCGCCGGGCCACGGCCGGCCGCACGGGCGTGGTTGATCGGATAGATCGCATCGAACAGCGCGTCGAGTCGCGCCAGCGTGGCCTGCATGCGTGGATCGGCCGGGCAATGCCTGACCTCTGTGCCGAGGCTGTGGATCGCCGACAGGATCACCGCGATGTCCAACGCCTTCGGACTGGGACTGCCGTCCGCCAGCTCGCGTGAACGGTAGTAGCCACGCGTCGCGTCGCGATCGTCGGACCGGTCGTCATGTTCATTGACCCAGAAGTCGTCAAGCAGGCGGAGCACGGCCCGCGACTCCTCCCAACAGCGCTGCGCCTGTGCCGTGTCGCCCACGCCCTGCAGCCAAGCTGCGCCTTCCGCGAGCGCGGCCGCCGAGACGCGCAGCGTGTAGTAGTGATGGCCGCTTTCCTCCTCCCAGATGTCAAACGACGGCTCGCGCCAGTAACGCAGCGTGAAGTCGATGTCGAAGCGGATCAGGGCAGTGACCTCCGCCAACAGGGCCGCGTCGAGGTGCCCGCCGTCCACCCAGCGCAGAAGCGCCAGTGCGCGCAGTGGCGGCCCATCGTGCTGGGGGCGCGACCATCGGGCGACATCGAGCGTTCCGTCGGGGTTCACCCGCGTCTCGGCGGCAACGGCATCGCCGTAGGCGCTCGCGAGGTCCAGGTCCTCGCGCAGGTACTGCAGGAATTCGGGGATCACGCGCGCCCTGCGGTCCGGCACCGCGGCCATCGCGCGGCCGTCGAGTCGGCTCAAGTCAAGGCTGAAGCGAGTGAAGTCGCGCAGATGCTGCAGGGCTTCGTCGCCGACGCGTCGGTCGACGTACAGCAGGCGCAGTGCATCGATGACGACGGCCGAGTCGCGGAACCAATGAAAGAAGTAGTCCGGGTCCGGGTCGTAGCCGCCCAGTACGGGCGACGCGACGATGGCGCCGGCGATCGGACGCACGGTCTGACCGAAGCCTGGGCGATGCTTGACGATCGACACCGGCGAGACGCTGGACAGCATCCCACGCGTCGAATGGCCGAGCTGTGTTTCGAGCCAGGACTCGAAAGCCGGGTCTTGCTGGCTCGCCACGCTGAAGGTCACGGTGCAGGCGCCCCGAGATGCGGGCTGCTGAAGTCCAGGGCACGCAGCCCGGCCTGCACTTCGGGCACGCTCATGAACAGCTTCCACAGAAGGCCCGTCCGATGGTTCTCCATCATCACGACGATCGGGCCCTGGTCGATGGCCAGATAGGTCTCTGCGAACCAGTCGCGCTGCTCGCAGAACGCATCGACGAAGCCGTAGTCCCTCCACAGTCGCGCGCCATGCACGGTGAGGAAATGCCGCAGCACCTGCATCACCTCGGCGGGCGCATACGGCAGGCTGGCCAGCGCGGCCGTCGGCGAGATGGTGCCGTTGTCGATGTCCGGCGCGTGCGCGAGGTAGCCGTCGGGGTCGTCGCTGGCGGTCAGGCCCCAGCACGTTTCGCCGTAGCCACGGTGGCCGTGCGGATTGACGACGCAATGCGCGCGGTTGATCCGCAGGTGGCGGCAGTTGAGATCCCAGTAGTCGGCGTAGCGATCCTTCAGGCCGCGCGGATGGAGGCCGCAGAACGAGTAATGCGTGAAGAACAGCGGACCGCCGTACGGCATGCCCAGCGGCAACTCGATGCCGTAGTACGACCGGCCGTTGACAAAGCCCCGCCCCGCCGCGTAGCCGCTGTGGTAGACCCGCGGATCGATCGCATGGCGCGGCGCGGCCGCGGCCAGCAGGTACGTCATGAGGCACTCGTCCCAGCCGCGCACTGGATGGTTCATCGCCCAGCCGTGGTTCGGGCTCCAGTGCCAGTACAGAACATCCCGTCCGCCCCGGGTGAACCAGTCCCATTCGACGTCGTGCCACAGCGTGTCGATGTCGCTTCGCAGTCGGCGCTCCGCAGCCGTGTCCTCGCTGAAGTACTGGCGCGCGCACAGCAGACCCATGACGAGGAACGAGGTCTCGACCAGATCGCCCGCATCGTCCTTGGGGCTCATCGGGATCGCCCTGCCGCTGGCGCCGTCCATGAAGTGCGGGTAGGCACCGTGGAAGCGCGTGGCGCGGAACAAGGCGACCAGCATGCGCCGCAGGCGATCCAGGGCTGCGTCTCGCGTGACCCAGCCGCGCTCGACCGCGACGATCAAGGCCATGACGCCGAAGCCCGAGCCACCAATCGCCACCCGCTCGTCGGCCCTGTCTTCGCCTGTGAGGCCGACGAGCGTGCGGCGGTCGAGCGCCAGACCGCTGGCTGCATCCGCACCGTCCCAGAAATAGCGGAAGGTCTGGCGCTGCACGGCCTCGATCAAGGCTTCATCGGGCAGGGCCGCCAGTGCCCCTGGGTTCCTGTCATCCTTCAACACGAACGCCTCCTGTCCTCGTGACTTGGTGTGTCACGTTTGGTTTCATAGAGTCATCGGCGCCAAGCGACCGATGGCCCCCCGCAGCATGCCATCATCAGGCTCCCTTGGGTTCTGCTTCGAAGTCTCCTATGAGTCGCATCGACACCCTCATGGCCCGGATGACGCTATCCGAAAAGCTGGGCCAGCTTACGATGACTGCCTCCGGCTACACGGTCACCGGGCCGGTGATCGCGGGGGACTCCACGCAGTCGATCATCGACGGCACGATCGGCAATCTGCTGAACATGGTCGGAGCCGGGCCCGTGCACGAGATGCAGCGACTGGCCGTCGAGAAGTCACGGCTCGGCATTCCGCTGCTGATCGGCCTGGACATCATCCACGGCCATCGCACGCTCTTTCCGATCCCGCTCGCGGAGGCGGGCATCTTCGACGAAGACCTCTGGGGGCGCACGGCGCGCGAAGCCGCGCGCGAAGGCGCAGCCGAAGGTCTGGCGATGACATTCGCGCCGATGCTCGACGTATCGCGCGATCCCCGCTGGGGCCGCACCGCGGAAGGCCCAGGCGAAGACCCCTGGCTCAACGCGCGCATCGCGCAGGCCAAGGTGCGCGGCTTCCAGGGAAACGACCTGTCGTCGGCCGAATCGATGGCCGCATGTGCGAAGCATTTCGTCGCGTATGGCGCGGTCACCGCGGGACGGGAGTACGCCGCCGTGGACATCTCCGAGCGCACCTTGCGCGAGGTGTATCTGCCGGGCTTCGCATCGGCCGTCCGCGCCGGCGTCGCGACGTTGATGCCCGCCTTCACCGATCTCAATGGCGTGCCGATGACAGCGCACATCCCCTTGCTGCGTGGCTGGCTGCGCGGCGAGATGGGCTTCGACGGCGTCATTGTCAGCGACTACAACGCGATCGCGGAATTGATCAAGCACGGGGTCGCCGCCGATCTCGTCGATGCTGCGGTGCTGGCGCTGAAGGCCGGCGTCGACATCGACATGATGGCCGACGCGTATCGCAAGGGTCTGCCGATCGCGCTCGAGCAGGGCCGGGTGACGATCGAAGAGATTGACGCATGCGTGCGGCGCGTGTTGCGGCTCAAGGAGGCGCTCGGCCTGTTCGACGACCCCTACCGCCGTGGGGCAACACCGGAGCCCGAGGCAGTCGTCGCCGAGCGGCACGCGCTGGCGCGCGACGTCGCGCGCAGGGCCGTCGTCATGCTGAAGAACGAGCGCGACACCCTGCCCTTGCCCGCCGCGGCGAAGGCGCTGTGTGTCATCGGCCCGCTGGCCGATGCAAGCACCGAGATGAAAGGTCCGTGGTGGGGTGCCGGGGAACACGAGCCGGCCATCAGCGTGCTGGCCGGCCTGCGCGCCGCGCTGCCGCAGACCGACATACGCCATGCACCCGGCGTCGCCATCGAGGACGACGACGAAAGCGGCATCGAAGCTGCTGTCCTGCTTTGCGACGGCGTCGACGCCGTCCTGCTGTGCCTGGGCGAGCGTGCCTCGATGAGCGGCGAGGCGGCGAGCCGCGCCACGCCTGCGCTTCCCGGTCGACAGCAGGCTCTGGCCGAAGCGGTGACGGCGCGTGCGCGCGTGCTCGGCATCCCCGTCGTCGCGATCTTGTTTTCGGGCCGCCCGCTCGTCGTCCCCTGGCTGTCCGAACACGCCGATGCGCTGCTGGCCGCGTGGTTCCTCGGTGTCGAAGCTGGCCACGCGATCGCCGACGTGGTCACGGGCCGGGTATCGCCTGGCGGTCGCACGCCGATGAGTTGGCCACGGGCCGTCGGACAGGTGCCGATCTACTTCGGCCAGCGTCCCAGCGGCCGGCCGAAGAATCCCGCTGACCACTTCACGAGCAAGTACCTGGACGTCGACAACACGCCGCTGTATGCCTTCGGTCACGGCTTGACCTACGGGCAGTTTTGCTACGACGAGCTTCAGGCCGAGCCGCGGCGCGTGCGCGAGCATGACACGCTGAAGATCAGCGTCAACCTGCGCAACGTCGGCGCGCGAGAGGCCGAGGAGACTGTCTTCCTGTTCGTTCGCGCCAAGCTGGGCCGTGTCACCCGGCCGCTGCTGGAACTCAAGGGCTACGCGAAGCTGCGATTGATGCCCGGCGAAGCCGGCTCGGTGAAGCTGGACCTGCCGGCAGCCGAGCTGCGCTACCTCGGGCCGGACTTGCAGCCCTTGTTCGAGGCGGGCGAGCTCGAGATCCTCGTCGGACCGAGTGCCGAGCCAACAGGGTTGCTGCGCCAGACTATCGAGATGTGCTGAAACCCTGGCAGTCTGAGGGCGACAGGACTGCCGGTGCCCGCGCTCCGGTTCGCCGGCCCAGGACGATCGCTTTGAGCGCAGCGGACGACTGCTTCGGACCCCGGGCCGAAGGTTTGCGATCCTGGACGGCGACGACTACGACACCCGGCTCGGCCTTCAGCGTGGCCGTTCGGGCGTTCTCGGCCACGCGGCCGAAGCGCTGACGATCGCCGGGCATGGGGTCGAGGCGCAGACGCAGCTCGATCAAGCGCTGGCCCTGGCCGAGAAGATGGGCGAGCGCATCTACATGCCGGACCTGCAGCTGCTGCAGGCGCGAATCGAGATCGGCCGCGGTCGGCCCGTGGAGGCACACGAGGCGATGCGTTCCGCCTGGCGCGAGGCGGCGCAGCAGCAAGCGACATGGCTGGAGTTGAGCGCCCTCGTTGCGCTCGGGGAGGCCTGCGGCGCACGGTCCGCCGAGATCGACGCGCTGGCCGCCGCGCGCGCGCGGCAGCGCGAGGGGGCGGGCTCGGTGCTGGTGGCGCGCGCCGATGCGTTGCTGGGTAGATGGTCCGGAACGTCGGGAGCTTGAAGCGAATGTCTGAGTCCGAGCCGGCGGGATGATCCGATAGCGGAGGTGAGCGTCGGCTCTGGAGCCAAGCAAAGCCGGCTCAAGCATGGCTTGCTAGTTTCCCTGCCATATGGGCGTGCGCCGAGCCACAAAAGCCTCCACGCCATGGTGAAAGTCGGCGCTTCCGTAGCACTGCCGGACCAGGTCATCGCCATCGGGCAGGTGCGCCGAGGCCAGGCGCCGCAGCCCTTCCTTCGCGACGCGCTGCGTCACCGGCGCGAGGGCCAGCAGTCGCTCGCAGAACGCGGCCAGCGAGGCATCCAATTCCGTCGCCGGGCAGATGTCGTGGAGGAAGCCGCTCGCGGCGGCCTGATCGGCATCGAGCACCTCCGCCAGCAGCAGCATCCGTTTGGAGACCGCTGGCCCGAAGGCCGCCTTGAGGCGCGCGAGATTGGCCATCGACAGTGTGTTGCCCAGCGTCCGCGCAATCGGCACGCCAAAGCGCGAAGCCGGCGTGCCTATCCGGAAATCGCAGGCGGCGGCGATCACGAGCCCGCCGCCCACCGCCCAACCATCGATCGCCGCGACCGTCGGCATCGGCAGGCTTTCGATCAGGGCGATGCCCGCGTCGATGCGACGCTCGTACGCCACTCCGTCATCGCCGCTCTGGAAATCCTGGAACTGCGCAATGTCGGTCCCGGCAACGAAGGCCTGCCCACCGGCGCCGCGGAAGGTGACCACACGCACGTCGCCGCGGACCGCCAGATCCGTGCAGATCCGCGCCAGCTGCTCGTACATCGTCCAAGTCATCGCGTTGCGCGCGGACGGCCGGTCGAAGGTGACCGACGCGACCGCGCCGCGGATGGTCAAGGTGACGCAGCCCTGCCCGCTCATGCGCCGAAGGCTCCGCTCGCCTGAAGTTCCCTGCGCTGCGCCAGATCGATGCCGAGTTCCTCGAGGATCTCCTGCGTGTGCTCGGCCAGCAGCGGGGGCGGACGTCGCACCTGCTGGGGCGTGCCGCGCAGCTTGACGGCAAAGCCGATGTTGGGAATGGTTCCTTCGACCGGGTGCTCGATCTCGATGCGCATCTGGCGGTGCACGCCGTGCTCGCTTTCAAAGGCCTGGGGATAGGTCAGGATGGGCCCGGCCGGAATGCCGGCCCCCAGCAGGTACTCGATCCACTCGTCGGCGCTGCGGGCTGCGAATGACTGCTCCAGCGATTCGACGAGCACGAGGCGATTGGCCAGCCGAAGTGCCACCGTTGCAAAGCGCGGGTCGTGCGCCAACTCCGGCCGCTCGATCACGGTGCAGAGCTTCTGCCACAGCTTCTGGTTGGTGGCGCCCATCACGAAGTAGCGGTCCGATGCCTTCATGGCCTGGTAGGGCGCGCTCATGCGGTTTGACGTGCCCAGGGGTTCGGGCTGGCGCCCCGTGCCCCAGTATTCGGACACATCCCATACCGAAAACGCCATCGCGGAGTCGAACAGCGAAGCGTCGATGTACTGGCCCTGACCCGAAGCCTTCGCGCCGATATGGGCGGCCAGCACGGCATAGGTGGCAAACAGCGCGCAACCGATGTCCGCCACCGGCACCCCGGCCTTGACCGGCGGGCCATCCGGATAGCCCGTCACGCTCATCACGCCCGACATGGCCTGGGCCATGAGATCGAATCCCGGACGGCTCGCCCACGGACCTGTTTGTCCGAAGCCAGAGATGCTCGCGTAGACCAACGCGGGGTTGAGCTTGCTGAGCGTTTCGTAGTCGATGCCAAGGCGCTTCATCACGCCCGGGCGATAGTTCTCCACCAGGATGTCCGCGTCCTTGACCATCCGATAGAGCACCTCGCGCCCCGCCGCGGTCTTGAGGTCCAGGGCAATGCTTCGCTTGTTGCGGTTCATGTTCAGAAAGCCCATGCTGTCCGAGCCCTTGAGCTTGAAGCCCATGGCGCCGCGGGTCTGGTCGCCGCCTTCAGGCGGCTCCACCTTCACGACGTCCGCTCCGAGATCTGCCAGCAGCATGCAGGCGTAGGGCCCTGCCATCACCTGGCTGATGTCCAGCACGCGCACACCGGCCAGCGGCAATGGACGGGAGGCGCCTTGGGCTGTCGAATTGGACTCGGTCTTCATGGGGTTGTTTCCTGTCGTAAATCTGGGATGCGGGCTAGGAGGCTTCAGCTGTCGGCACGAACGCCGGCATCCTTGATGACCCTGGCCCACTTCGTGTTTTCGGAGACGATGAAGTCGGCGAACTTCTGGCTGCTGCCGCCGGCGTCTTCAGCGCCGAACTGTTCCAGCTTGTCCGCAACGTCCGCCTGCGCCAGGACCTGATTGATGTCCTCGTTCATGCGCTTGACCATGGCGGCGGGCATGCTCCTGGGTCCGGCAAGGCCGTACCACGAGGCCGCATCGAAGCCCGGAAAGCCCGATTCGGCCATCGTTGGCACATCGGGGTGGCTTTTGGCACGCTTGAGCCGGGTCTGTGCGACGGCGATGACCTTGCCCTGCTTCACGTAGGGCGTGGCCGCCGTCATCGTGTCGAAGGCATAGTTGATCTGGCCGCCCAGAAGGTCGGTGACCATGGCGCTGGAACCCTTGTAGGGCACATGCACCGCCTGGATCTTGGCCGCCATGCGGAACATCTCGAAGGCCAGGTGCTGGGCCGAGCCTGTGCCGGACGATCCGAAGCTGATCTTCCCAGGCTGGCGACGGCACAGGTCGACGACGCCCGCGACCGTGCGCACCTGCTGTGTTTCATTGCAGGTCAGCATGTTGGGCGTGACACCTACCAGGGTGATCGGTGCGAAGTCCTGGCGCGGGTCGTACTTGACGTTCTGCATCAGCGCCGGCGCGATGGCGTGGCTGTTGACATGCGCCATCAGCAGAACCTTGCCGTCTCCAGGCTGCTTGGCCACGTACTCGGCCGCGATGACGCCGGTCGCGCCCGCCTTGTTCTCCACGATCACCTGCGTGTTCCACAGGACAGACAGCTTGTGGGCGATCGTTCGTGCCAACACATCGGTCCCGCCACCGGGCGCAAAGCCCACGATGATGCGGATCGGCCCGGAGGGCAGGTCCTGTGCCCGGACCCAGGGGGCTGCCAGTGAGGCGACGGCGGCGATTGCGAAGGTTCTGCGTTGCATGTGTCTGTCTCTTCGTTGTGAGACTCGACTATGGGCCGCAGGACCTCAGGGCGCCATCGCTAATCCGGCGATTCAGGATTCGCGTTTTGCGTATCCGCGAGAACCTGCAGCACGCTCTGCGCCGCCAGCGAAAGCATCGGCATCGGCCGATGGCAGAGCACGAAGTGGCGCACTGCCCATTCGCCCTCGATGGTCACCCGCGCGAACCGCGGCCCGCCCGCAATGGCGCGCGCCACAGCTTGCGGCATCACGCCAAGTCCCAAGCCTTGTGCGATCAGCGCCGCCATGCTGTCGAAGCCGCCCACCCGCATGGGCATGCGAAGTACCCGGCCCGCCTCTGCGGCCTGTCGCTCAAGGGCAATGGATACAGCTGAGCCCTCGCCCAGGCCGATCAAGTCCCAAGAAAGAATGTCGTCGATGCCCGCTTTGCGGCGTGTGGCCAGCGGATGACCGCGCGCCACGACCAGCACCAGGCGGTCGCTGCGGTAGGGCAAGGCCGGCAGGTCGATCGAGCCCAGGCTGGCCTCGTAGATCCCCACGTCCACCACACCGCGCGCCAGTGATTGCTGGACGATCTGGCTGTTCATCTCCTGCAGGTCGATGCGCACGTCCGGGCAGGCGATGCTGCAACGCTGAATGTCACGCGGCATGAACTGGATGACTGCCGACTTGGGTGCCGCCAGGCGGACCACGCCCTTCTCGCCATGACGGTACGCCGCGGCGTCGTCTTGCATGCGTACGACGGTGTGGGTCAGGTTGCGCGCATGGGCGAGCATGGTGCGCCCTGCATCGGTCAGCGCCATGCCGTGCGGCAGACGACGGAATAGTGGCAGTCCGAACTGCGCCTCGAATTCCTGGATCCGGCGAGACGCCGCAGCCGGTGCCAGATGCTCGCGCTCGGCCGCGCGCGTCACGCCGCCGAGTTCGGCGGTTGCGATGAACAGGCGCAGCGTCGTCATGTCCAGGTGAACCCTTGCGGGCACATCCGGATCGGGACGTCCAGGCTGCTCCGCGCTGCTCATAGTGGCTGAGTCATGGAGTGATTGTCCTGTATCAACGGCTCGTTATGCGTCACCCAAGCTCAGGCTTGGCTTACTGGGAGCGGGAGAGGCAAACGAAAACTCGCGATCAACCACATCGTGCAGGCCCAGGAACGCCGCGCCACGACTTCAGAGCAATGGGTAGGGCTGATCGTCCGGCGTGCCCAGTGCCAAGTCGCGATAGAAGTCCCAGCCGCGCTCTCCGGCGTAGGTGCCGAAGTCCCGCTCGGCCAGGTAGCGCACGATGTCGAGGTGGTTGAGCCTGCAGGCGACCGGCTCCATGTCCAGCTGTGCCGTGCCGCGGATGTGCGACATGACGGATCGTGCCATCAGCATGAAGGCCCACGGCGCGGAACCGATGCCGTCCAGGCCCACGCCCGGGAAATAGAGGTCCGGCGCATCCAGGCTGCGGAAGATGCACGCGCAGCGCGAGGCCAGTTCGCCGACGGTGCGAATGCCTGCGATACGCGGCTCTTCGAAGTACGAAAGGTCGGTGTGGTAGCCCGTGCCCCACAGGAGAACATCCACCGCGAGGCGCGTGCCGTCCGACAGCGTCACGTCTCGCCCCTCGATGGCCTCGACGCTGCCCGGATACCGCTCCAGCTCACCAAAGCTGGCCAGCATGCGAGCGCGGCCGGGAATAAGCTGGTCTTGATGCACATCCAGCGGCCTTTCGGGCTGGATCGACTGGATGCCGAACTTTTCATAGCGGGCCAGCAGGTCGGCGCCGATCATCACGTTCTGCTGCGCGACGGTCATGCCGTTCACCTGCATCTTCGCGTAGGGGCGCACGCTGCCGGCGATGATCTTCGGCTTGCCGGTCGGGGTGAACCAGCGCAGGCCGCGGTACGCCCAGACGATCCGGCGCGCCTTGTACTCAAGGCACAGGTCCAGCAGATCGAAGGCCGAGGCGCCGCCGCCGACCACAAGCACCTCGCGACCGGTCAGTTCGGCCGGATCGCGCAGGGCGCTGGAATGCAGCTCCCGCACCGCGCTTTCGCGACGAAGCACTTCGGGAATCGCAGGCTTGTTGTGGCCACCGGTGGCCGCCACCAGATGACGCGCGCGCACCGTGCCTTGTGGCGTATCGAGCTCCCAGCAGGTGCCGGTGTAACGCGCGCGAGACACAGGGCTGTCGAGCCGGATGCGATCGGCGAGGCCGAAGCGCTCGACCCATGCCTCGATGTTGGCGAGGATGTGCGGCTGCTTCGGGCCACCCAGCGGCAGATCGCCGATGGTCCAGTCGGCCGGGCTGATCTGGATGTCTTGCCACGCCGGAAGCTGGCGCCAGAGGCCGCCGACGCCGCCCTGCTTTTCGAGCAGCAGCACCTTGAGGCCCGACTGCCGCGCGTAGTGCAGGTGGATGACGCCAGCGACGCCTCCGCCAACGATGGCCAGATCGAGCAACGGAGTGGCTTGCATAGGTGCTCCTCCTCATTGCCGAAGGGCGCGGTGCACGGCGGGAGCTCGCCTGGCAGATGGGTGGGGCGATGATGCGCTTGATGCTCAGGGGGCGGCAATAGCGCGGCATGAGACCGATCATGCGCCGAGCACGTCCACCGGGAAATCGAACTGCTGTGGCCGAGCTCCGCTGAACCGCAGCGCTCTGACGACAAGCGAAAAGCCGGTGAAGGAGAAACCCTGGCGCGGCTTCGCAACGACCTGTTGGCAGGCCGCCGTTCAGAGGATGCTTGTCGCATCCAAGGAGACTTCGCCACCGTTCGCTTTCGGAGCGCCCAACTTTCATCGGCTCGAGCGGCGAGCTGACGCCGAGAGGCAAGTCGATGTTGTATTCGAGCGGCCCGAGCACATTGCTTGTCGAATGCAGATCGTGAAGACCGAGAGGACGCGGATGGCGAGGTGTCTCCGCCAACCGGTGATCGGGTGCGACCTCGCCTTCAGATGCCCGCCCAGTGCCATCGCCATCAAGCACTGCACCGCTTCGTCAACCGCCGAATCCTGGACGCGGTGTCGATCAGCGAGCGCTCGGCCACGGTGGAAGATCGGGACGTCGCTCCAACGCCGATGCATCTCTCCTCGACCAGCAGCGCCGCTTGAATGTCCCGCATCACCGACGCGCCAGCGCGTACAGGCCCACGTCCACGCGTCCGGCGCGAAAGCCCGCTTCGCAGTAGCACAGGTAGTACTCCCACAGCCGGCGGAACGCCTCGTCGAAGCCCAGCGCCTCGATCGCCGGCCAGGCACGCAGAAAGCGGCGTCGCCACTCGACCAGCGTGATCGCATAGCTCTCGCCGAAGGTCAGCGCTGTCTCCATCGTCAATCCGGCCCGTTCGGCCTGCGCCTTCATCGCCGACGGCGACGGCAGCATGCCGCCCGGAAAGATGAAACGCTGGATGAAGTCGGTGTGGGTCCGGTAGTGCTCGAAATGCGCATCGGCCATCGTGATCACCTGCACGATGGCCTGACCGTCGGGCTTCAGTCGACCGCGCAGCGTGTCGAAGAAGGTGGGCCAGTAGCGCTCGCCCACGGCCTCGAGCATCTCGATGGAGACGATGCGGTCGTACCTGCCCTGCACGTCGCGGTAGTCCTGCAGGCGCAGGTCGATCTGTGCTTCCAGCCGCAGGTCGGCCACGCGCTGCCGCGCATGCGCGAGCTGCTCGGCCGACAAGGTCAGGCCGATCACGCGCGTGCCGTGGGCACCGGCCAGGGCCAGCGCCAGCGCGCCCCAGCCGCAGCCGATCTCCAGCACCGACATGGGCGCTTTCAGGTCGAGGAGCTCCACAATGCGCTGCAGCTTGAGTGCCTGCGCTTCCTCGAGCGACTCGTTGCCGGTGGCATGGAGGGCACTCGAATAGATCAGTTCGGGATCCAGCCATTGGGCGTAGAACTCGTTGCCCAGGTCGTAGTGGAAGGCGATGTTCTCGCGGCTTCCGCGTCGGGAATTGCGGTGCGCGAAGTGAAAGAGTCGGCCGAGCCAGCGAACCGGCCACGAGGCGTCGAGCGCGCGGCCCCAGCCGGATTCGTTGCGGATGCCGAATTCGAGCAGTGCGGGCAGGTCGGGGCTCGACCAGTCGCCGTCGCGGTAGGACGCGGCCAGGCCGGTGTCGCCCTCCAGCAGCATCCGCGCCAGCGGGCGCCAGCAATGCAGGACGATCGAGGCCTGCGGGCCCGCGAGCGCGCCACGGCCCTCGGCGCGCTCGCCGTCCGGTAGCTCGACCGCGAGGGTTCCGCACTGGATTCCGCGCAGCACGCGCTGGAGCAAGCGGCGAAACGGCCAGCCCGCCCATGACGCGCAGCGGACGGTCACCCTGCGGCCGGGACGACCGGCCGGCAACAACGGCTCCGACGATGCGTTGGAGGATCGAGAACTGTTCATCGATTCTTGCGCTTGATGATCGTCATCGCGTCCAGCGGCGGGGGCGGTCGCGGATGCAGACGCACGCCCTTGGCCCACAGGCGCAAGGCCTCCCAATGGATCGCGACCACCACCTTCAGCGTGAGCAGCGGATGCGACATGAAGGCGAGCGCCAGCGCCTTGTCGTCCAGCACGCGGCGCCGAGCGTCGAAGCAAGCGATGAGCACCGGGCCGTCGGCATCGCTGGCGGTGATCGAGATGCGCAATACACCCCGGTCGGGGTGCGGCGCATCGATGCCAAAACGGTAGGTCATGTCGAGCGCGAGAAAGGGGGACACGTGGAAGCCCTTGGCACAGGACTGCACGATGGTTTCGCCCTCGTGCATGGCCGGGTCGACCTCGATCAGGTAGCTGTGCCGCTCGCCGAAGGTGTTGTTGACTTCATAGAGCAGGGCCTGCAGCGGGCCGTCGGGACGGTGGCAAAAGTAGACGCTCAGCGGATTGAAGACATGCCCGAGGGTGCGCGGCATGCTGAGGAGGCGGATGGCACCGCCTGTTGCGAGCCCCGCTGCGTGCAGTTGCGCATCCACATGGCTGCGCAGGCCCCGCTCCAGACCGGCGCCGTGGTCGCGTTCATGCAGGCTGAAGAGGTTGAAGCGGTTGAGCGAGAACAGGCGCAGCCGCCGCGCGAGGTCAGGCAGTTCGTCGAGATCGACCAGCAGCGAGAACACCCGGTAGCGCAGCCGGTGGCGGGCCGGCCGCAGCCGCTGGTGCATCACGCTACCGCTGTAGAGGGCCGAGTTCTTGCTCATGAAGCCATCGCCACCGGCGCATGCAGGCGGATGCGGCCCGATTCATTCGCCACGCGCCAGGGCCGCCGCACGCCGCCGAGCGCCTCGGCCACCGCCAATCCGGCCTGCAGGCCGTCTTCATGGAAGCCCGAGCCGAAATAGGCACCGCAGAACCAGATTCGCCGCCGACCCTGCAGCGACCAGAGTTCCTGCTGGGCCCGGATGGCAGCGACATCGAAGATCGGATGCTCGTAGATCTCGGTGCGGATGAGTTGCTCGGCGTGCGGCGCGTGTGTGGGGTTGAGCGTCAGGAAGAGCGGTGCGGGGTCCGGCAGGCGCTGCAGGCGGTTCATCCAGTAGCTCACGCACAGCGCGTCCTGGCTGCGGCGATTCGCCATGTAGTTCCAGCTCGACCACACCGCGCGGCGCTGCGGCATCAGCGTCGGGTCGCGGTGCAGCACGGCATGGTTGCGGCTGTACGCGAACGCGCCCAGCAGTCGCGCTTCGTCCGCGCTGGCGTCGGGCAGCAGGCGCAGAGCCTGGTCGGCATGGGTGGCGATCACCACCTGGTCGAAGCACTGGGGCTGCTCGCCCCGTCCCGTGCGCACGAGCACGCCGTCGGCGCCCGCGCGGACCTCGACGGCGGCGCAGTCGAGCCGCAAAGGCTGCGCGAGGCCGCGGATCAGGCGCTCGACGTACCGGCGGCTGCCTCCCTTGACCGTGCGCCAGGCCGGACGCCCGGAAAGCTGCAGAAGCTGGTGGTTCTCGCAGAAGCGCACGAAAGCCTCAGTCGGGTAGGCCCCGACGTGCGCAGCCGGGGTCGACCAGATGGCGGACGCCATGGGATACAGATGGTCTTCGCGGAACGCACGGCCGTAACCGCGCCGGTCCAGATAGGCGTCCAGCGGCATCAGCCCCATGCGGCCAGCGTCGGCGGGCGCCTGGCGGTAGAACCGGACAAGGTCGCGCAACATGGACCAGAAGCGCAAGCTCAGCAGGTTGCCCGGCTGCGCGAAGAGGCCTTGCAGGTCGGTGCCGCTGTATTCCAGCGCCCCCTGGTCCAGGCTGACCGCGAAGGACATGTCGGAAGCCTCGGTCTCGACGCCGAGATGTGCAAACAGCGCCGTGAGGTTTGGGTATGCAGCCTCGTTGTAGACGATGAAGCCGGTGTCGACCGGAAAAGCGCCGGCAGCAGCCGGCACGGCCACCGTGTTGCTGTGGCCGCCGGGCCGGCCGTCGGACTCGAAGACGGTGACGCGATGGCGCGCCGACAACAGCCACGCCGCCGACAACCCCGAGATGCCGCTGCCGATGACTGCAACGTCGAGCGTGCCGCGGCCATCGGGGGATCGCGGCGGCGACGGGTGTTTCGGCGAGAAGATGGGGGTGATGGCCATGGTGCTCCTTCTACGCGGCTGATGCGCGTTTGGATTTGCTCACATTTCGCTGTGATCCAATTTGTGCGGCGGTGCGTAAGGCCCCGCATGACCACCGTCTGACAGCCATTGACGGAGAGCGCCCTACCCGCAGGCCAAGCTGTTCCTGTTGCGCATCGGCACCGGCACCGACATGAAGCTGGCATGGCATACCCACAGCGAAACGGAACTCACCCAGGTGCTGCACGGTTCCTTCCACGACGGGCGTACGCTGTTTGGGACCGGCGATTTCGACCAGGCCGACGGCGGCATCCACCATCAGCCGGTGGTGCAGGCGGACAGCGAATGCATCTGCCTGGCCTCGATCGAAGGCCGCATGCTGTTCGACGGATCCGTGGCGCGCACCCTGGGCGTTGATCGGCATGTAAGGGCTGACCCTCAGTGCCCCCGCGCACCGAAAGCCAGGGTGATCCGGCATGCAGCCGCCGCCGAGACCGCGGTGACCAAACTGCCCCAGCACAGATCGGCCAGCGTGATGCGCCAAGGCCAGCCCTTGAGCGTGGCCTGGTTGGTGAGATCGTAGGTCGCATAGGCCAGCAGTCCCAGCAGTGCGCCCATGCCAAGCGCGGATTGCCATCGCCGCTCGGCCAGCGCGGGTGCAATGACGAAGACGACAACGCCGGCGACGTAGATCACGTAGAAGGCCAGGGCCGGCCCGAAGGCGAAGCGATCGCGCATCAGGTGTCCGATGGCCGGGCGGTAGAGCCGCTCGGCCATGGTGGCGAGCCAGATGGCGTCGAGCGCCAGGAAGACCACCGCCATGGCGGCATAGGCGACGGCGAACTGGCGAACGGTCATGAAGGCTCCTGTTGGGAATGTCGCGGGCGGGGTGGCCCGCACGGCGAAACGAAGCGGCGAGGACAACGCGGTGATCGCCGATCGGCGTGCCGTCCAGGGAGACGCGGAAGTTCCATTCGCTCGTAGCCGCCGCGGCCGCCTGCCGCACCTTGATTCCGCACAGCGCCGGGGCTCGAAGCCACCACTGCGGCATGTGCCTCATCGTCGGCTCCTGCGCGGCGGGCCGGGCACGAAGGCGTTGGTTCGCGCGATGTAGTCATGGTACGCGGGGCGGCGTTCGCCGATGTTCTCTTCGAGCAGGCCGACGCCCGAGACCTTGATCAGCAGCAGCGTCATCAGCGCGGGCGACACGACGCTCCAAGCGGCGGTCCAGCCCGCGCCCGCCATGGCCATGAACCACAGGCCCCACCAGACGCAGGCTTCGCCGAAGTAGTTGGGATGCCGGGTGAAGCGCCAGAGTCCACGGTCCATCACCTGGCCGGCGTGGGCGGGATCGGACTTGAAGCGCGACAGCTGGGCGTCGCCAATCGCCTCGAAGACGATGCCTGAAACCGCGACCGACATGCCGGCATCGTCGACCCAGTTCCACGCGCGGCCTCCGGCAATGCCGGCAAGGAGCGGCGCGGACACGATCCACGCGAGCAGCGCCTGCAGGCCGAAGACCAGGTAGAGGCTCTTCAGACCAAAGTGCGGCGCGTTGCGCCCGCGCATCTCGCGGTAGCGCCGGTCTTCGCCATGGCCGCGGTTGCGCAGCGTGATGAAGATGCCCAGTCGCAGCGCCCATGCGAACCCCAGCGCGGCCATGCAAAGGCCGCGCGCGTCGGCCGCCGGCCATCGCAGCGCATACAGCAGGCCGGCTCCGCCGATCAGTGCGGGCCATACCCTGTCCGCGAGGCTGGCGTCTTGCCGGGCCAGGCTGGCGACCCATGTCAGCAGGCCGAGCGACGTGCACCACGCAAGGCCTTCGAGCGCCATCCGCATCAGCGCCGGCATGACGCACCTGCTGACCAGCGCCGGTCGCAAGGCCCAGCGCGCAGACGATGCCCCACAGGGGGGCGCAGCCAGCGAGCGACGCCGGCGAAGGCGCGTTGCCAGTTGCGCAGGTGTTCGAACATCTCGACCGAGACGACGCGGTCGAAGCGATCCGCGGTGTCGAAGCCGTTGATGTCGCAGGTGACCACGCGAACATTGGTCAGGCCGCGGCGGCCAAGCTCGGCCTCGGTGTGTTCACGCTGCGAGGCCGAGTTCGACAGCGCCGTGATCCTGCTTCCTGGGTAGCGCTTCGCCATCCACAAGGTCAGCGAGCCCCAGCCGCCGAGTTCAAGCACGTTCTGGCCATCGACAAGACCGGCGCGCTCGCATGTCAGTTCCAGTGCTGCGACTTCGGACTGCGCCAGCGTCGTGGCGTGTTCCGGCCAATAGCGGCCGTAATTGCGCTGCGGGCCAAGCACGTCGCCGAAGAACGCGGCCGGTACCTCGTAGTGCTGCTCGTTGGCCTTGGTCGCCAGGGGCGCCAGTTCGGCGCTGTGCATGCGGTCGACGAATTCCTGCGTGACGTCGGCGTTGCTGGTCGGATCGCCGCTTCGCAGTTCGGTCAATCGGTGCTTCAGCAGGCGACGAATGCCCCGCCTGACGATCGCGTCGGGCACCAGGCCGCGTTCGACCCATTGGATCGCGCGGGCCGCGTTTGCTGACATGTTGCGTCCTTTGCATCGACACGGGAGATGTGCCGCCGGCAGATATACGGGCTCGCGCAGCGCTTGGATCTGTGCCGAGCGAAAACCGATGGGCGCGTTGCATGGGCAGCACTACTCTTTGATGTTCGGAATTCGATCTCGGTAACGCTCCTCAGCGCTCGCGCGCCACGCCCGCCACTCGGCAGGTATGCAGGCAGATGGCAACCTTCAGGCTTTCACCGCGCGTCGCGCCAAGGGACTGCTGCAGGCCCAACATGCGCACCCCAAGTCCTTCCTCACATTTCAAAGGCGATGGCGCTCGGCGCCAAGGTCGTCACGGCCGGTGCAATGAACCGCGCCGCTGGCGTGCGCAGCGATTGACCCTACGTCCCAGTGCGACTCGTCTCACCGCATTGAGGCTCGAACACTTCCCTGCTATGGTTTGTTCATGGCCTACCCCCATCTTCCGTACTCGGGCGTCGTGTCGACAAGCCTGCCTTCCATTGATGAAGTACAAAGCTCTGCAAGGTGGGACATGACGTGTTCGTCGGATTTTCAGCATCGCACGACCTCGATCGTCTGGAGGCGCATCAGTCAAGGCGTATCTGCCTTTCTTGTTTGACGCGGTAGGCCACGCGTCTTGCCTTCCCGCCTACCGTTTCGACTCCCGAACTGCTTCTTTTCAAGCCGGTCCTTTTCGGCGGCATGGGGATGCTCATGCCAAGGAGCCACAAAGCGATTCCGCCACAGAGACGCTTTCCCACGCTGGTGCGTGGCGAGGCGCCCAGGGCTCTCGGTGAGGCCCTCCACAGGCTGTTCAGTACCGCCAAACTTTCGTCCGTTACTAGCCGGCGAGGAGAACCCCCGTGCCGACAGTTTTCTTGCCATCGACCCCCCTCACGTGGGCGCCGTTCGCCCAGTACGAACGCCTTAACTGGTTCCTGTTCGAATCCTTCGAGCGTGAGCGAAGGCTCAACCTCAGGGCGCTGTATGCGACGCCGCCTCTTGCAGCTATGACGCTGATGTGCGCGATGCATCCATTTTTCTTCTTTCCGCTGGCATGCGCGGCCACCTCAGCAAGAAGAGGGTGATCCACGATCTGGGAAGGCAAGGCGCATTTGCAGTGATGCGTCCACAAGCGCACGGCACGCCGCGAGCCGCTCGCGTCCCAGGTCTTGCATCGTGGAGAGCCGACCGTTTGCACACCACCTCAACCCGCGTCGTTCACAGCGGAACATTGGCGAAATGCGAATGGCTCCATGAGTGGCCGTTCGATCGGCGCAGCCTAGGGACCGGTATGCCCGGCTTCGGTCGCAGCGGCAGGTTCAATCTGGCAAGAAGCATGAGGCCATTGCTTGCCTATGGATTGCACACTGGCCTAGACTAGCCGCATGACCATCACCCTTGTTTGCGCCCACGTTGCATTGGCCTCGCTGCTCTTCGCAGCGACGTACGCGCGTGCGGCTGCAAAGAAGGTGCATCGTCAGCTGACGCCAGCACAGTCCTAAGCCCGGCGGTCCGCTCTCTCCCCTTTCAGCGCATCCCTCCACCGCCGGGCACAAGCCTCGCGCGGTAGCGGCTGCCGTCCTTCGTGGGCGACGCCCGCATTCGATGGAGTGCTTCCATGCATGCAGTTGTACACGGCGAGCGCACGCTCACCGAACTTGATTTCACCCGCCTGACGAAACTTGGACCCGTTTCGTCCACGCTTTCGGACCTTCTTGCGACCGCGGACGTGACCAGCGGCCGTGCGGTCAGCGCGGATGTCGTGACGATGTACTCGCGCGTCGAGCTCGTAGACGTCGCCACGCACCGGCGCCAAATGCTCACGATTTGCTATCCCGGCGATGCGGAGCCCGCCGCAGGTTTCGTGTCAGTTCTCTCGCCGGTCGGCAACGGCCTGCTTGGGCTGAAAACCGGAGATGTCGCGAGATGGCACACGCCGAACGGCGACGAGTACACGGCCGAAATCGCCGCTATTCAGTACCAGCCCGAAGCGACGGGCGACTACTCCAAGTAGCTGCACGAAAAGGTGTTGGTCCGCTGCGGCTCACGAACGAGCTGCCTTTTTCTCCTGCCCGCAGGTTCCGGCGCTGCTGCATGCCGACGCCGGAGGCCAGGCGCCAGCCATCTCGAAAGGTTTTCCATGACCCCTCACTCCATCCTCGCAGTCACCGACTTTTCCACGCTGGGCGACCACAGCCTCGCTCGCGCCGGGATGCTTTGCGCAGAGCACGGAGCAACGCTGGAACTCATCTACCTCGCACCGCCCGGAGAGCCGCCACCTCCGGATGCGGCCTGCAGACTGGCACACCACGCGCTGCAATTGGGTCAACGCCATGACATCCAGGTGCGTACGCTGAACAGGGTTGCCTTTGAGGTTGCGGACGTCGTTGCCGAGACGCACCGTGCGGACCTCCTGATCTGGGGCACCGAGCCCCTGCGCGGCGTGCGCTCGTTCCTCATGGGCCAGCCAGTCGAAGGAATCGTGCGCAAGTGCCAGCGTCCCGTCCTCGTCGTGCGGCGTCCAGCCGATGGCCCGTACCAGAGCCTCGTGGTCGCCGTCGACTTCTCGAAAACGTCCCGGGGACTGGTCGACCTTGTCCTTGCTCTCAACACGACGGCACAGGTGGAGCTGTTCCACGCGGTCACCGCGGCGCACGAAGGGAAGCTCCGGTATGCCCAGGTGTCGGAGCAGGCCATCAAGGCCTACCGCGAGCAGTGCCGGCGCTACGCGCGCGACCGGATGCTTACGTTGGCCGATTCGTACGACGCACGCCGCAACCGACTGCTCTCATCGCTCGGTTACGGTGACCCCGCGCGCCAGGTTCTCGTCCAACAGCAGCACACGGGGGCGGACCTCATCGTGGTGGGCAAGCAGCCGTCGTCCATGCTCTCGGACCTTCTCTTCGAGAGCGTTGCGCAGCGGGTGCTGCGCGATGCGCACACGGACGTGCTCGTGGTCCCGCATGACTTCCAGCCAGCCTCAAGCGCATCTGCGCGGAGGCGCCTCGCCGGCGGGCCCGCCATTCGCCGGGTGCGGGCTGGGGCGCCACAACCGCCTGGCCTGCCAAACCAAGCGGCTATGCGGGCGAGGACGGTCCGAGGGACCGGCTCAATCCGCAAAACGCAGGCCTTCAGTCGGGTGCCAACAGCGAGCCCCTGCTGAAGAACCATTTTTTCCAGGAGAGGTCCTGAAGCAACGTCGGGGCCAAACATTGCCTGGGAGCTCGACGTACCGCTGGCGATCAAGTTAGCGTCGAAGGGCCCCCTCAGTTCTGCGGGATGGTGCGACCATCGAATGTGTCCACCAAGCTCAAGATCCGGCACGTGCCGGGGCACCGGCGGGCCGGCGTCCTTCGATTGGGTCGGCCATCGGCAGCTTCAGGCCATCTTCCGATTTCCGAGGCAAGGGACACCCGATGGACGCAGGCGGTCCCGGCATTCTGTTCACCACGGCAGGGCGGCGAACCTGCGCAACGGCGTGCTGACGACACAGACCGTCACCTTCGAATGACGGCCGTCATGAAGCGCCGAGACGTGATCACCACCGCCCACTCCATCTGCTGCCTGCGGCTTGTGCCAGCCCGGGGTCACCCGGCGCCAGCGGAGGCTCCGACACCACAAAGACGGAAATGCCTTGAGCTGGCGAGCCTCATTGGGCGTCGTCAACAGCCGCCGAAGCGCTGGCGGCTTGACTCAGGGCGAGCGGCATCACCTCGGGGCCGGCAGGCTCGGCGCCGAAGGGCACTCAGGAACCGCGGTTCGAGGAACTGGGCGAAGCATCGGCGGCCCGCATGATCAACCGCCCGGCCTCGCCCGACGGCGATCTGAAAAGAGGGGCGTCGGAACTCTCCACGGGCGATCGCCTGCCCTTTTGGAAAGACGTCTTATCGATCGAGACCTCCAGCGTGGGGCCGCCGCGTTCGATTTCGCCATTGCGATCCTGCCTTGCAAACCCGACCTGCACCCTATAGACCCCGCCCGCCGCGGCCGCGCCCACGCAGTACCTTGCCCGGTCTGCGGCGGTATGCTGGCTCCAGGCCACATTCATAGGAGTTGGCAATGCTCTATACCTACGTCAACGAGGACGAAGACAAGGAACCGGTCGGCCCGCGCGACCCTACGGAACTGTTCAAGCAGGCGGCTGTGCAGGTAGGGCTGATCCGCGACGGCGATCCACTCGACCAGAACATGGTGGACTATGCCAAACTGATCGTCGAGATGTGCGCCTCCATCGGCGACAACTACGTCCAGCCGGAAAGCAGGGCTGGCGACACGGTCGGCGACCGCATCCGAGGCGACTTCCACGCGCTCTAAAGGCTATGGGGCTGGTCTTCTTCGCGGGTAGAGGCTTTTGACGGATGCGCGCGGAGGCAATCAGCCTTGCCGTGTCTGCGTCGAATTTCGGCTCGCCAGGTTCCATGCGTGCCGCAGCTCGGCTGTCATTTCTTCCGTAGGTACTCGCACACCCTCTCCACGCTGTTGCCTACCGCGGTGATCGCCGTCTTGAGTTCCTGTTCGGTCACGCCGAGCGATTCGGTCCAGCTACGCACCTCGTGCGGCTCGTCCAGCGAAATCAGCTTGCGGTCCAAGCCAGTCTCCTTCGGGTCGTCTTTCATATGGGATCTCCGGATCTCCAGTCTCCGTTGAGCACGGGGCTCAGCCCGCGCCAGAGACTGGATGCGTATCACCCGATGTCGTCCATTGGCCATCGGTCCTTATGCTGCTTTCCTGACAGCCACCACCCCATGCGCGTGTGACCGTATAGCGGCATATGGAACTCTACGATTACCCGCCGATGCTGTTCATCGAGCGCCCGTTGGCCCTCGACGCCCCTGGCTGGATCTGGGAGATCAAGCTTGACGGGTGGCGTCTCACTGCCAAGTTCGGCGATGGCAAGTGCCAGTTGCGCACGCGCGGAGGCGCTAATGCGACGCGGTGGTTCCCTGAGGTCTCCCAGAGTTTGGCGCGCGTCCAGGGCGGACCCTACGTGACTGACGGGGAGGTCTGCGTGTTCGACGAGAGGGGGCGCAGTGACTTCGACCGACTCCAGCACCGGGGCTTGCGCAGACGCTGGGTCGACGGCGGTGACCCGGTGGGCTACGCCGTCTTCGATCTGATGGTGCACCGCGGCATCGACGTCACCCGTCGAACGCTCATGCAGCGCAAGGCGCTTTTGGCTGAGTTGCTCGATCCGTGCCCTGACAACGTGCTGGCCATAGGTCATTTCGAAGAGGACATTCCAAGGGTCTTCAACAACGCTGTTTTGAGCCTGAAGCTAGAGGGGTTGGTGGCCAAGCGCGCGGACAGCATCTATGTTCCCGGAACTCGCTCGGCCGACTGGATCAAGGTCAAGCGCAAAGGCGCCGTGCCGGCCTGACGCTTAGGGCGATAGGGTGCCCTTTGCAAAGGTCAACGGCCGATGCCCGCTGGCTGAAATGCCGCAACGCCTCAGTCAGATGGGACGTCTTCAGCAGCGCGATGTGCCGCAGCACGCGCGCTACACCGAGAAACGGAAGACCGAGACGAGCCATCGCACACCAGCCTACCGCCGCCGCGTCGCGACTTAGGCATCAGACGCACGCCTTCCAGTGCCTGAAGCGCCTTCGCAGCGCTTGCTGTCCTTCCCTGCCGCAGGGTGAAATCACGCTGTGAGGCCGACTCCGGTCACTCATCAGCGAAGGACACCTTGGTATCAACTGCTGGCTCCACGGCATTGCAGCCATAGCCCCGTGCTTGCCCTCTGGCGACGGTGCCCTCGAAGCATCGAACGTCCGTTCTGTTCGCCATCGAAACGGGAGTTCGGGCCCTGAGCGGCCGTTCGCCGTCTGGTCGTCAAAATCAGCAACGCAGCGCGATCAGTCAGTCGCGGGCGGGCCGCGAATTCACGCAGTTGAGCAATGATCGAGGCCCGCGAACGACCTGTAAGCTGTAGGATTCTTCTGTTGAAGCTGTGCGCGGAATCTCACCCTCATTCGGGACGCGCTCGTCCGAGCTGATGAGAGAGTCTGCTGTTGCCCGAACCTGAGAACCAGTCCGCCCTACGGTGTGCAGTCGACGTAAAGGGGATTCGCAATGCCAGGCAAGACGCGCGAATGCTGCAACTTCGCAAGAGACCTCGGTGACCGCCGCGTGGACAAGGTGATCTAGTGAAAGGACGGCGCGAACTCCTGGTGGCCTTGGCCGCGTTGCTCGCGGCGATGCCCCCGTACGCCCAACCCGGTGACCGTGTCCGGCGGATCGGCATCCTCGGCAACATTGCGCCGGTTGCAGACGGACCCAATTCATTGCAATTTTTCGTCACAGCGCTTCGCGACCTGGGATGGATCGAGGGAAAAACAGTGACCTTCGACTACCGCTGGGCCGAGCAGCACTACGACCGCTTTCCAGCGTTGGCGAGCGAGTTGGTCGGGCTCGGCGTCGACCTGATCGTGGTCACCGCCGGTGTGACGGCAGCGCTGGCTACCAAGCAGGCGACAACCACGATTCCGATCGTGGCCGTCTTGATCGCCGACCCGGTGAAATTCGGGCTGGTCGCTAGCTTTGCCCATCCTGGCGGCAACATAACCGGCATCGCGCAACCGCTGGCAGTCTGGGGCAAGTGGCTGGAACTGGCGCGCGAGGCCGTGCCTGGCGCGATGCGAATTGCCGTGATCGGTAATCCGACGAATATCGTCTACGCCGACTATGTGGCTCAGAACGAGGCTGCAGCGCGGCAACTCGGTCTAAAGCTGCAAATGATCCCTGTAGCTCGAGCCGACGACTTGGCTCCGGCCTTCGAGGCCATGAAGGTCGCGCACGCCGAGGCCCTTGTTGTCGGTACCGACGGCGTGTACTTTGTCAACTTGAGAGAGATTGTTGAGCGGGCGCGAGCGAACCGACTGCCGCTGATCGGAGCATTTCGCAATGCGGCGGACATGGGCGCACTGGTGACTTGGAGTTTCGACATCCGATACGCGTTCCGCCGCGCCGCGACATACGCCGACCGCATCCTCAGAGGCACCCTACCGGCCGAACTTCCGGTCGAGCAGCCGTCACGCTTCGAGCTGGTCATCAACCTGAAGACTGCAAAGGGCCTCGGCCTCACCATTCCGCAGTCAATGCTGCTCCGTGCCGACCAGGTGATTCAGTAAGGCGTCGCGGCGCGCTTTCTCGATTCGCTGTTTTGCTCGACGCGATGTCGCCGGTCGAGGCGAATGACGAATGACCGGAGTCAGTCTGCGGATTCAACCGGTCGATACAACACGCTAAAAAGCTGCGTAGGCAGAAGGAGTGTTGCAGATGAAGTATCGAACGCGGACCTACTACAAGGACAGCCAGAAGGCCCTGATGTGAGAGCTTGGGACCAAGCACGCCCCCTTCCATGTTGCCCCCCCGCTGTTCTCCGAGAAGATGACTAGCGACTACATCCCCGCGGCGTCCTTCGACTGCTCGCACTTTGCCTGAGAGTCTTTGCACCGGGGGCCCGCTCCGCGTGCGCTGCCCCTTCTCTTTCTCACCCAAACGGTGGAGGATGTGCGATCGTTGCTGCACTGAGGCTAGGAAATGTCGAGTCAGTTGGGAAGCCCGACGGCTTCGACCGTCGCTGCCGACGGCGATCCATGGCTAAGGCGACCGCTCGAGGCGCTAGGCTTGCTCGCGTGGCGCACCGCAGCTGTCGCCTTTGTGGTCCTGTTGCTGTACGTGTACTTTCGCTGGCTTCCCCAGTGGATGGATGGGCGACTCACCCAGGCGCTGGCCGCCCAGATCAAAGCGGAATCGGCGTTGCCGTATGCCGCGGCCGTTTGGGCCGCCGGCGTGATCGGGATGGTTTGCGTGTCCTCGTGGTCCGCGATCGCCTTCATCATCCTCTGGAAGCGCTCGCGAGATCTGTTCGGGATTCTCCTGTTCGTCTCCTTTGCCTCGGTCGGGGTGTTCAACTCAACCGATATAGCAGCGTTTCTGGCTCAGCATTCACGGGGTCCCGCGGCGCCGCTGTCGTTTTTGGTGGTCCTTGCCGGCAACATGCTGACGATCATCTGGCTCTATGTGTTTCCAGATGGCAGGTTCGTGCCGCGCTGGGCAGCATGGGTGGCCGGCGCTTGGATTGCTTTCAACGTACTGCGATACGTTCAATACCTCGCGGGCATGCAGGAAATCTCGGCAGCGATGCAAATGGTTGGCGTCTCGTTGGCGGTTGTCAGCATGTGCGCTTTGGTGGTCAGGTATTACGCCGGCTCCAGCGAAGTGCAGCGCAATCAGCTGAAATTGTTGCTGCCGAGCGGGCTGATTGCCTTGACGACCTACATCGTCTTTTGGCTGGTCAGAGCCACCCCCCTCGACCGTGAAGGCTCATATTTCCTGGTCGTGGTCGCCGCCCAGGCCGCGCACGCTGCCGTCATGGCGACATTTCCGGTGGCCATGTTCATCGCGATGTTTCGCCAAGGCCTGCTGGATGTAGATCGATGGATCAGTCGAACGCTCTTCTACTCCGCGTTGACGGTGGTAGTGCTGGCTGCCTTCTTCGTCGTTAGCGCAGCGGCATCGAGGCTGCTGAAGGACGTTGCCGGCCTGACCTCGGATCTGGTGCTGGTGATATTGGCCCTGCCCATGGCAATAGTCTTCCTGCTTGTGCGCTCCAGACTTACCAAGCTTCTGGACGGCCTGCTGTCCGAGCGACGCATTCTGAGCGTGATGTTTATCGACATCGTCAACTCAACGGTGCTGGCAGTCAAGATGGGTGATGAAGGCTGGAGCGACAAGCTTGAGCGGTTCCGCGCTGTTGTACGACGAGCCCTCAACAACTTCGGCGGCGTCGAGATCGACACCGCCGGCGATGGGTTTTTCGCCACTTTTGCGGGGCCGGGGGCCGCGATCCGCTGCGCAGAAAGCATCATCGAAGAAGTCCAGGAACTGGGGCTCTCGGTGCGCGCCGGCGTGCACACCGGCGAGGTTACTCGTCGCGGTGAGAGTGCGGCCGGGGTGGCGGTGCACGTGGGCGCGCGGATCATGAGTCTGGCCGCACCGAGTGAGTTGCTTGTCTCCGGCGTCGTTCGTGACCTAGTGGCTGGATCGCGTATTGAATTGGTCGACCGAGGCGATCACCCGCTCAAGGGTTTACCTGGGACGTTTCGGCTGTATGGGTTGGCTCGCTGAGCCTGCCGCTTTCTCTGCGATTGAACTCGGGTGATGTAACGCTGGCTTGGCGTCCTTGACCCGTACCTCCGACTGTCTGCGGTCATCCGAATTTGGCCGCCGAATGACGGCGGTCGCCGAAACCCGACGTTGACCCTTCTCTGGGGCGAACGGCCGGTCTGCGTTTCTGCCTTGAGGCGGAAAGTCCGCTGCCGGCCGGCACCGCCATTCCGAGGTGTGCCCAGAAAGCTGCCATTCGGCTGAGCGAACCGTCGTACGGCTAGAGCACCGCCCCCATGTGGTGCGCGACACCGTCGACCGCACCACGCCAAAGGGCAACCGGGAGCCTGGAGGAATCTCACTGAACTCCGGCCCACTTGCCTCTGCGGGCAGTTCGGCGACACTGCGCAACTGAGCCGTTCACGCTTGCTGTCATGGCCGACCGATCGCATCTTTCGGGGCACACCGACAAACTGGTTCCAAGATCCTGGCGATCCTGGCTCCTGCGCGTGGCGTTGTGGGTCACAGGGCTGGCCCTGGCCGGGGCGCTGGGCCTGTCATTCGTCGTCTTGACCGCACTGGCAGTCGCCTATCCGAACCTGCCGAACATTTCCGAACTTCAGGACTATCGACCGAAGCTTCCGCTGCGGGTGTTCTCATCGGAAGGCATTCTGATCGGTGAATTTGGTGAGGAGCGCCGCGAGTTCACGCCGATCTCGGCCATTCCCAAGTTGATGAAGGACGCTGTCCTGGCCGCCGAGGACGCGCGCTTCTATGACCACATGGGGGTCGACTTTAAGAGCATGGCGCGGGCCGGATACGCGAACCTGAACCGGGTCAAGAGCCAAGGCGGCTCGACCATCACGATGCAGGTGGCACGCAATGCGTACCTGACCTCCGAGAAAACCGTGACCCGCAAGGTCTACGAGGTCCTGCTCACATTCAAACTGGAGCAATCTCTCTCCAAGGATCAAATCCTGGAGATCTACCTGAATCAGGTCTTTCTGGGCAAGCGGGCTTACGGCTTCGCCGCGGCCTCGGAGGCCTATTTCGGCAAGCCGCTCAAGGACCTCTCGATCGCACAGGCTGCCATGCTGGCAGGTCTGCCCAAAGCACCCGGCGCCAACAACCCGGTCAACAATTCCGTGCGGGCACGAGAACGGCAGCTCTATGTGCTCGACCGAATGCAGGAGAGCGGATTCATCACCCCGGAGCAGTCGGCGCAGGCCAGACAAGAAAAGCTTCAGCTGCGCGCCCCCCAAGGCCCCGCTTTTCTACGCGCCGAATACGTAGCAGAAACCGTGCGCCAGTTGATCTACGCGCAGTATGGCGACGCCACCTACACCCGGGGACTTAAGGTCTACACGACGATCTCTGCGGTCGACCAAACGGCTGCCTACAGGGCCTTGCGCGATGGGATCATGAGCTACGAGCGAACCCAGGTCTACCGTGGACCCGAAAAGTTCATCAATCTTCCCGACGATCCGAAAGCACGCGCAGACATGATCGAGGACGTGTTGGCAGAGCACCCCGACTACGGCGATCTGATTGCTGCGGTGGTTCTCAAAGCCAGTGCCAAAGAGGTCACGGCCGTTCGTGCGAACGGCGAGGCCTTGCACGTCACTGGCGACGCGCTGCGGCCGGTCCAGTCGGGATTGGCGGACAAGGCTCCGCGCACCCTCATGATCCGTCGCGGCGCGGTCGTGCGCCTTGCGAAGACGCCGAAAGACGTGTGGGGATTGACCCAGCTACCCGAAGTTGAGGGTGCGTTCGTCGCGATGGATCCGCGCGACGGCGCCATCAAGGCGCTGGTGGGCGGCTTCGACTTCAACAAGAACAAGTTCAACCATGTCACGCAGGCCTGGCGTCAGCCAGGCTCGAGTTTCAAGCCGTTCATCTTCTCGGCAGCTCTTGAAAAGGGATTCACCCCAGCGACCGTGGTCAACGACGCGCCGCTCTACTTCGACGCACCCACGCCCGGCGGCGAAGCATGGGCGCCGAAGAACTACGGGGGCACTTTCTCGGGACCGGTACCGCTTCGCACGGCGCTCATGAAGTCCATCAACATGGTCACGCTTCGCGTCACCCAATCGATCGGTATTCGCTACGCGCAGGACTGGATCACGAACTTCGGCTTCGACCGCGAGAAGCACCCCGCTTATCTGCCCATGGCGTTGGGCGCCGGCGCGGTCACGCCCATGCAGATGGCAGCGGCCTACTCGGTGTTTGCCAATGGCGGCTATCGCGTCAGGCCTTACCTGATCACGCTCATCACGGACCACAAGGACAAGGTCCTGGTCCAGCCGCAACCCCCGCTGCTCAACGAAACGATCCGCGCCATTCCGCAGCGCAACGCCTTCATCATGAACACGCTGCTGCAGAGCGTCGTCAAGGGCGGCACCGGCGCCAAGGCGTATCAGGCGTTCAAGCGCGACGACCTCTACGGCAAGACCGGAACCACCAACGACTCGATCGACACGTGGTTCGCAGGCTTTCAACCGACGATGACCGCGATCGCGTGGATGGGGTACGACACGCCTCGCAGCCTCGGAGATAAAGAGACCGGCAGCAGCCTGAGCTTGCCGATCTGGATCAGCTACATGGAAACCGCCATCAAGGGCGTGCCCGTGACCGAACTTCAGGCGCCCGACGGGGTGGTCCATAGCGGCGGCGAGTGGTACTACGACGAGTACGCGCCGGGCAGCGGGCCCAGCCCGTGGGGCTTGGCCGCCGCAACGCCCGTCGAGGCGACCTCGCCTTCGACGCCCGAGTCATCTTCAGACGAACGCAGCCGAATTCTCGATCTGTTCCGCAACTAAGACAGGGCGCCGATGCGCCTGTGGCTGATGAACAAGAACCGGCGCGAGGCCTCACCTCGGCTGCGGTGGGCTCGTGGTGGTGGCCGCTATCTGGGCCATCGTTGGCTTCTGGGTTCAGAGGCAAGACGAAAAGCAGGTGCTCGAGGCGACCTTCGCCGACATCATCGGGGAAATCGGAGGTGGGCGACAGCGACCGGAGCGGTTGAAGCAACGGACAACCAGCAACGCGCGGCATTGGAACGGCTGCTTCCCACTGTTCGAAATGGCGTTCAGGGCCCGGACTACCACTCCGCCCACGTGAAAAGCGGCCGCTCGCGATCTGGCTTCGAAACCGGGTTGGCGCAGTCGGTGAAGGGGTGCAGCACGGCGATGTCCGTAGTACCTTGGGACCGGTCGTAGATTCTGGGATGCTCGCGGCGCCTGAATGACCGCACTCGGCGTCACAGCGTGAGTCCACTGCGCGGCAGGGAAGGACGGCAATCGCTGCAGAACGGCATTCCCCGGTCGGCCCTTCGACGACAATCCCGGGCCCCCTGCGGTCCTTGCTCCTGCGACCTGGAGTGGCAGGTCTCTGGCATCAAGCGGTCGATCATGCCACCTCGCACTTCCGCCTGGACTCGCTGCCTGGCGGCCCGAGGAGCGACAAACGACACTTCGCCAGGCATCCGGGGAAG
Organism: Variovorax sp. J22R115; assembly: GCF_030317005.1. Taxonomy (NCBI): domain Bacteria; kingdom Pseudomonadati; phylum Pseudomonadota; class Betaproteobacteria; order Burkholderiales; family Comamonadaceae; genus Variovorax; species Variovorax sp. J22R115. The sequence goes on along the minus strand of NZ_JASZYM010000001.1, from coordinate 236,025 downwards.
TCGTCTCAACGATCTTCGACTCCTCCTGGACTTCCGCGTACCTGCTCTTCCAAATCCCTTCAACCCTCCTCAGGATGGAGGTTGACGGCCTCGATGGCAAAACTGACCATGCGGCCCGTCAGCTCAGGCGCCGATCGACCCCCTCTATGGAACCGACGGCGCAACTGAAGCACAACCAGGAGCAGATGATGGATCGCAGGAGATTTGCTGTCACTGCAGCCGCTACAGGCACCTTTCTGGCAACCCCGCTAGCCTGTCGCCTCGCGGCCGCCCAGACCAATGGCCCACCACCCAGGATCGGGCTTCTCCTGAACGGCGCGGCCGCCAACAATCCCGCCGTCGAGGCCGTGCGCAAAGGCTTCTCCCAACTTGGCTATGTCGAGGGCAGGAACGTCATCCTGGAAGGACGCTACGCCGAAGGCAAGCTCGACCGCCTCCCCGGCCTGGCCGCGGAACTGGTGGAGACGAAAGTCGAGGCGATCGCCACCTTCGGCGGCCCACCAACGAGCGCCGCGCTCAGCGCCACCAAGCAGTTGCCGATCATCTTCGCCGTGGTGGCTGACCCCATTGCCGTAGGCTGGGTGTCGTCCCTGGAGCGCCCGGGTGCGAATGCCACTGGCATCACCAATCATGATCCGACTCAGCCCGAGCGCCAGGTCGAGCTCATCAAGAAGCTACTCCCCGACATGAAGCGGCTCGCCATCCTGAGCGACGCAGACATCCCTGGCGCCGACGCAAGCGGCCTAGCACCCATCGAGCGAACCAATGTCGCTGCTGCAGAAGCCCTCGGGATCGAGGCCCGGGTCCTGAAGCTGCGCGGCCCAACGCCCGAAATGCAAGGCGCTTTTGACTCCATGGCCGCGGCAAAAGCGGATGCCTTGCTCGTCCTGGAAGTGCCGGTGACCCTGTCTTACCGCAAGCAAATAGCGGACGCAGCGGCCGCTCAGCGCATAACCACCATGTTCTCCGCCGGCTCTGCCGACGCCGGCGGCCTGCTGAGCTTTGGAACCAAGGTAGACGACGCTTGGCCACGCGTGCCCTTCTATGTGGATCGCATCCTCAAGGGAGCCAAGCCGGCGGACCTCCCAGTTGAAGTCATCGATCGCCGAGACTTCATCATCAATCTGAAGACTGCCAAGCGCATTGGCCTGCCAATCCCCCAGGAGCTCCTCACCCTCGCTACCCGCGTCGTTGAATGAATCTGCTTTTCAGCTGCAGCGGGCCGTGATTGGCCAGCATTGAGTTGGTTAGCGGACGCCACGCATGAAATCCCCTGATGGGCTGCTATCGCTGCCCTCCTGCAACTGTTGATGATGTGCGGGCCGGCTCGTGTCTATCATGCGTCGACACGGACGGAGGTGCGGTCATGACAAGCATGCTTGCCTGCTCGGCGGAGATGTTGCTGCTGTATGCGCTGCTCAGGGCGCGCACCCGCCAAATGCGGCGTCTCTGTTGGTGACCGCTTAGGCGCGGTCAGGTGACATTCTGTGCCTGAGCCTGCAAGGACCGCTCGTGGGCCGCACCCTGCCACACCTGGGCCGGCGCCATCGGGTCCATTGGAGACTCTCGCGTTTGACCGAAGAGGTCGTTGGTCCGCCATGACGAGCTGGGCCTGCTAGCGTCGACGGGTCCTCTGTACGCGTCCGGTGGTCCGGTTCAAACTTTTGGGCTTGTGCACCTCAGGCGGCGCAAACCGCATGCAAACGCGGTAGACCAACTCTCGGAGCCACTGATGCCCGGCATCGGTTTCGTGGCGAGCGTGCCAAACGAGCGAGAGGTCTACCGGCGGGACCTCGACAGGCAGCGGGCTGACGGCGAGGCCCAGCGCGCCGCCCAGCTCCCGCGCTGCCGTGCCCGGGAGCGAAGCGATACCCCGAAAGCGTCGCAGCACAAACGGCAATGTGCTGAAACGGGTGGTGGTCATCGTGACGTGCCGGGCAAGACCACGCTGCTCCAGCACCTCGTCGACGTAGCCGACGAATTCGCCCCCGAATGAGGTCAGCAGATGAGGGTATGCAAGATAGTCCTTGAGGCTGATTGGAATCCGAGCCCGGACCACTTTGGGGTCGAAGATGCAGGCGAAGAACTCCTGGAACAACGGCTTGGTGCGTATCCACTGCGTCGTGGCGCCAGTATCCGTGATGGCAAGGTCCAGTGTCCCTGCCTCGAGCTGAGCGACTGCGTTGGCCCGGTCGACCGGTCGAAGCGCGAGCCGCACGCGAGGTGCCTCCGCTTCCATGTCACCCAGCAACTCAGGGCCGAGCGTGACCTCCCCGATGTCAAACATACCGAGGGAGAACGTGCGGTCACTTGAGGATGGGTCGAAAGCGCTGGTCGTGAAGAGCGCGGCACTCAGGCCTTCGAGGACCGGCTTGAGCCGCTCCGCGAGAGCGAGTGCATGGGTGGTCGGCTCCATCCCCTGCGCGGTGCGCACGAACAGGTCGTCGCCGGCGAAGGCGCGCAGTCGGCCCAGGGATGCGCTGATGGCCGGCTGTCCGAGGTACAGGCATCTGGCGGCTCGGGTGACGCTTCGCTCGCGCAGCAGTGCCGTGAAGACGAGCAGCAGGTTCAGGTCGAGCCGATGAAAATCATGCTCGTTGATATCAATCATGCTTTCAATCGATTTGAACAATCTGGGGGACGACTCTAACCTTCAGGGGTAGACAACGCATCCCCCTCCTGGGAACGTGCTGCGTCTTCACCAGTGCGACAAATTCATAGCAGATCACCCAAGAGGACCACCATGCGCTACCAAGTTTTTGGCAACCACACCGGTTTGCGAGTCTCCCAACTGGCCCTCGGCACGGGCAACTTCGGGACGGCGTGGGGCTACGGCGCCGAGCCTGATGAAGCCCGCCGCATGTTCGGTCGATACGTCGAGGCCGGTGGCAACTTCATCGATACGGCCGACAACTACCAGGCCGGCCAGTCAGAGACGCTGCTCAGCGACCTGATTGCCCCCGTTCGCGAGCAGATTGTGCTGGCCAGCAAGTTCACGCTGGGCCCCACACCTGCGCAAGCCGGCGTTGCGGCGACCGGCAACTCGCGAAAGGTCATGGTCCAGTCCGTCGAATCCAGCCTGAAGCGCTTGAAGACCGACCGCATCGACCTCCTGTGGGTCCACATGCCAGACGGAGTCACGCCGATGGAGGAAGTGCTGCGCGGGGTGGACGACCTGGCGCGAGCCGGCAAGATTGTGTACGCGGGCCTGTCAGATTTCCCGGCGTGGCGCGTGTCCCGTGCCGTCACGCTGGCCGAGGTTCGGGGTTCGCTTCCCATCGCTGGCGTCCAGCTGGAGTACAGCCTGGTCGAGCGCACAGCCGAACGAGAGTTGTTGCCGATGGCGCAGGCGTTGGGCCTGGGCACGGTCGCCTGGTCGCCACTGGGCGGGGGTCTTCTCACCGGAAAGTACCGTCGTGGCGAAGTGGGCCGCGCGACTCAGTTGGGCGTGCTCATCCACCAAGAAGACAGCGCGCAGAAAGGCGCGGTCCTAGACGCCCTGCAAGCTGTCGCTGAAGAGACGGGGTCGAACCCGGGACGGGTGGCCATCGCCTGGGTGGCAGCACGCGGTGCCATCCCCATCATCGGGCCGAAGTCGGTGGTACAGCTGGATGACAACCTTGCCGCGGCGGATGTGCGCCTCACAGAACAGCAAATTTCGCAGCTGAACGCGGCGGGCACGCCCAGTCTGGGGTTTCCGCATGACCTGCTGAACCAAGCGTCCACCCGCCAGAGTTTGGCAGGGGGTCAGCTTGAGCAACTTGATACGCCGAAGCGCTCGGTCGCATGACCCTCAGCGAGGCAATGCGTGTGCGGGTCGTGTGAACTCGCTCTACACGTTGGGCATTTGAAGGGAGCGTCCGGTTATGGCCGAACTTTGCGGCAGGGCCGACCGGCTGCTTTTGGCCCGCGAGCACCAATTCGCGGCCGTGCCTGACAGCTGACCTCGGCGAGATCGCCCGGTTGGCCAACGACCGCTACAGGCGAGCTTGGTGAACAGGCGGTCACGGCCAATTGACGCGGTAGGAATGCTCATTGCTGAACACCCCCCGCACAGATCCCGGCGTGCGCGATTCACGCACCGGGCTCCCACCTTGGGTGAGTAACGGCGAAGCGCCGCTCTGGCCACGGATGAAGAACGCGCGGAGACGGCAGCCAATGGTCGGCCAACCGTTTGATGCGGTCCCAGGAGAACGAGTCCTTCTGACTGCGCCGTCGCAGCGCCCACAGCCAGGCCCTGACCACGTGATGCCGGAAGCTGCTCATGCGTCGGGCGTTGGTGGGCACAGCGTGATACGCGAAGTACCCCTGCACCACCTGCCGTAGCTGCGCCCCTTGCTCCGGGATCGCGTGATGCCGGTTTCGGTGCAACTGCACCTTGATTCTGCACAGCGCCGCCTGCATCCGATCACGGCGCGTCAGGCGCTGTAGCGCAAACGCTCCGTTCCGGGTGCGACCGCAGATGTGCGTGAATCCAAGGAAGTTGAACGTCTCCGGCTTGCCAAGTCCTCGCTCGGCACGCCGCCTTGCCGCGTGTCGTCCGAACTCGATCAGGCGGGTCTTCTGCGCATGCACAGATAGCCCGAACCGCTCCATGCGTTCGCGCATCGCGGCCAGGAATCGCTCGGCATCGTCCAGTCGCTCGCAACCAACGACACTGTCGTCGGCGTAGCGAACGATGATCATGTTCCCCTGAGCATGGCGGTGTCGCCACTGCAGTGCCCACAGATCGAAGACGTAGTGCAGATAGACATTGGCCAACAGCGGGGAGATGACCGCCCCTTGGGGCGTTCCCGTTTCAGCCTGCGTCACCGCGCCGCCTTCCATGACTCCGGCCTTTAGCCACTTGCGAATCAGCCGCAAGATGCGCGGGTCACCGATGCGATGTTCCAGGAACCTCATCAGCCACTCATGGCTGATGCGGTCGAAGAACTTCTCGACGTCGGCATCCACGATGTAGTTCACCTTCGTGCGCATGATCCCGACCGCCAACGCATCCAGCGCATCGTGCTGGCGGCGCCCTGGCCTGAACCCATACGAGAACCCGAGGAAGTCGGCCTCGTACACCGCATTCAACACCTCCACCACGGCGCGCTGGACGATCTTGTCTTCCAGCGCAGCGATGCCCAATGGGCGACGCGTTCCGTCTGGTTTGGCAATGTATTGCCTCCTCGACGGTAGTGCCCGGTAAGCACCTCGGTGCAGGCGATCCCGCAGGTCGATCAACCTGTTCTCCAAGTCCTCTTCATAGTCCCGCCATTCGATGCCATCCACACCGGGCGCCGCCTTCCGTTGTAGCCAGAAGAACGACTCCCTCAGCAGATCGACATCAAGGTGATGGAACAACGCAGTGAACCGCTCCTTCTTTCGTTGCCTTGCTGCTTGCCGTACACGGTCGAGTCGCTGGGACACGCCAGCCCGGCCCTGAGTCCGGCGCGTGCGCAGCCCAACCGTGTTCCCCTTGGCCCCCGGCCTTCGCTCCACCGACTCCGCCCCCGGTTGCCCGGGTTTGTTCGCCAGCTTCAACGCTACTACGCCGAGGTCCGACTTCTGCCGTTCGTGCATCATTGGCTACGGCTCCTCGCCTTCCCAACACGACCCCGCGGCGTTGCCACCATCGGGGTGAACGGCAGATCTCCCGGTTTCCGTGCAAAGAGCATCCGTGCATGCCAGGTTCTCAGACCTCGCCGGGTCGGTCGAACGCTTGCGATGGCGCGTTCGCCCGTGTTGCCTTCCGCCCAACAGACAGCGTCAGCACCCGGATCCAAGTTTATTTCGCGGCTCAATGGCTGGCCTACACGCTACCCTACCGACGCTTCGCCGACACCCTCGCGGATGCCTGCGCACGGCTCGGGGCCAATGCGGATCGCGACTCCTTCATCGCAGTGGACTTGCACCACCTACTCCTTGCCGGCCTCCCGGCGCACCTGTTGAAAAACTCGACTGGGCGACAAAGCTTGCGGACGCCCAAACGTCAGCCACAGAGCGCGCGACTTGCATCGATGCTCATCAGAGCTGCGTAGAGGCACTCAGGCGAGTTTCGTGCTGCGGTTGGTCGCGCGGTACGTCGAGTGCACCTTCGATGCCCTATACGTAGAAATCGAGTGGGTCGCCACGCCAAAATCGAGTTTTTCAACAGAATTGGCCCGCTGCCGACCTTCAACCTCTCGCTGTGAACGCCCGCAACGCGATCCCAAGCGGCCCTTCGTCCAGGTCACTTCACCTTCTCGATGTCCCCGGGCTTCCAGCTCTTGTCGATGGCAGGTTCGGTCGGGCCGTAGAGCCGGAGGATGGTGAAGTACCCCTTGCCGGGCACGGTGGCGAGCCAGTTGCCCGCCTTGCCCTCAGGTGCCTTGGGACCGAGGTAAAGATCCGTGCTGCCGTCGGCGTTCTGCGCCGGCTTGTCGCGCGAACCCAGCGACGGGAAACGCTGGCCATTGGCGAGACCCGAAGCATTCGCCGCATCGTAGAGCGTCAGGGACCAGAAGATGGCAGCTGGGACGTTGGGCAGGGAGATGCAGGCGATAGTTGTTGCCTCCCACCAGCGGCACTCCCTCGCCATCAGTAAAGCCGATCATGTAAGCGGCGCCCTTGCCCGGTATTTTTGAGAGCATGCCGGGGCTGATCGAGTAGTAATCGGTGAAGAACCAGATCCGGGCGTCGAGGGCGCGATAGCCCCCGGCAACATTCATCCATGACAGATCCATCGTCGTGGCCGGGCTGGGTGGCGTCACGTTGTCCATCGGATTGATCCAGCGGCGGTCTGAATACATGAACAGCGAGGCGCCGTTGAGGGTTTCCTGGAAGCCGATGACGCGGCTCATCTTGTAGGCGGTCTTCGCGGCCCGATCGAGGATCTCCCGCGTGTGCGCATCCGGTGTGAACGGCTGGCCCTTGACGATGCCGATCGCTGCCAGCATGCCGAGCCAGTCGGGACCGGCCAGGTCGTCACCCTCCCGGTCCACGAGCAGCTTGAGTTGATCGAATGCGCTCCCGTCGCTGATTGGCAGCATGTCGGCCGGGACACCGGAAGCATCGGGGAATTCCATTGGCTTGGCGCCGGCCTCGCCGTCCAGTGGATAAATCCTTGTTCGTTCAAGGTGCGCGACAGCCGGCACCAGATTCTTCGGGTCCTCAAAGAACCCGCGCAGGAAGATGAAGACGTTGTGGGTTCCTGAACGGTAGACGTAATGACCTTCCGGCACCGGTCTCTCGTAGCCGGGTGGCAATAGGAGGAACTTGCCGCCCTTGCCACCATCCGGTCCCGCCAGGCCGACGTCGCCGAAGAACTTGCCGCCCTCCACCGCAATGGGGCGCTGCCAGTAATCGAGCAGGATGCCTTGAAGTCCGGGCGGTGCTTCCATCACCAGCGGACCATCCTTGCCCAAGTCAACGTAGCTCATCGCGTAGAGAACGTCGGAGTTGGGAGTCGTCACCAGAGTCTTGGCGTCGAGTCGCTGCTTCCAGATGGGCAAGACGTTGTAGCCGGTGCCAAACGTCTTTTCCGACCCAACCTGCATGCCGAGCGTGTTGATCAACGGCATCGCCCAGAGGTAGGTCTGCGTCGCCCGTTGGAAGAGGAGTTCTTCACGAAGTGTCTGCGCGGTCTCCTCCGTGGGCCGGCCTTCCGCGAATGGAAGGTCGGCTAGTTCGTCGATGCGAGATGTCTGCGCGTATTTGGTTGCCATGGCTATTCCCCATTCCGCTCAACTACTCACTTCACCTTCTCGACCTGCGGCGGCTGCCATGTGCCGTCGAGGATGGCCTTGTCAGCCCAATAGGCGCGGATGTAGAGCGAGAACGTACCGCTCGGCGCAGGCAGCCAGTTGCTTTCCTTGTCCTTGCCGGGCGACTTGGCGCCGGCATAGAGCGTTAGCGACCCGTCCGCGTTGTATTTGAGATCCTTGCTCTTCGTGCCCAGCGACTGGCGCTTCAGCGGATTGGGGTGGAAGAGATGCAGATCGTTGTACAGGGTGAGCGACCAGAAGCCCTTGACCGGCGGCGTCTGCCCTTTGGCAAAGGTGAGGGCGTAAGCGTTCTGTCCGTTGAGTTGCTCGCCTTGGCTGTCGTCGTCCCGGTAGATGTATTTGGTTTCCTCCGGGCGGTTTTCATACATATTCGACTTGGCGGTGGCCGTGCGATTGAGGTAGTCGGTGCCCCACTTCGCATTGTTCACCGGCGAATTCCAACCGTTGCCGGCGGGACGACCGTTGTAGCGCCACTGGAAGAACGGTGAAATCATTTCAACCTCGGCGGCAACGGCGCTTTCCATGAGCGTCTGCTTGATCTCCGGGTCCTTGGCGGCCGCATCCAGCACGCTGCCGATCCATTTGTAGAGAGCCTCTTCGCCCGGCAGCGGCGGCACGCTCTTCATCACCGCCGGTAACTGATCGAAGAAGGTCTCCGGGTTCACCCATTTGGTCTCGCCTTTGCTCGCAGGCGCCGGGAAATGCGGCAGCTTGCTCCAGTCCTTGGTCTTCATCTTGCCGTCGAACTCCGACACGGGGTAGAAGACGACCTGATTGAGCGCCGACTGGATGGCCGCGTGATCCGCCGCCGTGTCATCCATGAAAACGCGGGGCGCGGTAAAGGCCGACGACGTGGACGATCGCACCACCGCAGTGATCCCGGCGGGCATCTCGCCCTTCCAGTCCGGGCCGACGATCATGTAAAAGCCCGGCTTTGTGCCGTAGGCCTTGCCGATCTCGGAAAACTCGTCGGTGCGCACGTCATAAAGTGCATAGACCCAGAAGCGATCGCCGAACTCTGGCACTTGAAAGACGATCGGTTCCTTGTCCAGCGTGAAGTAGCCGGCGCCATACACGACGTCCTGGTTTGGGCAGGTGACGAAATGCTCATCCGGGCTGATGTAGCCGGTCAGCATGGCGTTCCGGTTGAATCCCACCGGCACAACGCCGCCCAGCAAACCGGGTTCCGGTGCCTTGGAGAAAGCGTCGGCGCGGTTGGCCGCATTGACGAGCGGCCAACCCCAAAGGTAGGCCATTCGCCCCACCGTCTGCACATAGGCCTTGGTCATGGCCGTGCCGAGTGGTGGTCCGGGAACTTCGGCTGCGGCAAGGAGGTCGAGTTCGCGCGTGGTTTCCATGGTCGCGTCCTTTCAGTCGTCAAGTGGGATCGACATGCCTCAGTTCGCCATGGCGCGGGCTACCGCTTCCACCAGCGCCTCACTGGCAAACGGCTTCAACAGGTAACCCCGCGGGCGCCCCGGGCGACAGTGTGCTCCGACCTTCGGCTAGAGTTCAATGGTCGTAGAAGGCGAATGTGTCGGGCCAGCAGGCATGGTCGGCATTGATGCGCTGGTCGGCGCAAGCTGCCTGCAAGCATGAATTCCTGTTGGTCTGCTGGACGGCAACCCCGTGCCTTGGCACGAACTTTGTTCAGGGCTGCGCTTCTTTATCGGGCGAAGCGCCGGCTCTGAAGCAGAGTCGGTACTGGCTCGGGGCCAATCCCTGCCACCGGCGAAAGCCTCGGCTGAAGTTCCCCTGGTCGCTAAAGCCGACCTTCTCGGCAATCACGTTCAGCGATTGCCCGGTATGGCGCAGGTACCAGCACGCGAGTTCGTTGCGGGTCTCGTCGAGCAGGTAGTTGTAGCTCAGGCCCTCGTCCTCCAATCGGCGCACGAGCGTGCGGCGCGACAGCCCCAGCATCCCGGCCATGGCCACCAGGCTCGGCCAGTCGGGCTGGCTGCGATGAAACAGGTGCCGCACTTTCGCGCCCACGCTCCCTGACAGCTTGGTCAGTTCCTCGTCGCCGGCGCTGCACACCCGGCGATGCACCTCCGGGTCCCAACTTGCCAGCGGGTGGTCCGCCACGCTGGTCGCAAATCGGATCGCCAGCATCTTCGCTCGGTACTGCGTGGACCAGACCGCTTGCGGCAATTCCCCGGTCTGCGTGGAGCGCGGCCATGGCAGGCACAAGGCGCACTGGCTGAGTGCCTGTTCGTCGGCGATGCCGCGAAAAATGTTGAAGATCGCGTGCAGCGATGCGTATCGCAAGAAGTGGCCGTAGTCGCCAAAGTCCAGCCGGTCGCTGATTTCCAGCGACACATGGCGTTCATCGCGCACGCAGCGGTATTCGAACATGCGGTTGCGCACCGGCGCATAGCGGGCCACGGTTTCCATGGCGTGCGCGATGCTCCTGCTCGACATGGCAGCCAGGCCCATGGGACCGTGGGCCGCGCCCTGGATGGCCCAGCCCAGGGTGGCGCCGACGTCGGGCTTGTGCAGCGCGTCAACTGCATCAAGCAGCGGCAGGAAGTCCAGCAGCGGCAGCAGGCGCGCCTGCCCGGTGAAAGGACGCGGCGGCGCCTGGCTCAGTGCCGCCGTCAACCTGCTGAAGATCAGGTAGTAGGCCGAGTGCACGCTCGGCTCGAACCAGACGCTGCGCAGCCGGCTGCCGCTGTCGTTGCCGGCCCGTTGGACGCGGCCCAAAGCGCCTGTGGATGTGCTCATTCTGGCACTTTAGGACAAATCCATGGCGCGCTGAACAATGGCTTGCCCGAGGCTGCAATTCGACAATTCGAGACATCGGTGCCCAGGGTGCGGCACCGGCCACAACGGAGACCCACCATGTCGAATTCAACACGCTGCTTGCGTGCGGGGGAGCGCTGAGCCATGTCCTCCAACGCTTCTTCCAAGAACCCGGTGCCCGTGCCGGCGGCCAAGAAGGCCGAACTCTATCGCCTGACCAATCCGGCGAAGGTGGCCTGGCCCACGGTGGCCCTGATGCTCTACATCGTCGTCGGCGTGCTCGCGACCTACGCCGCAGCGCTGACCGGCTTCATCCCGCTTTGGGCCGGCACGCTGCTGAACATCGTGTTCATGTGGCCGGTCTTCCATGTGGCACATGACGCGCTGCACCGCTCGGCATCGAGCAACGTCGACCTGAACGACTGGATCGGCCGCATTGGCCTGGGCATGGTCGTGCCGCATGTGTCGCTGGGCGTGTTCCGCTACTCGCACATGATCCACCACCGCTTCACCAACGACCCGCAGGACCCGGACCATTTCGTCCATGGTTCCTGGTGGACGCTGCCGCTGCGCTGGATGTTCTTCGATGTGTACTACGCCTGGTACAACCTCAAGAGCGGCGACCCGCGCGGCCGCAAGTCGGTCAACGAGACCCTGCCCTACGTGGTCGTCACCATCGCCGTCGCCCTGGGCCTGACCTGGCTCGGCTACGGCCGCGAGGTGCTGATGCTGTGGCTGATCCCGTCGCGCATCACGCTGGGCCTGATCGCCTTCACCTTCCTGTGGCTGCCGCACCTGGACGGCGACGAACACGGCGAACTCCAGCACATCACGACCTCGGCCTCGACCACCAACAACCTGACGGCCGGCACCACCATGCGGATGGGCCACGAGAGCTTGCTCAGGCCGCTAATGCAGTGGCACAACTACCACCTGATCCACCACCTCTGGCCGACCACTCCCTCGTACAACCACGAGAAGGTCTGGCAACTGATGGAGCCCGAACTGCGCTCGCGCGACCTGCGCATCCAGCATGGCTTCGACCTCATCCCCACTCTGCACCCCGGCGGCACCACGGCCGTTGGCGCGTCCTGAACAACCAAAAGGAGACCCGCGATGAAGAAATACCGCTGCGCCTACTGCGCCCATGTGTACGACGAAGCCCAGGGCGACCCCGACTCGGGCATCGCGCCTGGCACCCTCTTCGAAGACATCCCCGAAGACTGGTGCTGCCTCGAGTGCGGCGCCATGAAGTCGGACTACCACCTGATCGAAGGCTGATCACGCCAAGAAGAACCATCGGAGACACGACTTGAAGAAGCTTCTCAAATCACTGCTCATCCTGCTGATCGTGCTGGCCGCCCTGGTCGGCATCGTGATCGCATGGACCGCCCACCGCCTGTCCAAGGACCAGCCGGCCGCGCCGCGCACCCAGTACAGCAAGTACGAGATGGGCGACGGCGCCGCCGACGGCAGCCCCAAGCCGGACGCGACCGGCTATGTGGTCGACAAGGCCGGTCGCGGCCGCATCCTGCCGCCGATGCCGCCGGAAAAGCCCATGGACGTGCACACCGCGGCCAACTATCGCAAGAACTTCTCGCTCAAGTCTTGCTTCTGGCCGGGCCCGCGCGCGCGCAGCGGCGTGTTCACCAACGACAGCAGTTCCTTCGCGATGGAGAACCAATTCCCGGACACGGCGACGACCTATATCCCCACCGCCTTCCGGCTGCCCGAGGGCGCAAAGCTGGTGATCTCGGGCGACTACCCGCACATGCGGCACTGGAACTTCAACACCTACAACGCCAAGGGCGAGCCGCAGAATGCGCTGAGCGACGTGGACATCGACCCGGATGCCGGCTCGTCCAACCCGTTCCGCCCCGGCGTGGCGCGTGACGTGCAGGCTCGCCGCTACACCTTCTCCATCGTCAATGGCACCGTGCCTGCGCAGCGCGCGAAGAACACGCTCTACACGATGGGCCCGGCCGGCCAGGACATCTTCCTGTGGATGCGCAACTACGTGCCCGACGGCAGCGTCGACTATCTCGGCGGCGTGGCCTTTCCCGAGGTCGAGCTGCACCTGGCCGACGGCAAGGTGCTCAAGGGCGACGAGGCCTGCCAAGGCTCCACCAGCCCGATGCGCGGCAAGCAACTGGCCAACTCGGTGGATCCGCGCGCCTGGGTGGCCCTGACGAGTCTGCCTTGGGTGGACACGGCCAACGTCGGCGCCAGGAACGTGCCGGCGCTGCCTTTGCAGGCCTTTTTCAACCGCAAGCAGGTGGTGACGGACCTCTTCCTGCCGGCGCTCAAGCAGGCCGATCCGCCGCAGCTTGGTGGCTGGTGGAGCAACCTGGCCTCGCGCTACGGCTATGCGTACATGAGCCGCAACTACGGCACGGTCTACGTGATGACGGCCAAGATGCCGCGCGTTCCCAAGACCTGGCATGGCGAGGCGCAGAACGCCGCCAACGTCGACATGCGCTACATGTCGGTGTGCACGGCCACGGCGCTGACGGCAGCCATGACGCCCGACTGCATCTACGACGAGCAGCTGCTGCCCACGGTGGACGACACCGGCCGCTACGCCGTCGCGATCTCGCGCGGCGAAGACCGCCCCAAGAACGCGACCCTGGAATGCGGCGTGGCCTGGATCGATGCCGGCAACGGCGACGGCATGGTCAGCGGCTCGCCCGACTACATGATGGTGATCAACCGCAACACGCTGGTCAATCCCGAGTTCAAGCAGAGCTGGTTCGCCGTGACCAAGCCCGGCACCGAGCGCGAGGCCATGGGCGACTACCTGCCCTACATGCTCAACCTCAAAAACAAGGCCAATTTCGAGGCCCTGGGCTGCCCGGTGAACAAGCGCAAGCTGTACGCCATGCTGCCGCGCGCGATCGACTGAACGGAGAGCAGCATGAACATCGGTGAGGTGGACTACCTCGTGGTAGGCGGCGGCTCGGCCGGCTCGGTACTGGCGGCCCGCCTGAGCGAGGACCCGGGCACCCGCGTGGGCCTACTGGAGGCCGGCGGCAGCGGCGACAGCCAGCTGGTCAAGGTCCCTATGGGCGTGGTGGGCATGCTGCCGACCAAGATCAACAACTATGCGCTCGAGACCGTGCCCCAGGCTGGCCTCAACGGGCGTCGCGGATACCAGCCGCGCGGCAAGGGACTGGGCGGCTCCTCGGCGATCAACGCCATGGTCTATGTGCGCGGTCACCGCAGCGACTACGACCACTGGGCCGCGCTGGGCAACAGCGGCTGGTCCTATGACGATCTGCTGCCCTACTTCCTTCGCAGCGAGGACAACGCCTCGCTGCGCAACGAGCACCACGGCCAGGGCGGTCCGCTGCACGTGACCGACCTGCGTACGGGCAACCCCTTCCAGAAGATCTACCTGGAGGCGGGGCGCCAGGCCGGCTTCAAGCTCAACGCCGACTTCAACGGCGCCGAGCAGGAGGGCGTGGGCTTCTACCAGGTGACGCAGCAGAACGGCGAGCGCTGGAGCGCCGCGCGCGGCTACCTGCACCCGCACATGGGCCGCCGCGCCAACCTGCAGGTCGGGACCGGCGTGCAGGTCAAGCGCATCCTGTTCGAGGGCCGGCGCGCCATCGGCGTGATGTGCAGCCAGGGCGGGCAGGAGCACACCATCAAGGCGCGCAAGGAAATCCTTCTCAGCGCCGGCGCCTTCCACACGCCGCAGCTGCTCATGGTGTCGGGCGTCGGGCCGGCCGAGCACCTGCGCCAGCGCGGCATTCAGGTGGTGCAGGCGCTGCCCGGCGTGGGCCAGAACCTGCAGGACCATCCGGACTTCATCTTCGGCTACGCCGCGCGCAGCACCGATTTGATGGGCATCTCGGTGGGCGGCTCGCTGCGCATGACGCGCGAGATCCTGCGCTACCTGCGCAAGCGCGAAGGCATGCTGACCAGCAACTTCGCCGAATGCGGCGGCTTCCTGAAGACCGACCCCGCGCTCGCCGCGCCGGACCTGCAACTGCACTTTGTCATCAGCCTCGTCGAGGACCATGCGCGCAAGCTCCACTTGGCGCATGGTTACTCCTGCCACTTCTGCCTGCTGCGCCCGAAGAGCCGCGGCCAGGTCACGCTGGCCAGCGCCGACATGCGCGACCCGCCGCTCATCGACCCGGCCTTCCTGGCCGACGAGCGCGACCTGGAGGACATGGTCAAGGGCTTCAAGACGACGCGCCGCCTGATGGACGCGCCGGCCCTCGCCAGCCAGCGCCACAAGGACCTGTTCACCGCCGACGTGAAGACCGACGATGACATCCGCGCGGTGCTGCGCCAGCGCGTGGACACCGTCTACCACCCGGTGGGCAGCTGCAAGATGGGAGCGGACGACATGGCCGTGGTCGACCCGCAGCTGCGTGTGCGCGGCATGCAGGGCCTGCGCGTGATCGACGCCTCGGTGATGCCCACGCTGATTGGGGGCAACACCAATGCTCCCACCATCGCGATCGCCGAGAAGGCGGTCGACATGATCCGCGCCGCCGCCTGAATAACTTGATTGAACGATTTTTTCTAAGAAGACAAAACCATGAGCAGCAACCGCAAGCCCTGGCTGGCCAGCTACGGCAGCATGCCCGCCGAGATCGACGCCGACGTGGCGCCCTCGGTAGTCGCCCTCGCCGAAGCGGCAATGACCCAGTTCGCCGACAAGACGGCCTTCCAATGCCTGGGCCAGTCGCTCAGCTACGCCGAGGTCGATCGCCAGTCGCGCGCCTTCGCCGCCTGGCTGCAGAACAAGCTGGGCGTGAAGAAGGGCGACCGCATCGCCGTGATGACGCCCAACTTCATCGCCTTCCCGGTGGCCTTCCTGGGCATCGCCCGGGCCGGCGCCGTGCAGGTCAACGTCAATCCGCTGTACACGCCGCGCGAGCTGGAGCACCAGTTGCGTGACGCCGGTGCACGCGCAATGCTGGTGTTCAGCGGCGTCAGCGCCACCGTGGCCGACATCATCGGCAAGCCCGGCATCGCGCTGGAGGCCGTGCTGACCATCGCGCCCGGCGACGGCACGAGGGCCCAGGTCCCCAGCCCGCCGGTGGACGCCCGCCTGCAGAACACCGTGGCCTTCGCCGACGCGCTGCGCGAGGGCGACGACCTGCTGTTCCTGCAGTACACCGGCGGCACCACCGGCCTGTCCAAGGGCGCGTCCCTGTCGCACCGCAATCTCGTGGCCAACATCCAGCAGTACAAGGCCATTGCCGCCAACACCCTGCGCCCGGGCGAGGAAGTGGTGGTCACGGCGATTCCGCTGTACCACATCTTCGCGCTGATGGTGAACTTCATCACCTACTTCACGGTCGGCGCCGAGAACTGGCTGGTGCCCAATCCGCGCGACATGGACGGCTTCGTCAACGTGCTGCAGGCCGCTCGCCCGACGGTCTTCACCGGCGTCAACACCCTATACGCCGGCCTGGTGGCCCACCCCAAGATCGGCGAGGTCGATTTCTCCCGCCTGCGCCAGGCCGCCGGCGGCGGCGCGGCCGTCATCGAGGCCACCTCGGAGCGCTGGCTGAAGATCACCGGCCGCTTCATCCGTGAAGGCTATGGCCTGTCCGAGACCAGCCCGATCCTGAGCTTCAATCCGGAAAACATCAGCGCCTTCAACGGCACCACCGGCCTGCCCTTGCCCTCGACCGACATCCGCCTGATCCGCGAAGACGGAACCGACGCGCCGCTGGGCGAGTCCGGCGAAGTCTGCGCGAAGGGCCCGCTTCCACCGAAGCGAAGCGGCAGGTGCGTCTCACCGGACCTCCAGGCTCACCTTCTCGATCGTCCCAGTGAATCGGCTCTTGATGCCCGCCACGTAGTCGCCCGAGACGGGCGTGTCATCGTCCTCGCCAACGTCAGCGCCCTCGTCGGGCGAGATGATGAAGGGAATGGTTTTTTCGATCCGACCTTCGGCCACCTTCTGCCCGCCGACCGATAGTGAAGCCGTACCACCTTTGCCGGGGCCGCCGCCGTCATACGCGAAGTCCAGCTTGATGGTTGCTTTGCCGGGTGGAAGCGCCTGGGGAGAGGCCACCGAGTAACGTTCGAGGCCGACCCAGTTGTAGGTGTACGTGGGCCTGCCGTCCTTCAGGTACAAGCTGAAGCCGCCGAAACGCCCGCCTTGCGCGAAGACCACCCCCTCCGCGCCGCCCTGTGGAACGTCGATCTCGGCGGTGATCGTGCTAGATCGGTTCTTCACGTTGATGAACGTGTTCTCCATCATGCCTGTCATGCCGGGGTAGAGCGTGATCGAAGTACGCGATCCCATCAGATCGGGCCGCCCGGCGATCGCCGCATTGAAGCGCTCGACGCTGCGGTCGTCGATCGGAAGCACGTTGTACTTCGCCGCCTCTTTCAGGAAGACGGTCTGCATCTGCTTCAGTTTCGCCGGCTGCGCCGCAGCGAGATCGGTGGCAAGGCTGTAGTCGTTGCGCGCATCGAAGAGCTCCCACGTGTCCTTGTCGAGCGTCGCGCGCGGCTTGGGCTCCCACGGCGCCCTGTGCACCGTGCGCGCAAGCCAGCCGTCGTGGTAGATGCCCCGGTTGCCGAGGATCTCGAAATACTGCGTGGTCCGTCGGCTCGTGGCTTTCGCGTCGTTGAGCGTGTAGGCCATGCTCACGCCCTCGAAGGGCTTCTGGACCGTGCCGTTGACAGATTTCGGAAACGGCAACCGTGCCGCTTCGAGCACCGTCGGCGCGAGGTCGGTGATGTAGTGCCACTGCGTACGAATTTCTCCCTTCGTCTTGATCCCCTTGGGCCAGTGCACGACCATGCCGGTCTTGGTGCCGCCGTAGTCGCCCGCCACCTGCTTCGACCAGGCGAATGGCGCGTCTCCGGCGATGGCCCAGCCGGCGGCATAGTGCGGGTAGGTTTCCGGGCCGCCCCACTTGTCCAGGTTCTGCAACTGGTCTTCAACGGCCTCCGGGACGCTATTGAAGAAGGTGATTTCATTGAACAGACCCGTTGCACCACCCTCGGCGCTCGCACCGTTGTCTCCAGCGACGTAGATGAAAAGCGTGTTGTCCATCGCGCCCAGGTCCTCGATCGCCTTCACCAGCCGCCCGATCTCGTAGTCGGCCTGTTCGGCAAATCCGGCGAAGACTTCCATCTGGCGTGCAAACAGTCGTCGCTCGTCGGGCGTCAGCTTGTCCCAATCCTTGATGCCGGCGGGTTTGGGCGCGAGCTTCGTTCCAACCGGCACGATGCCGAGCTTGATCTGCCGGGCCAGCGTGTCCTCGCGGTACTTGTCCCAGCCCTCATCGAATTTGCCCTTGTATTTATCGGCCCATTCCTTCGGCACATGGTGCGGCGCATGGGTCGCGCCAGGGGCGAAGTACATGAAGAACGGCCGGTCGGGTGTCATCGACTGCTGGAACCGTGTCCAGGCGATGGCCTGGTTCGTCATGTCGGTCATGAAGTGGTAGTTCGGATCGGCGGGCAACTCGACCCGGGCCACCCCGTCGTACAAGAGCGGCGACCATTGGTTGGTCTCTCCGCCAAGAAAGCCGTAGAACTTCTCGAAGCCCGACTGGGTAGGCCAAGTTGTGTAGGGGCCGGAGATGCTGGTTTCCCAGGTCGGCGTCAGATGCCACTTGCCGAATGCAGCCGTGTTGTAGCCATTCAGGCGCAGCATGTCCGGCAGAGGCGCGACGCTCGCTGGACGGATGCCAGTGTTGCCCTCGAACGCGGTCGCGAGCTCCTGGATGGCGCCGGTGTTGTTAGTGTGATGATTGCGGCCCGTGATCAACGCCGCCCGCGTGGGCGAGCACAACGCAGCGACGTGCATGCTGTTGTAGCGCAAGCCCCCGGCGGCGAGCCGGTCGAGCGTCGGCATGGCAATCGCACCACCGAAGGTGCTCGGATGCCCGAACCCCATGTCGTCGAGCAGAACGATCACGACGTTCGGCGCGCCCTTCGGGGCTTTCACCTCGAAACGGGGCGGCGCCTTTGCGTTGCGCACGTCGACTTGGGTGATGGGCGTGCGCCGTGGCTCGGCGATCGGAAGGACCGCCCGGTCGAACGCGCCCGGTGACGCCTTCTGTGCCGCAGCGATGCCCGCGAGGCTGAGGCCCAGCGCGAATGCTGTCAACGCGCAACGCAGGCTGTCCCGTTTCATCGGTGTACGGCCCCCGGAAAAATCGTCATTCGACTTTCTCATGGTGCTTCCTCCAAGTTCGGTCGTGTTGCCGGCCGATGTGGCGTTCCGCGAACTACTTGCGGACGACTGCCGCGCCATTGAATGAGCACGGTCCGTTCATGATGAGTTCCTCTCCAGAAGCCGGTCTTTTGCAATCGACCGGCACAGCTTTTTGAACAAACTCACCCTCGGCTAGACGATCGCCGAGGTCAGCACGGATAACTGTAGACCTTGCGCGCACAGAGCGCACCATTCCCTTGCGGGTAGTAGACGGCGAGCATTCCGAAGTCCATAGTGGATGCGAGAGATAACCGTGCTCTCGAGCCATCGTCGCCATCGTCGCTGACGAATTCAGTTGCGGTTCGGGTGAAGTCGAGCGGCGGCACTGACGTGACGCGCTTCGCCCTGATTGATAGGAGGTACACGAAATGAAGCAACGAACCCTGTGCTGCCTGGCGTTGGCAGGTCTGTTAATTTCCGCAGCCAGCGCACAACAGTACGTGTACCCGGCCAAGGGCCAGAGCCCGCAGCAACAGAAGAGTGACGAGGCCGCCTGCTATTCGTGGGCGGTCAAGCAGTCCGGCTTTGATCCAGCCAAACCACCTCCGCCCGCGCCCACGGCCAAGCCGCCGACTACAGCGACTGGGACGACTCCGGGGGCAGGTGCTCGCGGCGCATTGCGCGGTGCTGCTGTCGGCGAGATCGCCGGCGGAGACGCCAGCGCCGGCGCGGCGGCGGGTGCGGTGGCGGCGCGCGGGCAAAGCCGCCGGCAGAATGTGGCGGCAGCGAATTCGGCCCAGCAGCAGCAGGCGTCGGCCACGCAGCAAAAGCAGGCTTCGTTTGCCAAAGCTCGCGCCGCATGCCTAGAGGGTCGTGGCTACACGGTCAAGTAAGGCGCGGCTCAGGTTGAGGCATTCGACCAACCATGCTGATGTGATGCGGGCGCAAAACGTTGGGCGCGTCCGCACGCGCCTCGCGGCGCCGATTGCCAAGCTTCAGCCGCGGGCACATGCCCCAGCAAGACCTGCACCGTCAGTGGTAAAGGATCATGAACCCGACCACAAGCATCGCAAGGAACAGCGTTTCGCTAACCATCAGCAGGATGGGCCTCAAGCCCACGGTGGCGAAGTCCTTTAGATGCGACTTCATGCCGATCGCGGCCATCGAGATCACCAGCAGCCAGGTCGACAGCGTCTGGAGTGCGTGTTGCAAGGCCGACGGGATCCACCCGGCGCTGTTGACGGCGACAAGCAGCGCGAAGGCCACAACAAACCAAGGCAGCAACGGCGGCTTCTTTGCGCCCGCCGGTCCTTCGACACGGTGCGAGCGGTACGACAGCGTGATGACGAGGATCACCGGCAGCAGCATCGCGACGCGTAGGAGTTTGACGATCGTCGCGACGTCGCCGGTTTCCTTGGAGATGCCGTAGCCCGCGCCCACCACTTGCGCCACGTCATGGATGGTGCCGCCGAGAAAAACGCCGGCCTGCGCGCTGCCGAGGCCGAGCGCAGACACGATCATCGGATAGAGCACCATGGCCGCCGTGGATAGCGTGCTGACACCAATCACCGTGAAGATCGTGGCGCGCTCCTTGAAGTTGTCCTCCGGATTCGTGGGCATGACGGCTGCGATCGCCATAGCCGCCGAAGCACCGCAGATGGCTACTGCACCGCCCGTCAGCACGCCGAACCTGGTGCGGTAGCCGAGCAGCCGTGCCACGGCGATTCCGAAGCCGATAGTTAATACCACCGACAGCACGACCATGGCGACCGGCATCGCGCCCAGGGCCGTGATCTGCGCCAACGTGATGCGCACGCCGAGCAGCGCCACGCCGATGCGCAGCAGCGTGCTGGCGGAAAACCGGATGCCCGGGACGCATCGCCCCTCGGAGGAGAGGAAATTCAGCGCCATGCCGAGCAGCAAGGCGAAGAGCATCGCCGAGGCGCCGTAATGTTCGGCGAGCGACATGGCGGCCACCGCGACAACCACTGACATCAGGATGCCGTGGAAATTCGTGCTGGCGGGCGCCCGCCAACCAGCCAGCGTCGGGAATGCATTCATCCGAAATACCTCGTAGAGGGATTGCCGCCGCCGCTGGCGGACCGCCTGTGTGCATGGACCTTCGACGGCCTGTGCATTCGAATATCAGGCGTCTTGCGAGTCCGCCTTGGAACTGCGCATGAGCGACTCGTAGGAGAGTGCCAGCGCTTTTTTCGAAGGCCTCAAGCGCTCGTCAATCTGCCTTGACCTGCTGGACGCCGGTCGGCGGAGTCAAGGTGAGGAACTTCCGCTATGCAGTCCCGCCCGGTCGTATCGGGGAGGGGCGCGACTGGCGGCTCATGGCCGGTTGCTCCGGTTCGACAAGCCCACGCAGATGTCTGCAACGGGCACGATGCAGCGGTTCCGTCCTGCCCTCGCCATCGGCTGCTATCGCTGCGGAGCCGGCGTCGTCAAGATCGTCTCGCTTGGCGGCACGGTTCCTTTGCGGTCTTTCAGCCGCGACGCTTCAGTTGGATGTCTCAGCGTTTGCGGTCATACAACATTGACCATCGAATGACTGCTGCGCCGTCGAGAGCGACTTCAGGAAGGGACCTGGTTAAAGGGAACTAGGCGGACAGCCGCTGGCGCGCCAATTCGGCGAAGTAGCGTGCCCCAACGGGCAAGATGGTCGTGGTGGAGCACGACATGCGGGTCGTGGCGGCGTGCGATTGGGCGGCCGGAACGCCTGCGCATGTGGCCGATTCGACAAGCAGCCTCACGGCGCGCTACCTCGCGCCGGTGCTGCACGGTCGGTCGTGAAAGCTAGCAGATCGCTCGACGACAGCGCGGCACCGCACGCGTTCACCATAGTTGTGTGCAGCATGCGCTTAACTACGCCGTTCCAGCCGTCGTCGCTCAGGCCGTCACCGTACCAGCCTCCGTACCGGCCTCCGCCCCCGCTTCCGCCTCTGCTTGCGCTTTCGTCTTCGTCGCGTCGGCACGCCGCTTCGCGCCCGGTACCGTCCCGTCGGACACCTTGTCGATGCGAAGCGCCTTCTGAACCGGGTCGTAGCCGAGCTTCACGCTCTGGCCCGCCGACACTTCGCCCTTGAGCATGGCGGTTGCCAGCCGCGATTCGACCTCCGAGCGCAGCTTGCGCTTGAGCATGCGGGCGCCGAACTCGGGGTCATAGCCGATCTCCGCCAGGTGGTCGACCAGCGAGTCGTCGAACTCCAGCTGCACGTTCTGCGCGGCCGCCGTGCGCGCCACACGCTGCAGCTGCAGCCCGACGATGGCATGAATCTCCGGCCGGCCCAGCGCGTGGAAGACCACGACCTCGTCGACTCGGTTCAGGAACTCGGGCCGGAAGTGGTGGCGCAGCAGTTCCATCAACCGGTCGCGCAGCGCCGGGTACTCGAGAACTTCGCGATCTTCGGCCTTGAGGTTGCGCTGGATCACGTCCGACCCGAGGTTGCTGGTGGCGATGACGATGGTGTTGGTGAAGTCGATCACCCGTCCCTTGCCGTCAGTGAGGCGCCCCTCGTCGAACAGCTGCAGCAGGATGTTGTGTACCTCGGAATGCGCCTTCTCGATCTCGTCGAGCAGCACGACGCTGTAGGGCCGGCGCCGCACGCGCTCGGTGAGCTGGCCACCCTCCTCGTAGCCCACGTAGCCCGGCGGCGCGCCGACCAGCCGGGCGACCGTGTGCCGCTCGGAATACTCGCTCATGTCGATGCGCACCAGCGACTCCTCGCTGCCGAAGACAGTCGCTGCCAGGGCCTTGGCCAGCTCGGTCTTGCCGACGCCGGTGGGGCCGAGGAAGAGAAAGGTCGCGGTCGGCTTGCCTGCTTCGCCCAGGCCGGCTCGCGCCAGGCGCACGGCTTCGCTGACTGCATGCACCGCCTCCTCCTGGCCGACCACGCGTTCCCGCAGCCGGTCTTCGAGCTGGAGCAGCTTCTCGCGGTCCTCGGTCGTCAGCTCGGACACCGGCACGCCGGTCAGCGCCGAGACGATCTGCGCCACATCCTCCACGCTCACTTCGGAAGAGCTGGTGCCACGCCGCTTCTTCCAGGCCGCAGTGGCGTCGGCGAGCTTCTTCTCGTCGCCCTTGATGCGGTCGCCCAGGTCCTTGGCCTTGTCATATTGCTTGGCCGCACCTGCGGCGTCCTGCTCCTGCCGCAGCTTGCGAACGTTGGCCTCGATGTGCTGCAGCTCCTGCGGCCGCGAGCTGGCATAGATGCGCACCCGCGCCGCAGCCTGGTCGATCAGGTCGATCGCCTTGTCAGGCAGGAAGCGCGCGGCGATGTAGCGTGCCGAGAGCTTGGCGGCCGCCTCGATCGCGCCTTCGCTGATCTTCACCTTGTGGTGCGCCTCCAGTCGGTCGCGCAGGCCGCGCAGGATCTCGATCGTGTCCTCGATGCTGGGCTCCGGCACCATCACCGGCTGGAAGCGCCGCTCCAGCGCTGCATCCTTCTCAATGTACTTCTGGTACTCATTGAGGGTGGTCGCGCCGATCAGGTGAAGCTCGCCGCGCGCCAGCGAGGGCTTGAACACGTTGGCGATGTCCAGTCCGCCCTCGCCGCCGCCGGCACCCGCGCCGACGATGGTGTGCAGCTCGTCGATGAAGATGATCAGCTCGTCCTGCCTGTCGATGATCTCGTCGAGCACCTGCTTGACGCGCTCCTCGAATTCGCCGCGGTACTTGGCGCCCGCGACCATGCTGTTGACGTTGAGCTCCATCACCCGCTTGCCGCGCAGCACGTCGGGCACCTGGTCCTGCACGATGCGCTGCGCCAGGCCCTCGACGATCGCGGTCTTCCCGACACCGGGTTCTCCGATCAGCACTGGGTTGTTTTTCTTGCGGCGCGCCAGCACCTCGATCGTCGTTTCGATCTCCTGGGCGCGGCCGATCACCGGGTCGAGCTTGCCCTGTCGGGCCAGTTCGCTCAGGTCGCGGCCGTACTTGTCGAGCGTCGGCGTGCCGCTGCGCTGCTTGAGCTTGCCTTCCTCGGCACCCTTGCCGACGACCTTGACGACCTTCTGGCGCAGCGACTGCGAATTGAGGCCGAGTTTGCGCAGCAGTTCGCCGGCAAAGCCGTCTTCTTCTTCCACGAGGCCGATCAGGATGTGCTCCGGCCCGACATAGCTGTGGCCAAGTTCGCGCGACGCGATCATGGCCTGCTCAAGGGCGCTCTTGGCGCGCGGCGACACACCGATCTGCGGCGTCTCGCCCTTCACGACCTTGCGCTCGCCGCGGGGCGCGTTCTCTTCGATGTTCGACCGAAAATCCGCCTCCGACAGTTTGTAATCGCGCAGGATCTCCTGAACGATTTCGTTGTCGAGCAGCGCCAGCAGCAGGTGCTCGGTGTCGACCTCGTCCTTGCCGTACTCCAGCGCCTTCTCGGCTGCGACCTGGAGCCGATCCATCGCCGCTTCGTTCAGGAAGCTGCGCAGGTCCACCGCCTCGCGCGAGCGCTGGCGCCGCGGCGCGCCGGCATGTGGCCGCGCCTTGTCGCCGCCTGCGCCGCGTGCGCCGCCGGCGCCTGGCGACTCGCCGAACAGCGATCCGCGATCGCCGAAGAAGCTCTGGAACTCGTCGAACAGACCGCCGCCGAACAACGACTCGAGCGGCGAGCGCCCGAGGGCGCTGCCCATCGTCTCCGCATAATGTTCGTCGCAAAGTGCGACCTGGCGGGTCTTGCCGCCTTCGCGCAGGGTCAGTTGGGTGGAGGCGGGGCGTCCGCACACGTCGCACTTGGCCATGACTGCTCCTTCTTCAGGCGGTGTATTCGAACTTCGGCAGGGCCTTCAGTTCGTCCTTGCTCGCCTTGGGCAGCACGGCCTTCGGCGCGATGTGCGTGAACTGACGCACCGGAATCGCAACCAGGTGCTTACCCATGCCGAGAAAGCCGCCGACGTTCACGATCGCGGTCGAGAGGTTGCCGTCGGTCGAGACCACGAGGTCGTCAACCTTGCCGATCTTTTCGCCCTTCTCGTTGTAGACATCTTGGTGAAGCAGCTTCGAGGCGCGGTAGCCGGTGGCGACCAACTGGGTTTCGGCGATGGTCACGCCAATCGTGGCCTTCGCAGCCACCGGTGCCGGGGCTGCCTTGATGACCGCTTCCTTCGGCGCCGCGGGGTCAGGGGCTGCCTGGCCGCCGGCGAGTTGCGTCAGGCCGAGGCCGAGCATTGCACAAGCGATGGTGGTGCGAAGAAGTTTCGTGTCCATGATGTTTTACTCCGTAGGGGTTGAAGGGAATCACTTGATCTCGAGCTTGCGCGAAGCCTTGGTGTCGCCGGCCTTCTTTGGCAGTCGCAGCGTCAGCACGCCCTGGTCGAAGCGTGCCTCGGCGTGCTCCAGGTCCACGCCATCGTGCAGCGGCAGCACGCGCTGGAAACTGCCGAAAGCCCGCTCGAGCGGATAGCAGGCCTGCCCGACCCGCTTGGCATCCACGCGCTTCTCGCCGCGCAACACTAGGATGTTGTCTTCGACGTCTATTTCCAGGTCCTTCTTTTCCATGCCTGGCAGCTCGGCCGTGAGGCGCAATGCGTCGCCGTCGTCGAAGATGTCGATGCGCGGCTCGAACACGGCCGGGCCGAAGTCGCCGAACCACCCGCTTGTCCCGCCGAATGCGCCGCGCAACGGGCCCGGCAGCATGTTGAAGGGGTCCAGCGCCTGCAGCAGCTTCGTCGGTGCGGGCCACTCGGTGGACGAGCGCGCCTGCGACGAAGCCTCGCCGGTGGCGCCGCTGTCGGCAGGCCGCTCGGCGGCGCCGCTTCGGTTGAACTTGAAGGGAAACCACTTCTGTGAATCGAGTGTCATGTTCGAGCTCCTTGTTGAGACTGAAGACTCAATGGCTGCCCACTGCGAGCGGCGCGTGCGTCGCGGGTTCTTTTGCTGCCCGTCGGATGTGCAGGCCCATGCCGAGCAAGAGCACGCCGGTGAGCACCGCATGCAGGCTGATCAGCCACACGAGGGTCAGCGCGCCAGCCCCGGGCGCCGCGATGACCAGCGCGCCGAACACCAGCGAGACGATGCCGCTCAGCACCAGTGGCCACCTGGCGCGCAGCACGCGGCGCAGGCGGATCGC
This sequence comes from Variovorax sp. J22R115, assembly GCF_030317005.1. Taxonomy (NCBI): domain Bacteria; kingdom Pseudomonadati; phylum Pseudomonadota; class Betaproteobacteria; order Burkholderiales; family Comamonadaceae; genus Variovorax; species Variovorax sp. J22R115. The sequence continues at coordinate 210,319 of NZ_JASZYM010000001.1, read as the reverse complement.
AAGCGCGATGTCGAGCGCACCGGTCAATACCGCGTTGACGCCCATGATCAGCACCAGCACGAGGGCGGTCAGCGCGGGATAGACCAGCGTATAGACGCCGGCCCCGACGCTCACGCTGCCCAGCAGCAGAAGCAGCCACCATTGCCGATCGCTGCGCCGCCTCACGAAGGCGGCCGCCACCGAGGAAAACCCGCCCACCAGCGTGTAGGCCGCGAACATCGCCAGGAGCAGGATCAGCGTCAGGCCCGGCCACGCGATCGCGAGCACCCCGAAAAGGATCGCGAATGCGCCGCGCAAGATCAACATCCAGGACGCCGCGCCGTCGGCTTGCGTATTCGATGACTCGTCATTCGCCCCAGGATCTGCATTGGTCGACATCTGAATGCTCCTTCGTATAAGTCGGTGGGAGGATCGAGGCTAGAGCGCCGGCGACGGCCTGTCTTGCCCGATCCTGCCGTTCGTACCGCAAAGGTGCGGAGCCAGACTCAAAGACCGATCGTGATGCGGTTCTCGACCGCGCTGACGCCCGGCGCCTTCCAGGCCGCGCGCTCCGCTTCCTCGCGCTCGGCCCAGGCGCGCACCCTGCCCTTGAGGGTCACCTTGCCACCGTCCACCTCGACCGTGATCCGCGCAGCGTCGGTCTGCGCACTGCGTACCAGTGCCTCCTCGACCTGCTTCTTGATGTCCGAAGGTTGCGCCTTGGGCTTCATCTCGATCAGGTTGCTGACGCCCTTCACGCCGGCGAGATTGCGCACTACCCGCTCGGCCTGCTGCTTCTTGTATTGCCAATCGACCGTGCCCTTCAGCGTGACCCAGCCCTTGGAGACGGTGACGTCGATCTTTTCCCGCTCCAGCAGAATGTCCCATTGCAGGGCGCGCGCTGCGGCGGCGGCAATATCCGAGTCGGTGCGCTCGTAGCTGGAACCCAGCCGGACCTCGATGTCGTTGGCCACAGCCTTCACTCCGCGCACGCGATGCGAAGCCTCTTCCGCGGCCCAGCGCTTGGTGTAGGAATCGACATAGCCGGTCAGCGTGACGACGCCTTCTTTTACGGCCACGCCGATCTCGTTGGATTGCACGCGTGGTTCCCATTTCAGTTCGGCCAGCACCTCGTTCTGAATATCGACGTCGGTGCGGGCAGCGGTAGCAACAGTCATGATTGATCCTCTATCTGTTCATCCAGCGCCCGCTAGGGAAAAGCGACTTCCATCCGACAACCACACGCGGGCGCAATGGCGCGAAAGTCGGTTGCTTGAAGAATAGGTCGGCAGAACGGCCCGGTCTTGCTCAGACCTGCGCAGCTATGTCGCGGGACTGCGCGCAACGAATCAAGCCACTGCCGCGCATTCATCCTGAAGCTGCGCGGCGTGAGGCCGGTATGGCCGCCTGCCCGTTAGAGATGCCGGGGCTGCCGGTCGCTGCTTGATCATGCGGACGCAATGGAAGGGGCTCATCGACCTCTTGATGCCGAGGCCTCGCTCGGTGACCTGCCATGCGGCCTTCGCTCGCGATGCCATGTGCTTGAAATGCGACGCACTGCCCAGCGCCGGACTTCGCCAGCATGCGCAGGAATCCGGAAGACGACTGCGGCCACTGCGCCTTACGCTGACCCGTCGAGAGTCAATCATTGGAGATGAGGAGCAGGCATGCCGAGCCGACGATTCTCGAATCCGACGAGACCCTCGCTTCGCAGTACCGAATGCGCCGAACCCCACTCAAGGAGAAGCCCGATGAAGCGTCTGTTCCTCTTCCTCGCCACCAACCTCGCGGTGATGATGGTGATGTCGGTCACCGTGCGGCTGCTGGGCGTGGACCGCTTTCTGACTGCCGCTGGGTTGGACGTCGGCACGCTGATGATCTTCTCGCTGGTGATCGGCTTCGGCGGTTCGTTCATCTCGCTGCTGATGTCCAAGCAGATCGCGAAATGGTCCACCGGCGCTCGGATCATCGAGCAGCCGCAGAGCACCGACGAGGTCTGGCTGCGCGACACCGTGCACGCGCTGGCGCGGCGCGCGGGCATCGGCCAACCGGAGGTCGCGATCTACCCGGGTGCGCCCAACGCCTTCGCGACCGGTGCCTTTCGCAACGCATCGCTCGTGGCCGTGTCGACCGGCCTGATGCAAAGCATGAACCGCGCGGAGATCGAGGCGGTGCTGGGCCACGAGGTGTCCCACGTGGCCAACGGCGACATGGTGACCATGACCCTGGTCCAGGGCGTGGTCAACACCTTCGTGGTGTTCTTCGCGCGCATGGTCGGCTACCTGGTCGACAGGCTCGTGCTTCGCCGCGACGATGACGAACACGCCGGCGGCGGGATCGGCTATTACGCGACGGTGTTCGCCTGCGAGATCGTGTTCGGCATAGCGGCTTCACTGATCGTGGCGTGGTTCTCGCGCCACCGCGAGTTCCGCGCCGACGCGGGGTCGGCACGCCTCTTGGGAACACCGGAGCCGATGATCCGCGCGCTGGGCCGTCTTGGCGGCATCGAAGCCGGTGAGCTGCCGCAGTCGCTGCGGACGCTGGGCTTCGCCGGCCTGCCGTCGTGGATGCATCTGTTCGCCAGCCATCCGCCGCTGGAGCAGCGCATCGCAGCGCTGCAGGTCAGACATGGAAGCCCCGTGCCGTGGGCGAACTGAGGCTTCGATCATGGCCTTCAACGATTTCAGAGCCCCGCCGTCGCCGGCGGGGCCGGCGCTGGTGAGGATTTACGGACGGCTGGGCAATGCCGCCGCCTGGGCTATACGCGACTTCCTGCATCGCAGCGACGTGCCCTTCGAATGGATCCCTCTGCCGAGCGACGACAGTGCACGCAGCAAAGCGCAGGTCGACCACCTGCACGATGCGCGCCTGCCGGTCTGCCTCTTCCCCGACGGCACACGCATGGAATGCCCGACGATCCGGCAGATCACCGAAAAGCTCGGCTGGTTCAGGAATCCGTCGCGCTCGGAATACGACCTGGCCATCTACGGCGCCGGGCCGGCCGGCCTGAGCGCCGCGGTGTACGCCGGGGCCGACGGCCTGTCGACCGTTCTGGTCGAGCGCCTGGCGGTCGGCGGCCAGGCCGGCAGTAGTTCGAAGATCGAGAACTACCTGGGATTTCCGCAGGGCATCAGCGGCATGGACCTCGCGGAGCGCGCCCGCGAGCAGGCGTGCAAGTTCGGCGTCGAGATCCTGCTCGCCCGCGAAGGCGTGCGCGCAGAACTGGAGCCCGGACGCGGCGTGGGCGTGCTCGAGGACGGCACTCGAATCGTCGCGCGCGCCGCGATCTGTGCCACCGGCGTGGCCTACCGGCGGCTCGGACTGCCCAACGAGGATCAGTTGATGGGCTCCGGCCTCTACTACGGCGCCGGCGCCAGCGAGGCACCGCTGGCGCGCGGCCAGCATGTGTTCATCGTCGGCGGCGGCAACTCGGCCGGCCAGGCGGCGATGCATTTCGCGCCGCACGCGAGCCGCGTCAGTGTGGTGATCCGGGACGCATCGCTGAAGGGCACCCTGTCGCGCTACCTGATCGACCGCATTACCGCCAGTGCCAACATCGAGGTCCTTCCGCGCACGGAGGTGAGTGCGCTGCACGGCGATGCCGCGCTGCGCGAGATCACGTTGCGCGACATCGCCACCGGCGCCGAACGCCGCGTTGCGACGCAATGGCTCTTCGTGTGCATCGGCGGCGAGCCGCAAACCCATTGGGCGGAATCGATCGGCATGGAGCGCGACGAGGCAGGCTACATCCTCACCGGCCCTGATCTGCTGCAAGGTCGCCGGCGCCCGCCGCGGTGGCCGCTGGACCGCGAGCCGTACTTTCTAGAGACCAGCACCCCAGGCGTTTTTGCGGCCGGCGACGTGCGGCACAACGCGGTGCGCCGCGTCGCGTCGGCGGTGGGCGAAGGCGCGATGGCGGTGGCCTTTGTGCACCGCCATCTCGACGCCAGCTGAATGTCGCCTTCTTCACGCGTCATCAGCTGCCAATAGGCCCGCCGCAGTCGTCACCCCCGAAATTGGACACGAATCGCAGGCCGCAGGAAGACGCGGCGCAGGTGCGATTCCTATGCTCGACCCATCACATCTTTGACCTGCACTCTCAAGGAGACCCGATGAAGACAATTTCCTTCGTCGTCGCGCTGGCCCTCGCCCCGTGCGCACAGACAGATACCAGGACCTCATCCATGGATACGGACGATGTGCCCGTCGCGGCAGCGCACCGGGAGCAATGACATGGACGGCTACCAATCCATCCTGGTTCACCTGGATGCCTCGCCGCGCTGCGCGGAGCGGCTCGCGATGGCGCGCAGGATCGCGCCGGCCCACGGCGCGGCGACCCTGATCGCGCTGCTGGCCGTCGAGCCGCGCTTGTTGCCCTTGCCGCTGCGCGTCGATGTCGAGGCCCTGGCCGTGCCGATCGTGCCCCAGATCGACCCCGAGCATCGCGACTTCGCCCGCACCCTGTTCAACGGCGCCCTGGCCTCCGGCGATCCGGCCATGACCTGGGCGGAGGTGCCGGGCGATCCGCCCGTCTGGGGCACGGCGCAGGCCTCGCTCTATGTCGATCTGATGGTGCTGGGCCAGCATGATCCCGAAGAGCCGCGAACGCGGGACGTGCCGAGGGACTTCGTCGAATCGGTCGTGATGGAAAGCGGTAAGCCGGCCCTGGTGATTCCGTATGTCGGGCGTTATCCGGCCGTCGGCCAGAACGTGCTCATCGCATGGAAGCCCACGCGCGAATGCGCCCGCGCCGTTGCCGGCGCGCTGCCGCTGATACGGCGCGCCAAGCGCGTGCACGTGGTGTCCTGGGGACCGGACAACTACGGCCCGGCGGAGACCACCTTCGGCATCGTGCGCGCGCTGCGCTGGCATGGCGTCGAGGCGTCCGCGAACCGCTACCCCGACGAGCCGAGTGAGCTGGGCGAGCTGCTGCTGTCCCACGCCGCGGATCAGGCCAGCGACCTGCTGGTGATGGGCTGCTACGGTCACCATCGCATCCACGAACTGCTGCTCGGCGGCGTGACGCGGACCGTGCTGCGCTCGATGACGCTGCCCGTGCTGATGGCGCATTGAAAGAGGGAGGCCAGATGTCAGCAGTAATCCATGCAGGCGAACGCGATTTCGAATCGACGCTCGCCGCGCAGCAGAATCCGGTGCTGGTCGATTTTTCGGCCTCCTGGTGCGGACCGTGCCAGGCCATGGCGCCGGCGCTGGAGTCCTTCGCGGAGCGCCGGCGTCAGGAACTGGCCGTCGTCAAGGTCGACATCGACGAGGCGCCGTCCATCGCGGCGAAGTATGCGATCCGTTCGGTGCCCACGCTGATGCTGTTCCACCAGAGCCAGAAGCTGGCCATGCAGCCGGGGATGATGAGCGAGTCCCAGCTCGCCGCCTTCGTGGACCGGCACCTACCGCGCAGACCTGCCGTGGTGCAACAGGATCCAGGGCGCCCGCAGATCGACCTGGACTGGTGACGAGCCTGCTGCGCCGGAAGGCGGGCCGTCAGGACGCTTCCTTGCGCGCACGAAGTTCGGTGATGAATTGGTCCGCAGGTGTGAAGAAGGGGTTCTCGTGCAGCACGCCACCGAGGATGATGACGGGGTGCGTGCGCAGGACGTCTGCCATCAGCGCCGCACTGGTCTTCGAAAGGTCGTACATGCACACCACGGTATCGCGCCCTTCCGGCACCACGTCGTTGAGGCGGGCTTCGTACTCGAGGAAGTCTTCCACGCCCGGCCAGTCTTCGCCAGCCCATTCGGCGTGTCCGGTGATCCGCGAGATCGGGGTCTGCGCATCGCCCGAGATATGCTGCTGGATGAAGCTGAGCATGCGGGGAACGTCGAAGTGCCCGTCACGCAGGTACATGTCGAACACCGAGTGGACCTCGAGCTTCCCCTCGCGCTCCTTCTGCGCGACGTCGATGCCGGCCGCATAGAGCTGCCGCAGATGTTCGTCGCGAAGCAACGGGTCGACGATCTGGCAGGCCCGATCGCCCCGCTCGAGCCCTTCCCTGATGAAGGGCATCATGATGTGATTTTCCTCCTCGGCGGTGCGGAAGAAGGCGCAGATGTGGCGGTACTTGCCCAGTGTCGAGCCTGCGATTTCCATGGCGACCTGTTCGCCCTGACCGGACGACGAAGCCACGAGGCCTGTGAAACTTGAATCCATGATATTTCGTCCGGGTTTTCTTCGACATTGGCAACGTACTTCAAACGGGGCGCCGGCGCGAACGGTCGGACGCGGATCCTCGAAATCTTTTAGCACGTTTCTATAAAAGAAAGTGCACTTTCCGGGGTCAATCCATGCCACGCTCGCTGGTTGCCCTTGGCTCGCAGACCATGGATGAAACCGCCATTGAAATCCGCCGCCTCCAGGACTGCATCAGCGGACTGATGAGTTTGCTCGCGCTGCCGTCCCTGTGGGACAGCCGCGATCCGATGTCCATCCTGCGAACGTTACTCGAGATGCTGGCGCGCATGCTGGACTTGGACTTGGCGTACGCGCGGCTGGACGGCGAGGCGACTCCGATGCTCGAGCTCGCACGCAGCGAGCATCTGCCCGACATCGCCCGACGTGCGGACGAGGTTGGCGCAGTCATCGAACCGTGGCTTCTGGCACAGCACCCCGGCATGCCCTATGTGGTGCCGAATCCGTTCCAGCAAGGCGATCTCCGCGTCACGCACCTATGGCTCGGGGTCAAGAAAGAGGTCGGAGTGATGCTGGCCGCCTCCCGGCGCCCCGGATTTCCAAGCGCCACCGAAACGCTGCTGCTGCGGGTGGCTGCGAACCAGGCGGTCGTCGAACTGCAGCGGGCACAACTGGCGGCCACCCGACAGCGCGCCGAGGCTGCGGAACGGCTCAACGACGAGATCAAGGCGCACAACGCCTACCTGCGCCAGGAAACCGAACAGCCTTGGGGCGAGATCGTCGGTCGCAGCAAGTCGCTCGCAGAGGCACTGACGCTGGTGGAGCGCGTTGCACCGACCAACGCATGCGTCCTCGTCCAGGGCGAGACCGGGACCGGCAAGGAGTTGATCGCGCATGCCATCCATCGGCTCAGCCGCCGCAGGCAATATCCCTTTGTCCGGCTCAACTGCGCGGCCATCCCCACCGGGCTGATCGAAGCCGAGTTGTTCGGACATGAAAAAGGTGCCTTCACCGGAGCCGTCGGCAAACGCATCGGGCGCTTCGAACTGGCCGACAAGGGCACCATCTTCCTCGACGAAGTCGGCGAGATTCCGCTCGAACTGCAGGCCAAGCTGTTGCGCGTGCTGCAGGAACACGAGTTCGAACGCCTGGGAAGCGCCCACACGCAGAAGACCGACGTGCGCCTGATCGCGGCGTCCAACCGCGACCTGGCGCAAATGGTCGCCGCCCGCACCTTTCGCGACGATCTCTACTACCGCCTGAAGGTATTCCCGATCGAAACGCCGCCGTTGCGTCATCGCGTGGACGACATCCCCGTGCTGGCCCAGCACTTTCTGCAGGTCCACGCGCGCGCCAACAACCGGTCAATCACCACCATTGCCCCCGAAAGCCTGGCGGCGCTCAGCCGGTATTCCTGGCCGGGCAACGTGCGTGAACTTTCCAACTTCATTGAGCGCTGCGTGATCCTCACGCAAGGCGCCACGCTGGAAGTTCCGGTCGGCGAATTGAAGCCTCGCCCCAATGCGGAAGATGCCTCGGACGAAAGTCTCGAACGCATGGAGCGCCAGCATATCCTGCGGGCCCTGGAAGAATGCAACTGGGTCATCGCCGGCCCCGCCGGTGCGGCCGCCAAGCTGGGCATGAAGCGCACCTCGCTGCAATCCAAGATGCAGAAGCTCGGCATCACGCGCAACTGACGAGCTGCCGGAATGCCGGCAGCGGTGACGGAGGGCCGGCAGCCGCGTGTCTCATCAAGCGAGTCGCGAGCGCGGTCCTGCTGGCCCAAACCCTTGTCACGCCTCGTGATTTTGCAAAGCAGCGCGTCATTCGCCCGCGCTTGCGACATCGGCACGTCCCTTGCGAGATGAACAACATGCCTGCCGTCGGCAGCGCAAGAAACAGATGCAAAAGGGGGCCCCATGCTTGCAGGAACCCACACCGAAAACGACGGCTCGTTGAGCGTCCATTTGCCGATGCGGCCGTATCCACCGCCGCCAGGAACTGTGTGCGAGCCGGTCATGCGCATTGCGCGTCTGGGTGCAGCGGACCTCGGCAGCGTGCGCACACGCAATTCTCTCGACATCCTCGTGCCGAAGGAAAGCGGGAATCTGTTCACCACCCATCGCATGGAGGCCGCGCGAGACCGAACCGCTTACGTCCGCGCGCCGCTGGTCGCTGTTGTTCCGCCGGCGCTCCCTCATTCGCTCGCAGACAGGCCCGGCTCCAACACGCTGATCCTCAGCATCGCAGAGCCCTTCTTCAACGAGACGGCCCGTGCCGCGCTGGGCAGCGACGAGTTCAGCTTTGTCGGACCCCATGCAGCGGCCGATTCGCTGATCCGCGAAGTCGCCGACGCTGTCGGCCGGGAATTCCCGAGCCTGGACCGGCTGACAGTGAGCTTCCTGAACGCATTGGCCGCTCTGCTGGCTGCGCACATCGCCAGGAACTACGTGGCTGCGGGACCTGCGAAGGCCACGTCCCCCGGCGGATTGGCGGCCCACAAGATGCGCTGCGTCCGCAGCTTCGTTGCCGAGCATCTGGGCGAGACGATCCACGTCGAACAGCTGGCCGCTGAAGTGAATCTGAGCCCCTTTCATTTCGCGCGGATGTTCAAGCAATCGACGGAACAGTCGCCGCACCTGTACATCCTTCTGCAGCGCATCAAACGCGCCAAGGAGCTCCTGGCCGGCACCGACTCGCCGATCATCGAAGTGGCCGCTGATGTGGGCTTTCGCACGCAAGGCCACTTCACCGGCGTCTTTCATCGCTACACCGGGTTCACGCCGAAGGTATTCCGGACGAGCGCGCGCGAGGCGTCGAGCCGGCCCACTGATCCATCAGGAGACAGCCATGACCAATGAAACTTCCATGCACAACGCCGTCGCGTTCGAGCTGCGGTTCCAGTCGCTGTACCAACTGGGCCGCGCGCTCGCGTTTCCCTGTGATTGCGTGGGCAATGTCGACCTCGATCATTTCAGCGAGCGCGTCAGGAACAACTACCTGTTCGCTAGGGCGATGATGGGGCGAGAGTACGGGTGGCCGCGAGTCACCCCCTGCCCGGGCACGCATGGCGCAAGCGATGACAACAGTGGCAAGGGCAGCGAGCCCTCGCCCTGACCGCCGGAGCTCGTCGAGTCGGCCGAAAGCTCGTGACGGCCTTTATCGTAGTGCCCCGGCGGTGCTCATCGCGCGATGGGAGAGTACGGCCGACCTTCGCACTGGCAGTCGCGCAGGGCCTCCTTGGCGTGCAGGGCGACTAGGCCGTAGAAGGTCAATTCGGGCCGAAGCGTCACTGGTATGAGCATGGGAACATGAATGTGAGCCCGATCGGGCGCTCCGCCAAGGGTCAGTTTGATCAACGTATTGCAGGCCAGGTACAGGCATTGCCCGGGCACGCGGCGCGCCTCACGGGGCCGAGCAGGTCAAAAAAAAGTTGGCCATTAGCAGGCTGATTCGACAGGGGCCACGTCCTGCGCCCATGCCAACGCCGACAGGTGCGCGGCGTTCACCTTCTCCGCGCTCATGAAGAGCGACTCAGACAAATGCGCCGCCTCGCTGCCGCCGACCTCGCAGGATTCAGCCAATGCGATAAACGGTCCATACACGCCCTCGCGCTTCAAGATCGCGAGCTGAACCGATTCGGAAAGCTGGACCTTTTCCAGGACCTCTTCCAGGGAGACACCGAGCAAGCGATCGATGAGTGAAAACATGCCGGCTACGAACAGGTTGTCGGCCTCGTCCCGTGGCACTATCCCCTGGCCCATCAGCTCGACAAACCGGCCGCGGATGATCGCTTTCTTTGTCATGAACGCCGCGCAGCCCTTGTTGCTCGTCGCCAGCAACACCGAAAGCCATCGGAACAGCGGCGAATAGCCGAACATGGCCACCGCGTGGCGGAGCGACTGGATCTGGACGCCGATTCCGATGCCGGGCGAATTGATGTGGCGCAGCAGGCGGTAGGTCAGCGCGGGGTCATGCTTGAGGGCGGCTTCGATGGTGCGCAAGTCTTCATTGCGTCGGATCGTCTGCATCAGGCGGACGATCAGCATGGATTCCGGCTGCAGGATTGCGCCCGCTTCCATTGTCGGGACGATCGCTTCCCTGCCCTGCACGAAGACATCCAGGCGGCGCGCGGCGCAAGCGTCGAAGTCCTGCCAGGTTGCCATGTGCGTGGCGATCGGCTGAATCATCGGCGTCCCCAGCGGCTGTTCGCGCCGGATGTTCGTGACGAGTTCGGGATGGCCGTCACCCACGTCCACGTAGGTGATGATGGAGCACAGCTCGAGGTCTTCAGGCAGCACCTCGGCGCCGCATAGCATGAAGCCATAGCCCTGCGTGCGAAGGTGCAGCAGCGTCGACCGGATGCCCACATCCATCAAGTCGTCGAGACCCATGCACAGGACGACGTTCTCCGGTGGCAAGGCCTGCAGCTCATTCAGCAACAGCCCGTCGACCGTCATGTCGAAGAAGAGGGCAAGCCTGCCAAGACCCCAACCGGTCTTGGGAGGATTGAGGTTCGTCGCGGCGCAGGAGAGGATCGCCCGCAAGCTCTCCAAAGCGTTCGGCTCGCCGTGGGGTAATGCCATGCGCCATGCCAGCTTGAAGCCCTTGACACGCTTCTGTGCGTCCAGCAGCAGGGCGTAGGTCACGAAGCCGCCTGACTCGACGTGCATGGCCTCGCTGGCGGCCGTCTCGTTCACCTCGACATCGCATGCTGCGGCCGCGCGTTGGCGCCTGAATAAATTGAATCGCATTGTCTTTGGTGTGAAGAAACCGTTCGATCGCCTGCGTTCCGATTGTTCGCAACCCGGCCTGCGCCGAACAGGGTCAGTCGGTGCTAGTTCGAGCGGGCCAGTCCCTCGGCGACCCGCCTCTCCCCCGAACTGGACCGCTCGAATGCGTTGGAACTGACCCTGTGCGGCCGGTGCCTGGTCGACAACACTTCCTTCCTTTGCGATTCGTTGCCGGGCGCTCCTGATTCGGCGTTGGAAGATTGGAATGAAAACCCCTGAAGTGATGGACATGGCGATCGCCCGCCAATTGATAGAAGTCATGCTCGACCGGTGCAAGAGCGACGATGCATTCGAATCGAATGTCACCGCGCAGGACCGGAGCGCGGTTCAGAAGAGCCTCGAGTCATCGAGGATGCTCATGGGCGTTGCGCATCAACTGATGGTCCAGCCCGAATCCTTGACGGCCAGGGATGGCGCAGAGCGTTTGAAGGCGTTACTCGAGGAAATCAAGATGGCGGCACGCATGGCCTACCAGGCGGGATTACTTTTGACGGGAAGGGACTGAGTGCGATGAAGAATTCTGTCAACACGCGAACCGCGGCGGTTTCAACACCGCAACGGCTCGACGAGCAGAGCCGTGCAGCGACTTCGTTTGCACGAATGGAGGAAGCGCTGCAATACGCAGCCAGCGAATTGAAAGCTGGCCGATGCGTCACGGTTTGGCCTGTTGACGCAGCCGGCTTCAGGTTGGTCGCATGGGACTTCGAGCAGCAGGTCGACGACGAGCACTTCGCGCCCACGGCGCCACTGGAGCTCGACCTCCCGGCCAAACGAGGGGGATCTATCTGAAGCTGAGTGACAGCGGCCGAGCCAATTCTTTGTGCCTCGCAATGGCCGCGCGTAGTCACCTCAAGTTCGATCTGGGAAATTCAAAGTCAGCTCGCGGCAAGTCGAACCGCCAACTCGCCCACTTTGCGGACTGCGGGGAGGAAGCGCCCGTCACCTCCATGACCTAGTTGATGCGCACGCAGTGGGTGAAGCGCCGGTCCGCAAATGCTCGATCGCGACCATTTCGCCCGCACCCGTTCGGCTCAAGCGTTCCTGCCGGCAGCTTGTTGCATTGCCCCATCGACGGCCCGGGCCGAGCCTGTATCCTGGCCCAGCAGCATCAATGCGGCCTGGTGGGCGGACCGCGCCCCGGCGCGGATTTCGTCCACCAGGTCGCTTAGCCGCCGGGCGTGATGCTCGGGCGACCGGTAGACGGGTTCGGTCATGAGGAGCTGTGTCACCGTCAGCAGCCTGGCGGCGGACGTCAGGCAGAAATGAATGGCTGCGCGCTCCTGGGATGCCTTGTTGGCCTCCTCGACCCTGCGGATGACGACCTCCTGCGCTGGCGGAGGCAGTTCGCCTAGATTGGTGGGGCCGGACCAGGGCGCAAATTCATGATCGCCGTAGCGGGCGGCCAGGATCAGTTCGATCGAGTGGAGTGCCCGTTCGAGCTCTAGCATTTCGGTTGTTTTCATCTGACGTATGACTGCCCGCGGCGGCGCGGCGGCCAGATGCCGCGCGAGTGTGTCGCCGCCTCGGGTCAGGCTTTCGATTCTCGGCAATCAAGCGCCCGGCGAACATGACCAGTTGCGGGCAATTCCGACCGGGCCAGATGGGCACTCCGCGTGCAACGGTCCTTGCCCCAACTGAGCCACCGACGGGATCGCCAGGGACCGCGCCGCGCCCCGAGCTTGGTGGCGAGGAAAACGAAGCTGCGCTTTATCGGTGGTCTCCTGAGGCGCACGCCTCAATGCTGCGGCGCGAGCGTTTCGTTGACCTCGGCATCGCTAGGTTCCAACTCGCCGCCAACAGGCTTGTCGCCCTGCGCGTCGGCCAAGGCCGGCAGCACCTCGGTGCCGATCTCCTCGAGCACCTCGGACGCCGGCCGCTCGCCGTACTTGAGGTTGAGGATGACGTGGTTGACGCCGACCACGCGTAGCGAGTCGAGAAAGCGCAGCAGGAAGTGCCGCCCGGCCTTGAACCCGAGATGGATGGGCGTCGGCGGCAGGTGCGGATCGTCGGCGAGATCGACGTAGAGCGATTGCACGAACGGCTTGAAGGCGCCCGGCTTGGCGGCATGGACCTCGCCGCGCCAGCGCGCCACCGTTTCGGCCTGGCGATCGATGCCGCGCGGATAGGTGATCCAGCCGTCGGCATGCCCGGCGATCCACGGCAGCGGCTGCCCGCTGTTTCCGGTGACGAGCATCGGCAGACGTCCGACCGGCTTGGGCACGAGGTCCGCGTTGGCGGCGAGCACCCCGGCCGTCGACGTCAACGTCGGGTACTCGCGCTCCAGCACGCGGCGGATCACCTCGAAGTATTCGCGGAACAGGGCGGCGCGCCGTTCGATGTCGACGCCGAAGGCCGGGAACTCCACCGGTCGGTCGCCCGACGCCACACCCAGCACCAGCCGGCCGCCCGACAGCCGGTCGACCGAGGCAGCGGCCTTGGCCACATGCAGCGGGTGCCGCAGCGGCAGCACGATGGAGCCCGTGGCCAGCGCGATCGTTTGCGTGTGTGCCGCAATCCAGCCGAGGTACACCCAGGGATCGTAGATCTGACCGAGGTCGCCGAAGCTCGGATCGCGCAGCGGCACGTCGCGCACCCACAGGGCGGCGTAGCCGAGCGCCTGGGCGCGCTGCGCAAGCCGCTCCTGGTCGTGCATCGACGCCTCATCGCCTGTGTAGGCCTCTATGGGGAAGAAGACGCCGAGCGTGAGGCGGCCCACGCGGAACATGCGACTAAAGCCTGGCGCTTCGTCGACCGTGGCCATCGAATTGACTTTCAGCATGCGCGCTCCTGTTTGATGGCGCAAGCGTACGCAGGGCGAGGGCGCCAGTATTCCCGATTGCTGCGAAAACTGCCCAAGGACAGCGACATGTGCGGGCGGACGCGAATTACTGTTGTCCGCACCGAAACATGTGGGTGCCTAATGCAGGCGACGCCTTGTGCAAATGGAGCAGCCCCCTTGGCTGACTCGCTTCCTTGAATTCATGAACCTCTATGAACGCTATGCGAACGAAATTGCTGAGCTGATCCGCTCCGGAATGCTGCGGCCGGGCGATCGACTTCCCTCGGTGCGGGCTGCGAGCGCAGCCCGCGGCCTCAGCCGGACGACCATATTTGAAGCCTACTATCTGCTCGAAACGCGCGGTCTGGTCGAGGCGCGCTCCCGCTCCGGTTACTACGTGAAAGGAGACCTTGCCCAGGCGGAAATAACGGCGCCCGACGATTCGAGGCCCAATGGACGAGCGAGGATGGTGGACACTGGCCAGCTGGTCTTCGAGTTGCTGGGTTCAATGAACCGCCGCGAGTTCGTACCGCTCGGCTCGGCGTTTCCGAGCCCGTCGCTGTGCCCGCTCACGCGACTGGCGCGACACCTCGGGAGCGAAATGCGTGACTTCGATCCATGGCGCTTGGTCGAGGACCTCGCTCCGGGCAACGAGGCGCTGCGCCGTCACATCGTATTGCGCTACGCGATGGACGGAATGGTCATCTCTCCCACCGAAGTCGTGCTGACCAATGGCGCGATGGAGGGGCTGAACCTGAGCCTGCAGGCGGTCACGAGGCCGGGGAGCGTGGTGGTGGTGGAGTCTCCGACGTTTTACGCCGCGCTGCAGGCGCTCGATCGACTGCAATTGCGCGCGCTTGAGGTCGCGACCTCGCCGGCTTGGGGCATCGACATTGACGCCCTGGCCGCAGCGCTGAAACGTCATAGCGTCGCGGCCTGTTGGCTCATGACGAACTTCCAGAATCCCCTGGGAAGTTTGATGCCCGATGATCGCAAGAAGGCGCTGGTTGCGCTGCTCGCAGAGCATGAGATTCCGCTGATCGAAGACGACGTCTATGCCGAGCTTTACTTCGGCGCAAAGAAGCCGCTGCCTGCCAAGGCGTTGGACGCCAAAGGCCTCGTGATCCATTGTGGCTCCTTCTCGAAGTGTTTGGCTCCCGGCTACCGCGTCGGCTGGGTTGCGGGCGGACGATTCGCCGCGAAGATTGAGCAGATGCGCCTCATGTACACACTTTCGCCGGCGATTCCTTCAGAGGCGGCCATCGCCGCCTACCTTGACCGTGGCGGCTATGACCGACACCTGCGGCGCATGCGCGCAGCGCTTGCCCGCTATTTGGCTGTCGCCATGGAGGCGGTACAGACCCACTTTCCCGCCGGAACGCGCATGTCAGCACCGCAGGGCGGCTATTTTCTCTGGCTCGAATTGCCCGAGAGCGTGGACACGACCAAATTGCACGCGCTGGCGCGTGAGCGCGGCATCAGCCTGGCGCCGGGGCCGCTGTTTTCCGCCAACAGGCGCTTCACGCATTGCCTGCGCCTGAACTATGGCCACGGCGGCGATCCGCGCTTTACGTCGGCGATGCAAACTGTCGGCCAACTCGCGACATCCCTGATGCAAGGGTGACGGGGCTCAACTCAAAGCCCAGCCAGTCCGGTCGTCCGAAACTTCGATGCTCGCGAGCTCAGCGTTCGAGCTCGACGGGCCCAGTCCAAGCCGCGCTCCGCACCTCGCCAGCAGCCATGCAGGCGCATCCTGCAGTGCTTGAGGTCGCAGAAAGCGATCCGTTGCCTCATGGCAGACCGAGGTGGCGAATGGGGCAGTCGAAGAACGGAATGGAGGAGGACAACTGCGGAGGTCTTCCACCAGATCACGGCCTGAACGTCCACTGGCGCCGCGAAGGCGCAGTGCTTGGCATCGAGGTGGAGGGCAGCAATGGGCCCATCCGATGCCATCTGCAGCCTGTGTTCCAAACACCCTGTCAAGAACAACTCCCATTCCTCAATCGACGGCGGCGATCGGCGACACCCCCAACTGAAATCATGTTGCGGCGCTGCGCCGGACGCAGTAGAAGTACCTCATTGCTCTAAGGGGACAAAGACATGTTGGCAGCTGAGTGTGCATGGGCAGTGTTGCGTGTCGAGCACGCGCGCTTGCGTGAATTGCTCAACCTCGTCGACGACGCCCTGAACGACGGAGCTTGGGCCTGCAGCGGCCCTCAAGCGGAGGCGCTTTCCGCGCTTATCGAACGCTTGCAAGCATTCGACCACACCACGCATCGGCCCAAAGGCGTCGTTCTGGTGCAAACGCTGCGCGGCAGATCGGTGCAGGCCGACGCACTGCTGATCCGCCTCGAATCCACACGCGATTGCTGCGATGACCTGCTTCTGCAGGCCAAGACGAGATTGAAGGCCGCGGCCTCCGGCCCGGCCGGCGTAGGTGACGGCGTTGAAGCGCTGCTGCATGAGCACCGCCGATTGATGCTCGTCCATTTAGACGAAGAAGACTCTCTGCTGCATTCGCAGACAGCGACGCATCTGACGCGCGAGGAATGGGCCGCGGTGGCATCCTCGATCTCGGTGGCTATGGGGCAGGCCAAGGCTTGATCGCAGGTGCTGGTGCCGGTCCCTCGCGTATTTGCGAACCACCCGCTCGCTATGGCCTAGCCCAGAGAACCCGTTGCTCAAATTCTGCATGAGCGCGCGCGACGCTTGCTCTGAGCCTGAACCAGCAGTCAGTGCTCCTCGACGAGGTCCAGGCACATGGCCGCCGCGGTCCCCGCCGCCTCGCCCATGACAGCGCAGGTGGCCATCACCCGCGTAGCGCCAAGCCTGCATGACTCGCACTGATGTTGCGGCCAGCAAAGAGCAGATTGTCGTGCTTGCCATTCGCACCGATGCCATCGGCATCGAGCCTCCTGCGTGCGGGGAATCCCACGCAGGTCCACGCGTGTGACAACGGGAACGCCGCTCGGCTCGCGTTAGGGCCCGGTGCCCTCGAGCGATCCGCGGTCAGACCTTTCCTGCTCTCCGGATGCGCAGGACATCTGGCGCGCCAATCCGCTCGGCTGAGCCTAACGCCAGCTCTCGTCCACGCAAGCCTTGGGCGCCTCGCCGCGCTCCTGCGCTAGGCTGGGGTAGTCCGTGTAGCCCTTCTCGCCGCCGCCGTAGTACGTGGACCTGTCGTCCGCATTCAAAGGCGCGTACGCGCGCAGCCGTTCCGGAAGATCCGGGTTGGCGATGAAGTTGCGGCCGAAGGCAATCAGGTCGGCCCGGCCCTCCCTCAGCCATTGTTCGGCCGTCTCGGCGTCGAATCCGCCAGCGAGCATGAGCGAGCCGCTCCAGGCCTGGCGAATGCGCTGCAGCATCTGCATGGCCGCCGCACTGGGAGGCGTCTTGCTCTCCAGCGCGGCCATGGCCGGGTTGACGACGTGCAGGTAGGCCAGCTTGCGGGAGTTCAGCTCGCACGTGGCATAGGTGAAGGTGGTCAGGGGATCGTCGTCGTGGATGTCGTTTGCCGTTGCCATCGGCGACAGGCGCACGCCCACCGCGTCGGCGTCCCAGACCTGCGTTACCGCGTCGACGACTTCCAGCAGCAGGCGCGCGCGGTTCTCGACCGGACCACCGTACGCGTCGGTTCGGCGGTTGGTGCCGCTGCACAAGAACTGGTCGAGCAGGTAGCCGTTGGCACCGTGGACCTCCACGCCGTCGAAACCGGCCTTGATCGCGTTGCGCGCCGCGCGCTCGTACTGGCGCACGAGGTAAGGCATTTCCTCGGACTGCAGCGCTCGCGGCGTCACGAAGGGCGTCAGCTCGCCTTCGCCCTTGTCGTTCTCGATGAAGGCCATCCCCTCCGGCCGGATGGGAGAGGGCGCGACCGGTGGCATGCAATCGGGTTGCAGCGAGGGATGGGAGATCCGGCCCACATGCCACATCTGCAGGACGATGCGGCCGCCGGCTTCGTGCACCGCATCGGTGACCAGGCGCCACCCCTCTACCTGCTCACGGCTGTGGATGCCCGGAGTCCAGGCGTAGCCCTGCCCCTGCATCGAGACCTGCGTCGCCTCGGAAATGAGCAGCGCGGCCGAGGCGCGCTGCTGGTAGTAGCAGGCGTTCAGCGCCCACGGCACGTTCCCCGGTTGGCGTGCACGCGACCGGGTCAGCGGTGCCATGACGATGCGGTGCGGCAACTGGAAGCGACCGACTCTGATGGACTGGAACAACAGCCGCTGCTCCGCGTCCTGGGGCTCAGCGGCCTGGTTTGTCGCGGCGGGCGACTCGATGGTGGCAGACATAAAGGACTCCTTCTTTCGGGCATGACGAGCCGAAGTGTCGACCCTGGCCGGCGGCGAAACCGGACGCCGCGTGTCCAGGCTTCAAATGTCAGCCGGCCGCCGCCATGGACAGCAGGAAACCGAAATAAACGTCGGCGGCGCGCGGCTAACTTCGGTCCATGAACAAATTCACTGCTCCCATCAACGAGCGCGACCATCTGCGCGGTTCACCGGACGCACCGGTGGTGCTGGTCGAATACGGCGATTTCGAGTGCCCGTACTGCAGTGCGGCCTACGGGGTCGTGAAGAAGCTGGAGCAGGACCTGCCGGACACGCTGGCCGTCGTGTTCCGCCAGTTCCCGCTGGTCAACGTGCACCCGCACGCGCAGCTCGCGGCCGAGGCCGCGGAAGCGGCGGGGGCCCAGGGCCGGTTTTGGACGATGCACGACCTGCTCTTCGAGCACCAGGACGCACTGGCGCCCGCCGACCTGATGAAGTACGCCGCCGCCCTGCACCTGGACCTGAAGCGGTTCGCCAGCGACCTCTCCGGCCACGTGTTCCTGTCCAAGGTCCAGGACGACATGAAGGGTGGGCTGCAAAGCGGCGTCAAGGGAACGCCGGCCTTCTTCATCAACGGCGTGCTCCACCGGGGCGGGTACGACGAGGCTTCCCTGCTCGCCTCGATCATGCTGGTCGCGGCGGGAGCTTCCTGAGCTCCGTTCCCATGGCGCGCGAAAGGGATGCCAGCGGCTGGATGGGGGCGCAGGCCTGCGACCTGATGGACCAACCGAGCGGGTGCACCGCCAGTTCTTCCGTCCCGCGGCGGTGCAGCAGGCCCAGGTGGTCTGGGAGCCGCCGGTGGACCTGTTCGAAAACGAGCGCGAGATCGTCCTTGTTTGGGCGCCATGCCGGGCGTGAGCGCCGAACGCATCCAGGTGATTGGCGAGCCTGGCGCCATCGTAGTGCGCGGAACGCGCCCGGTACCGCTGGTGCCGAGCCTGTCGATGCGGCGGCTGGAGATCCCGTACGGCATCTTCGAGCGGCGCATCCTCCTGCCCTCCTCCGGCATGGAGCTCGAGCCGCCCGAAGTGGAGAAAGCCTTCCTGATCGTGCGCCTGCGCAAGGTGGGAGGAACATGAGCGAAGCGCCGCGCCCTGCATGCCCTCCACCTTGCCTCGGCAAGACGGGGCCTGCACTGGCGCCCTACGCGCAGGGCCGGGCTCCAGGCCTAGGATGACCTATGAAGGACCTGCGATATTTCGACCCTCACCGGCGCGCGACGTGGCTGGAGCTGTTCTTCGACCTGATCTTCGTCGTTGCCATTGGCGACGCCGGCGAGATTCTGAGCGAAGCGCATGAGGGCCACATCGGGGCGCATCAGATCCTGCGCTTCGTGCTGGTGTTCCTGCCGCTGTGGTGGATCTGGGCGGGCCACACCATCTACGCCAATCGCTTTGACACCGACAGCCGCCAGCACAGGCTGTCCACCCTGCTGATCATGTTCCTGCTGATCGTGATCTCGGCGCAGATCTCGGCCGGCCTCCAGGAACACTACGCGCTGGCCGTAGCCTGTTACTGCGGGGCGAGGCTGATCATCGCCGTGATGTACTTCGTCTCCAGGCGCAAGCACCACGACCGTGGTGGCTTCGCGTCGACGGTGGGCACCGTGTTCGCCGTCGGCGCCGCGATCAGCCTTTCCTCGGTCATGCTGAAGCCACCGTGGAGCTACCTGGTCTTCTATGCCGGGATCGTGTTCGACATGGCGGCCCTTTTGCTGCTGAGCCGGAGGTTGCACGTCGTGCCGGCGCATGGGGCACACCTGGTCGAACGAGTCGGTTGCCTGACCATCATCATGCTGGGCGAATCGGTGATCAGCATCTCCGCGGCGCTGGCGGACATCACCTGGATCCGATCCAACGTCATCGCCGCAGTCAGCGGATTCGTCATGGTGTCGGCCATCTGGTGGATCTACTACGACAGCTTCCACTTGCTGGAACACCGCAAGTTGGCGACCGGGCACTCGATCCTCTATTCGCACTTCTTCCTGTTCATCGGCCTGGCGATCCTGGCCTCGCTGATCCGGCATGCGATCCTGGACGATCTCGACCCGGGTGACTTCCGTCAGCTGGCCGCGGTCGGTACGGTGCTGTTCTTCCTGGGCAAGCAATACGGCTACTACATGGAGGTGCCCGAACTGCGGCCTTACCTGCTGTCCAACACCGCGGCCGTGTGCGCCCTGACGGCACTCGTGCTGATGTTGCCGCTCGGGCTCGGCGCCATACTGGTGGGCCTCACGGCGACCATGATCTGCTACGTGCTGCTCAACCTGCGCTACCGCCATCTAGTGCGCGCCAGGCAGGCGGCGGCCTGAGCCGCTACGTGCGCAGCTTGAGGGAGGAGAAGCAGACTTGGGCTGGCCGTAGTTGTGCTGATTTTGTAAAGGTGCACAGCGTTGCTGCAGCGGGCCCTCAAGCGTCCCTGTGTCCGGCCGAAGCGTCGCCGCAGGACCTCGACAGCGTCTGGGGGTTAATGCATTTCGCCCCTGCATTGCTCCCGATCCCGGCCGACGATCTCATCTAATGGGCCCGGCTCGACGCCTCTCGCGCGTTCAACCGGAATACCTTCGGCGTGAACCCGGTGTAGCGATGAAAGGCGCCGGTGAAGTGGCCTTGGGTGTACGGCATGCTCCGAAGTGGCTATTCGTTGCACATCGAAACGCCCTTCGGCGTGCGTGCTTGCCAAAGTCGGTCTCCGCACCATCGCGTGGTCGTTCTGACCAACTATCCCACGCCCCAGATGCGCCGTCGGTGTCTTGATTTGGACGCGGATACGGTCTTCGACAAATCTGGCGAGTTGGAGGCGTTCTTCGACTACTGCAATGCGACGCCACGAGCCGGATGACTTGCCGGCACGCGGGCGCTGGGCGCCGGGTCGGGCGCTCCGGACCTGCAGAGGTTGTCGTATGCCCGACGCAAAGGTCGGCTTCGGGGCAAATTGGACCAAGTCTGCGAATGGCGGGTTGCTCCGGTTCGACAAGCCCACGCAGATGTCTGCAACGGGCACGAACCAGCACATCCCCCACGCCCTCCCTTTCGTCTGCTCACGCTGGAGCCTGTGTGAGAACGGCCGTCATGGCGGTCACCCGCGCCAGTAGACGATCGCCGGCCATGGTGGTCGTCCAGTAGTACGGCGAGGCCGAGATGCTTACTTGAGGTGGAAAGGGCCGTTTACGAATCCCAAGGACCTTCCGGGCGTTTCCAACGATGGAGCACGATCTCGAGCCCATCACCGGACACAAAGGAGCAGTGCCATGGAACAGGTTTGTCGAAATTCCACTCTGTCACATCGAAGCCCTTCGATGCCCGAGGGGCCCCGCCACCGAAAAAGGGCGGTGTCCATACCATCTCGGCCCGTTGCTACCTATGGCGTTTCGAAGGTGAGTGACCGCAATGCAGGGCGAAGCGCCAGTTGTCGAGGCGCGCTCGACGCCGATCAGCCACCAACAGCCGTATTCCAGAAGGCGTTAGCAGCCTTCCCCAAAAGCTCGCTGTCGCGGTAGAGCCTGATTTCCAGAGGGACAGCCCACTCGCTAGTGGCCGCTGCGACCAGGCGCCCCTGGCCAATGTCATCCTCTACAAGCGTCTGCGGCAGCCACGCGATGCCCCTAGGTCGCGCACACGCTTGCTCATTTGCAGATGAGTTCGAATGGCCCAGATCTCCTTCGCTTTCAATGGGGCCTTCTGCCCAACCAGCTTTCCCTTGTTCCACGGGCAATGGTTTGAAGTGACGTGCGCTTCCATGATGCGCTCCTTCCTTGACGGACGGCGTTGGCCGTCCCTCCGTCATGGCCGCGGCCACCCACGGCTGCACGTTGGAGCTTTCAACCACTTCAATCGTAGATCCCGGGAGCGAGCGCCTGTGCGGCCTGGCAGCGGATGCGGTCCTTCCCTACCGCAGGGTGAAGTCGCGCTGTAAGCCGACTCCGGTCGCTCATCAGCGAAGAGCACATTGGCATCAACTGCCGGTCCCAAGGTATTGCAGTCGTACTCCGCTTGCATTCTCCGTGCGACTCCGCTATCGCAAGGTCGAACGACTGCCTTCTTAGCCACCCAAATGGAGGTCAGGGCCCCTTCGGCGACATTCAGCATCGCGAATTTCGCGCCTCTAAGCAGTCGCTCCGCGAGAGTCCCGCGAGAGCCAGGGTGCCGGCCGGCGCCCGAACTCGGTTCGAGCTCGGCGCGATCGACGCCCCACTGCTTAAGGTCTTCAGCACGTCCCACAGACGCCCCCTCAAACCGCGTGGCGACCTGAGGCATGCCTCGGTTTCAACGACCTCGATCTACCTACACAGCGATGAGGTCAAGCGGGCTCGGCAAATGGATGCAGCATTCGCCGTGCCAACCGCGCGATAGCGAAGCAAGACTACGTCGTGCGCAATTGGAACGAGGTGGGTACTCGTCCTGAAAAACGTACCGATGCATGAAAAGGACGATCACTCTGCAGATGAGTTGGACGTCGTGGTCGGCATCGGCGCAGGCAGTCGAGGATCGGCGCGCGCGTGGCGGGCGCGACAACGCTTCATTCTCCATGACCCTCTCCCTCACAAGTGACCAGCAATGAGCGCCACTCGGCGCTCACCCCTTCACACACACCACCTGCTTCAAGGTGTGGACGACTTCAACCAGGTCCTTCTGCGCCTCCATCACCGCATCGATGTTCTTGTACGCGGCCGGAGTTTCGTCGATCACGTCCCTGTCCTTGCGACATTCAACGCCTTCAGTCGCGGCGCGGTGGTCAGCCAGGGTGAAGCGGCGCTTGGCCTCGCTACGGCTCATCACTCGGCCCGCGCCGTGGGAGCAGCTCTCGAAACTGTCTGCATTGCCCTTGCCGCGCACGATGTAGCTGCGCGCGCCCATGCTTCCGGGGATGATGCCCAGCTCCCCGGCCTTCGCGCTGACGGCGCCCTTGCGGGTGATGTACACGTCTTCGCCGAAGTGGTGTTCCTTCTGCACGTAGTTGTGGTGGCAGTTCACCGCCTCGATGTGACTCTGGAAGTTTTTGCGGATCACCGTCTTCGCGGCCTCGATCACGCGCTTCATCATCACCTCCCGGTTGATGGCTGCGAACTCCTGCGCCCAGCCGATCGCGCGCACGTAGTCGCCGAAGTGGCGGCTGCCCTCCTCGAAATAGGCCAGGTCGCGGTCGGGCAGGTTGGCCTGGTGGCGCGTCGCGTCCTGCTTGGCCAGTTCGATGAACATCGTGCCGATGTAGTTGCCCACGCCGCGCGAGCCGGAGTGCAGCATGAACCACACGAACCCTGCTTCATCCAGGCAGACCTCGATGAAATGGTTGCCCGTGCCCAGCGTGCCCAGGTGCTGGATATGGTTGGTCTTCGCCAGCTTCGGGTAGTCGCGGCACAGCGCGGTAAATCCCGGCTCGAGCTGCGCCCATGCGGTGTTGACCGCGCCCGGCGCCTTTTGCCACGCGCCCGAGTCGCGCGCGCCCGGCGAGCGGCCGTGCGGCACTGCGCGCTCGATGGCCGAGCGCAGCGGGCCCAGGTTGTCCGGCAGGTCTTCGGCCACCAGCGTGGTCTTGCAGGCGATCATCCCGCAGCCGATGTCCACGCCCACTGCTGCCGGGATGATTGCACGAATGGTCGGGATCACAGAGCCCACGGTGGCGCCGATACCAAAATGCACGTCGGGCATGGCCGCGATGTGCCGGAAGACGATGGGCAGGCGCGCCGCATTGGTCAGCTGGCGCTTGGCCGCGTCTTCGACCGGCACGCCGCGCGTCCACATCTTGATGGGCACGCCGCCGGGCACGTCATCGTGGAGGTAGTTGGTTTCCATGGTCTTCTCGCATTGTTGAGCACGATGGGGCTCGAGCCCGTGTCACTGCGACGAGCAGGGGCTTGATCGCCGAAGGCGCTGGCGGGCGGTCTGCCATGTCTTCACCCAACCTCACCCGGCATTGGGCCGGGCGTGAGCTGGTGAAATAGGATTTACCCGCGGAATCACGGCGTGAGCCATCCCGGAGACCCCGGGTGCAGGCCAATCGGGCAGCCCTTGAAGTCGTGACGATCGGGCGGCCGAAGTTGGGCTCTTGCGTGCGCACGTGCCGCCGCAGGTCCGTGCCGCGCGCATCGCCGACGAATACAACGGTCGGGTCAACCGACCTCTGCCTCTGGAGGACAAGTCTCAGTGGCCAATCGTGGGCTGGCATGCTGAGACGGCACACGGCTCTCAAACAGACGTGAAGTACGAGCCGTCTCAGTGACTCGCTCGCTACTCGTTGCTGCACCGCACTTTCAGCGCTACCCGAATCGAGAATGGGCCGCCGCAGGCAATCGGGTAGTCGGGTCGCGCCGGAGGCAGGCATACGTTCGGGTTCTAATGCGAGCCATGAGTACGACCTACCGCATGCCCGGGGCAGTTTTGAGCGAGCGCGAGCACTCGGTTCCCTTGGTTCACGGCGACCCGCTGCGTGGCACGATCAGCGTGTTCACTCGCGAGCTTGCTGCACCAGACGGTCTTGATCGCCCCTACCTCGTGTTCCTTCAGGGCGGCCCAGGCTTCGAGGCGGCTCGCCCGACGAGCCCGCCCTCAGGGTGGATGGCGCGTGCCCTTACCGACTTCCGGGTCCTGCTGCTTGACCAGCGCGGCACAGGGCGCTCCACGCCCGTCGGGCCAGTCATCCCAGGGGCAGCGCCTGCCGACCAAGCCGAGTACCTCACGCATTTCCGCGCCGACTCGATCGTGCGCGACCTCGAACTGATCCGCGCTGAACTCGGCGTCGAGCGCTGGAGTCTGCTCGGTCAGAGCTTCGGGGGATTCACCTCGCTCACCTATCTGTCGCTGGCGCCCGAGGGCCTGCGGGAGGTACTGATCACCGGCGGCCTCGCGCCGATCACGAATCGGCCGGTCGACGAGGTCTACGCGGCGACATGGGCGCGCGTGTGCGAGGCGAACCAGCGCTATCACGCGCGATACCCAGGAGACCTCGATCGATTGCGGACGATCCTGCGCCGGCTCGACGAGGAAGATGTCCGCTTGCCCAACGGCGACCGTCTCACATCGCGTCGGTTTCGGCAGACCGGAATGTGGCTCGGCGACAGCGCCGGGTTCGAACGGCTGCACCACCTGCTCGAGCTGCCCTTCGGCTCGGCCGCATTCATGGTCGACGCGCACATGGCGTCATCTTGGGAGCGCAATCCGATCTACGCGACGCTCCATGAGTCCTCGTACGCCGACGGGGGTGCCACCCGCTGGTCGGCACACCGGCTCGCGCCCGAGGAGGCGATGACCGGCGACCTCCTCGGCGCAGAGCACGTCTTCCCTTGGATGTGGGACGACTACTCGGGCTTACGCGCGCACCGCGAGGTGGCGCAGCTTCTGGCCCAGCATCCATGGCCGCGCCTGTACGACGCTGACCGCCTCGCCCGCAATGAGGTCCCCGTGGCAGCGACCGTGTACGTCGACGATGTCTACGTGGAGCGATCATTTGCCGAGGAGACGGCTCGTGGCGTTCGTGGGTTGCGGGCCTGGGTTACCAACGAGTACGCCCACAACGGCCTGCGGGCCGATGGCGAGCGCATCGTGGGTCGCCTGCTCGACATGGCCCGCGGCCGGGCGTGAACCGATGGACGTGGCCTTCGCGTGCCCGGCAAAGGAATGTCTGCAGAGCGCTGGCTAGCGGTCTTCCGTGCTTGCCTTCCTGAAGGGCCGCTGCCGCTGCACTCCTGCCGGACGGCGATCAATGGAGTGGTCTTGGGCATTCCCGGGCTTTTGCTGTATGACGGGCCCTGAACCGTCGACGACGGATTCCGTGCGGGCCGGGCCCCCTTCGGCGTACCCGACCGGCTCGACGTGGACAACGCGGTCTTGCGCCGCATCGCTCACCTCATGGCTACGATAGCGGGATGCAAAGTGCAGCGGGCTCTATCGGCGAGCGGCTGGTCAGTGCCGCCGCGCGCTCCTTCGTTGGCCGCGAGGGCGAGATCCGGCAGTTCGAGAGCCTGCTGCAGGCAGCCCTGCCGCCACAGGCATTGCTGTGGTTGCACGGTCCGGGCGGCATCGGCAAGAGCACGCTTCTGATCCAGTTGCGCGACCATGCCGCTGCGTTCGGACGACGCACGGTTTGGCTTGATGCGGCGTTGATCGAGCCGCAGCAGGCCGCCTTTGTCACGGCACTTGGACTTGACGATCCGCGCGGCCCGGCGGGGGACGATCCCGGTGTGCTTTTCATCGATACCGCCGAGCGGCTGGAACCTTTGCTCGCCTGGTTGCGAGATGCGTTCCTTCCCGCGTTGCCGGGGCATTGGCTGGTCGTGTGCGCGGGCCGCCAGGCGCCTGCTGCCGACTGGCGCACCGATTCCCGGTGGGCAGCGTTGATGCAGGTCACGCGGCTGGAGCCGCTGGACGAATCCAGCGCCCGCTCCTTGCTGACGGCGCGTGGTGTCGACATCGCATTGCATGACGAAGCCCTCGCTTTTGCCCGTGGAAATCCGCTCGCGCTGGCACTGCTGGCCGACCTGCTGGTCCATCCAGGTGCCCCGGCCTCGGTGGTGCCCGCGGAAGGCGAAGTCGTGCAGGCCTTGGTTCAGCGCTTCACGCGCGACGCGGCAACCGGGCGCCAGCGCGACGCGCTTCGCGTGGCTGCCTTTGCGCGCCACACCACGCTGCCGATGCTGTCCGCGGTCATCGGCCCCGACGCTGCAAGCCCGCTTTTTGAATGGCTGCGCGGACTGTCCTTTATGCGGGCCGGTCCGCACGGATTGGTGCCGCACGACTTGGTGCGCGAGGTACTGGTCGCTGATGCACTTTGGCGCGACGCGGCGGGCAGCGAGGCGCTGCGCCGCGCCATCAACCGCCACTGCTACGAATGCATCGCCGCCAGCACGGGCAGCGACAGGTTGCATCAACAGGCCGAGGTGCTCTACGTGCAGCGTCACCAGCCGTTCAAGCAGCCCTTCTTCGACTGGGAGGCGCTTGGGCAGCACCGCGTCGAGCCGGCCCGCGATGCGGACCTCCTCGGCATCGAGGCCTTGGTGGCGTGCCACGAGGGCGATGCGTCGCTGGCGTGGCTGCGGCACTGGTGGCAACGCCAGCGCGATGGCTTTCGACTGTTCTGGAACGCCCAGGGCGGCTGCGACGGCTTCCTGCTGATGCTGCGGTTCACGGCCGACACGCCGGCCTTGGATCGTGCAGACCCGGCCGTCCGGGCAGCCTGGGCATTCGTCGACAGCGAGCGGCCGCTGGCCGGCGAAGACCAACTGGTATTGCTGCGCTACTGGATGCACGCGCAGGCGTACCAGGCTGTGAGCGCCGCCATCAATCTCACCGCCATGCACGTGGTCTCGCACCTGATCACGCATCCGGAGGCCGCTTGGAGCGTCGTCTACATGGCAGACCCGATCTTCTGGCAGCCCCATTTCGCCGGCGTCAATTTCTCGCGTTGTCCGGCAGCGGACTTCCGGGCGGGCGAGCATTGCTTCGGGGCCTTCGTCCATGACTGGCGCTTCGAGCCCGCGGAGCGCTGGACTGCGGGCGACTACACACCCATGCCGTTTGCGCGCGTGCCCGCCGCACGCGCGCCAGGCGCGTTGGCAGAAGCTGACTTCATCGACGCCGTGCGCCAGGCGCTGCGCGATCTCAACGACGACGCGGCTCTGCAGCGCGGCCCGCTTGCGGCTGAGCTGGGCCTCACGGGGGTGGCGCTCCACGAGCGCCTGCGCGAGGCGGTGCAACGCCTGGGCGCACAGCCGCGCGATGTGAGGTTTCGAGATGCGCTATGGCGGACCTACATCGAGCCCGCGTTCAAGCAGGAACAGGCAGCGGCCGAACTCGGCGTTCCCTTTGCGACCTATCGGTACCGGCTTCAGCAGGGCATCGAGCGGGTGGCGGCCATGCTCAGGACCCCCTGAGGATTTCATCAGCGATTCAACCGCGCTTCATCTGGCCGGCGCTGACGACCGCACGTAGCCTTGTCTCGTCGACAACGACGGGAGATCGCCATGAAGCCCGCATTCCCCTCACGCCGCCGCGCGATGGGCGCACTCGCCGCACTGGCCCTGTTGCCGCGTGCGGGCAGCGCCAACACGCTGCACCAGAGGCCGCTTCGCGTGGTGTTCCCCTACCCGCCCGGTAGCCCCGGCGATGTGGTGCTGCGCGCAGTGGCGATGCGGTGGCAGGCACAGACCGGCCAACCATTGCTCGTCGAGCATCGCAGCGGCGCCTCCGGAACGCTGGGCGCCGAGGCAGTGCTGCAGTCCGCGCCAGATGGCCACACCCTGCTCTTTGCCACCAGTGACATCCTGGTGAATAACACGGCGCTGTTTCGCAACCTGCGATACGACGCGCGGCGCGACTTCAAGCCCCTGGCGCAAGTCGGTCCGGTGCCGCTTGTGCTAGCGGTGCCAGTGCATCTGCAGGCGGATGACCTCGTCGCATTCACGGCATGGGCCAGCGCGCGAACCATTGCGTATGGCTCCTGGGGCGAGGGCAGCCATGCGCACATCGTCGGCGAGGCGCTGATGCGCCGACTTGGACTGCGCGCGGTCCATGTGCCCTACCGCGGGCTGGCACCGATGCTGCAGGACCTGATAGGCGCACAGATCAACGCCGGATTCGGCGTGCCGCCGAGCGTTGCGCCGCTCGTCGCGGGTGGCCGGTTGCGAGCGCTGGCCGTCACTGGCGAGGCGCGCAGCGTCGCCATGCCAGGCGTTCCGACCCTGCTGGAATCGGGTTACCCGGAACCCGCGTTCCGCCTGCGCCAATGGGCTGCGTTCATGGCCCGGTCCAGCGTGCCGCAGGGATTGTTGACGCAACTGGAGTTCGAACTGGCCGCCGCCCTCGCGCACGAGAACACGCGCACGGTACTCCTGTCGGCAGGCTTCGAATCCGCACGCGCCGCAGGGCCCGCGCAAGCGCAAGCGTTGATTGATTCCGACCTCGCCGTGGTCCCCGCGTTGATCCGGGAACTCGGCGTCCTGCCGCAGTGAGGCGCGTGATGAAGCCCGCATTTGGCACGGTTGCCGTGGCAGGCGCAAGCATGGCGGGCTTGCTCGCCGCGTGGGTGCTCGCCGCGCATGCGCGCGAGGTGTTGTTGATCGAGCGCGATGCCGTCCGCGACCAACCTCCGCTGCCGCGCAAGGGCGTGCCGCAGGGCCGGCATGCCCATGCGCTGCTGGCCAGTGGCCAGCGCGTACTGGAAGGGATGTTTCCGGGACTCACCGAAGAATTGGCGGAGGCCGGCGCTGCGGTGGGCGGCGGCGCCTTCTTCACCGCCGGCGGCTACCTCGAAGCGGACGCTCGCCAAGGCAGTCTCTACGCCAGCCGCGGCCTGCTGGAAGCAGAGGTCCGGCTGCGCGTGTTGGCGCTTCCAAACGTAACGCTGCACGAGAACTGTCAGGCCGAGCCGCCGCAGCTTGTTCGTGGACGGGTGGAGGGCATGCGAATCACGCGTCTCGATGGCGGTGGCACGGCGGAGTATTGCTGCGAGTTGGTTGTCGACGCCAGCGGTCGCGGCTCACGCATGCCGGCGTGGCTGACGGCATGCGGTTATGCAGCGCCACCCATCCAGCGCGTCGAGGTCGGCATGCGTTACGCAACGCGGCACTTTCGCCGCACGCCCGGCGAACTGGGCGGGCGCAGCTTCCTCAGCGTCTCGCCGACACCGGCACTTCCGCGCGCTTGCGGCGTTCTGGCTCAGGAGGGCGAGCGCTGGATCGTCACGTTGATCGGGTACTTTGGCGACCAGCCGCCAGCCGACGACGCGGGCTTTCTCGCCTTCGCACGCAGTTTGCCGGCATCCGACGCAGCGGTGCTGATCGAAGGCGCCGAGCCGCTGGATGCCATTCACACTTATGCCTTTCCGGCCAACGTGCGCGTGAGCTATGGGCGAATGGCGCGCCGCCCCGCCGGGCTGTTGGTGATCGGCGACGCACTGGCCAGTTTCAGCCCGGTCTACGGGCAAGGCATGAGTGTGGCAGCGCTCGAGGCGCAGGCCTTGAAGTGCTGCCTGGAGGCTGGCATCAAAGGACTCGAAGAGCGCTACTTCAACGCCGCCGCGGGGGTGATCGAAGCCCCGTGGACCATCACCGTCGGCAATGACCGGCAATTGGCGCCGGGTGGCCCCCATGGAAGCATGCCGCAGCGTCTGCGCTGGCGCTGGGTGCAGCACGTGCTTCGCGCCGGTCATCGCGACCGTCACATCGCCGACGCCTTCTTGCGCGTTGCGCGCCTGCTCGACCCGCCGACGGCATTGCTGCGCCCGGCATTGGTGGCGCGGGTCATTGCAGTTGCGGGGGTCATGCGGACTTGAGAATGCGGGTCTCGACGCCGGTGAAAACGCTGTGGGCACGCGGGGGTGGAGCGTTCCCTTCTCACTGGCAGTCAAACGGCCCCATCGCTTATCCTGCCGTCATTCGCAGCACGAGGCGGGCAACCGGCATCAGTCCGTTTGGCGGGGTCAACACAGCATGGACACGAGCTTGCGGAGCAGTCCCGCGAGACGCCGCGAAAAGGAATGGACGAAAAAAAGCCGCCAGGCTGTGACGCGCGGGCGGCCTTCGGAAAGCACCAGGGCTTTAGAACACGACCTTGTCGCCGATCACGATCGACTTCACCCAGGCCTTCTTGTTGGTGACCGTTTCCGAGTCGCCCAGGTTGAAGTCCAGCGCGGGCGTGATGCCGCCAGGAACCTGCGTGGTCGGGTTCTGGAAGTTCCAGATGCAGGCCTTCGGGAAGGCGCCCAGGAACGCGTCCAGGGCCATCGCCGGGCCATGCGGCTGCAACTGGTTGAGCACGCCGTTCAGCAGCACCGGGCCGCCCGACACCGGGTAGGTGTTGGCGCCCGTGCGATACCACTTAGCCTCGCCCGGCTTCACCGAGTAGCGGAAGTAGCCGTCGGCGGTGGGTTGCGGCTCCATGTCGCGGATCAGCGTGATGAGGTTGATGTAGCTCAAGCCATCGCAGTTCGGGCTCACGGTCGTGGTGACGTACAGGTCATCCTCGATGGTGGTGTCGCCGCCCGCCGAGGTGTTGAGCTTCGCCTCGAAGGCGATGCCCGGGTAGTCGGCCAGCGCGAGCTTGTGCAGGAACGAGATGCCGTAGACGGCCTTGTTGCCAAACACACCGTTGTTCAAGCTGCGGCTGGTGGCCTTTGCCTTGGCGATCGATTCGAGCTGCACCGCGTCGACGACACCGCCCTCGCTGACGACCGTCACGGTGGAGTTGTTGTCGGAGAAGTCCACCGAGCAGGCCGTCAGGGTCAGGCCGGTGCGCGAGCAGTCGGCATCCTTCCAGGTCTTGGGTACCGGCGGCGCAGGCGGCTCGACCGGCGCAGGTGCGGGTGCCGGTGCAGGCGGCGAGACGCCATCGTCGGGTGCGGGTGGTGGCGGCGGCAGCTCGTCGGCCAGCACGGGAGTCGGCGCGGGCGCTTGGGCCACAGGGGCAGCAGCAGGAGCAGGCGCTGCCGCGATCGGGAAGGCGCCACCGCCTCCACCACCACCGCCGCAGGCCGCGAGCGACAGCAGGAGCGCCGTCGCCAGGAGAGGTTTTGTAGTTTGCATGTTCATCGTTTTGGGAAGCCCGGGGAAAAGCCCGCCGGAGCAAACCGACACGGGCACGCTCGCGCGCGCCAGGACCGGCTAGAGCCGTGAGCCTTCGTCGTTAGCAGTCGGCGAAGTCCAGTTCGTGGATTTCTTCGGTGGGGTGAAAGCTGCGGCGGCGCGCGTTCAGGAACTCGGCGGTGTCCACGGCCTGCTTGCGCGAGGCGAAGGCCTCGACGGCCGGGCTGGTGCTCAGCCGGTTGGAGAGCCGCTCGATGCGGTCAGCATGGGGATAACGCTCCAGGCAGAAAGCGCTAGGGATCGTCGGATGCGGCATCGGTTGCCAATGAATCGGGGCGGGCAAGAGAAACTCCAGGGAATCAAAAAGTAGTAAGACGGGCTGAGAATGGGCGAAGGGATCGCGCCGGCCAGCGCACGGGCCACCATGCGCTAGCCGGGAAGTGGCACTCGTTCACGAATCGGTCATAGGCGCGGTCCATCGGCAGCCATAGGCGCACGCAAGCAATCGCGGCGAGAGTCGCGGGTTTCACGGTTCAAATTTGTCCAAGACGGGCAACATCGCCCACGCATGCACTCAGCTGTGGTGCATGCGTCGGTGTCTGTCGTGGTGCCCCTGCCGGGGCTCAAGCCTCAGGAGGCTTCGTTGCGCTGGCGGTAGCGCGGCTCGGGCCGCGGCGGTGGCTCGGCGTCCATGTTCCAGCGCGCGCCGAAGCTCGCCATGTACGCCACCACGCGCTCGATCTCTTCATCGCTGAGCACCTGGAATGCCGCCATGAAGAACGCTCGCGTCGTACTGATCTCGCGCGGAGTCTGTCCGCCCGTGTGCTTTCGCCACTGCTCCGGTTGCACCGCGAACAGGCGCGCCATCTCGTAAGCCGAGAGTCCGAACTGCTCCTTGAGCTCCTGGAGGTCTCTCGGCGTCGGCGCACGGTAATCAGTGACCGGGGGCGTGATCCGCATGGGCTTCGCCTGGTCGTCGCTGGAAGCCGTCACTTTGGCTGTGTAGCGCGGGCTGTTGGATTCATCGGTGTACGTCCTTGAAGGGTTGAGGGCGCTGCGTTCACGCTGCACCACAGCATGAATTTTACCGACCCTTTCGGTCGCACACGGGAGTAGTCGACCAAAGTACTACGTGCACTATTTCACGTTGGCGTTGGTTGCATGCGCGCAAGGCGCGTCGCCGCGGCTACGCACCATGCGGGAGAGCTGCTGGCCGATCTTCTGGGCGATCTGCCGACCACGAGTACAGCGCCGGCAGGCAGCTGCATGGGATTGCGGTACTGGGTTGAATGGAGCTCGAACACGCCCCCGCCAAGTGGAGGTGTCGCACGCGGAACTTGATAGGGGGCCGTATCAGCCCAACGCGGCGAAGACAGAGGCTAAGCGGGCGGGCGCGTTCATTCGGGCCTCACATCAAAGTCATCATCTTCATAGATGTGCATGAGCTCAGGGCGCCGCATTTGTCGGCCCTTGGACAGCCTGGCGCGCTCACCCTTCCTGGAGTACTTCGACAGTGCCGCAAGACGAGCGAGTTCCTCGGTGGATTCCTTCACGGTCCCGATGTATCCAACATCGCAAGCGTGTACGAATACCCACCATTCACGCGGTGGAATGCTCATGGCTTGGTGGCGGTTGGGGACGGCTTGCGCATAGCTGAAATCAAAAGCAGAAAGTGCTCGCGAGCGTGCACTCCTTGTCTGGGAATGGCGATCGACGCTCACGATGGCACTGAATTTTGGCGCGAGGAACACCCGGGCGCCCCCTCCTTGACGGGGGGGGCACCTGCGATCGGGCGGTAGATTTGCAGCGGCGGCGTGATCGCTGGATTGGCCGGGTCGTACGACGGCCGCTGACTCATGGGGACTTGGTTCATGAAATTGCCTGCATCGATGGCTGTACCGAAGAGCGCGGAAGGAGTGGGTGCGATACGAACTCTGACAATCGAGGTCTTCTTCGATTTCGTCTGCCGTGGTGCCTCATCGGCAAGCGGCATTTGGACGCCGCTGCGCGCAAACTTGCCGAACTGCGGCAGGACGTGCGTCTCGATGTCTTCTGGCGGTCGCATGCCTTGCTTCCCGACACCCCAGAAGGCGGCGTGCCTTATCAAGCCTTCTACG
This sequence comes from Variovorax sp. J22R115, assembly GCF_030317005.1. Taxonomy (NCBI): domain Bacteria; kingdom Pseudomonadati; phylum Pseudomonadota; class Betaproteobacteria; order Burkholderiales; family Comamonadaceae; genus Variovorax; species Variovorax sp. J22R115. The sequence continues at coordinate 176,663 of NZ_JASZYM010000001.1, read as the reverse complement.
TGGCACGTCTGGGCAGTTCCAAAGCCGTCATCAGGCGCCGCGCCCAAATGCAGCAGGTCGGCAACGCTGCGGGAGTCCAGTTTGCCCCTGTTCGCCAAACTCCCCTAGCAGTCGTTGGCCAACCGGGAGATCACGCCGAAGGTCAGCTGTCAGGCACGGCCGCGAATTGGTGCTCGCGGCCCTGAACCGACATACGTGGCGTGAATTCCAAAGTCAGCTTCCGCCCGCATTGCTGCCGCGATCGGCAAGGCCGCTCAAGAGCGGCAAGGTGGCATCGTTGGATGGCTTCGTGCCCGGCAGCGCCACTTGATCGAAATTGGCCACCGCCGCCACGTTATGGCTGGCCTCCTCAGAGAAGCAAATCACGGCGCTCTGAGGGAAAGCCGGCATTCGCCCCCCGCTCAAGCGCAGGACAATCGCTCGCATCCCACGCTGCGAGCAAAGTCCCATGCACTCCGGCAAAGCCACCCAGATCCAACTCGACATCACGTCCGATCTTCAGAAGTGGCGCGCGTTTCTCGCCATCGCCGAACTCGGCAGCCTGACGCGCGCGGCACTTTTCTTGGACAGCAACCAGTCGCTACTGAGTCGTCATCTGAATGCGCTGGAACGGGAATGCAAAGCTCGCCTCTTCAACCGCACCGGCCGCGGCGTGGCGCTGTCGGATGTGGGGCAACGCATCTTCCCTCTGGTGAAGGCACTGCTTTCGGATGCGGAGCAACTCGAGCTGGAAATCCACGGTGAGGCGCGTGAGCCCTCCGGCCGGGTCACCATCGGATCACTGCCCTCGATCACCAATCCGATCGTCGGCCGCCTTTTCAAGCAGTTGCGCGATCGTCATCCCGGGATCCAACTCAAGATCCTCGAGGGCTCCAGTGGACAGGTGGAGGAATGGCTGGCCGATGCGCGCGTGGACATCGCCATCCTCTATCGTTACGGCAGCGCGCTGCACGAGCTGGAGCAAGCGCTGGCCACCGTCGACAGCTACCTGATCGGTCCGGCAGGCGACCGGCTGACGAAGGCACCCGAGATCTCCTTCTCGTCGCTGCACGAGTTACCGTTCATCTTGCCGAGCGCGCCCAACGGACTGCGGACAGCGCTCGACGCCATGGCGCGTCAGGAGCACATCACTCTCGCGCCGGCTCTGGAGGCCGATTCGCTTCCGCTCATGCGATCGACGGTCGCCGAAGCCAGGCTCTACACCGTCTTGCCCATTCACGCCGTTTGGACGGAGGTGCAGGAAGGCCGATTGCAAGCCGCCAGGATCGTCTCGCCACCGCTGCAACGGATCGTTTCCATGGCATTGGCGCGCACGAAGGGGCCTGGCCGGGCCGTGTCGGCTGTCGCCTCGGAGATCGTCAGCATCGTGGAAGACAGCGCACGCACCGGCATGTGGCATTTCGGCGGTCCTGCGTAGCCGCCGCCTTGCAAGCGCGCGCATAACAGCGTTGCGGTGCGCGCAGATGCGCCGCCTGCGCTTGTCCCCTAAGCTCGTCGGCAACGATCGATCACTGGAGACACCCGCATGCCAAGAATTTCCCTGCCCGCGCCTGAAACGATGAATCCCGAGCAGCGCGCCGTCTACGACAAGATCATTTCCGGCCCGCGCGGGCGCATCCAGGGTCCACTTCGGGCCGCCCTCCACAACCCGGAACTCGCGGACAAATGGCAGGCAATCGGCGCCCTGCTGCGCTACGGCACCACCCTGCCGCCGCGGCTGTCCGAGATCGCAATCCTCGTCACCGGGCGCGCCTGCAATTCGCCTTTCGAGTGGTACGCCCATCGCGCCGAGGCAGAAAAGGCCGGCATCGAGCCCCCGATCATCGAAGCGCTGCTCGCGCAGACCGAACCGCCGGGCATGTCGGCAGACGACGCCGCCGTCTACCACTACGCGGTCGAGCTCAACCGCCACAATTCGGTTTCTGATGCGACCTACGCGGTCGCCCTTGCACGCTTCGGCGAGCGGACCGTCGTTGAACTGACGGCCCTGGTCGGCTACTACACGATGGTCGCGATGACGCTCAATTGCCACGAGATTCCGCTGCCGGAAGGCGTGGCGCCAGCGTTCCCGTTGCCTCAGAAGGCAGCGCTGCAATGAGCGACGCGGCAAGCGCGCGGCGTGCTGCCGAGGGGTGGGATTGCCACGCCCACCTGTTCGGTCCGTACGATCGCTTTCCGTTGACGGCCGAGCGAAGCTACACGCCACCTGAAGCCATCGAGTCGGCGTATATGGACCTGCTCGCACGACTCGGCCTGGGCCAAGGCGTGCTGGTGCATCCAAGTGCCTATGGCAAGGACCATTCGCTGCTGTTGCACGTGCTGGCCGCGCAGCCCGCCCTGCGCGGCGTGGTCGTGGTGCAACCTGGTGATCCACTGGCGCTTGGCGGCTTGCGTGAGCGCGGCGTGCGTGGCGCACGCTTCAGCCATCGCAGCGGCCCTGGCACCAACTTCGCGGGCAGCGCGTCATTCGACGACCTGTGCGAGTTGGCCCCTGCACTGGCGGATGCCGGCCTGCATGCGGAACTCTGGACAGACTGCAAGGCCTTGCCGGCCATTGCATCGCAGTTGCGGGGATTGCCCGTCCCCATCGTGATCGACCATATGGGAGGCTTCGACGTGAACGCTGGCGTCGACGATGCAGGGTTCCGCACACTGCTCGACCTGCTGGCAACCGGCAAGGTCTGGGTCAAGCTTTGCGCCTACCGCAACCTGCTCGGTTCATCCGACTGGCAAGGGGGCCAGCCGTTCCAGCAGAAGATGATCGAAGCCAACCCCGAGCGTTTGGTGTGGGGCAGCGACTGGCCCCACCTGCGCGTGACGCCCATTCCCGATACCGAGCAATTGCTTTCGATGTTCAAAGCGTGGGCGGGGAGCGAAGCTGTCGCGGACAGGGTACTGCGCATCAACCCGGAAGGCCTTTACCGATGAAAACGCCCACCGCGGCGAGACAGCTTCCACGGGCCGGGCTGTCGGCCCTCGCCGGCCGCGGGAGCCCAGATCAGCGCCCCTCGTAGCGCGGAGCGCGCTTTTCGAGAAACGCGCGCATGCCTTCCTTCTGGTCATCGCTGTCGAACAGCCGTTCGAAGTAGCGGCGCTCGAGCGCAAGCGCGGTCTCCATCGGCACGTCCGCACCGAGACGCACCGCGTCGCGAATGGACTGAACCGCCAGCGGCGGCATGGCGGCGATCTGTCCAGCCAATTCGATGGCCCGCGCAAGCGCTTGCCCAGTCGGAACCAACTCGCTCACGACATTGGCCATGTAGGCGTCGCCGGCCGGGATCGTGTCGCCGGTCAGGCTCCACAGCAGCGTCTTGTAGCGCCCCGCGGCGCGCAGCAGTCGCTGCGTGCCGCCTGCACCGGGCATGATTCCGACCCGTATTTCGGGCTGGCCGAACTTGGCGTCCTCCGCCGCGATGATGATGTCGCAGGCCAGCGCCAGTTCGCAGCCACCACCCAGCGCGTAGCCTTCCACTGCGGCGATCACTGGCTTCGAGAGTTGCCGCACCACGTGGAAGACCCGGTCGGTGTCCAGGCGCACATGGTCGTTCGGCCGCATGGTCGACATCTCGCCGATGTCGGTGCCAGCGACGAAATAACTCTCGCTGCCGGTCAGCACCACGGCGGCAACGTCATCGTCGCTCGCCAGCGCCTCCAGCTGCCCGACCAGGTCGCGCTTGACCTGGAGATTCAGGGCATTGCGACGCTCCGGCCAGTCGATGGTCACGATGCCGACACGGCCTCTGCGCTCGCAGCGCACCACGGGACAAAGGGTCTCGGCATTCATGAGGCGGCCTGCACTTCGCGCTGCAGCCACACCGAACCACGGTAGCGATCCTCACCATAGCTTGCGCCCAGATTGCGAACCGTTCGAAGCACCGTTGCCAGACCGATGTCGCGGCCCCATGCCATCGGACCGACGGGGTAGTTGACGCCCTTTCTCATCGCTGCGTCGACGCTGTCGGCGGAGGCGATGCCTTGGTACACGGCTTCAGCGCCTTCGTTGACCAGCATGGCCACCGTGCGCATCACCAACATGCCGGGCACGTCCGCGAGCTGCGAGACACGCTTGCCCAATGCGCCGAACAAGCCCGCGGCCTTGAGGACGTCGGCGGCGCTTGCCTGGGCCGCCGCGGCGATGGCAATTCGGCCACAGGTGGCGAAATCAAGGGCGAGGTCGAACAGCACCACGGCCTCACCCAGCGTGGCGGCGCGCTCGGTCGCGGTGCGGCCATCGGTCAACGCAAGTACGAGCCCGTCGATGCGCAAGTGGCCATCGCCTGCCGTCCGCTCCAGGCGAATGTCGTCAAGCGTCGCCAACAGATCGACCAGCGGTCGCGCCGGGCCGAGGTCGCCCTCGACACGAACGACCGATGGCTTCCTGTCGGTCGCGAGCTCGTCGATCACGACAGGGCTTGCACCGTCGCGGTAGTCGAAAAAGCCCTGGCCCGACTTGCGCCCCAGCCAGCCGGCATCGACGAGATCCTTCTGCATCAGCGACGGCTTGTAGCGCGGATCGTCGAAGAAGGCTTGGTATACCGAACGCGTGACTGCGAAGTTGACGTCGTGGCCGATCAAGTCCATGAGTTCGCACGGCCCCATGCGGAAGCCGCCGGACTCGCGCATCACGGCATCGAGGGTCGCGGGCGAGGCCACCTGCTCCTGCAACAGCCGCAGGGCCTCGCCATAGAACGGGCGCGCGACCCGGTTGACGATGAAACCCGGCGTCGAGCGGCAGTGCACCGGCGTCTTGCCCCAGGCCAGCGCCGTCGCAAAGATCGTCTGCGCCACGTCGGGCGCGGTGACGTGGCCGCTGACAACTTCGACCAGCGGCAGCACGGTGGCCGGGTTGAAGAAATGCATGCCGACGACGCGCTCCGGTCGCTTCAATCGACCGGCCAGCGCGGTGACCGACAGTGAGGAGGTGTTGGTGGCGACGATGGCATCGACAGGCAACTGGCTTTCCAGCGCCGAGAGCGCGTTGACCTTGGCTTCGAGGTCTTCGTAAATGACCTCGATCACGAGACCGACCTCGGCCATTGCGCCGTCGGGCAGTGTGGATTGAACGCGCTTCAGCACTTCGTCGCGCGCCGCGCCGTCGAGCTTGCCGCGCGCCACCCGCTTGTCCAGGCTCGCGCGGATCATGCCGAGGCCCCGCTCGGCTGCCGCGTCGCTGGCGTCGCGCAGGTAGACCGTGTGCCCGGCGGCGGCGGCTACCTCCGCGATGCCGCTTCCCATGGTGCCGGCACCGACCACGATGACGCTCTTCGTCAGCGGCAAAGCATCGCCGCAGCTTGAGGTGTGTTGATCAGCCATCGACAGGCTCCGTGGACTGGAAGGACGGGCGCGCCCGCAAAGTTGCAAACCAGGCGGCGAGACGGGGCGCCAGCGCGCGCCAGCCCAGGGAGTCGAAGCGGTAGTCGAGATACCCGAGGGCGCAGCCAAGCGTCACGTGGCCGATGGAGAACGGCGCGCCGCCGATCGGGTCGGCCTCTGCGTCGAGCAATTTCAACGCAGCGCGGGTCTTGAGCTCGAAGGCATCCGTCAGCGCCTGCAACGGATGCTCGCGTTCGCGCTCGTTGCGCCACAGGATCAGCACATCGAGCAGGCCATCCCCCAGCGCATGCCAGCGCAACGCCTGCCATCGTGCCTCGCCCTGCACCGGGAACAGCGAACCGCCGGCCTGATCGTTCAGGTATTCGCAGATCACGATCGAATCGAAAAGCGTCGAGCCGTCTTCGCGCACCAGCGTCGGAATCTTCGACAACGGGTTGTCCACCATGAGGGCCGCGTTGGGTTTGAGCATGGCCGCCACCGAGCGCACGAGCTCGAGGTTGTGCACGACGTCGAGTTCGTGCGCGCAGATCATCACCTTTCGCACATAGGGCGACTTGGGTGACCAGTGCAGTTTCATCTTTTCCGTCATCAGATCGCTCCCGCGGCTCGCAGGGAATCGATGCATCCCGGGCTGTAGCCCAGCTCCGCGAGGATGTCGTCGCTGTGCTGGCCGAGCAGGGGCGGTGCGGACTGTGTCTGCAGCGGCGACTCGGCAAAGCGCATCGGGCTGACCACCTGGGGCACGTCGACGCCGCTCGGGTGCGGCACGTAGCGCAGCATCTCGCGCGCCTTGACTTGCGGTTCCTTGAACACATCCGCCACGGTGTTGATGGGGCCGCAAGGCACGCCCGCCTTGTCGAGGGCTGCAATCAGCCGGTCGCGCTCCCACTCGGCGAAGACGTCGCGCAACATGCCCGAGAGTTCGCCGATATTGCGCACCCGCTGTGCGTTGGTGGCAAAGCGCTCGTCGACGATCCAGTCGGGCCGCCCGAACACCTCGCACAGCTTCGCGAACTGGCCGTCGTTGCCCACCACCAGGATCACATCGCCGTCCGCACAGCCATACACGTCCTGCGGCTGGATGTTGGGATGCGCGTTGCCGTTGCGGCGCGGCACCTTGCCCGAGACCAGATAGTTCATGGCCTGATTGGACAGGGTGGCGACCTGCACGTCGAGCATCGCAATGTCGATGTTGTCGCCGACGCCCGTTTCGTTGCGCCGTGCCAAAGCGGCCAGCACTGAGACGGCGGTGTACATGCCGGTCATCAGGTCGACCATCGGGATGCCGACCTTCTGCGGTCCGCCGCCCGGGCGACCGTCCTTCTCGCCGGTCACGCTCATCAGGCCGCCCATGGCCTGGATGAGGAAGTCGTACGCGGGCTGGTCGCGCCGCGGTCCCGTCTGGCCGAAGCCGGTGACCGAGCAGTAGATGAGGCGCGGGTTGATCTCGCGCAGCGAAGCCTCGTCGAGCCCGTAGCGCTTGAGGGTGCCGGCCTTGTAGTTCTCCAGCACGATGTCCGCCTTTGCGGCCAACGCCTTGACGATCTTCTGCCCTTCGGGCTTTTCGAGGCTCACGGTGATCGAGCGCTTGCCGCGATTGACGGCGAGGTAATAGCCGGCTTCCTTGGTGTCCTTGCCCTCGGCGTCCTTCAGGAACGGAGGGCCCCAGGTGCGGGTGTCGTCGCCAGCGCCCGGCCGTTCGACCTTGATGACGTCGGCGCCGAGGTCGGCGAGGATCTGGCTGGCCCAGGGGGCGGCGAGGATGCGGCTCAGATCAAGCACCTTGACGTGCGAGAGGGGGCCCTTGGCGGTGGTCATGTGAAGTCTCCTTTGGATGGAGACAATTCTGGAAGTGCGATGCGTTCGGGGCTACGCCCTCGGCGGCAACGCTGTGATGCGCCGCGGCGCATACCGGCGGCCTGCACTGTACCGGTCCGCATAGCAGGTTTGCGCGGAAGACCGGTGCCACACGACGGCCATGTTCCTAAAGTCCATTCATCACGAACCGGAGACATTGACCATGAATCGACTTTTCAGATCCGCCGCGACTCTTGCCTTCGCATTGGCCGCAACTTCAGGATGGGCGCAGGCCTACCCGACCAAACCGATCCGCGTGATCGTGCCCTTCCCCGCAGGCGGTCCTGTCGACCAGACAGCGCGTGCGCTGGGCTCCCGGCTGGGTACGTCGCTTGGCCAGTCCATCATCATCGACAACAAGGGTGGTGCGGGCGGCCTGCTCGGCGCCGACGCCGTTGCCAAATCGGCGGCGGATGGCTATACGCTGCTGTTCTCCTCTGCCGGCGCACTGGCCATCGTTCCGCACATCGTGCCGTCGATGCCCTACAACCCGCAGAAGGACCTGGTGGCCGTCACCCAGGCACTCAAGGTGCCTGCAGTGCTGGTCGTGGCTGCCAACTCGAAGTTCAAGACATTCGCCGACTTGAAGGCCGCTGCCACGGGCGATGCCAGCAAGATCAACTACGCTTCGGCTGGCAGCGGCACCACGCCGCACCTGCAAGCCGAGTTGCTCAAGCGCGAAGCGAAGCTCAACATGAACCACATTCCCTATCGGGGTGCGGCACCCGCGCTGACGGACCTCATGGGCGGGCAGGTGGACATGATGATGGTCGACATCCCGGTGGTGCTGCCCTTCATCCAGTCGGGCAAGCTGCGCGCGCTGGCGGTGACCAATGCCAAGCGAATCCCGGTGCTCAAGGATGTGCCCACTGTCGGCGAGCTGGGCTTGCCCAAAGCCGAGGCCTACAACTGGTACGGAATGCTCGCCCCGGCTCGCACACCGCCCGAGATCATCAACAAGCTGTACACCTCCGTCGGTGCCGCTTTGCGCTCGCCGGAACTGAAGCAGCAATTCGATCAGCAAGGCGTGGAAGTCGTCGGCAGCAAGCCGGAGGAATTCGGAGCATTCATCTCCGCGGAGTCGGAACGCTGGGGCTCGCTGGCAAAGGCGGTGGGCGCCAAGCTGGAATAGCGCGGCGGCCGAAGGCATCGGCCGAGTCGGCCGGTCGAATTACAGACTTCAGCGCTCGTGCGGGCGCTGAAGTCTTTTCCCTTTACGCTGCTGCCGGCCTCTTGGACAACTCCAGCTTGGCGATGGCATTGCGGTGCACTTCATCCGGGCCGTCGACGATGCGCACAGTGCGCTGGTGCGCATAAGCCTCGGCCAGCCAGAAGTCCTGGCTGACGCCGGCCGCACCATGCGCCTGGATCGCCCAGTCGACCACCTTGCACGACGTGTTGGGCGCGACCACCTTGATCATGGCGATCTCCGCACGCGCTTCCTTGTTGCCGACCGTGTCCATCTTGTGGGCAGCATTCAGCGTCAGCAATCGCGCCTGGTCGATCAGGCAGCGCGACTCGGCGATGCGTTCATGCCAGACGGATTGCTCGGCCAGCGGCTTGCCGAAGGCGATGCGCGAACGAAGGCGGTCGCACATCATCTCCAGCGCGCGCTCGGCGGCGCCGATGGAACGCATGCAGTGGTGGATGCGTCCAGGGCCAAGGCGGCCCTGGGCGATCTCGAAGCCACGGCCTTCGCCCAGGAGGATGTTGCCGACCGGGACGCGGACGTTTTCCAGCAGAACTTCCATGTGGCCGTGCGGTGCGTCGTCATAGCCGAACACCGACAGGTGGCGCAACACGCTCACGCCGGGCGTGTCGCGCGGCACCAGCACCATCGACTGTTGCGCATGGCGCGGCGCGTCAGGGTCGGTCTTTCCCATCACGATGAAGATCTTGCAACGCGGGCTGCCCGCGCCGGACGAGAACCACTTGCGGCCGTTGATGACGTACTCGTCGCCCTCGCGCGTGATGGTGCACTGGATGTTGGTGGCGTCCGAAGAGGCAACGGCCGGCTCGGTCATCAGGAAGCCGGAGCGGATCTGGCCGGCGAGCAGCGGCTCGAGCCACTGGTCCTTCTGCGCCTCGGTGCCGTAGCGCTCGATGGTTTCCATGTTGCCCGTGTCGGGCGCCGAGCAGTTGAACACCTCGCCGGACCAGGAGACACGGCCCATCACTTCGCACAGAGGTGCGTAGTCCAGGTTCGAAATACCTGGCACGCCGCGATACTCGTGCGGCAGGAACATGTTCCAGAGGCCGGCGGCGCGCGCGAGCGGCTTGAGCTCCTCGATCAACGGCGACACCTGCCAGGCATTGCCCGAGCGACGGAATGCACCCATCTCCTCGTAGTAGCGTCCCTCGTTGGGATAGATGTGCTGGTCGAAGAACTGCCGCATCCGCTGCAGCAGGTCCTGTGTCTTGGGGGAGGGTTCGGCAAACATGGTGTGTCCTTCAGTCTTGAGGGCCGCGTCCGGTCCTGACGCTTGCTGTTCAAGATTAGAACGCTGCCGATGGAAAAAAGCCGTCTCGCGTGTGACGAGGCGGCTGGCGATCGGAAATCAGTCGAGGCGCACGCCCGAGCGCTTCACCACCTCCGACCACTTCGCTGTATCCGCGCGAATCAGTGCCGCGAATTCCTTCGACGTGCTGAGACGAACTTCGATGCCGGCATCGGCCATCTGCCGGACGATGTCAGGCGACGACATGGCCGCGCCGATCTCGTCATGCAACTTCGCGACGATGTTGCTGGGCGTGCCGGCCGGCGCGAGCACGCCGAGCCAGAGCGACATTTCGTAGCCGGCCATGCCCGGTGTTTCCGAGATGGTTGGCACGTTCGGCATGGTCGGCAGGCGCTTGCGGCCGGTGAGCCCGAGCGGGCGCACTTTCCCGGTCTTGACGTATTCGACGAAGTTCGACGCAGTGTCGAACATCATCGAAGTGCGGCCGCCGAGGAAGTCGGTCATCGCGGGCGCGCTCCCCTTGTAGGGGACGTGCGTCAGGTCGACCTTGGCCAGGCTCTTGAAGAGCTCGCCGGACAGGTGGCTGGTCGTGCCGTTGCCCGCCGATGCAAAGGTCAGCTCCCCGGGCTTTTTGCGCGCAAGCTCGATGAGGTCGGCCACCGACTTGGCGGGCACGTCCGGATTGACCACGAGCAGGTTCGACGTGTTGTGGGTCAGCGTGATGGGCTCGAAGCTCTTGGCCGGGTCATAGCGCAGGTTCTTGTACAGGCTAGGGTTGATGGTGAGCGAACCCATGGTGGCGAACAGCAGTGTGTAGCCATCCGGTGCCGCAGTCGCCACGGCTTCGGCGCCGATGCCGCCGCCAGCACCGGCGCGGTTGTCGATGATCACGGCCTGGCCGAGTCGTTCTGCCAACTTCTGACCCATGGTGCGTGCCATCAGGTCGGTCGCGCCACCTGCGGGGAACGGCACCACGAGGCGGATCGGCTTGTCCGGATACCCGGTCGCATGGGCAGGCAGGCCCAGCGCCGAGAGCCCGAACAACCCGCAGGCCAGCAGCATCCCGCGTCGCGTCGGGTGCAGGTTGCCCGGACGTGAGCGTGAGTCAGCGGGCGCCATGGCTCAGCGTCCCGTGAAGACCGGCGCGCGCTTTTCCGCAAACGCCCGCTGCGCTTCCTTCGCGTCGTCGGTCTTGCCGATCAGCGCCGTCATGTCCTGTTCGTAGCGATAGCCATCGCGCAGGCTCATGTCCTCGATCACGTTCAGCGTGTGCTTGCCCATGCGTGTCGACACCGGGCTCTTGGACGCGATGGTGGCCGCGATCTCCAGCGCCTTCGGCATCAAATCCTCCGGTGACGTGCACTCTTCGATGATGCCGAGGCGATAGAGCTCGGCCCCTGGTACGCGCATGCCGGTCAACATCATCCGACGCAAGCGGGAGTGGCTGAAGAGCCGCATCGCGTGGCGGCAGCCCCCGAGCAGCCCCACGTCGACTTCGGGCAGGCCGAGCGATGCTTTTTCCGATGCGATCAGGATGTCGCTGGAGGCGGCCATCGCGACACCGGAGCCGAGCGCAGCGCCGTTGATCGCACAGATCACCGGCTTGGCGCATTCTCGGATCGCATGGAAACATTCGCGTGTTCGCCTCGAATGCGCGGGCAGGTCGCCCGGGCCCTTGATGACCGAAGCGCGGCCCTTGAGGTCGGCGCCGGCACAGAACACCTTGCCCGCGCCGGTCAGCACGACGACGCGCACTTCGTCCATCTCCGAGATCCGATCGAGGGCCAGCGTGAGTTCGTCGTTGAGCGTGCGCGTGAGCGCATTCACTGGCGGGCTGTTGAGCGTGAGGGTGGCTACGAAGTTGTTCAGCTCGTAGTTGAGTTGGGTCAGGTCGTCCATGGTCTCCATTTCCGGCGCGAAACGCGCTCGTCTTGTTCGGTGTTGCCAGTCTAGTGACGGGACTCCCTCGACGAAGCCATCCCTCCCACAGAGCTGGTATGCACTTTTCGGCAAGTCGCTTGAGCGGAAACGGAGAGCTCATCGCTCAAAGCTGGCTGTCCAAATTTGGGGTACTGCCAGGCATGTACGACAGCAAACGGCGTTGCGACCGGTTGAATCCGCAGCCATGAGCCGTCGCTCAAGCAGCCTGTACATCAGCTTCAGGACTGATTGCGAACCGTGCGCGAAGGGTGTCGGCACCGCTTTCGAGTCCGTCACCTCGAAATCCGGCCTTTGCCAGCTATTGGGCAAAACTTGAATTGACTTCGCCGCTAGCGCATCGCCTCGAGCAGACGCCTGGCCGCCCGCAGGTCACGCGTGTCGAATCCCTCCGAGAAGTCTTCGTACACCGGCTGCAACAAGCTGCGCGCATCCTCCTGCCGGCCGTCCTTCATCCACACGCCCGCCAGGCCCGTCGCGCATCGAAGCCGCCAGGCCAGGGCATCGTGCTGCCGGGATGTCTCCACTGCTTCGACCAGCAGGGCTTCGGCCAAGTGGCTTGTCTCGGGCCTCCGGCCCATGAGGTTCGCTTTCGCGCGCAGTAACTCCGACAAGGAGCACCGATCCTCGAAGCGCCGGGCGCGCTCGATGCCTGCCGTGGCCAGTTCAATCCCCTCGTCTTCGCGATCGATAAGGCCCAGGGCCTCGCAGACCGCCGAGACGAAACCGGTGTAGTGCAGCACGTAGAGCGCTTCGCCGATCTCGTCGAAGGCTGGACGCAGGTCACGCTCGTAGGCCAGGCCGTCGCCGGCGCCCAGCGCGAGCAGGCCGTTCCACAAGCGTCCGCGGGCCTTCCAGGTCGAGATGCCGTGGCGGCGCGTGGCCGCGACGGCCGCTGCGGCCGCATCCCCCAGCGCGGACGCGCCTCCGGTCAGGACGGTGATAGCGCACAGCCCCTCGGTGAGGGCATAGCAAATCGAAGGCGCGTGGTCGAGTGTGCGTGCGGTTTCCACCGCCTGCCGCGCCGCACGCATGGCCTGATCCGCAAAGCCCTGCAGCCACAGCGTATGCGCCAGCGAGCTCAGCGCAATCGTCTTCTGCTCGTAGATGAAGCGGGTCTGGTGCGAGCGGTAAACCGGCGCCTCATAGCGCTCGGCCACGCGTTGCAGCCCGCTGCGGGCCTCGCCCAAGCGTCCCTGGCAGAGCAGCGACATGCCTGTCATTCGGCTGCCGACAAGGCGGTCGGCCTTGTGAGGCCGCGCGTCGGCCAGTGCCGAGAAGCGCCGGGCCAGCGCCAGGGCGGCCTCGTAGTTGCCGTTGAGGTATGTGACGCTCCACGTCCCCCAGATCGCGCGCAGCCGGTACTCATCGTCGCCCAGCCTCTCTGCGTAGTCGAGCGCGCGCCTGAAGGCGGCGCCGGTCTCCGAGCCGACGCCCTGGTACAGCAGGGAGGCGCCCTTCGCGGCATACAGCTTCATCCGCGATCGGCTGTCCACCACCTCCTCGTCGTCGAGGTGGGCCAAGGCCTGGTTCACACGCGCCAGGCATTCTTCGAGCAACCCGGACAGCATCCACAGCGGTACGGCGCTCGTGGTCAGCGCAACGCCGAGCGAGGGGTCGCCTTCCGGCGAAAAGCTCCAGTTGACCGCTGTCCGCAGACCCTCGAGATGGCCGGCGTACAGGGCGACCCATTCGGCCGTGGGCAGGGTCTCCCACTCGATCTCGGCGCGCACGAAGAGGTCGCGGTGGTGTTGCGCGTGGCGCAGCGAATACTCCCGCAGGACGCCCCGAGCCTGCATCTTCTCTCGCGCATAGACTTGGGTAGTCTCCAGCAGGCGGTACTTCGCGCGGGCCGCACCATCCACCGTGATGAGCGACTTCTCCACCAGTTGCGAGAGATACTCGACCACTGCGGCTGACGGAATGTCCGCTGAGGAAGCAACGGCCGAGGCCGACTCCATGGAGAACGAACCGAAGAAGACGCCCAACCTGCCGAGGACTTCGCGCTCCTGCGCAGACAGGAGTTCGTAGCTCCAGTCCAAGGCGGCGCGCAGCGTCTTCTGCCGCGGCAGGGCGGTCCGGACGCCGCCGGTGAGCAAATTGAACCGGTCGTCGATGCGGTCGGCAACGCCCTCGAGTCCAAAGACCCGCACGCGTGCCGCGGCCAGCTCGATGGCAAGCGGAATGCCGTCGAGATGCCGGCAGATGCGCGCCTTGAGCTCGGCAGCCTGCGCCTTGCCGGCCGACTCTTCGCCACCGGCGGAAGCGGCGCGGGCATCGAAAAGCTGCAGGGCGCCGTAGGCCAGCAGTTCGTCGACGTCGCGGACCTCCTCGCCGGGCACATCGAGCGACGCGACCCGGTAGACGTACTCGCCGTCGACCTTGAGCGCCTCGCGACTCGTGGAGATGACGCTGACGAACGGCCCGGCGCGCAACAGCTTCTCGGTGATCTGCGCCGCGGCGTCGACCAGGTGCTCGCAGTTGTCCAGCACGAGCAGCATGCGTCGATGGCTGATCGCCGAGGCGATGCGGTCCAGCGAAGGGGTACCTGCGCCCTGCGGAAAGCCGAGCGCCTCCGCCACGGTGGCGGGAAGAAACTCCGCCGCCGAAACGGGCCCCAACTCGGCGATCGACACGCCATCGGGAAAGCCGGCTGCCAGGCTACGGGCGGCCTCGATGGCAAGCCGCGTCTTGCCGACACCGCCGGCTCCCACGAGGGTAATCAGCCGGCTGCTCGCGGCCAGCTCGACGATCTCCCGCAGCGCGGCCTCGCGCCCGATCAGAGGCGTCACGCTCACCGGCAGCGCACGCATAGCCGAAGCGACGGTAGACACGGCCTGCAGGCCCTCGGCCTCCGGCACGCCGAGCCCGTCCGCGATCTCGGCGACGAACTGGTAGCCGCGGCCGGCGACGGTTCGGATCACCATCCGGTCATCACCCAGCGCGCGGCGCAGCGCCGAGATCTGCGCCTCCAGCGTGTTCTCCTCGACGATCCGGCCGGGCCAGGCCTGCAGCATCAGCTCGTCCTTGGTGACCACGGCGCCTCGACCTTCGACGAGGGCGATCAGGATGTCGAAAGCTCTGCCGCCCAGGCTGACGGGGCGGCCTTCGCGCAGCAGCTCACGCCGCTGGACAGATACCTGGCAGCGGCCGAATGCAAACGACGGGCTCGGGTAAGCGGCGAGTTTCATCCTAAGAGGGGCGGGGCTGCGCAGCCGGGTGGGCGGAGTTTAAGGGGCGTTGGTGCCCGGGGTGAATGCACAAGGTTTCAGGTGTTTTCAGGTTTCGCCAGCGCGCATCCGGGACACCCAGGAGGTGCGCCGGTACCTTTGCGCCATCGCCCGCTGGATCAGGAGCACGCCATGAGCTACGTCACTTCCCGGGACGGAACAAGGATCTTCTACAAGGACTGGGGCTCGGGCCGGCCCGTCGTTTTCTCCCATGGCTGGCCGCTCGACGCGGATGCCTGGGACGCGCAGATGCTGTTCCTGCTGCACAACGGCTACCGCGTGATCGCGCACGACCGCCGCGGGCACGGGCGCTCGGACCAGCCGGCGGGCGGCCACGACATGAACACCTTCGCGGACGACCTCTCGACCCTGATCGAAGCACTCGACCTGACGTCCGCCGCCTTGGTCGGACACTCGACCGGAGGAGGCGAGGTGGCCCGCTACGTCGGCCGCCACGGCACCCGGCGGATCGGGCGGATCGTGCTTATCGGTGCGGTGCCTCCGCTCATGCTGAAGACGGCCGCGAACCCGGAGGGGCTGCCGATCGACGTGTTCGACGGCATCCGGGCCGGCGTTGCGGCCGACCGACCGCAGTTCTTCCAGGATCTCGCCAAGGCGTTCCATGGCTACAACCGGCCCGGCGCGACGCCTTCGCACGGGGTGATCGATTCGTTCTGCCTGCTAGGCATGCGGGGCGGCATCCGGCCCGAATACGACTGCATCGAGGCCTTCTCAGAGACGGACTTCAACGACGACCTCAGGAAGTTCAATGTACCGACGCTGTTCATTCACGGCGACGACGATCAGATCGTGCCCTTCGTCGCTTCCGCCTCGGCAGCATCGAAGCGCGTCCGGAACTCGACGCTCAAGGTGTACGCGGGCGGCTCGCACGGCATTTGCACGACGCAGGCAGATCGGGTCAATGCCGACCTCCTGGCTTTCTTGGAAGACTGAACTCAAAGGAGAACACCATGCTTGGACTGACATCCCTGGGCGCGATCCACACGGCCATCAGCCTCGTGGCGCTGGCATCGGGCGTACTTGCGCTCGTGCGCCATCTTGAGATCTCGCCCGCCACGGGGCTCGGGCGCGTCTACCTCTGGACCACGGTGCTGACCTGTCTCACCGGCTTCGGCATCTTCCAGCATGGCGGCTTTGGCAAGCCGCACGCGCTGGGCGTTGTCACGCTGCTGGTGCTGGGGCTCGCAGGGCTGGCGACAAGGCGGCGCGTCTTCGGCAACGCCTCGCCCTACGTGGCGACCGTCGGCTACAGCGCAACCTTGTTCTTCCACATGATTCCGGGACTGACCGAGACCTTCACCCGCTTGCCACTCGGTGCCCCCTTGTTCTCCGGCCCCGAGGATCCGGCCCTACAGAAAGCCGTCGGAGCCTGCTTCGTCCTGTTCGTCGCCGGGGCCGCCTTGCAGGTTCGCCGCCTCTTCGGACTTCGCTCGCAAGCCTCGATGCCGGCCGGGCAGGGTGCACAGCCATGAACCCGTTCAGCTGCTTCCTTGCATCCGCCCTGGTGCTGCTCGGCTTGGCCGGCGTGGCGCAGGCGGCCGATCAGGGTCCGGTCCGCATCAGGGTGGAGCCCTTCATCAGCCTTCCCGACAACGTCCGCCATCCCGAAGGACTGGCCTCCAACCCGGTGACCCGTGAGATCTACGTCGCGACCTTCGATGCGCGCATGCCCGAGGCGGCGCGCAACAACCAAATTCTTCGCTACTCGCAGGAGGGTCGGCTGCTGGCCCAGAAGAGCTTCGGGGCCACCCCCCTGACCGGCATCGAGTATGCCGACGGCAAGCTCTACATCCTGAACTTCGGTGCGTCGAAGCTGCAGCGCATCGACGCCGACTTCACCGCCTCGACTCCGGTCGAGGACCTGGTCGAGTTCAAGGCGCTGACGCCGCCTGCACCGTCGCCGAGATCGATCTCGAACCCCGACGGCAGCAAGGACGTCATCACCTTCGGGTCGAGCGGCTTCGCGGCACCCAACGGCATGGTCTTCGACAAGGCGCGCAACCTCTACATCTCCGACTCGTTCCAGGGCGCGATCTACCGCATCGAGCGAGCGACGAGTTGCGCACCATGCGCGCTGCAGCTGCTGTCGCGAGATCCGCTGCTGGCCACTGCCGGCGCCTTGCCCTTCGGCGCCAACGGGCTGGCCTTCAATACCGACGAGAGCGCCCTCTACGTCAACAACGCCGGAGACGGCCGGCTGCTGCGCTTGAAGCCTTCCACCGGCGCTATCGAGATCGTCGCGGAAAGCGTGTTCGGCGCCGACGGCCTGCTGTTCTACAAGGGACTTCTGTGGATCGCGTCCAACCAGGCGGACGTCGTGCTCGGACTGGACGAAAAGGGCCGGACCCTGGTTCGTGCCGGCGAGTTCGAAGGCATCGGCCATGACGGTGCGCCGCGAGGCCTGCTGTTTCCCGCCACCACCGCCGTGCAGGGCGACTGGATGGTGGTCACCAACCTGGCCTTGCCGCTGACCGCTGCCGAGGGCGACGAGTGGGAAGAGCGGGTGACCCGGTGGAACCTGGTCCGCTTCAGGATCCCCGGCGCCATGCACTGACTGCGCGTGGCTTGAAAGCGAAACCGATTTCCCCGCCTCGGCCGCCGAATCCGCGCGCGGCGTCCAAGAGGCTTTCGCGCGGCGACACACCATTGGAAAGGAACATCATGAGCACGATCACGACCAAGGACGGCACAGAGATCTTCTACAAGGACTGGGGCCAGGGCCAGCCGATCGTCTTCTCCCACGGCTGGCCGCTGTCGGCGGACGACTGGGACAACCAGATGCTGTTCTTCCTGGCGCAAGGCTACCGCGTGATCGCGCACGACCGGCGCGGCCACGGCCGCTCGACGCAGACGTGGACCGGCAATGAAATGGACACCTACGCCGACGATCTCGCCGCGCTCACCGCCGCGCTGGACCTGAAGGACGCCATCCACGTCGGGCACTCCACCGGCGGCGGCGAAGTGGCGCGTTATCTCGGCCGCCACGGCACGAAGCGTGTCGCCAAGGCCGTGCTGATCGGCGCGGTGCCACCGATCATGGTGAAGTCGGAAACCAATCCAGGCGGCCTGCCTATCGACGTGTTCGACGGCATCCGCGCCGGCGTCGCCGGCAACCGAGCCGAGTTCTACCGCGACATCACCCTGCCCTTCTATGGCTACAACCGCCCCGGCGCCAAGATCTCCGAAGGCATCCGCCAGCACTGGTGGCTGCAGGGGATGATCGGCGGCATCAAGGCGCACTACGACTGCGTCAAGGCGTTCTCGGAAACGGACTTCACCGAAGACCTGAAGAAGATCGACGTGCCGACCTTTGTGATGCACGGGGACGATGACCAGATCGTGCCGATCAGCGCTTCGGGGTTGGTGTCGGCCGAACTGGTGAAAGGCGCCAAGCTCAAGGTCTATCCCGGCCTGCCGCATGGCATGTGCGCGACGCACCCCGACGTGATCAACGCCGACCTGCTCGCGTTCATCAAAGACTGATCTCCGCGCGTCCGGGGCCAATCATGAAGGCCTTCAAGCTCTCCGTGGCCGCAGTGCTCGGCCTCTTGAGCTCATGGTGCCGCCTGCCGGCGCGGCGGGGCCCAGCTCGCCCACCACCACCGCTCCCACGCTGCGCATCAATGTCGACGGGCAGGAGATTGCGTATCGCGTCATTGGGGCCGAACTGGCGCGCCCCTGCTGCTGCTTAATCGCTTTCGAGGCACCATGGACCAAGGCTGCGATCTGGCTGTTGGAGCTTCCGAACAGCATGTCGCATTCTCAGTGACCAGGCACCGCCTGATCTTCAACCGCGGCCCGACGATCACTGATCGAGATCTCGTCAACGATTCTTCCGTGGGCTTCCGTCTTCGGCCGCACCCGGCGCCGTCGATCAATGGATCTCGGCAACCGCTGCCCCCGCGAGCAGATACGCCCCTTGCTCAGCCTTCAGCGCAATGCGCCCTGCGCGATGTGCCGGCACCAGCATTTCCATCTTCATGGCCTCCATCGTCGCGATGGCGTCGCCCTGGGCGACAGTGTCGCCGTCGGCCACCTTCCACGCTTGCAGCGTTCCGGCGATCGGTGCGGCAACCGATGCGGGGTCTGCAGCCACCGGTGTTTGCGCCGCGGCTGGCGATGCAGAACCGCCCGCCATGGACTGCAAGCCGCGCAGGAGTTCGGTCGGGAGCCCAAGCGCCATGCGGCGCCCGTCGATCTCGATCACGGTGCGCACCAGGGCTGCATCGGGCGCGGGCAGCTCGCTGCGCACGGCGGCGGCCAGGATGTTGGCGAAGTCGGTCTCGATCCAGCGCGTGTGCACCTTGAACGCATCGTCCGATGTGAAGTCCGGCTGCTCCATCACCGCGCGGTGGAACGGCAGCACCGAGGCCACGCCCTCGATGCGGAACTCCTTGAGCGCCCGCCGCGCGCGGGCAATGGCCTGCGCGCGCGTTGCGCCGGTGACGATGAGCTTGGCCATCAGCGAGTCGAAAGTGCCGGGCACCACGGAACCCGACAGCACGCCGGTGTCCACGCGCACGCCTGGGCCCGAAGGCGCCTCGAACAGGCGCACCTGGCCGGGCGTCGGCAGAAAGCCGCGGCCCACGTCTTCGGCGTTGATCCGAAACTCGAAGGCGTGGCCACGCGGCACCGGCGTGTCGGAAATCGACAGCGGCAGGCCATCGGCCACCCGAAGTTGCTCCACCACCAGGTCGATGCCCGAGGTTTCCTCGGTCACGGGGTGCTCAACCTGCAGGCGGGTGTTGACCTCGAGGAACGAGATCGCGCCCGTGCCGCTGAGCAAGAACTCCACGGTCCCGGCGCCGACATAGCCGGCCCTGGCGCACACGTCGCGCGCCGACTGGTGGATGCGCGCGCGCTGCTCGTCGGTCAGGAAGGGCGCAGGCGCCTCTTCGACCAGCTTCTGGTTGCGCCGCTGCAGCGAGCAGTCGCGCGTGCCGAGCACCACCACGTGGCCGTGGGTGTCGGCGATCACTTGCGCCTCGATGTGGCGCGGCCGGTCGAGGAACTGCTCGACAAAACACTCGCCGCGGCCGAAGGCGGTGACAGCCTCGCGCACCGCCGATTCGTAAAGGTCGGCCACCTCATCCATGCGCCAGGCCACCTTGAGACCGCGCCCTCCTCCACCGAAGGCGGCCTTGATGGCAATGGGCAGACCGTGCTGTTCGGCGAAGGCGAGCACTTCCCGCGCGTCGTTCACTGGCCCGGGCGTGCCCGCGACCAGCGGCGCCCCGACCTCCAGGGCGATCTTGCGCGCCTGCACCTTGTCCCCCAGCGCATCGATGGCCTCTGGCGGCGGGCCGATCCAGGCGAGACCGGCCGCGATGACGGCGCGCGCAAAGCCTGCGTTCTCCGACAGGAAGCCGTAGCCCGGGTGCACAGCGTCGGCGCCGCTGCGCGCCGCCACGGCCAACAGCTTGTCGATGTTCAGGTAGGTGTCGGCGGGGCGCTGGCCGTCCAGGCCATAGGCCTCATCGGCCATGCGCACGTGCAACGCGTCCAGGTCGGCGTCGGCATACACGGCGACCGACTTCACGCCGTAATCTGCGCAGGCGCGCACGATGCGCACGGCGATCTCGCCGCGATTTGCAATCAGGACTTTTTTCATGGGGTACCGAATGGGTGGATGGGGTTGAAGCGCAGGCTGGCGCCGATGGGAACCTGCCCCGCGAGGTCGAGGTGGTAGCTGGCAACGGCGCCGATCACCGGGTAGCCGCCCGTGAGCGGGTGGTCTGCCATGAACAGCACGGGCTGCCCGCTCGGCGGCACCTGCAAGGCGCCGAGGGTTGTCCCTTCGCTGGGCAACTCGGCTGCGTTGGCGCGGGTCAATGGCTGTTCGCCGGCCAAGCGCAGGCCGACGCGGTTGGACTGCGGCGTGACCTTCCACACCTGGCTGGACAGCAGCGCCACCGCCTCGGGCGTGAACCAGTCAGTGCGCGGGCCCATCACCACGTCGAGCGTGATGGTCTCGTCCATCGTGGGCAGGTCGGCGGGCGGCTGCTCGTGCAGGCCCACGATGGCGCCGCGCACCACCGTACGTATGGGCAACACGTCACCGGTTGCAATGGCTGCCGGCCCGACACGGGCCAGCGTGTCGGTCGAGCAACTGCCCAGCACCGGCGCGATGGCGAACCCGCCTCGCACCGCAAGGTACGAGCGCATGCCCGCGTGCGGCTTGCCCAGCATGAGGCTGTCGCCGTCGGACAGCGCGATCGCCTGGTAGCCAGGCGCGGACCAGGACGCACCACCGGCGCTGGTGATGACAAGGGGTGCATCGGCACCGGTGAAGGCCACCACCGCTTCGCCGCGGCAGACGAACTCGAAGCCGCCGTAGGCAATCTCCACGCAGGCCATATCGCTGGCATTGCCGACCAGCCTGTTGGCCGCGCGCAATGCCCCCTGGTCCACCGCCCCCGAAGCCGACACGCCCTGCCCCGCCTGACCAGTGCGGCCCGTGTCCTGGAACAGGGCCTGCAGTCCGGTACTGCGGATCTCCAGCGCAGCGCCATGGGGCTCGACAGTGACGGATGCTGCGGGCGGCTGGGTCGCCAACGCGGCCGACGGGCGCGCGGGCCGACTGGCCATGTCGATGAAGCGAACGCGGAATCCCGGTTGCAGCAGCGCCGGCACCTCGCGCCCCAGGTCCCACATCGGCGTGGCCGTCACGCCAATGATCTGCCAGCCGCCCGGGCTCGCCTGCGGATAGACGCCGCTGAAAGGCCCCGCCAGCCCCACCGCACCGGCCGGGATGCGCGTGCGCGGTGTGGTGCGACGCGGCACGTTCAGGTTCGGGTCGCCGCCGCTCAGGTAGGCAAAGCCCGGTGCAAAGCCGGTGAAGGCGACGGTGTATTCGCTCGCCGTGTGACGACGGATCACCTCGTCACGCGAAAGGCCCAGCATCTGCGCGACCTCGTCGAGGTCTTCACCGGTGTAGTCGACGGGAATCTCGATCAGCGTGGCCGCGCGCTCGACCTGCGCCGTGAGGCTGCGCGCGCCGATGCGCTCGACCAGCGCCGCGTGCGATAGCTTCTCGGGGCGATGGCGAACGAGTAGTGTGCGCGCGGCCGGCACCAATTCCTCGATGCCGTCGATGGGCTCCGCCTGCAGTGAAGCCAGGAGCGCCAGGGTCTGCGGCAGGTCGTCGAGTTCGACCAGCATGGCATCGAGGTTGACCGGAAGAAAGCGCATCATCGAAGTGCCTCCGAAGGCGCCGCATCGACAAAGGACTGCACGCGCACACCCGAGCGCTCGAGCAGCGCGCGCACTTCCCGCGCCATCTGGACTGCGCCGGGGCTGTCCCCATGCACGCAAAGCGATTCGGCCTCGATGCGCACCGTGCTGCCGTCGATGGCCGTGACGACACCCTCGGTCGCCAGGCGCAGCATGCGCGCCGCCACCTCGGGCGCGTCGTGCAGCACGGCGCCCTTCTCGCGCCGCGAGACCAGCGTGCCTTGCGGCGTGTAGGCGCGGTCGGCAAAAGCCTCGGCCACGGTGCGCAAGCCGCTGGCCTGCGCCCAGTCCAGCAACGGCGAGCCGGCGAGCCCGACGAGATACAGGCTGGGATCGATGGCATGGATCGCAGCGATCACGTCGCGCGCTTGCCGCTCGTCATGGGCGATCGTGTTGTAGAGCGCGCCGTGCGGCTTGACGTAGCGCACCCTGGTACCCGCCGCGGTGGCCAGCCCCTGGAGTGCACCGATCTGGTAGATCACGTCGGCCATCAGGTCGGCGCTGGCCACGTCCATGTGGCGCCGGCCGAAGCCGGCCAGGTCGGGGTAGGACACGTGCGCGCCGACGACCACGCCCTGGTCGGCCGCGCGGCGCAAGGTCTGCAGGATGCCGGCCGAGTCGCCGGCATGGAAACCGCAGGCCACGTTGGCGCTGCTCACGATGGCCAGCATGGCGTCGTCGTCGCCCATGCGCCAGGCCCCCAGGCTCTCGCCGAGATCGCTGTTCAAATCCATGGTGGTGCTTGCCGGTGCCAGGATTCAGTCGACCTTGATACCCGCGTCGTCGATCACCTTCTTCCACTTGGCGGAATCGTTCTTGATGAGTTCGGTCACCTTCGTCGGCGGGCCGCCGACCACGTCGAGACTCATCTCGTCCAGCCGGGAACGGACTTCCTTCTCGGCCAGGATGCTGTCGATCGCCTGGTTCAGCGTGGTCACGATCTCGGCGGGCGTGGCGGCCGGTGCCATGAAGGCGTACCAGAAGGTCATGTCGAAGTCCTTGCCGCCCGACTCCGACACGGTCGGCAATTCGGGATAGGCGGCCAGGCGCTTGGTGGTCGTCACCGCCAGCGCGCGCATGCGTCCGCTCTTGACCATCGGCATCGCTTCGGGCACGAGCGCCATCATCAACTGCACCTGCCCGCCCATCACCTCCTGCAATGCCGGGGCGCCTCCCTTGTAGGGCACATGCACTGGGTCGAATCCGTTCGCCTTCTTGTAGTACTCCATACCGAGATGGCTGGGGGTCCCTGGTCCGGCCGAGGCATAGCTGACTGCGCCGGGCTTGCTCTTGAGGTACGCGCCCAGCTCCGTCATGTTTTTCGCTGGCACCGACGGGTGCACCACCACCACGCTGGGCACGGTGGCCGCCAGCACGATGGGCGTGAGGTCCTTCTGCGGGTTGTAGGGCAGCCGCGCACCGTAAAGACCCGGATTGACCGCCAACCCGCTGAGTGTGGACAGCAGGATCGTGTAGCCGTCGGGCGCGGCCTTGGTGACGCTGGCGATGGCGATCTGCTCGCTGGCGCCCGGCTTGTTCTCGACCACCACCGCCTGCCCGAGGCGCTTGCCCAGCCGCTCTGCGACCACTCGCGCCAGGGTGTCGGTGGAGCCACCGGCCGCGTACGGCACAACGATCTTGATCGGCTTGGTCGGATAGTCGGCGGACCAGGCCGGCTGGGCACCGGCGACCAGCAGCGCGACAGCAGCTAGAGCATTCAGAGAGGAAAGAGTCATCGGGCGCTCCAGTTGGGTTGGGTGTATGACTCGACCGATCGGAATATCTGGTTGAATCATCGAGAACGAATTGTTGAACAATTCAATCCAGAACGAAAGGCATGTCTGGGGGCAATTTCTAAGTGAATACCCTGTTTTTGTTGAACAATCATGCGACTATGTGCAGCAGGATCTGCTACAAACCCACCCCAATGACTCCGCCCGACACCCCCTCCCCCGCAGCCCAGACGCTGAGCGAACGCATGGCCGAGCAGGTGCGGCAGAAGATCACGCAGGGCGAGTTCTTGCCCGGCCAGCGCCTGTCCGAGCAGGCCCTGAGCGAGAGCCTGGGCATTTCGCGCAACACGCTGCGCGAGGTCTTCCGCATGCTGACCAAGGACGGGCTGGTCAAGCACGCGCCGAACCGAGGCGTGTTCGTGGCGATCCCGAGCATCGCGTCGATCATCGACATCTACCGAGTTCGCCGCCTGATCGAGTCTCAGGCACTGTTGCAGGCCTACCCGCGCCACCCGGCCAAGAGGAAGATGCGCGAGGCGGTGGAAGCCCAGCTTCGCTGCCGGGACAGCGGCGACTGGGTCGGCGTGGGGACCGCCAACATGGCATTTCACATGGCCATCGTCGAGCTGGCCGACAGCGAACGGCTCAACCTGTTGTTCGCCCCGGTGTTGGCCGAGCTGCGCCTGGCCTTCGGCTTCTTGCGCGACGCCGAATTCCTGCACGCGCCCTACGTCGACATGAACCTGAAGATCCTCGAACTTGCTGAAGCCGGCAACTTTGCCGGTGCAGCTGCCGCGCTCAACGAGTACCTGGTGCAATCCGAGCGCATCGTGCTGGCGGTCTACGCCAGGCACGTGTCCGAGTCGGCGGCCACTCGCACATGAGCCAGGCGGCGGCCCAGGGCTCCGGCGGTGCGCCAAAGTGGAGCTGCACCGTCCTCGGTTGACTTTCACCCACCGTTCGTCAAGGTCGGCTGTTCTGTGGGCGAAGGAGCCTGTTGCAAGGTCGAGCACCCTACCGCTTGTCGCGGGTTGCCCGAACTCATTGCTTGAACTCCCGCTCGTGCAGGAAGGAAGCGTGCTTGGGCGCGCGCTTGGTCTTCGACCACTCCTCCAGCATGTCCCACTTCACCGCGTCCAGCCGCCGGATCATGCTCTCCTCCTCGGGGTCGGGGCAGGCCAGTTCGACTCGATGTCCGTTGGGATCGAAAAAGTAGATCGAATGGAAGGCGCCATGGTCAGTGACGCCAAGCACTTCGACCCCGTTGGCATGCAGGTGGTCTCTGAATTCCAGCAACTCCGCGCGGTCCTTGACCCGGAAGGCGATGTGCTGCACCCATTCGGGGGTATTGGGATCGCGGCCCATGGGCGGTTTGGTTGGCAGCTCGAAGAACGCCAGCACATTGCCGTGGCCCGCGTCGAGGAACACGTGCATGTACGGATCAGGCTCCCTGGTGGAAGGGACCTGATCCTCCGCGATAGCCAACACGAAATCCATCTTCAGCATCTGGTGGTACCAGAGCACGGTTTCCTTGGCGTCCATGCAACGGTATGCGACGTGGTGGACGCGATCGATTTTCATCAAAGAATCTCCGTTCAAGAATCGTTCGCGCTTGGTACGCGATTGACGATACCCAATCGATCCAATTCGGGCGTCGGCCTGTTCGCACTCGACGCCTGCATGCCGACCCCGCCATCGTCGCCAAGCTCCACGTCGAGATCACCCGCATCCTCAAGCTGCCCGAAGCCACGGAGAAGCTGGGAGCGATGGGCAGGGACGTGGTCGGCTGCAGCCCCGAGCAGTTCACGCAGACCATCAGAGACGACGCGGTGAAGCTGGGCGCTGTCACAAAGGCCGCGGGCATCAAGCTCGATCGAAGCTACGGCGTGCCAGTTGGAGATGCCAAAGCGCAACTCGACATCGACCTCTGCAAAAGCCCGAAGGAATTCTTCGACTTGAGGTGTTGATCAGGGACAGCGGCTGAGCGGCAACGTCTCAATCCCGGTGCGAACGCTTCCCTTCAAGATCTTCGACGCCCGGTGTCCACCCGCTTGGCTCTCTGAGCGGACGCCGAGAGTCCGAGTTCGGAGGTCGGCCATGGGCGGCCCAAAGCTCCGATTGGCGACTTGCGGGAGCTGTCGTTCGGGGGCTGGCCGCACGAATATACGGAGAAGCGATCCGCACCGAGATGAGTGAGACAAGCCTGGGCCAGGATGCTTCGCAATGAATTGCGTTGCGAAACAAGGATCACCACGATCCGTCCTGCGGCCAGCAAAGCCCTCGTTGGGAAAAATATGACCGACCCCTCGCGTAACGCCGGCAACGGAGCGTCCACAAGGGGCGCCACATGGGCCGATTCCTAGGGGAAACACCAAGCCAGCGCCCGTCGCCGCGACACTCGGCTCAGCGCTTATCCGAGCGGTGATCTCATCGCGACGTTCAGCGCCCCGGGATTCATGCCACACTCGTCACTCCGGCCCCAGCCCCGCTCAGCCGCCCGCGGCCGAATCCTGCTTCCTCTCGCCCGAGGACCGCGCTGCGATCATCCCGGCCAGCCTCAGATAAGTTCGCGTCGGCGTGTCTCCGAACAGTGGGTCCGGGCACGAGGGCGCGGCTCTGGCGACGACCTCCCAGTCCTGCGCAGTCAACAGCAGCCGCGCATGCGGCAGGATCTGTCTTTCCTCCGCGGCAAGGTGATGCCGGTAGTAGGCCAGGTAGAGTGCTGCCGCCGCTTCCACCGTCGCGCTGCGCACATAGGTCTCGCTGATGACTTGGTTCAGGCGCGCGACCAGCTCTTCGCCCGCGACGGCGAGGACACGATGATCCTGATGCAGACGGCTGATCGGCAATTGCATCCGCGGATCGTGCGTCGCGAGGATCGTGAACGCTGCATCTTCGCGTGGATGGTGAAAGCAATCGCCGAACTCGCGCAGGTACGAAACGATCTCAAGCATCAGGGGGTAGTCCGGGCTCTCGCCGTCTCGAAATCTGGCAACCTGCTCCTCAAGGAAGCTGAGGAGCAAGGAAAAATTCCCGTGCTCGGCATGCCATTGCGCGATCTGGCTGGTCATGTTGAACCTCCAAAACTGATGAGCCTGAACGGACACTCTACGCCGCTTGACCGACAGATTCTTCGATCTGCATTCGCGCCAATGCCCGACGCTTGAGCGTCTCGCCACCGGGCCCGAGGCAGCGCCCCGCGACAGTCGCGAAGCCCGGGCCTGCGCTCGCTGGATCCGACGATCGCATCGCTGCGGCACCCGACCGCAGCTTCATCGGAGGGTCGTCCTATCCGGGTATCCCGAACATGACCAATTGGGTCATCGCGTCCACAAGCTCCTCGTTCCTCGGCGAGCCGTCTGGGTTGGCCTCGATCAATTGCCGAGCACGAGTGAGTGCTCTCCTCGCTTCCTGCACGTGGATGCTGTCCTGCTTGCGGTCCAGCTCGGCCAGCATGTCGCCGATAGCGGAAGTCACAGATGCCCGATCCATAAAGGGCTCCCGGCGCGCTCAGTCAGGCGCTCGACAATAGTTACGGCTTCACTTCCAGCCTGGCCAGCGCCAGTACAAGGCGGCGAAGAGCGGCATCGGCAGGCAGCGACCCGTGTCAGCACGACATGCAGGGCGACCGGCATGACCCCATTGTGCGCGGATGTCGCCGTTTCAGTCACTGGCGAGTCGTGCGGAACCTGGCTCCTCGGCCGCCTTTGTACTCAAATGCAACGCTGGCATTTGCCCTGGTCCGCCTGTTGTGCCGCGCGGTGCCGCGATCGACAATTTGATCTTGGCTGCGCTGTTGCCCACAACGTATCGGAGGTCGCAATGCAGATGATGAAAGCTGCAGTGGTCCACGAGTTTGGCAAACCGCTCGTGATCGAAGAAGTGCCGGTGCCGAAGGTGGTACCGGGTCAGGTGCTGGTGAAGGTGGCGGCCTCGGGCGTCTGCCACACCGACCTGCACGCCGCCGATGGCGACTGGCCGGTCAAACCATCGCCGCCCTTCATTCCCGGCCACGAAGGAGTGGGCCATGTGGCCGCCGTGGGCGCTGGCGTGAAGCATGTGAAGGAAGGTGACCGCGTCGGCGTGCCTTGGCTGCATACCGCCTGCGGCCATTGCGAGCACTGCATCACGGGCTGGGAAACCTTGTGTGAAGGGCAGCAAATGACGGGTTACACCGTCGACGGAGGCTATGCAGAATACGTGCTGGCCGATCCGGGCTACGTCGGACATCTGCCCGCGAATCGAGGTTTCTCTGAGCTCGCGCCCATTCTTTGCGCGGGGGTCACTGTCTACAAGGGCCTCAAGGTGCTCGACTGCCAACCCGGCGACTGGGTTGCGATCTCGGGTGTCGGCGGGTTGGGCCATCTGGCAGTGCAGTACGCCAAGGCCATGGGCTTTCATGTGGCGGCGGTGGACATTGACGATGCCAAGCTCCAATTGGCCAAACAGGTCGGCGCGGACATGGTCGTCAACGCCGCCAGCGCCGATCCAGCCAAGGAGCTTCAGCGCGATCTCAAGGGGGCGCACGGCGTACTCGTCACGGCGGCCTCGCGCGCCGCCTTCTCGCAAGCACTGGGCATGTTGCACAAGCGGGGAACCATGTCGATGGTCGGACTGCCGCCGGGCGACTTCGGCCTGCCGATTTTCGATATGGTGCTGAACGCAAAGACTGTGCGCGGCTCGATCGTGGGCACTCGCAAGGACCTGCAAGAAGCGCTGGCCTTCGCCGGCGAGGGCAAGGTGCATACCGTGTACAGCGAAGACCGCATCGAGAACATCAACCCAATCTTCGATCGCATGCGCAAGGGCGAGATCGAGGGCCGGGTGGTTCTGCGGCTCACCGACGAGGCGTAGCGGGCGACCAAGGCAGTTCGCTCGATTCGCTGAATTCACCGGGGCCGGCCACAGGCGCGGCCGCCCACCAGCCCGGAAAAGCGCCGACGCAGCGCGCCCGGCGCTTCCCTCCCCGCCTCTGGCGACCCTGCATGACAGGAGACGCACCATGACCAAGCAAGCCTCTTCGCGTGCCACGACGCAGCAGAGCCCGCTGGACAAGGACGAACTGCGACGCATCGATGCCTGGTGGCGCGCGTGCAACTATCTTTCGGTCGGGATGATTTATCTGCGGGACAACCCGCTGCTGCGCGAGCCGCTGAAGGTCGAGCACGTGAAGCACCGCTTGCTCGGACATTGGGGCGCGAGCCCGGCGCTCTCATTCGTATGGACGCATCTGAACCGTGTGATCAAGCGCGACGATCAGGACATGATCTTCATGGCCGGGCCGGGGCATGGCGCCCCTGGCGTACTCGGCCCCGCTTACCTCGAAGGCACCTACTCCGAGGTGTATCCGGACAAAAGCGAAGATGCCGAGGGCATGGGGAAGTTCTTCAAGCAGTTCTCGTTCCCGGGCCATATCGGCTCGCATGTCACGCCCGAAACGCCCGGGTCGATCCACGAAGGTGGCGAACTGGGTTACAGCCTCTCGCATGCCTACGGCGCCGCGCTCGACAACCCTGACCTCGTCGTGGCCTGCGTGGTCGGCGACGGCGAGGCCGAGACCGGCCCGCTCGCAACGGCCTGGCATTCGAACAAGTTCATCAATCCGGCTCGAGACGGCGCGGTGCTGCCCATCCTGAACCTGAACGGCTACAAGATCGCCAACCCGACCATCCTCGCGCGCATCAGCCACGAGGAGCTGGAGGCGCTCTTCGTGGGCTATGGCTACAAGCCGTATTTCGTCGAGGGATCGGACCCCGCCGAGATGCACCAGAAGATGGCCGCAACGCTCGATACGATCTTCGCCGAGCTCCGCGACATCAGGGAGAAGGCGGGCGTGAGCGGCCGCGCCGAGCGGCCGCGCTGGCCGATGATCGTGCTGCGCACGCCCAAGGGCTGGAGCGGGCCGAAGGAAATCCGGGGCCACAAGGTCGAAGGCTCCTGGCGCTCGCACCAGGTGCCTTTCTCCGACGTGCGCGAGAACCCCGCGAGCCTGGAACTGCTCGAGAGCTGGATGCGCGGCTACAGGCCCGAGGAACTGTTCGATGCCGGCGGGCGGCTGGTCCCCGAGTTCAGGGCCCTCGCACCCTTGGGGCCGCGGCGCATCAGCGCCAACCCGATCGCCAATGGCGGCCTGCTGCGCCGGGAGCTGAAGCTGCCCGACTTCCGCGACTACGCGGTGGACGTGCACGAGGCCGGCAAGGTGCTGCACGAGAACACCCGGCCGCTGGGTGAATTTCTGCGCGACACGATGCGCAACAACATGAGCAGCTTCCGGGTGTTCGGCCCCGACGAGACCGCGTCCAACCGTCTGCAGGCGGTCTACGAGGTCAGCAAGAAGGTGTGGATGGCCGACCTGCTGCCCGAGGACGCGGACGGCGGTGAGCTCGCCCGCGACGGCCGCGTGATGGAGATGCTCTCCGAACACACCTTGATGGGATGGCTCGAAGGCTATCTGCTCTCGGGCCGTCACGGCTTCTTTCACACCTACGAGGCCTTCGCCCACGTCGTGGACTCGATGTTCAACCAGCACGCAAAGTGGCTGGACATCTGCAAGAACCATGTGCCGTGGCGCGCGTCGGTGGCCTCGGAGAACATCCTGCTGTCGTCCACCGTCTGGCGCCAGGACCACAACGGCTTCTCCCATCAGGACCCCGGCTTCATCGACCTGGTGACCAACAAGAGCCCGTCGGTCACGCGCGTCTACCTTCCGCCGGATGCCAACACGCTGCTGGCGGTGGCAGACGCCTGCCTGCGCTCCACCGACTGCATCAACGTGATCGTGGCCGACAAGCAGAAGCACCTGCAGTTCATGTCCATCGACGAGGCGATTGCGCACTGCGCCAAGGGCGTGGGCATCTGGCGGCGCGCGAGCAGCGACGAGGGCGACGAGCCGGACGTGGTGATGGCCGCGTGCGGCGACGTTGCGACCCAAGAAGCACTGGCGGCGACGGCGATCCTGCGCGAGCGGGTGCCCGACCTCAAGCTGCGCTTCGTGAACGTGGTGGACCTGTTCAAGATGCAGCCGGCCAGCGAGCATCCGCACGGCTCGACCGATCGCGAGTTCGACAGCCTGTTCACGCGCGACAAGCCGGTGATCTTCAACTTTCACGGCTACCCCTGGCTGATCCACAAGCTGGCCTACCGCTTCTGCAACCACGAGCACCTGCACGTGCGCGGCTACAAGGAGAAGGGCAACATCAACACGCCGATGGAGCTCGCCATCCTGAACCAGGTCGACCGCTTCAACCTCGTGATCGACGTCCTCGACCGCGTGCCGCGCCTGCAGAGCCGCGCAGCGCACCTGCGGGAAGACATGAAGAACGCCATCATCGACAACCTGAACTACGCGCACACCCACGGCACCGACCGCGCGGAGATCGCGAACTGGGTGTGGCCGGGCTGAGTCCGAGGGGATGAAGCATGGCCAACAGCCCTACCCCGAACACGATCCAAGACAACGCCGGAGCCCCCCGGCGCGGCCTGGATGCCGATGCACTGCAGCGCGACGTGGTAGACAACCTCGTGTGCCTGCAGGCGCGCTTTCCGGCCATCGCCACCCCGCACGACTGGTACATGGCGCTGGCCTACACCGTGCGCGACCGCCTGCTGGCGCGCTGGGTCGACACGATGCAAACCGATCGCGCGCGTGACGCGCGGGTCGTCTGCTACCTGTCCGCCGAATTCCTGATCGGACCACAACTCGGCAACAACCTGATCAACCTCGGCATCGAGGAGCAGGCGCGTGCAGCCATGAGCGCGCTCGGCCAGGACCTGGATGCAGTGATGGCCCTCGAGGAAGAGCCGGGCTTGGGCAACGGCGGCCTCGGCCGGCTCGCGGCCTGCTACATGGACTCGCTCGCGACGCTCGAGAAAACGGCCATCGGCTACGGCATCCGCTACGAGTTCGGCATCTTTCGTCAGGCGATCCGCGATGGCTGGCAGGTGGAGGAAACCGACAAGTGGCTGCAACAAGGCAACCCGTGGGAGATCGTGCGGCCGGATGTCGCCTTCTACGTTCACTTCGGCGGGCACACCGAATCCGCGACCGACGCGCAGGGGCAGTATCGCGTGCGCTGGATCGCGGCCAGGCAGGTCAAAGGGGTGGCATGCGACACGCCGGTGTCGGGCTATCGGGTCCATCGCTGCAACACGCTGCGGCTGTGGAAGAGCGAGGCCGTCGAGTCATTCGACCTGGCCGACTTCAATGTCGGCGACTACTACGGCGCGGTGGAGCAGAAGGTGGTTTCCGAGACGCTCTCGAAGGTGCTCTATCCGAACGACGAGCCCGAGATCGGCAAGCGCCTGCGGCTCGCCCAGCAGTACTTCTTCGTGTCCTGCTCGCTGCAGGACATGCTGCGCTTGCTTGATCTCAAAGGCGAGCCGATCGCACGCTTTGCCGACGTGTTCGCGGCGCAGCTCAACGACACCCATCCTTCGATCGCGGTCGCCGAGCTGATGCGGCTTTTCGTGGACGAGCGCAGGCTGCCGTGGGACCAGGCCTGGGACATCACCTGCCGCACCCTCGCCTATACCAACCACACGCTGCTGCCCGAGGCGCTGGAAACCTGGCCGCTGCCACTCTTCCAAAGCCTTCTGCCACGACCGCTGGAGATCATCCTGGAGATCAACCGGCGCTTCCTGGAGACGGTGCGACAGCGTCTACCGGGCGACGAATCGCGCGTGGCCCGCATGTCCCTGATCGATGAGTCCGGCGTTCGACGCATCCGCATGGCGCACCTGGCGACTGTCGGCAGCCATGCCATCAACGGCGTCGCGGCGCTGCATTCGACGCTGCTGCGAGAGACGGTGCTGCGGGACTTTGCCGAGCTGTGGCCCGACCGCTTCCACAACGTCACCAATGGGGTCACGCCGCGGCGCTTCCTGACCCTGTGCAACCCCGGCCTTGCGCGGCTGTTGGACGAGACCGTGAGCGAGGGGTGGATGACGGACCTCACGCGCTTGCGGCGTCTCGAGGCGCATGCCGACGACGCGGCGTTCCAGGAGCGATGGCGCCAGATCAAGCGTGCGAACAAGGAAGTGCTGGCGCAGCGCATTCGCAGCGCCACCGGCATCGTCGTCGATCCGGGCGCGCTCTTCGACATCCAAGTCAAGCGCATCCACGAGTACAAGCGCCAGCACCTGAACGCGCTGTACATCGTTGCCCTATACCAGCGTCTGCGCCGCAATCCGCAACTCGCCCTCGCGCCGCGATGTTTCGTCTTCGGCGGCAAGGCGGCGCCCGGTTATGCGATGGCCAAGCTGATCATCCGCCTGATCAACGGCATCGCAGAAGCGATTGACGACGATCCAGCCGTTGAAGGACGGCTGAAGGTGGTCTTCTTCCCGAACTTCAATGTCACGAATGCCCATCACATCTATCCGGCTGCGGACCTGTCCGAGCAGATCTCGACTGCGGGCAAGGAGGCATCGGGCACCGGCAACATGAAGTTCATGATGAACGGCGCACTGACCATCGGCACGCTGGACGGGGCGAACGTCGAGATCCTCGAGGAGGTGGGTGCGGACAACTTCTTCCTCTTTGGCCTGCGCGCGGAGCAGGTGCAGCGTGTGCAGCGTGAGGGCTATCGCCCTGCGGACCATGTTGCAGCCAGCGACGAGTTGCGCGACGCGCTGGACCTCATCGGCTCGGGGCATTTCTCGCACGGCGACCGCGATGTGTTCCGCCCACTGGTGGAGAACCTGATGCAGTGGGATCACTTCCTCGTGCTCGCGGACTTTGCCGACTACATGGCATGCCAGACCCGCGTGGACGCCGCCTGGCAGGAGCCGGCACGCTGGACCCGCATGTCCATCCTCAACACCGCGCGATCTGGCAAGTTCTCGTCCGATCGGGCGATCCGCGAGTACGGCGAGCGCATCTGGGCCTGAGGGTCCTCCTGATTGCCCGTGCCGGGACGATGAGAGTCAACGAAGACAAATGCTCGGCACCTTGCGCCGCATCCAAGCCGATGCACGAGGCTCGCGGCAGACGAAACGACGCTCCGCGCCCCTTCCGAGTTCGCGCGCCTGCTGGCAACCGCTCAAGCAGAATGGCCGAAAGCTCCCCTTCCCTACGGGCGTCCCCCTGAAGGCGCATCCACTTTGCTCCAGGTCGAATCCGGGTCGAAGACCTTCATGTCCCGCGCGATCGTTGCGCCCTTCGGTCCCAGGTCCTTCTGGTAGAGCACCCCGTCGTGACTGATCATGAAGCTGGTCACGCCGGTGTCCCCATACTGGATCGGCCAGGCGATCAAGGCGAAGCCGGCGCGCATGCGATTGCCGATGATGTAGTCGTAGGCCCCGCCCGGTGCATCCTTGCCCTGCGCCGTCAGAATCTTGTAGTGGTAGCCGTGGTAGCCCTCGCCCGGCTTCACGCCGCCGAAAAGCGGTCCCAACGGACTCTCGCCCTGTGCGTCGTCGGGCCAGTACAGGCCATCGCGCTGGCCCGGCGTACTGGCGAACCTGCGCGCGTACGAGAGCACGCCGTCGCCGTCGCGGTCACGCTGCGCATATTCCTTTTGTGCGTCGAAATAGGCCAGCACCGCCTGCATGGTGGCAAGCTCATTGCGGCCGATGCGCCGAGTGCGCATCTCGTCGGCGCCCGCTCGCGGGTCGAAGCGCCAGCTACCGGCCTTCATGACCAGCGGAATGGGCAATGTCCAGCCACTGTCGCCGACGGCCAGCACGGCCTTGTCCTGGCCGGTCGTCACGACCTTGTGTGCCTTGTCCCAGGCGGCGAGAAAAGCCTGCAGGTCGGCCTTGCCGATGTCGTCGGCCGGCAGGAAGCGCTTCCAGTCGGCGCCCAGGACCTTGCGCAGCGCGGCGGGGTCGTTGCCGGATACGGCGTCGCGGAAGGCCTGGGCGGCTGCCTCGGCGCTGGGATAGGGCTGCTGCGCCCCCGCGAGGCTGGGGACGACCAAGGTAACGACGGCGATCATCGCGGCGGCAGCGAGCCGGGCAGCAGATCGGCAGATGGGCATGTGCATGGCGTGCTCCTGTGCTTGTTTTGGTTACCGGCGTCCACCACCCCCGCGGCCGCCGCCGCGCACTCCGCCGCCGGCGCGGCCCCCACCCCCGCCGTAGCCACCGCTGTAGCCACCACGCGCCCCTCCACCGCTGTAACCGCCGCCCCCATAGCCGCCTCGGCCGCCGGTGTGCTGCTGTGACATCTGCCGGCTGGCATTGCCGCGGTCCATCTGCTGGCGCGCCTGCCCGGCATTGCCGGCGCCGCTGAAGGCGTTGTCACCGCGTGCTCCGCCTTGCGCGCCGACGCGTGACAGCCCGTCGTTGCCGCCGAACCCTCCCTGCCCTCGTGCGGCTGCGTCAGCGCGCTGGCGAGTGGCCGGATCGTTGCGCAACTGCTCACGCCCAGCTCCCGGATCCATGCCGCGCTGCTGCAGCGACGACTGTGCCTGCTGTCGCTGTGCGTCGCGACCGCGGAAGTCGCCGCGGTTCTCCCCGCCCGGCACGTTCTTGCCGAACTGCTGCTGGCTGCGGCTGTCGCGGTAAGGCACGCCGCGCCGGTTCTGGGCGTTGTGCTGGAAGCGATTCTGATTGGCGTTGATTTGCCGGTTGGTGTTGATGCTGTTGTAGCGGTTCGTGTTGATATTGACGTCGCCACCGCCCCAATTGCAATTGCCCCAAAGCGCACCGACGGCCGCCACCCCGACCCCGAAGGCGATGCCCGTGGCCAGCGCCGCGCCAGGGTAGTAGCCTGGGTAGTACATCGCCGGCGGGTACCAGTAGTACGGCGGGTAGGCCGGATAGGGCCAGGTGCCATACACCACCGTCGGGTTGTAGAGGGGCACGTAGACCGTCTGCGGGTTGGCCGGCTCGATGGTGATCGCCTCTTGCTGCACGGTCACGGTCTGCTGCTCGGTCGTCTTTAGGTTGCCGCTGTCGCGCGCGCGGGCACGCAGCCGTTGCGCGGAGTCAAGCACGTCCTTCGATGACGCGAGGAAGGCGTCGCCCAGGTTCTGCACCCAGTCGGGCTTCTCGCCCATGGTCTGCAGCACCTGCGGAAAGGCCACCAGCGACTTCACGCTCGGATCCCATGGCTGGTTCTCGACCGCGCGCACGGCCGCGTCGCCGGACTGCTGGGGATTCGCCTTCGACCACTTCGCGGCGTCGGCCACGTCGGCCGGGTAGGTCGACGCCATCAGCACCTGCGACAAGAGCGAGTCCGGATACAGGGCGATGGGCGCCATCATCTGGTCGATCTGGGCCTGGTTGAAAGTGCCGTCCGCCGCAGGCGCCGTAGGCACCCCGGCAGCGGAACCGGCCGGCATCGGTGTGCTGGTGGTCGTGGTGGTGGTGGTGACGCGCGCCGGTTGCTGCACCGCCACCGGCACGGGATAGGCACACCCACCAAGCATCACGGCGAGCGCGATCGCGGACGCTGGCACGTGCGCAGGGTACCGGCGCATCCCAGTGCGCGCAGCTGCTACAGGGGGCGCCAGGGTGACAGGAAGCTCGGGGGGGCCGGGCAGTCCAATCTTCATGTCCGAATCTCCTCATCGTTGGGTGGCAACTTGGGGCAAGTGTCGCGTTGTACCCTCGCATCTCAGGTTCGTCGAGGCTTGGCATCTCGACGGCATGGCGGCACTCGGTTCCAATCGGGGCAATTCAACGCAGAGACGACACCGCCTCCATCCGGACATTCAACGATGCGCTGGTTGCCGCCCGCCCTGCTTCATGTGCTTGCCATGGGCGCATCGGCGGGCGTCGGCGCCCAGCCCTCGCCCGAACCGCTGCGGAACGAGGGGGGGATACCTCGTGAGGCGATGAAGGAGCCCGCGCCGCGACTGCGCGACCGGTTCTTAGATCCCCAGGATGGACAGCTCGACTTGAGCAGCTTCCTCGAGAACCCCCGGGGCTTCCTGCCGATCCCGATCGTCGTGACCGAGCCAGCCGTCGGCTACGGCGGCGGCGCCGCCGGCATGTTCCTGCGGCCGCGCAAGGAAGCGGGAGACGAAGGGTGGGCGCGCCCTGACATCTCGGGCATCGGAGCATTCGCCACGGAGAACGGGACGAAGGGTGCATTTGCGGGCGACGCCAGTCGCTGGATGGACGGTCGCTTGCGCACCTTGATCGGCGCCGCGACCGGACAGGTCAATCTCGATTTCTACGGCCTGGGCCCCGGGCTGCCATCGTTGGACCAGAAGGTGCGCTACTCGCTGCAGTTCGCAGCCGCCGTCGCGCAGGTCAACTGGCAACTCGCACCGAAGTCCCCGTGGGCGATCGGAATGCGATACGTCTTCGCCGACGTCGACCCGAAGCTGCGGGAGGAGCCCCAGCCTTCCGGTCTCGCCGACAGTGCCCGCGTGCAGATCTCCGCACCGACCGCCATCCTCGAATACGACACGCGGGACAACGTCTTCACGCCAACCCGCGGCGTCTATGCCGAAACGTCCTGGCTGGCCTCGCGCAAGGCCTTGGGGTCGACCGATGATTTCGAGCGATTCCAGCAGATCGTGATGGGCTGGCAGCCACTGGCGCATGGCGTCACGCTGGGCGCACGTGGAAGCTATGCCTGGTCGTCCGACGGCACCCCCTTCTTCCTGCGGCCGTTCGTCCAACTGCGTGGCGTCCCCGCGATGCGATACCAGGGCGACCAGGTCGCCTCCCTCGAAGTGGAAGCACGCTGGCGATTCTTTGGCCGCTGGAGCGGTGTCGTGTTCGCCGGGGGCGGAACGACACGTACCACTGTCGACAATTTTTCCGCCACGCAGAACGTGGGCAGTGGCGGTTTCGGCTTTCGCTACGAGCTGGCACGCAAGTTCGGTCTGGACGTGGGCATCGATGTGGCACACAGCCCCGGAACGACGGCGGTGTATCTGGTGGTAGGTAATAGCTGGTTCCGGCCTTGAGGCGAGCATCGGTCGCCGAGTTGTCCTGGCCTGGCCGTTCAATCTCGCTGGCCGGCACTGGCCTTGCGGGCATAGAACTCCGCGACTTCGGCAATTTCCTGCTCCGACATCGGTCGCGACATGTTGCGCATCTGGCCCAGCGAGTCGTTGCGTCGAGCACCTGTCTTGAAGGCCTTCAACTGCTCGACCAGATAGTCTTTGGGCATTCCCTCGATCCACGGTGCGCCGAGCTTCTGGTCGACACCGCCATGGCATGAGATGCACGGCGCGATGTTGCGCAGCGGGTCGCCCACGCGCACCAGCGCGGGCAGCGATTCGTCGTAGGTGGTGGGTGCCGTCCGGGCCTTTGGAAGGTAGGCGTAGTAGGCCGCGAGATCCTCGATGTCGCGCTGGGACATGTTGCGTGCCAGCGTCTCCATCAGGGTGTGCGAGCGCCGGCCTGCCTTGTAGTCGAGCAACTGCTTGATGACGACTTCGGGGTATTGGCCCGAGAGGTTGGGTGCGTTGGAGGTGCTCATGCCCTGCGCCCCGTGGCACATCGTGCAGTTCAGCGCGAGCGTCGCGCCTCGGCCCACTGCGGCAGTGTCGGTCGTGCGGACCATGCGCCGCTCGAGAACGACGTCCGTCGATGCGGGCCCGGCCTTCACATCCGATTCGCTGGACCAGTGGGCCGGAACGCCCGCCGCCCTGCAGATCGCGTCCCACAGGTTTTGCGCCGTGAAGTCCTTGTGGACCGACGGCAGCCAGACGAAGCCCACCAGCACGCACAGGACGGTGAACACGACCAGAGACACCACCGACCAGCGGAACCAGGCGTTGCGCCAGGAGTAGACGGCCGGGTCGCGCATCACCGGCTCCCGATGGGGATGACGGGCACCGAAGCCTCCTTCAGCACCGCTAGCTGAAAGATCGGGTACCCATAGTTGACGATAGTCAGGCCGATCATCATGGCCACCCACAGCCCGAAGCGGTTCAGCAGCGCCGGCGTATGCGTTATCGGGTGCGTCGTGCGGCTGAAGCTATAGGGTTGGACCGCGGCATCCCTGCGCTTGTGCGCGGTGGCGAGAATGTAGACCAGCAGGATGCCAGAGGCCAGCAGCACGAACCCGCCGATGGCTGACACGGTCACGGTCCAGGCCTGCGGCTGAATGTCCGGGTGGGTGTAGTCGTAGTACGCCATGCGCCTGGGCATGCCGAGCAGGCCCACCAGGTGCCAAGGCATCGACAGCACCATCATCCCGACGAACCAGGTCCACACCTGCCATTTGATGAGCTTCGCGGACAGCGGCGCGCATCCCGTGAGCTGGGGCCAGAGATCGTAGGCCACCATGAAGTACATCAGCACGATGGCGCCGGCAAATATCAGGTGGAAGTGGCCCGTGACCCACTGGGTGTTGTGCACCGTTTCGTTGAGCTGGTAGCTCATGTTGATGATGCCGCCGGCGCCGCCGAAGCCCAGCATCACGAAGGAGAAGGTGACGGCCAGCATCCAGGGGTTGTCCCAGGGCAATGCCTTCACCCAGCCGAAGAGGCCCTGGCCACCACGCAGGCGCCCGGCGATCTCCACCGACGCGACGATGGTGAAGACGGTCAGCAGAGTCGGAACGGAGACCATCGCGGTCATGGCCGCATGAACGAACTTGAAGCCTGCTCCCACCTGCGGATCGGCGAACAGGTGATGGATCCCGATGGGCATCGAGAACACCAGGAAGAGCACGAACGCGACGCGTCCCATGGTGTCGCTGTACAGGCGCCCACCAATGGCTCGAGGCACGATCGTGTAGAAGGCGATGTAGGCGGGCATCAGCCAGAAGTAGACGATGGCGTGCAGCGTCCAGGAGAAGAAGACGCGCGCGAGTCCAGCGTTGATGGTGTCCGTCAGGCCGAGCGAGGCCGGGAGGATGAGGATCAGCACCTCGAGCGCGGCCCCCAGGGACGTCCAGGCCCAGAGGTAGGCGCCGGCGACATTGCCGAACATCGCAAGCGGCACCGACTCGCCGGGCTGTTCCTTGCGCCAGGCATGCAGGTTGATGGACATGAGCGCGACCCATACCCACGACCCCACGACGACAAGCACCACGCCGAAGTAGTAGAAGGGGCTGGCGATCATCGGCGGATAGAAGGTATAGAGCACCGACGCCTTGCCGAGTGCCATCGTCACCGCCGCCATCATGGTGCCGGCGATGACCAGCCAGAAGCCAGCCCAGGCCCACCGAACTCCGACGAGGGGCCGCTTGAGCGCAAGCTCCGAGATGGCGTAGCCGAAGCCCATCGCCACGAGCGTCGGCAATACATAGGCCATCACCGTGCCGTGGGCAGTGACGGAGCGGTAGTAGTGCTCCGGGTTGTTGACCCAGGTGGCAAGGGGGCTGCGGATGTACATCTGCCACGCACCCAGGGCTAGTGCGCCCAGGAACGCGACGAACGCGACCCCGAAATGGGCGAGAACGAGTTTCCTAGCGTGAAACACAGTCCAGCCTTTCTCCCGCTTGCGCCTTGGCCAGGAACTCCTGGGGTGGCAGCACCTTCACGCGCGCCCACATCGCCTCGTGGCCGGTGCCGCAGTATTCATGGCAGGGCATCAACTGCTCGCCAGTCCTGGAGAAGCGCGTCGTGAAGGTGGCGACGAAGCCTGGAATGAGCATCGTGTTGGCATTCGTCCGGCCGACGATGAAACCGTGGATGGCGTCCGTGGCTGTCCCTCGGAAGGTCACCGGCATGTCCGCGGGAACGACGATGCACTGAGGAACGAAGGAGTATTGCTGCGCAACGAGGCGCACGGTGACCTTGCCGTCCGGTCCCAGCGCGGTCCCGAGATTGCTCTCGACGAACTCGCCCTTCAGGTGAACCGTATTCACGTCGATGGTCTCCACGCGGGACGGAGGCATCGCCGCCCAATGCAGCCCCGTGACGACCATCATCGCCAGGAGGATCACGATGATGGCTGCGACGACGAAGGTCCAGCGCTTCTCCGCCGCCAGCGCAATGGCCTCGGATGTGCCGTCTTCGGAGGACATCGCTGCCGTCACTGCACTGCTCCTCGCGGCAGGTAGGCGAAGATGTAGAAGATGAAATAGATGGCGACCACGATGGCGGTCGCCACACCGGCGACAGCGAAGGTACCGGAAGGCCCTCGTCTCACGATCTCGTCGACGCGACGGTCTTCGTCGTCGAAGCGCTCTTCCTGCCTTCCCGCTGATGTCATTTCCGCCTCCTCCTATTCGGGTATGAGCTTGCGCAGGTCATTGACCTGGGCAGGTGACACCGGGGTGCCACTGTTCTCCCAGGCGACGCGGATGTAGGTAACGACGGCGGCCGCCTCGTCGTCGTTGAGGATGTGATTGAAGGGAGGCATCCCGTACGGCCTCGGGTTCTTCCGGGTCCCGGGCGCGTAGCCGCCGTTGAGCACCATGCGGATCGAATTGACGGGCGACGCCATGGTGATGGACTGGTTGCCGGCAAGCGGCGGCAGGCCCGGCGGATGGCCCTTGCCCTCTTCGCCGTGACACATCGCGCATTGCTGAGCGTAGACCTTGCGGCCCAGCTCCATGACGTTCGGCGCCACCAGGCGCGCCTGGCTCGTGGGCGGCGGCTCGGAGTCGCGCTGCGGCAGTGCCTTTAAGTAGACGGCCATTGCCTCCACGTCCTCGTCGCTCAAGTACTGAAGGCTGTTGTAGGTGACCTCGGCCATCGGCCCGTAGACGGTCCCGCGGTGCGAGACGCCGGCCTGGAGCAGATCCTTGATGTCCTGAAGGCTCCAGTTGCCCAGCCCGGCTTCCCGGTTCGAGGTCAGCGATGGCGCGTACCAGTTCTGGTTCGGGATCATCCCTCCCTCGAACGCCTTCGATTCGCTCGAACCGCCCAGGGGATTCACGGCCGTGTGGCACATGGCGCAATGGCCCAGGCCCAGTACGAGGTAGGCTCCGCGGTTCCACTGGGCGGATTGCTTCGGGTCGGGTTGGTACTCGCCTTCGTTGAAATACAAGGCGCGCCAACCGACCAGTAGCTCCCGCTTGTTGTAGGGGAAGCGCAGCTCGTGCGGCCGGTTGGGCTGCTTCACCGGCGGCACCGACATCAGGTAGGCAAAGATGGCGTCCGAGTCCTCGCGCGTCACCTTGGTGTAGGAGGCGAAGGGCATTGCGGGGTACAGCAACGTACCGTCGCGGGACACGCCTTTGTGCATCATGCGATAGAACTCCTCGGGAGACCACGCGCCGATGCCCGTTTCCTCGTCCGGTGTGATGTTCGGAACATAGAGGTTGCCGAACGGTGTCGGCATGGCGCGGCCGCCGGCGAACTCCTGACCGCCCGGATGGGTATGGCACGCGACGCAGTCACCGGCTCGCGCGAGGTACTCGCCCTTGTTGATGACTTGCGTCGTGGCGTTGGGCGTCGTCGCTACCCCCTGGGTGGGGCGCAGCTCGCCGGGAAGCAAGTAGTACATCGCGGCAACGCCGATCACCCCGATCACCACGACCGCGCCAAGGAAGGTGATCCAGGGCCGACGCATGGCGACTACCGTTGGCTGCCACATGCCAGCGGCATGCGAACGAGGTTCGAGGACTCGGGTGAGGGGTCTCTGGGAGGATCTTGCTGCCCCAGCCAGGCGGCCACCGCGTTCACATCGATCTCCGTGAGGCGCACTGCAATCCTCTTCATGCAGTCGGGGTCGGCCGCATGCCGGTCGCCGACCCGCCAACGGGTGAGCTGCGCCGCGATGTAGCTTGACCGAAGCCCCACCAGTCCGGGAATGCCCGGGTTCATGCCAGTCAGCCCCGCGCCGTGGCAGGCAATGCACGCGGGGATTCCCTTCTGCGGGTCCCCTGCCGTCACCAGCGCCTTCCCTCGCGCCAGCGCGGCTGCATCGGCGCCGGCGTCTTCACGTGCGGCGAATGGTGGGCGCTGCTTGGCGAAATGGTCTGCGATCTCCTTGAGATAGGAATCCGGCAGATACGCGACGAGATAGTTCATCGGCGGGTAGCGCCGGGTGCCGTCGCGAAACGCCACGAGCTGGTTGTAGAGGTAGCCGGCCGGCTTCCCGGCGATTCGCGGGAAGTAGCCGTTGCTGGTCCCTTGCCCGCTCTGGCCATGGCAGGTCACGCAACCTTGAACTCTCGCTTCCATCGAGTCGAGTTCCTTGAATGCGGGCAGTGCGTCCTGCTGACCGAGTCCAAGGCTCGGCAACGCGACCGCGAAGCCGGCGAGGCATGCCTGCGCAAATCGACGTGAGTTGGTCACTTGGGGGGTCGCCAGCGATCGTTCGTGGGGCACTCGCGCGCAAGCATGCCGTACTCGGGCGCGCGCGTCCATCGAATTGTTGCGGCGTTCGCAGCGTGCTGGCCACCACGCGCTCGCGCACGTCACGCCGACACCCGTGCCGCTTTGACCCACGCTCACTTGCTGTGCCGTGGCATTGGTGGCCTGGATGAGCGCCGGATTCGAGACATCGAGGTTGGCGGTGATCCCGCTGCGGGAACCAGGCCGTTGAGCCAGTTGCCTTGCGAGAACCAGTCGGAGGAGACCGCGCCCGTCCAGTTGGACTGGGCCTGTACGAGGCCGAATCCGCCAGTGGTCAACAGCGCCGCGACAAGACCCAGGGTCGCGCGGTGGAGTGCCGGGCTGCTTTCGTCGTCCTCCTCGAAAGTGGACCCTTCGACGGCGGTTCGCGTCCTCACTTCGTAGTGAACGTGCTTTCGGCGCCGCCTTGAGCTTGCTCAATGCAGATCCAATCAAAAGTCGGGATGGGAACATCGACGCTGACGGCAGTCGAACGATCAGGCCTTGGAGTTGTAAAGCGCCTGAATCAGCCCCGAACGCCAGACAGTTCAACGCAATGTCATTTGCTGAATGTGACCCCCAATCGGAGGTCAAGTTTCGAGCTACCTGTCGTGCACCGGGTAGGGTCCTGGTGCTCCATGGTATGGGCAGAAGGCATGGCAGCGATGGTCTCCCGACCGTCGGTTGGCGCACAATGACACGAACTCATTGATGCCTGCCCTACTCCCCTCGCTCCTCAGGAATTCAACATGAAACATCGTTGTTGGATGGTGTTGCTGCCCGTCCTGCTATCGGCCTGCGCCACAGGATCCACGCATGGCGATAGCTCCGTGCAGCCCACGCTGTCGCCTGCCGATGTCCCCAGAGTCAAGGCGGAGATTCTCGCCATGCGCGACAAGACGCTCGACGAGCTCTTTGCGCAAAAGCCCGAGACCCGCGATGAAGTGAAGAAGGCGGTCGGCTACGCAGTGTTCGATTCCTCGCAGATCAACGTCCTGCTCTTCGTCGGGGCGCGCGGCACAGGGGTGCTGGTCGACAACTCAACGCAGGCGAACACCTTCATGCTTGCAACGCGCGCCGGCACCGGGCCGGGCATTGGATACAAGGATTTCCGCCAAGTTATGGTTTTCAAGAACAAGGAAGTGTTCGACCAATTTCGCAGGCTCGGCGCCGACGTCGCTGCGTCGGCCGACGCAACCATGAAGCTGCGCACCGCGGGATCATCGGCGGACATGTCCATGTCCTTCAATCCCTACGTGTCCACCTACCAGTTCACCGACAAGGGCGTCTTGCTGCAGGCCAATTGGGGCGGCGCCGCGTTCGTGCCCTACGCCCAGCTGAATCAGCCCTAGCGCCTTGCGCGGCGTCCCGACGATCCGCGAATTAGGCTGCACCGAGGTGCAATTGCCCCTCCGACCCTCCGTCCTATCTTTGCGATGCCAGGTCACGGCGCCGTGCACGAGGCCTTAACAACCGCCGGAGCCTGCATGACGAAGAAGAAGTCTCCTAGTCCTGTCGAGTCCGCCAAGGCCGGCGACCAGGAGCGGCAGATCATTCGCGGCCAGTAGCAGCCTTCGGCGCCCGCGCGAGCGATGACCGCTTCGGGTCGAATAGCTGACCGTCGGCATCACACT
This sequence comes from Variovorax sp. J22R115, assembly GCF_030317005.1. Taxonomy (NCBI): domain Bacteria; kingdom Pseudomonadati; phylum Pseudomonadota; class Betaproteobacteria; order Burkholderiales; family Comamonadaceae; genus Variovorax; species Variovorax sp. J22R115. The sequence goes on along the minus strand of NZ_JASZYM010000001.1, from coordinate 132,079 downwards.
CGACCGAATCCGAAACATTGCATTCGGATATGGGGAGTTCGGCCCCGGCCTCGTTGCATCAGAACGTGTGGCGCAATCCGAAATCGTAGCCAGTGGCACTGCGCGGAGCAAAGCCCGAGGTAGCGGAGCCCGCTGGCAGATATGCAAGGCCACCAGCAGAAACACCCATGATCGCGGGATTGTTCTGACCATCGTTGACCCGAACCCGCGCCATGGTCGCGTAGAGTGCGGTCCGTTTGGAGAGGTTGTAAACATACCCGACCGCAAGCTTGCTTACGGAAGCATCTCGCTCTGGCGAACCCGGTGGCACCACTCCCAAGTCGTTGTCGAAATCCACACGTGCGATCGAGGCTTTGAACATCCCCGCGCCCAAAGGCACAGTCATCCCAATCATCGCGCCGTTGTAGTTGTCGTTCTCCTTGACCGCAGGGGGTCTGATGAGGCCCCGCCCCGGTCCCACTCGGTTTGTCCTGTCGCGCACTTGGGAGACTTCCCCCATGAGCTTCAGGATGCCGAAGTCATATGAGGCGCCCAGATTGACCGTTCGCAGGCTCTCCGAGAGCCAACCGCCGGTCGGAACGCCGGCGGCGGTCAAGGTCGCGGCGTCGGCGGCACTGCTTTCACCGTAGGCGACGGCAATATCCAAAGGGCCGCTGGCGTAGCCGAAGCGACCGCCATAGTAGCGGCCCTTCGTCGAGGGGCTGCCTGCAACGTTGCTGGAATCCACGTTCTCCGGTAGCGCATACATCAGCTGGCCGTAGAAGCCACCAAGATTTCGCGGAAGGAAGTATCCAACGCTGTTTGACGCGCGAACCGCGTTGTCGGTCGAAGACACTGGCGAGCCCGGTCCCCGAGCGATTGCGATAGCGCCGCTCACTGTCTTGATCAGGTTCTCGCCTACGCCAACCGCGCCCATGGGATCGAACACGCTTTCGTTCCAATAGGTTGGCACATAGTCGCGACCAAGACGAACTTCACCGAAGTTGTTGCTCGACAGGCTGACCGTGGACCGCCGCGCAAAAGCCGCATTGGGGATGAGGCCCGTGTCCTGGTTGAAGCCGGCCTCCAGCCAGAAGCTGGCAGCCAATCCGCCTCCAAGATCTTCGGTACCACGGAACCCGAACCGGCTTGAGGCGTTCCCGCCACTGGAGAGGGCAGTTTGGGAAAGCTGCACCTCGGCCGGCGTCGCAATGGGAGGCAGCGAAGCGATCGGCGAAAAATACAGCACGCTCTTCGTGCTGTAGTAGCTGACGGCTGCATCGGCTACGCCGAAAAGCGTCACGGATGATTGCGCCATCGCGGTCCCCGAAGCGGCAAGCCCTGCGAGGGCGAGGATGGATTTGCTCATGTCTTGTGTCACCAATACAGTTCTAAAAGTGTCGCGTGGTCCCCCGGAGGGCCGCTGGTGGCGCGCCCTCGGAAGCGTTGGGAATCGGGACCTCGCGGAGGCAGGTGGAGGCGGCTCGATCAATCCAAAACAAGGACAGGTGAGTCCTGAGGGGCGAGCGCCCCCTCGGCCACGACACCCTGCCATCGGCTGAGATCGTCATGAACGCGCCGGCGAAGCGCTGCAGGAGGTCCGGCCTCGACCTTGGCGCCCTGGCTTTCGAACCGTTCGACGACCTCCGGATCGGTCAGTACTTCGTTGAGCGCGCGGTTGAGGCGATCAATGGCCGGCCCAGGTGTGCCAGCAGGGGCGAAGAGTCCATACCACTGAACGACGTCCACGCCCGGAACGCCCATCTCCGCGAGCGTCGGCACGGCGGGGAGTGCCTCCAGGCGCTTCGGCCCTGCGACGGCCAAAGCGCGCAGTCGTCCTGCCCTGATGAACGGGTACGCGGTAAAGAGGCTGGGAAACATGATCTGCGATCGCCCGCTGACCGTGTCGGCGATCGCAGGTCCCGCTCCTTCAAAGGTCGCGTTCGCCATTGACGTTCCACTACTGAGCTGAAAAAGTTCGGCTGCGAAGTGCGGAGGCGTCCCGTCGCCAGCAGATGCGTAGCTGAAACACCGAGGGGTGTCCCTGAGCAGGCCGATGAGCGTGTGCAGATCAGGGGCGCCTCTTTCCGGATGGGCCACCATCAAGGTCGATGAAGAACCGACGAGCCCAACCGGTTCAAAATCGCGGACCGGGTCATAGCCCAGCCTTTGCAGAGCTGGGTTCATCGCGTGCGTACCGACGTAGCCGAACATCAAGGTGTGGCCGTCCGGCGCGGCGCCCGCCACGTATTCGCTTGCGATGGCGCCATTCGCGCCCGCCCTGTTGTCGACCACAATTTCCTGGCCGAGCAGCGGTCGCAGTTTTGCGGCGATGATCCGTGCCATCGTGTCGTTGCCGCCACCGGCGCGCGTCGGGACGATGATTGTCAGGCTTCTACAGGGGAAGTCTGACGTCTCGGCGTCTTGTGCTCCTGGACGCGAAAATACGTAGTCAGGCAGATGCAGTTCGCCCTGCATGATCTTCCGGGCCGTTCGAACCAGGGCTGCTCGCTCGACCGTCGCAGCATCGCCGTGCCCCGCCAGTTCGACTTCAACATCAATCTGACCTGCGGGATGCAGCACGACGAGGCCATGCCGCCCCGGCTCGCGCGCCATGCCGCTCGCCACCGTCCCAGGCAGGGCAAATGCGCTGGCGACACCTATGGCTCCGGTTACCGCATGTGATGCGTGACACTTGCGCGGGGTGAAGTAGCGCGAGGTGATGCTGTCATTCGACGCGCCTGCGCTCACGAGCACCGGCTTGGGTATGACGCTGTTGGACACATCGCCGAGTCCCATCCTGCGGCCGGCCTCCAGGCGAAGGGTTTCCAACCGCTCGAGCAAGGGGACGTTTGCATCCAGCGCTGCTGGTTTGTCATCTCCTTTCACTCCCAGATCAGCCGCGCGCACGATCATCAGCGGCATCGCCGCATCGATGCAGGTCACCTCGATCCCGTCGATGGTGTCGATCCGTTTGCCGGTCGGGAAAACATGACCAGTGACTGCACCCCAAGCGTCAAGAAAGTTGAGAAGGATGGGTGCCGCCGTACCGGCTACGCCGTCGATGCGCGCGTCGCCTTCGTAGGTCACACGGCCGCCCGGCGTCCGAACGGTCACGTCGATGCGCGACCCGGTGTTGACGTTGTAGACACGAACGCTGGTGGTTCCGTTCGTCGCAGGAATCAAACCCTGCTCGATTGCGAAAGGCGCAACGCCCGAGAGCATGTTTCCGCAGTTGGGCCGCGTGTCGACCGACCGGTGCCCGACGCCTACCTGCGCGAAGAGATAGTCGATGTCGCAGCCCGGCTGCGACGAGCGCGACACGATGGCGACCTTGCTGTTCAAAGTGCTGCCGCCTCCCACACCGTCGAGCTGGAGCGGATCGGAGGCACCGATGGCGCCGATCAGCGCCTGGTCACGAGCCTCGTCGCCCTCGGGCAACCAGTCACGCAGAAAGAAGGGTCCGCGTGAAGTACCGGCGCGCATCAGCACGCAGGGGATCGATCGGTTCATCTCAATCCGCGGTGATCTTGGCGGCCTGGACCACCTTCTTCCACTTGACCTGCTCCTGCGCAACATAGGTGCGCATCTCGTCGGTCGTCATGGTGGAGACCTCGGCGCCGTGGTCCTCGAGGCGCTTGATCACGCTCTTGTCGGCCAGCACCTCATTGAGCACCTTGTTGAGCTGTTCGATCACTGGCTTGGGTGTCTTCGCCGGCGCGAAGATGCCGTACCACTGCGACACGTCGACGTCGGCGATCCCTTGCTCCTGAAGCGTGGGTACCTCCGGCATGAGCGCCGAGCGCTTGGGGCCTGCAACGGCCACCGCCTTCAGCTTGCCGGCCTTGACATACGGCATCGCTGTGAAAAGGCTCGGGAACATCACCTGCGTCTGTCCGCCGATGGTGTCGGTGATCGCCGGCGCGGACCCCTTGTACGGCACGTGCAGCATGCTCGTACCGGTCGAGAGCTTGAACATCTCGGCGGCGAAGTGTGGCGCGGTGCCGTTGCCTGCGGAGGCGTAGCTGGTCTTGTCCGGAGCGGCCTTAAGCATCGCCACGACTTCCTTCGCGTTGCCGGCTTTGACGGCGGGATTGAGCACCATCAGCGTCGCCGACGACCCGACCATGCCGACGGGCTCGAAGTCCTTGACCGGGTCGTAACGAAGCTTCTGCAGGGCGGGGTTCATCGCGTGCGTTGCGATGTAGCCCAGCATGAGCGTGTAGCCGTCCGGGGCGGCTCGCATCACGTACTCGGTGGCAATCGCGCCGTTGGCGCCGGCCTTGTTGTCGACGATCACCGGTTGCTTGAGGATGGCCGACATCGCCTGCCCGATGACGCGGGCCATGGCGTCGTTGGCACCCCCTGCCGCTGTGGGAACCACGAGGGTGATCGACTTCTCAGGAAAGGCGGCTGCTGCGCTGCCGCAGGCCACGGACGCAGCCAGCGCGACAGCTGCTACGAGGCGAATCTTCTGGAACTTCAATTTGTCTACTCCGGTGGATGTCTTGGTACTGGGTCTGAAACGGGAGGCTTCTTGTTGTTTTGGCCTTGGGTGAATGTTCGGCTCATGGAAGACTTCTGTGAATTGCATGTTTAGGATCGATTGATGCACACTGTGGATCAGTGAGAGTGCTTCAGGAGGCAATGCGCATGGCCATCAACTTCAATCTCAACGACCTGCAGGCGTTCCGGGCGGTGGCCGAGCTCAACAGCTTTCGCAAGGCGGCCGAGGCGCTGCATGTATCGCAGCCGGCCTTCAGCCGGCGCATCGAAAAGCTTGAAGAAGCACTTGGGGTGCGGCTCCTCGACCGCACCACCCGGCGTGTGAGCCTGACCTCGGTAGGTCGCGACTTCGATCGCAAGGTGCAGCAGCTCCTGGACGACCTTGACCACACGCTGCTGGGCATCCGCGGTGTGGCAGCCACGCGCATGGGCGAGGTGACGATCGCCTGCGTGCCTTCGACCGTCTACTACTTCCTGTCGCAGGTGATCTCGCGCTACCACGAGCGCTACCCGAAGATCCGGGTCAAGGTCTTCGACGCCAGCGCGAACGAAGTGCTCTCCGCCGTATCGCGCGGTGAGGCTGACTTCGGACTGAACTTCGTTGGAGGCAAGGAGGCGGACATCGAGTTCAAGCCCTTGCTGGAGGAGCGTTTCGTTGCGGCTTGCCGGCGCGACCACCCGCTCGCGAAGAAGCGCCGCGTGAGCTGGACCGATCTGGGGCAGTACGACTACATCTCGGTCAGCAAGGCATCGGGGAACCGGCTGCTGCTGGATCAGGCGCTGTCAGGCCTGCCTGGCCGTCCACAGAGCATCTATGAGACCCAGCACGTCACCACAATGCTCGGGCTGGTGGAGGCGGGCCTGGGCGTGGCCGCGGTGCCCTCGATCGCCATGCCGGATGCGGACCATCCGCTGCTTGTGAGTGTTCCGCTCTACGACCCGGTGATCACCCGAAAGATCGGCCTCATCCGACGAAAAGGCCGGACCTTGTCCCCGGCAGCGCAGCAGCTCTATGCATTCTTCTCTGGCATGAAAGCAAAGCGCGGCAAGCCAGATGGCCGCCGCGCGGTGAATTGAGAAGCTGAAAGCGGGCCGTACCCGAAGCCCGCCCCCGGATTCAGTGGGCTGTGCCGGTGTGGCCGAGCGGCAACTGCAAGTCTCCGGACCCTTCTTCGAGCTCGTGCTCGGTGTTGGCGTAGTTCGCCGCCAGCTCGCGCTTCAGTACGTCTCGGTCGCAAGCGTTTTCCCAGATGGAGACCACGATACAGGCCACTGCGTTGCTGATGGTGCTGGTGAGCGCCCGAGCCTCGGACATGAAGCGATCGATCCCGACGATCAGCGCCACACCGGCCACTGGAAGATCAGGCATGACCGTGAGCGTGGCCACCAAGGCGACAAAGCCACTGCCCGTCACCCCCGCTGCGCCCTTGGAGGTGAGCAGCATGATGCCCAGCATCGAGCCGATCTGGAGCCACGACAGATGGATGTCGCAGGCCTGGGCGATGAACATCGACGCCAGCGTGAGGTAGATGGCCGTCCCGTCGAGATTGAACGAATAGCCTGTCGGAAGCACCAGCCCGACCACGCCCTTCTTGCATCCAAGCCGTTCGAGCTTGAGCAGGAGTCGGGGGAGGACAGGTTCGCTGGATGAGGTGCCGAGCACGACCAGCAACTCTTCCTTGATGTATCGCATCAGCTGCCACAGCTTGAAACCGTGCAGACGCGACAGCACGCCCAGCACCACGACGACAAAGAAGATGCAGGCCACATAGAAGGTGCCGATCAGCAGTCCGAGCGAGCCGATCGACTGGATGCCGTAGCGCCCCACTGTGAATGCCATCGCGCCGAAGGCGCCGATCGGTGCCAGCCGCATGATGATGCCGAAGGCCGCGAAGAGCATGTGCGAGAAGCCTTCGATGCCCTCGAGCACCGGCTTGGCCGCCGTCCCGATCTTCGTCAGACCGAATCCACAGAGCACTGCGAGCAGCAGTACCGGCAACACCTCGCCCTCAGCGAAGGCGCCGACGAACGCATTCGGGATGATGTGCATGACGAAGTCGGTGAAGCCGTGGATATGCACCTGGTTCGCGAAGCGGGTCGCCACGGAGGCGTCGAGGTTCTTCGGATCGATGTGCATCCCGGCGCCCGGCTGGATCAGCAGGACGGTGGCCAAGCCCGTGAGGAGCGCAATGATCGTCAGGGCGTAGAAGAGTCCCATCGCCTTGAGCAGGGTCTTGCCGATTTCCTTGGAGTCGCCCAGGGACGTGATGCCGCTCACGATGGTGCAGAACACCACCGGCGCGATCATCATCTTGACCAGCTTGACGAAGCCGTCGCCGAGCGGCTTGAGGGCGGCGCCGAACTCGGGCCAGTAGTGGCCCACGGTGATACCGAGGATCAGGCCGATCAGGACCTGTACGTAGAGAAGCTTTAATACTTTGCGGATGTTCACGACGTTGTCTCCAGATTCAGGGCGCACAGATGCGTACCGGTCTGCGCCGGCTTGGTCGACAGTGAAGGGCCAGGGTCTGGTCAGCCGCGCGCGGTGAGCACACGATCGACCATGACGCCGGCTTGGCCGAGGTTGTTGGCCGGGTCGCACATCGCATCGAGCTGGGCTCGCGTGACGTGCTTGTTGATCTCCGGGTGGGCGGCCAGGATCTCGATCAACGGACGGTTGTCGGAGAGTGCCTGACGGCACAGGTCATAGACCAGGTCGTGAGCGTATTCACGGCCAATGTACGGGCCCAACCCCATCATCACGGCCTCGGACATCACGAGCCCGTTGGTGATGTCGATATTGGCGCGCATGCGGGTGGCGTCGACCTCCAGGCCCTTGAGAATGAACTTGGTCTGCTTCAGCGCGCCTGACATCAGGCAAAAGATCTCCGGCAGCGACACCCACTCGATTTCCCAGGGGCCGGTCGAGCGCTCGTGGTCTGCCACCATCGCATCCATCAGCGCGGCCGCGTGCTGGCGCGCGACCGAGATGTTGGCGTGAATGTAGAGGCAGGAGATCGGGTTGCGCTTTTGCGGCATCGTCGACGACGAGCCGCGGCCCGGCGCGAAGGGCTCGAAGACCTCCGCCACTTCGGTCTGCATCATCAGCTTGACGTCCATCGCGATCTTGCCGAGCGAGCCGCCGACCAGCCCGAGGAAGGCACCGACCTCCGCGATGGTGTCGCGCACCGTGTGCCACGAGATCAGCGGCTGGGCCAGTCCCAGCTCCTTCATCAATCCGGCCTGGGTGTCCATGGCGCCCTTCTCCAGCGAGGACAAGGTGCCCGATGCGCCGCCGAACTCCCCCATGAGGACGCGCGGCTTGAGCTGCTGCAGGCGCTCGCGGTGACGATCGATGCCCGCCAGGATACTGGCCATCTTGTAGCCGAAGGTGATCGGCGTGGCCTGCTGAAGGTTGGAGCGGCCGATGACGGGCGTGTCGCGGTATTTCTTGGCGAGGGCCGCGAGCGCATCTCCGATCTCGTCCAGATCCTGCTCGACCAGCGCGAGGCCTTCGCGCATCTGAAGCACGGCGGCCGTGTCGGTGATGTCCTGCGTGGTGGCACCCCAGTGGCAGTACTCGCCGAGCTTGTCCCGGCAGTTCGCATTGATCTGGTTGACCACGGCAATGATGGGATAGCCGATCTGCTCGGTCTTGGCCTTGAGCTTGTCCCAGTCGATCTGCGACAGGTTGCAGTTGCGGACGATCTCATCGGCCGCTTCCTTCGGGATGATGCCGAGCTCGCCCTGGACTTTCGCAAGGGCGCGCTCGATGTCCAGGTACTTGGCGGTGCGGTTCTCGTCGGACCAGACGTCGCGCATACGCGAGTCGCTGAACATGTCGCCGAAGATGCGTGAGTCGATGATGGTGGAGGCCATGGTGTGTTGTCTCTTTCTGCGGTGGAAGTTGGTGAATGAGGTCTGTCAGCTGCGGGCCAGGGCCAGCGTGCGTTGCGCCTGGAGCACCACGGGACGGTCGACCATGCGGCCGTCGAGGCGGGCTGCGCCGGGCGATGCGGCATCGGCAACCAGGACGCGGTTGGCCCAGTCCAGTGCCTCCGCGGTCGGACGCAGTGCGGTGTGAATCGGCTGTACCTGGCGCGGGTGGATACAGAGCTTGGCGCCGAAGCCAAACCGTCTGGCCTCGGCCAGATCCGACATCAGCCGCGCCTCGTCGTCGAGCTGCGGCGTGACGCCGGCGACCGGTGCCGGCAGGCTCGCCAGGCGCGAGGCGATCGCGATCCGGCTGGCTGCATAGCCAAGGCCGGAGGCGTCCGTCGAGATGTCCATGTCGAGGTCCAGTGCGAAATCGAGCGTTCCGAACACCAGGCGTTGCGCGCCGGCGGCCGCAATGCGGTCGACTTCCGACACACCGCGTGCGCTTTCGATGAGCGCGAGGATGCCCGCGTCGGGCAAAGCCGCCTGGGTCTCTTCGATCTGCGCGGCCGACTCTGCCTTGGGCAAGAGCAAGCTGATCCCATGCGCGTCGCCCAACGCCGCAAGGTCCGCGGCAAACCAGGACGAGTTCGCGTCATTGATACGCACGACGACGCGCGACCGGTCTGCGGGCGTCGCATTCTGCAGCCATGTCGCGACAACGCCGCGTGCAGTGGCCTTGTCGTCGGCAGCCACGGCGTCCTCGAGGTCGAGAACGACCTTGTCGGCACCGCTGGCCAGCGCCTTGTCAAAACGTTCCGGGCGGGTGCCAGGCACGAAGAGGTAGGTGCGCGCAGGAGGCGGTAGTTCAGCGGGCATGGTGGCGACCTCAGACGGCTTTGGATGTGTGCAGTCCGGCGATCTCGGCCGCGCTGTAGCCGAGCTCACCCAGGATCGCGTCCGTGTGTTCGCCGAGCGCTGGCACGGGGTCCATGCGGGGACCGGTATCCCACGTGCCGGGAGGCAGCATGGCGGGAACCGGTCCCATCGCCGTCCCCACCTCGGTCCAGCGCCCACGTGCCTCGAGCTGCGGATGCGCCCAGACTTCCTTCATGGTGTTGACCTGTGCGTTGGCGATCTGCGCGAGCTCGAGCCGCTCGACCACCTGCCTGCCAGTCAGGGGCTGAAAGGCGTCCACGATGATCTGGCGCAACGCAACCCGCTCTGCCACACGCTTGAAGTTGGCGGTGAACCTCGGATCGTTCGCGAGATCGGGTTGCTCCAGCACCTTGTCGCAGAAGCTGACCCATTCGCGCTCGTTCTGCAGACCGAGCATGACGGTGGCGCCGTCGCCTGCCGGGAACGGACCGTAGGGATAGATCGTCGCATGGCTGGCGCCGGTGCGCGGCGGAGGCGCGGCGCCTTCGAATGCGTAGTAGAGCGGGTAGCTGGTCCATTCGGCGAGCGACTCCAGCATGGAGATGTCGATGCGTTGGCCCTTGCCGGTCTGGCCGCGCTGCAGTAGCGCCGCCAGGATGCTGCTGTACGCGTACATGCCGGCGGCGATGTCCGCGATCGAGGGGCCCGCCTTGCAGGGCTCTTCGGGCGTGCCTGTCACGGAGACAAAGCCGGCCTCGCTTTGGATCAAGAGGTCGTAGGCCTTCTTGTCCCGGTACGGGCCGGGATTGTGCGGGTCGTCCCCGTACCCAGAAATGTCGCAGACGATCAAGCCTGGTTTGACGCCGGCCAGCTTGTCGTAGCCCAAGCCGAGGCGCGTTGCAGCGCCCGGTGCCAGGTTCTGCACGACGACGTCGGCTTTCTCCATGACCAGGCGCTCGAGAATCGTGGCTGCCTCGGGGTGCTTCACGTCGAGCGTGAGACTTTCCTTGGAGCGGTTGGTCCAGACAAAGTGCGACGCCAGGCCGCGAACGCGTTCGTCGTAACCGCGGGCGAAGTCGCCCGAACCTGGGCGCTCGATCTTGATGACGCGGGCCCCGAGGTCAGCCAGTTGACGAGTGGCGAAGGGCGCCGCAATCGCGTGCTCCAGCGTGACGACGGTGATGCCATTGAGTGGCTGCATGAGTTTGTCTCTCTTGATGTTGTGGTTGGGGCGGGGTCAGCGCAGCACTGCGGTAGCGTCCATCGTCAGCCAGCCGTCGTGGTCCGAAGCCCACAGACGGATGGTCTTGCCGTCGGCCTGAGGTTGGCCGCTGACGTGGAAAGCGTTCAGGTCGAAAGTCGGGCGGACGGCCTTGAAGCGAAAGCTTGCGACGTCGGCTTCGGGCAGCTGGCGGCGCAGGAGGTCCATCAGAAGTGTCGCGATCAAGGGACCGTGAACGATCAGGCCTGGATAGCCTTCGACCTGAGTCACGTACTGGCGGTCGTAGTGGATACGGTGGCCATTGAAGGTGAGCGCCGAATAGCGAAACAGCAGCACGTCGTCCGGCACGATCTCGCGGCGCCAGGCAGCATCGGCCGGGGCGGCCTGGGGCGGTGGCACTACATCGTTCGGGCCCTGTGCTTCGCGGTAGACGATGTCGTGGAACTCGACCAGGGCCGGCTCGACGGCCTCGTTGCAACGTACTTCGTGACGCACCTTCACGAATACAAGCTTGCCGGTGCGGCCTTCCTTGGTCGTGACGTCATCGATGGTCGAGGTGCGTACGACACGGTCGCCTACGCGAATCGGAGAGCGGAACTCGAACTGGCTGCCGGCCCACATGCGTCGAGGCAACGGAACCGGCGGAAGGAAGCCGCCGCGCTTGGCATGGCCGTCAGCGCCGATTTCGCTCTGTCGATGCATCGGCAGGAAGTAGAGCCAATGCCAAAGTGGAGGAAGCGTGGTGCCCGCAATTGCCGGGATCGCCGGATGGTCCAACGTCGCCGTCAGTGCGACCATGGGGGTAGGGCTAATGGTGTCTTCGATTCTTTCGCTGCGTCCGACCCACGATTGCAGCTGATCTTGCTGTGCGTCCAATGTTGTCTCCTTTGCCAGCTGCACCAAATGGCAGCAGATCTGGGAGCAAGTGTGCGACGCAGGCTAACTTAAGGGAATTGCAATGTTTGGTCCTATTGATGCACGCGGCGCAATAAACGCCATGCTCCCGAGTGGCTAGGAAGGCTCGCATGCACCCTCTCGTGCTGAGCACTCGTCACACCAGCTCCTCGAGACTGAAAGTCCGCTCGCTTGTGCGATGCGGTCGTTCGCTCCCAAAGCCATGGGACCGGAATGGGCCCGGAGCTCCGATTCGCGACTTGCGGGAGCTGTCGGTCGCGCACGGTGTCGTCTTGATCGTCCGTTGCGACCCGTGCTGACTTCATCGACGATGTCGGCGAGATCAAGTTCCAATGTAGACCGGCCGTTCGTCAAGAAAAGGGCCAAGGTCGGGTTTCGGCGACCGCGGTCATTGGCAGCCAGATTCGAAGGGCAGCAGACAGTCTTTTTCTGCCGTAGGCCCTTGTGGTTCGGTCGGCGCTAACCGGCCATCAGTAGACCTTTGCGCCCTAACCCTTGGAGTACGGTCTGCAACCGCAAGCGGGCTTTCAAGCAACCATCCTGCGATTTCCGACCATCGGGTCACTGGACGAGGGAGAAATTCTGGACGCGCATGCCGTTGTCGACTTCACCGCAAAGAGATTGCCCTGGGAGTCGATGGCGACGACCGATTGAATCCGCAACTGCAAAGTAGGCGTTGGGCAGCCAACTGGCAAATCAATCCTCCAGCCCGCACCCCAAGGCCGCAAGGCGTGCACACGCGCGCGGCCACACAGCGGGGTTCACCAGTCGCTCGGGCCGCTGGCCGGTCGTGAGCAGTTGCTTGATCTGCGTAGCGGCAAGCGCGGCGTTGTTGCGCCGCGCCTCCTGCGTCACACCGGCGGTGTGGTACGTGGCCACTACGTTGGGTAAGGCCAGCAGCGGGTGAGTCGGAGGCGGAGGTTCCTGCTCCCACACGTCCAGCCCTGCTCCCGCCAAGTGGCCGTTGGCCAGGGCCTGGGCCAGCGCGACCTCGTCGTGGATGCCGCTGCGCGCGGTGCTGATGAAGATGGCACCCGGCTTCATGGCGGCGAAGCGCGCCGCGTTCATCAGGCCCAGCGTGTGCGCGTTGCGCGGGCAGTGCAGCGAGACGATGTCGGACTGCCGCAGGAGCTCGTCGAAGCTCACCGCCTCGGCGCCGCGCCGCGCCATCTCCTGCGCGTCCAGCCCCGGATCGCTGCCCAGCACGCGCATACCGAAGGCGCGGCCCAGCGCGGCGGTACAGCTGCCGATGGCGCTCATGCCCACCAGGCCCAACGTGCGGCCTCGCAGTTCACGGCCCATCAGATCCTCCCGGCTGAAGCCGCGTTCGTCGCTGCGCAGCCGGCGATCCGATTCAGCAATGCGGCGCAGCACCGACAGCATCAGGCCCAAGGCCATTTCGGCTACAGAATCGGCGTTGCCGCCCGCCTGGTTCAGCACCATCACGCCTGCCCGAGTACATGCGTCTATGTCGATGGTGTCGCAGCCCGAGCCATTGGCGGACACGGCCAGCAAGTGGGGACAGCGCTCCAGCAGCGCGGCGTTGGCGAACAGCTGTGGCGGCAGCTCATCCCTGGCGGAGTTGGTCTGCAGGACTTGCGCGTTGGCCAGCGCCGCCCCAAGCACGGCATCCGGGCTATCCATTGCGCAGGTCTGCAGCGCGATGGAAGGTTCGATGGACAGGATGCGGTCGAATTCAGGATCCATCCAGAAACCGAATCGCACGACGTTGTACGGGTGGGTGGCCATGTCTTGGCGGATGCATGAGTGTTGTACGGTGGGCATGACGCGCAGTCCATCAGCCGCCGAACTGCGGCGTGCGTTTTTCCAGGAAGGCCGACACCGCTTCACGGTGGTCCGCCGTCTGATGTGCCAGCGCCTGATGCGCGGCCGACAGCTCCAGCAGCGAAGCCAGGCTCATGTGCATGCCTTCGCGGATCAGCCTCTTGGTCATTCGCGTGACCTGGGGCGGATTGGCGGCGATCTCATCCGCCAGGCGGTTGGCTGCGGCGAGCAGTTCCTCGGGCGCCACCACTTGGGACACCAGGTTCCATTGCAGTGCGGTGGCGGCATCAATCGCCCGGCCGGTGAACGACAGTTCCGCCGCGCGCGCCAAGCCAATCACCCTCGGCAGCAGCCAGGCACCGCCATCTCCCGGCACGATGCCCATCTTCACGAAGCTTTCGGCGAAACGCGCGCTTTCCGACGCGATGCGCAGATCGCACATGCAGGCCAGATCGAGCCCCGCGCCGATGGCGGGGCCGTTGACGGCTGCGATCACCGGAACCTCCAGGTTGAACAGCGCCAGCGGCAGGCGCTGGATGCCCTGGCGGTAATCCTCGCGGATACGCATGCCGTCCACATCACCGGAGGACTGCTCCTTCATCTTGCGGATGTCGCCGCCGGCGCTGAAGGCCAGCCCTTCGCCCGTCAGGATCACCGCGCGCACGCCACGGTCGGCGCTGATCTTGTCCACCGCTGCCAGAAATTCCTCGACCGCCGTGTTGCCTGTCAACGGGTTGCGCTGCTCGGGCTGAGACATGGTCAGCGTGACCACGTGGCCACGCTGCTCGTACTTCAGGAATGTGCTCACGATGCGCTCCCTTCGGTCTTCGGAAAGTCGTACAACCGTGCCGGGTTGTCGACGAGGATCCGGTGGCGCTGCGCTGGGTCCGGCACCCAGGTTGCGAGCAGGTTGCGCAGCTCGCCGGCATCCGGCATTGGCGCGACCGCGACGTGCGGCCAATCGCTGCCCCACACGACCCGATCGGGCGCCGCCTCGACAAGCGCCTGCGCCCAGGGCGTCACATCGTCGTATGGCGCCGGCAATTCACTGATCCGGTACGCGCCGGAGAGCTTTGTCCACCAGCCGTGCTCGCGCAGAAGATGCTGGAGCGCCTGAAAGCCGGGATGCTGTCCACCGAAAGCCACTGGCATGTGGCCCATGTGATCGACGACGATCGGCACCGTCAGCTTCTGTAGGCGCGGCATCAACTCCGGCAGTTGCCGGGCGTCGAGCAGCAGTTGCAGGTGCCAGCCCATGTCCGTGATCTTCGCGGCCAGGGTTTGCGCCGCATCCAGCCCTACCCCGCCGCCATACAGCACGTTCAGGCGCAGCCCACGCACGCCCGCCTCATGCATCGCTGTCAGTTCGCGCTCCGACACGTCGGGCGAAACGACGCCGATGCCGCGCAACCGGTCCGGGTGACGGCGCAGCACTTCGAGCATGTAGCGGTTGTCCGTTCCGTAAACGCTGATCTGCACCAGCACGCCGCGATCCATCCCGGTAGCGTCGAGCATCGCGAGATAGTCGTCTTCAGGCGTGGGCACCGGCGTGTAGCTTCGGTTCGCCACCAGCGGATACGTGGACTCGTCTGCCGCGACGACGTGCGCATGCGTGTCGCACGCGTATTGAGGAATCTCATACGTTGCGGGGCGAAATGTCTTCGGCGGAGTGAGGCAGCTTGATTCGATCTTCATGATTTCGTCCGTTGAGAGCAACTTCGATCACGCCAACGCGTGGCGCCACAACACGGCTTGGTCCACCAGGCGGCGGCGCTGCACCTTGTTGACGCCGGTGTCGCGCGGCAGGGCTTCGATCCGCAATATCTCCACGGGCCGCATGATTCCGGGCAGAGACTTGATGACCGCCGTGGTGCGCGCCAGATCGAGGTTGGGGTCGGTCACGAACAGCACCGGGCGCTGGCCGCTGACGGCATCCGGCTTGCTCCAGAGCGCGAACTCGGAGAGACCTGCCTCGGTCTCCAGCTTGCGCTCCACGTAGTCGATGGGCACGTACTCGCCATTGACGCGGATCGCCTCGCTCAGGCGCTCGATGAAGACCAGGTTGCCATACTGATCGACGCGGCCCCGATCGCCGGTGCGGAACCAGCCTTGCTCGTCCAGCGACGGGTCGATCACACCGTCGCGCAGGTAGCCGGAAAACATGGTGTCCTTGGACAGTTCCCGCACCAGGATCTCGCCGTCGTCGGACAGCTTGGCATCCATGTCGAAGCGCACACGCCCGGCGTACTGCGTCGGTCCTTCCTCCGCGGGCTCCGCGTCGCCCGGGCGCAGTTGCCACAGGTGGCACAGGCCGCCCGCTTCCGTCGAACCGTACAGGGTGATGCCCGTCGGTACGTTGAACTTCGTCAGAAACTCCTCCGATGCGAAGAACACGGCGCGCAGTTGGTGGCCGTCGCTGTCCTGCGTGGTGGTGTCCCTGAGCAGCATCTTCAGCGGTGTGCCGTGCAGCACCACGGCCGATGCGCGGATGCGCTTCACGGTGCTCCAGAACTCCGCTGCGGAAAAGCGCCTCGTGCCCAGCGTGCTGGCCCCCGCGGTCAGGCCCGCCACCACGCCATAGCCCAACGGGTTGATGTGGAACATGGGCATGGGGGCGTAGACCACGTCGCGCCACGTGTAGCCCATCGAGTCGGCGATGAAGCGGCCGAGCCGGATGAAGTAGGTGTGGCTCTGCGCGCAGAACTTGGGGCGTCCCGAGGTGCCGGAGGTGTGCATATAGCTGGCGATGTCGCCGCCGGCGCACTGCGCGCCCCAATCGGCCGCGTCGCCCGCATCCGCCGTGCCCGATGCGCTGGCGCCTTCAGCGAGCGTCAGCGTCACCTGGCCGTCCCAGGCGCGGCGTGCGTCCAACTGCCCCCACGCCGGGCTGGCAGGCGCGGCGAAGGCGTCGTCGAAGCAGGCGGATGCGTCGGGCTTCAGGTCCATCAGCATGTCGCGCAGCAGTTCTTGCGGATAGTGCGGATTGATGAGCGCGGTGCGCACGCCCATGAGTTGAGCGGCCATCCACAGGATCAGGTAGTGCTCGCTGGTGGCGCCGATGAATGCCACGGTGGAGCCCCGGCGAAGTCCGGAGGCAGCCAGTTGCCGTGCCAGGTTGCGCGCCAGTTCCAGGGCATCGCACAAGGGCTTGGAAACCTGGTCCGTGCCATAGAGCGCCTGCGGGGAGCGCTTGGCCGCGCTGGTGATGAGTTGTGCAAGATTTTGATTGCTGAACATGGGAGTGCCAGTGAGGTGAATGAGGGAGTGGAAGCCGTGTCAGGCCACTGGCGAGGCCGCCAGTTGATCGAGATTCAGGCGCCCCAGATAGCGCCCGATCGTGTTCTTGAGCACCTCCATGGAGCCGCCGCCAATTTCGAAGGTCTTGGCGTCGCGCCAGTAGCGATTGAAGGGCGAATTGACCATCGTTCCGTAGGCGCCACACACCTGAATGGCCTTGGCCGTCACGCTGTTGGCCACGTTGCAGCACATCAGCTTGGCCTCGCTCGAATGGCGCTCCACGTCACGCTGTTCGTCAATCGCGTCCGCCGCCTCATACAGCAGCAGGCGCGCGGCATCGATCTGGGCCACCGATTCGGCGAAATACCACTGGATGCCCTGGAAGTCATAGACGAACTGGTCGAAGGCCTTGCGTTGTCGCACGTAGGCCAGCGACTCCTCGAAGGCCATGCGTGCCAGGCCGATCGACATGGCGGCATTCAGCGTGCGCGAATAGTTCAGATTGCGCACCACCACCTTCAGGCCTTGGCCCACCTCTCCGATCAGATGGTCGTGAGGGATCCGCACGCCTTGCAGCAGCAGTTCCACGTGCGGCCCGTTGCGAAGGCCAAAGGTCTCGCTGCGGTCGCTGGCGAAAGTGCTGACGCCCGGCGCGTTGCGCGGTACGGCGAACACGCCCAGGCCTTCGTCTGTTTGCGCCAGGATGATGAACAGATCGGCGCCCGTGCCGGAGGTGATGAAGGACTTCTGCCCGTTCAGTTCCCAGCACTCCGCGTCACGCACCGCGCGGGTGTCCAGCGTGCGGATGTCGCTGCCATGGTTGCGCTCCGTCAGCGCGTAGGACGCCTTGAGGCCTTGCGCGAATCGGGGCAGATAGCGCTCGCGCAGGCTTTCCGATCCCACGCGCAGGATCACGTTCTGCGCCTGGAAGTTCGAGTTCAGCGAGATGCCCACCGAAGCGCTGGCCGCCCCCACTTCCTCGAAGAACGAAACCACTCGGCGAAACGAGCAGCCGCCGCCACCGTACTGCTCGGGCACGATGAGTGCATTGAATCCATGCTCTGCCGCGCGCTGCACGACGTCGGCCGGATAGCGGTCATCGCGGTCGATCCCGGCAGCCACCGGCTGTACGTGCGTTCGGGCAAATTCCCGGAACGAATGGACGGTTGACGCGTCCTCGAACTCTTTCCAGAGCGTCATATTCATGTCTCCTGTATTGGTGACCAGCGCAAAGTGCGGGATCTCGGCATGACGAGGGCTCTTCCTCCATCACTGCCTTGTCGTCGCCATGAGGAATCATAAGAAGTGATCGCCGTGGCCGTAAAATAGAGATTTGTGATTCCAGCATCAGCGCTTGGCATGGCCGGCACTCGAAGGCTGTGTCGACGTCGCGAAGCAAGATGCCCGCGGTCGCACTGGCGACTACGCCGGGCGTGCCTTCACACTGTCAAGACGAGCGTCGCCCCTCGACACACGGCGGGTCGCGTTCGCTCACGTCAGAAGGTGGTTCCTGCGTCGGTGGCCCGCGCGAGCGTTCTTCGAGCCTGCAAAACGACCGGAAGATCCACCATTCGGCCGTCCAACTGGACGGCCGCACCTGCGGCCTGCGCGTCGGCAGCGATGACACGTCGGGCCCACGTCAATTCTTCTTCGGTGGGCAAAAGCGCCTGGTGAATCACGGCCACCTGACGTGGATGGATGCAGAGCTTGCCGCCGAATCCGAAGCGAAGCGCGCGGTGGGTGTCGTTGCGCAGCCGCTGCTCTTCTCCAATCTGGACCGTCACGCCGTCCACTGCTGGAGCGAGGTGGTTCAGGCGCGAGGCGATGGCAATCGCGAAGCGCAGAGGCGCCAACTCGCTCTCCGACTCGTCGCACTGCAATCCCACATCCGCCATGAAGTCGATGTTCCCGACCACCAGCCTGATCACACCGGGCGCGGCAGCCAGCGAGGGCAAGGCGGCGTAGCCGGCCGCGCTCTCGATGAGTGGCAGGAGCAATACGCCATTCAGGCTGTCGTGCACCTCGGCCAGCGACCTGGCCGATTCCACCTTGGGCAGCATCACGGCGGCCGGTGGGGGCATCCGCTTCAACCAGGACAGATCCTGCATTCCCGCATCGGTATCGGCAGGGTTGATCCGCACCACCAGGAGGACGCCGAGGTTCAGCAGTCGCTCCCATTCGCGTTCAACGGCCTCGCGCGCCATTGCCTTGTCTGCAATGGGCACGCTGTCCTCCAGATCAAGGATGACAGCGTCGGCGCCGCTGCGAATCGCCTTGTCGAACAACGCGGGGCGGTTGCCGGGCGCGAACAACAGGCTGCGCGCAAGGGCGCAGCGGTCGGGTGTCTCTCGGGTCATAGGCGCTCCTCAAATGCAGGTCAGGTGAGACAACACGAGCGAACGCAAGACCGGCAGTCGCCCCGTGAAGAAATGATCGGCCCCCGGAACCACCATGACCGGCTGGCTCAGCGGCCGCGCCCAGTCAAGCAAGGCGCCCAGGGCGACGCGGGTGTCGTTCTCGCCGTGGATGATCAGTAGGCCGGACAACCCGCCCTCTGGTTCGTAGCGTCGCTGGCCCTCGACCTCGCCAGCCGGCAGGCCGGCGAGAACCACGTGGCGCGCAGCTTCACCGAGATCTGCCAGCCTACGCGCCACCCGTGACTGCACGAAGGCGCCGAACGAGAAGCCGATCAGAGCAAGCGGCAATTCAGGATGGGTGGAACGCAGCCACGCAACCACCGCCATGACATCGTCGGTCTCGCCGATGCCGCCGTCATGCGTGCCCTGGCTGGCGCCAACGCCGCGAAAGTTGGGTCGCGCCACAAGCCAGCCCTCGTCTCTCATCGCCCGGGCGAGAAGTTGAGGAATCTTGTGGGTGGCGCTCCCACCGAGAAGCGGCTGCGGGTGTGCCACCACTGCAAGGCCGCGCGGAGGATGGACGGGCGCGTCAACGATCACTTCGATCGATCCGGCGGGGCCGTCCAGCCGCATCGTGCCGGTCTTGAGGTGGGCTTTCATGATGCGACCATCCGTGGTCAATCAGCGAACTGCCCTGCCGCCTTGATGACGGGGCTGTAGCGAGCAGTTTCCTGGGCCAGCCAGGTCTGGAGGCCCGCCGGCGACTGCTTCGCTTCAGGTACGACGACGGCACCCAGTTCGTTCAGGCGCTTGGCGACCTCAGGGTCCACCAATGCGGTTCTGAGCGCGGTGCCGAATTTGTCGATCGCTTCCCTCGGCGTGCCTTTGGGGGCATAGATGCCATGCCAGACGACGATCTCGGAACCCTTGAGCCCCTGCTCGGTCAGCGTCGGCGCATCCGGCAACGACTTGATCCGCGCCGCCGTGGTGACGCCGTACAGCTTCACCGAACCCGACTTGATGTACTGGGTGGTCGACGTCGTCTGATCGCACAACAGATCCACCTGCCCGCCGAGCAATGCATTCATCGCCGGACCCGTGCCCTGGTATGGAACGGTGGTCAGGTTGGCGCCCGTCGCTTGCCGAAAGAGCACGCCGCACAGGTGCGACACCGCGCCCAGCCCTGCATGCGCAAGAGTGACCTTGTCGCCGTTGGCCTTGAGATACGCGCGCAACTCGTTGAAGTCCTTTGCGGGGAGATCCTTGCGGCCGATGAGCGTCATCGGCACGTCGATGACCTGGCTCACATAGTCGAAGTCGGTGAGCGGGTTGTACGACAGCTTGCGATACAGCGCCGGCGCCGTCGCCATGCCGTTGTGGTGGATCAGGAAGGTGTAGCCATCCGGCTTGGCCTTCGCGGTGTAGCTCGCGGCGATCGTGCCGCCGGCGCCGGTCTTGTTTTCAATCAGCACCGTCTGGTTGAGCGTGCGGCCCATGGCCGCGCCGAGCGTCCGCGCCACCAGGTCCGTGGGGCCACCGGCAGAAAAAGGCACAACGAGGGTGATGGGCTTGCTCGGATAGGCCTGCGCCAGAACGGCGGGCGAGCAGAACGCAGCGACAAGCGCAACCGCAGATGCACGCAGGAGCGGACGTCCTTGGGCTTCGCCCTGGAAACGGTTGGTTCTCATGGAATTTGCTTTCTGCATGGGCTTCATGATTTGTTCCGGAGGTGGTCGCTTTTTCGCTCGTCGGGCATGTACAGCGCGGAGATCAATACGACCGCGCCCATCACCGTGACGTACCAGAAGAAGTGGCTCTCCGTTCCATTCGCCTTGAACGACAGCGCCACGAATTCGGCGGTGCCGCCGAACATCGCATTGGCGATGGCATAGGGCAGCCCGACCGCCAGGGCGCGGATCTGCGCCGGAAACATCTGGGCTTTGACCAGGCCGCTGATGGACGTATAGAAGCTCATGCCCACCAGCGCCACCAAGGCGAGGGCGAAGGCCGTGCCGGCGTCTTTCGCAGCTCCGATCGACGTCATCAAAGGAACAGTCGCAAAGGTGAAGAACAATCCATAGATGAGCATCGAGGTGCGGCGGCCGATACGGTCCGACAGCGCACCGAAAAGCGGCTGGATGCACATGAAGATAAAGAGCACCGCGGTCATCACGTGGCTGGCCACTCTCGCGTCCATGTGAGCCGAGTTCACCAGGTACTTCTGCATGTACGACGTGAAGGTGTAGAAGATCAGCGATCCGCCCGCGGTGAACCCAAGCACGATCAGCAAGGCGCGCGGATGAGCGAGAACGCCTCGGATCGTTCCGCTTTCGGGATCCTTTTTGTGGCTGTCCCTCGTCTCCACCATCGACCGACGAACCACGAGAGCCACGAGTGCGCCGGCAGCCCCGATGAAGAACGGAATGCGCCAGCCCCAAGCCTTCAACTCATCCAGCGACAGCACCGACTGCAGCACCGCGACGACCATCACCGCGAGGAGCTGCCCCGCAATGATGGTTGCGTAGTGAAAGGAGCCATAGAATCCGCGCCGGCCTTCGGTCGCGACCTCGCTCATGTAGGTCGCGCTGGTCCCGTACTCCCCGCCCACGGACAGCCCCTGGAGGAGTCTCGCGACAAGGAGAAGCGCGGCGGCCCACAGGCCGATGGACGCGTAAGTCGGCAGGCACGCAATGATCAGCGAGCCGAAGCACATCAATACGACGGACAGCACCATCGACGTCTTCCGGCCCTGGCGGTCCGCGATCCGGCCGAACAGCCACCCTCCGAGCGGCCGCATGAAGAAGCCCGCCGCGAAGATGCCCGCAGTGTTCAGCAATTGCGTTGTCGGATTGCTGGATGGAAAGAACGCTGGGGCGAAATAGATCGCTGTGAATGCGTAGGCGAAAAAATCAAACCATTCGACGATGTTGCCCGAGGAGGCAATCAGGATCGACTTGATGGTCGACAGCTTCGGAACGGGCGATGGGGTAAAGCCGGCCACCTCGTGGGGCGCGCGCGCGGACAAGACTTCAGACACGGTATGTCTCCTTCATTCTCAAAATGCGGGATGGATGACGGCGAGCCTCTGCGGGTGCTCGTCATTCGGGACTAGACGGTCACTAGACGGCCTTTGCGTTCTGCATCGTTTCGATCGCGGCTCGGCTGAAACCAAGTTCCGCGAGGATCGATTCGGTGTGTTGCCCCAGCGCGGGCACGGAGTCCATGCGGGGCGCGAAAGCCTCGTTCTGGCCGGGGGGCAGCAAGGCCGGGACGGGTCCAGTGGGCGTCTCGACTTCTACCCAGCGTTTCCTGGCCTTCAACTGGGGATGCACCCACACGTCTTGCATGTCGTTCATGCTTGCATTGGCAATCTGGGCTTCATCCAGCCGCGCGATAACCTGCTCGGCGGTCAGGGATGCGAAGGCCTCGACGATGAGGGCGCGCAGTGCCTGCCGCTCGGCCACGCGTCGAGAGTTCGAGGCAAAGCGATCTTGCGTCGCCAGTTCCGGCTGCTTCAGCACGAGCCGGCAGAAGGCTTCCCATTCGCGTTCATTCTGGAGTCCAAGCATCACGGTCTTGCCGTCCCCTGCGGTGAACGGACCGTACGGGTAAATGGTCGCGTGCGCGGCGCCTGCGCGAGGCGGCGGCATGGCGCCATCGAACGCGTAGTACAGCGGATAACCCATCCACTCGACCATGCTTTCGAGCATCGAGACGTCGATGCGGCAGCCCTTGCCGGTGCGGCCGCGCTGGATGAGGGCCGACAGGATGTTGGTGTAGGCATACATGCCCGCCGCAATATCGGCAATCGAGCATCCTGCTTTGGCAGGCTCATCGGCAGACCCAGTGATCGACAGGAATCCCGACTCGCTCTGGATCAGCAAGTCATAAGCCTTCTTGTCGCGATACGGCCCCTTGTTCAGCGGGTCATCGCCGTAGCCCGAGATGTCGCAGACGATGAGCCCCGGGTGCTTGTCGCGCAGCGCTTCATACGACAAGCCCAGCCGGGCCGCGGCACCCGGTGCCAGGTTTTGTACCAGTACATCGGCGCCTTCGATCAGCTTCGCCAGAACATCCTTGGCCTGCGCATGCTTGACGTCGAGCGTAAGGCTCTCCTTCGAACGGTTGGTCCAGACGAAGTGCGATGCCATGCCGCGCACGCGTTCGTCGTAGGCGCGAGCGAAGTCGCCGCTGCCGGGGCGCTCAACCTTGATGACGCGTGCGCCCAGATCTGCGAGCTGGCGCGTGCAGAAAGGCGCCGCGATTGCGTGCTCGAGCGTGACGACGGTGATTCCATCCAGGGGTCGCATGTCGTACTCCTTCTCAGTAAGACTTCGGCAGCCCGAGCACATGCTCGGCGATGTACGCGTAGATCAGGTTGGTCGAGATCGGCGCCACCTGGTACAAGCGCGTCTCACGGAACTTGCGCTCGATGTCGTACTCGTTGGCGAAGCCGAAGCCTCCGTGCGTCTGCATGCAGACGTTGGCAGCCTCCCATGACGCCTTCGCAGCGAGGAACTTGGCCATGTTGGCTTGCGCACCGCACGGTTGATTCGCGTCGAACAGTTCCGCCGCCTTGAAGCGCATCAGGTTGGCCGCTTCGATCTCGATGAAGGCGTCGGCGATCGGGAACTGCACGCCCTGGTTCTTGCCGATCGGCCTGTCGAATACCACGCGTTCGTTGGCGTACTTGGTAGCCCGGTCGATGAACCAGTAACCGTCGCCGATGCACTCGGCAGCGATCAGCGTGCGCTCGGCGTTCAGCCCGTCGAGGATGTACTTGAAGCCCCTTCCTTCCTGGCCGATCAGGTTTTCCTCAGGGATCTCGAGATTGTCGAAGAAGAGCTCATTGGTCTCATGGTTGACCAGGTTCGGGATCGGCCGCACCGAGAGGCCCTTGCCGATCGCCTCGCGCAGGTCGACGATGAAGATCGACATGCCTTCGGACTTCTTCTTGACCTCCGCCAGCGGGGTCGTGCGCGCCAGCAGGATCATCAGATCCGAATGCTGCACGCGCGAGATCCAGACCTTCTGGCCATTGACGACGTAGCGGCCATCCTTCTTCACCGCGGTCGTCTTGATCTTGGTGGTGTCGGTGCCGGTGGTCGGCTCGGTGACCGCCATCGACTGGATGCGCAGCTTGCCGGCGGCGATACCGGGCAGGTACTTTTCCTTCTGAGCCGTACTGCCGCTGCGCAGCAACGTGCCCATGTTGTACATCTGCCCGTGCACGGCGCCGGAGTTGCCGCCCGAGCGGTTGATCTCCTCCATGATCACGGTCGCCGCGGTCAGCCCGAGGCCAGTGCCCCCGTACTCTTCGGGGATCATCGCAGCAAGCCAGCCGGCCTCCATCAAGGCGTCGACGAACTTCTCGGGATAGGCCCGTTCCTCGTCGACCTTGCGGAAGTACTCGTCGGGAAACTGGGTGCACAGGTGGCGGACAGCATCGCGGATCTCTTGGTGCTGGTCGGATTCGTTCATCATGGAAAAGTCTCCTTGTCGGGTTCTGGGGTTTCGGATTCGGTGCCTGGGTCAGGCAAGGGTCGCAGTGGCTTCCATGGCCAGCGCGCCGTCGGTGCGCTGTGCCCACAGGTGCACCGTGCGGCCGTCCTCGCCGCGGCGGCCGCAAACCTGGAAGGGCGTCGTATCGAACGTGGGCTGCATCGCCCGGAAGGCAAAGCGCGAGACCTTCGCATTGGGAAGGTTGCGCCGCAGCAGGTCGAGCAGCAGGGTCGCGAGGAGCGGGCCGTGCACGACGAGGCCCGGATAGCCTTCGACCTCGGTGACATAGCGCCGGTCGTAGTGGATGCGGTGCCCGTTGAACGTCAGCGCCGAATAGCGGAACAGCAGGACGTCGTCAGGCTGAATCGTTCGCACCCATTCATGTTCCGCCGGCGCGGACTGGACAGGAGGCACGGGATCTCCGGGCTTCGGGTTGTCGCGGTAGACGATGTCGTGCTCGTCAACGAGTGCCACCCCACCGTCATCCGAAACCTCGTGGCGCACGCACACGAAGATCAGCGAGCCGCTGCGGCCTTCCTTGCCGCTGACGTCCACGATGCTCGACTCCCGTCGGATTGCGCTGCCGATCCTCAACGGGCGCATGAACTCGAGCCGGCTGCCGGCCCACATGCGGCGCGGCAGGGGCACCGGCGGAAGAAAGCCGCCGCGTTTCGGATGGCCGTCAGGGCCGATCTCCGACTGCCGATGCAACGGCAGGAAGTACAGCCAATGCCAGCATGGCGGAACCGGATCTCCTGGCTGCGGCGCAGGATCGTCCCGGTCGAGCGTCGCGGCCAACGCCTGGATCGGCGTCCCTGAGGCGAAGTCGGTGAAGGACTCCGTCTTGCCGATCCAGGTCTTCAGGTGTTCGATGTCAATAGCCATTCAATGTCTCCTTCTGTTCGCGATGAACAGGATTCCCGGGTTCAATCCCTCTTGAGACCACCGATCGACTTGATGACCGCCCCCCACTTGTCGACCTCGGACTTGACCAGCGCGGCGAGCACTTCGGGGGTCGATCCCACTGGCGTCGCACTCAGGTCTTTCAGCTTGGCCTGCACCTCCGGTTGCGCCACCACCGCCTGCAGCTCACGGCTCAGCAAGTCGACAAATTGGGGCGGCACCTTCGCGGGGCCGAAGACGGCGTTCCAGGTGTACGTTTCATAACCGGGGACGCCTGCCTCGGCGAGCGTCGGAATGTCCGGAAATGACGGCGAGCGCTTGCTGGTCGTCACCGCCAACGCGCGCACCGATCCAGCTCGAATGTGCGATGCCGCGCCGGTCAAGACGTCGAACAGGATGGGAATATGGCCGCCGACCAGATCGGTCATGGCCGGCCCACCTCCCTTGTAGGGGACGTGGCCGATGTCCACTCCGGCCATGGACTTGAACAGCTCCCCCGACAGGTGCGGGGGCGTACCGACACCCGACGAGCCGTAGCTGTACTTGCCGGGCTCCGCCTTCAGCAATGCAATGAGCTCGCGCACGTCCCTTGCCTTGAAGGACTTGCTGACCAGCAACACGTTGGGCACGGTCGCAACGAGCGAGATGGGTGTGAAGTCGCGCAGGGCGTCGTAGGGCGCCGGCGGCGTCGACAGTGGATTGATGGCGTGCGTCGCGACCGTGCCCATCAACAGCACGCTGCCGTCGGCCGTCGCCTTCGCCACCTTGGCCGCGCCGATGGAGCCGCCACCTCCGGCGACGTTCTCGACGATGACGCCGCGCCCGATACGCTCCGACAGTTTCTGGGCAACCAGCCGGGAAACGACGTCCGTGGCGCCCCCGGCCGCGAAGGGCACGACCAGTGTGATGGGCCCCTTCGCAGCTTGTGCGAATGCGGATGTCAGGGGCGCGCCCAGCGTAGAGGCCGCGCCCCACTTCATCAGGTCGCGCCGGGATAGGTTCGAGATATTCATGCTCTTGTCTCCGTTGATTGTTTCGACTGGGTCAACGCATCACGAACGGATTGCCCGCGATCACGCCGCTGTTGATCCACACGCTTTTGACCTGCAGGTACTCCCGTATCGCATCGATGCCGTTCTCGCGGCCGAGGCCCGAGTCCTTGTAGCCACCGAATGGCGCCATGTAGCTGATCGCGCGGTAGGTGTTGATCCAGACAGTGCCGGCCTGCAGCCGCTCGGACATGCGCAGTGCTCGCCCGATGTCGCTGGTCCACACCGCGGCGGCCAAGCCGAAACGCACGTCGTTCGCGATCGCCACGGCCTCGGCCTCGTCCTTGAAGCGCAGGATGGAGAGCACGGGGCCGAAGACTTCTTCCTGCGCAATACGCATGTCGTTGCGCACGTCGCCAAAGATGGTGGGCTGCACGAACCAACCGCTGCCGCACTCGGGCGCGTCGCCGCGCTCGCCTCCCAGCAGCAGGGTGGCACCCTCCTCGCGTGCCACTGCGATGTACTCGAGCACCTTGCTGAATTGCGGCGGCGTCGTGACTGGACCCACCTGCGTGGCCGGATCCATCGGATCACCCATGCGGGCCGTTCTGGCCACGGCGAGCAGCTTCTCGACGACGGTGTCGTAAATGCTGTCCTCTACCAGCAGGCGTGAGCCGGCAATGCACGTCTGCCCCGTCGCCGCGAAGATGCCCGAGATGGCACCGAAGACGGCCTGGTCGATGTCCGCGTCGGCAAACACGATGTTGGGCGACTTGCCGCCCAGTTCCATCGCCGTGTGCTTGAAGTTTCGGGCTGCCTTCTCGTTGATGATTCGCCCGGTGGCGTCGGAGCCGGTGAAGCTGATCTTGCGCACCAGCGGGTGTTCGACCAGCGGCGTACCGACTTCTCCGCCGAAGCCGGTGACGACATTGAAGACGCCCGGCGGAAATCCGGCCTCGTCGAACAGCTCGGCAAACTCCAGCGTGGAAGCCGAGGTGAACTCCGAGGGCTTGACGACGACAGTGCATCCGGCGGCCAGCGCCGGAGCGATCTTCCAGCTCGCCAGCATCAGCGGCGAGTTCCACGGCGTGATGGCGGCCACCACGCCCAGTGGTTCATTGCGCGTGAAGCTGAAGTAGCCCTTCTTGTCCAGCGGCAGTGTCGTGCCCTGGATCTTGTCGGCCAATCCTCCGAAGTAGTAGTACCACTGCGGGATGTAGTTGAGCTGGCCAAGCATCTCGGCCAGCAGCTTCCCGTTGTCGCGCACTTCGGTGGCCGCCAGCTTGGCGGCATCGCGAGCGATGAGGTCGCCCAGGCGGTGAAGCAGCATGCCGCGCTGGCTGGCCGACATCTCGGCCCATGGGCCCTCGGTCAGCGCACGGTGGGCGGCCTTGACGGCGCGGTCCACGTCGCTCGCATCCGAACGCGGGATTTCTGCCCAGGCCTGGCCGGTGTACGGGTTCTGGCTCTCGAACCAGACAGCACCGACAGGGTCGACCGATTGGCCATCGATGCGAAGTTGATAGCGTTCCATGGAATCCTCACTTGAGCAAGGCGCCATGTGCGAGATAAAGGCCGAGCGCCTTCCCGGCGAGTGAACGCGTCATGCTTGTCTCCTTTGTCGGCCGCCTCTACCGGCGCCCTTCGTTGACGATGCGCACAGGCCTGGATCGACGGGCCTGCGCGATTGCCGTTCAGAACGGCTTCAGGCCCAGCGCAGCACGGAACCGGTTCTTGACGTAGACCCCGTCGCGCGGCGGCAGGGCTCGGGGCGGCTCGTCCGCGTCGATTCGAACCTGCACGAAGGTGGGCCCCTGGCGCGCGGCCGCCCGGCTGGCGATCTCGCCGCAGTGCTCGTCGCTGTCGACCGAGTAGGCATCGGCGATCCCGAAACCCTTGGCCACGGCCACCAGGTCGGTCCCAAGGCTCGTATGGCTGCGTTGCATCCCGGTTTCGCCGAAGTGCCCGTTGTCGAGCACGACGATCGTCAGATTGCGCGGCTGCTTTGCAGCAATCGTCGCCAGGCTGCCGATACCCATGAGCTGTTCGCCATCGCCGGTGATCACCAGCACGGACTTGTCCGGCCGCGCAAGGGCGAGGCCGAGAGCGAGTGAGGTCGACCCTCCCATCGCACCCCAGAGGTAGTAGTTGTTGTCGCGATCCCCGGCGGCGAAGACGTCGTACGACGCGGAACCGAGTCCGGTCACGACGAGCGCGTCCGGAAGGGCTTCCAGCAGCGCGGAAACGAACTTGCGGCGGTTGGCCGTCCTGGCGGTGTTCTTGGTCATCACTTGCGCTCCCACTTCTTGCGTCCGATCAGGTTTTGTCCCAGCAGCACGGCAACGCGGTCCCCTGCTTCGAAGGCGGCGTCGAAGCCAGCCCTGACGATCTCCTCGACTTGCGCCGGATCCGACGCACGAAGGACCGTGATGCCCATGAGCTCGAGCGCTCCCTGGGTTGCCCGACCCATGGGCCCCTGCCACGGGTTGAAGTCCGCGTACTCGCCGCGCATCGTCACCAAGGTGAAGAACGGGAAGTTGGCGCTCGACAACAGCGAGAACATGTTGACGCAGTTGCCAACGCCGCTGCTCTGCATGAGCAATACGGCGCGCTGGCCGCCGAGCCAGGCCCCGCTTACGACCGCGACGCCCTCCTCCTCTGTCGTCAAGACGATGTCCTGGATGTCCGGGTCCGCGATGGCGGAGCGGATGACGTGTGAATGTCCCGCGTCGGGCACGTACGCGATCTGGCGCACGTCCCCTTCCTTGAGAACCTTGAAGATGTCCTGCTGCCAGGCGGGCGCTGTGGTGGGTGTTTCGCTCATCGGTGTCTCCGTTGTTGGTGACGGTGTTGGTGCTGGTGGTGAAGTCGGCGTGTAGAAATCATATAATTTGATGGCACGTCACATCCAATAGAAAGAAGTGATGTCACCATCAACTTTTGACATCGCATGGGGCCAGCCATGGACTTCAAACAATTGCGCGCCTTCCTCACCGTCTGCGACACGGGCAACGTCACCCGCGCCGCAGAGTTGCTCAACCTCGTCCAACCAGCGGTTTCGAGGCAGCTTCGTCTGTTGGAGGAGGACGTCGGCGCGGAACTGTTTGAACGAGAACGCCATGGCATGGTGCTCACCGATGCAGGTCGGGCGTTGGTCGGCTATGCGAGGCGCGCGATGCTGGAGTTGGACCGCGCTAGAGCGGAGATCGGCGGGTCCTCGAATGGCATCAGCGGCCTCGTGACATTGGGACTGCTTCCCAGTACCTGCGATCTGTTGTCGAGTCCGCTCTTGAAAGCGGTAGCTGAAGCCCACCCCGGCATCCGCATCAGGATCGTGATGGGCTACGCAGGCACGCTGGCGCAATGGTTGGAGTCGGGCGAAGTGGATGCTGCGTTGCTTTACGGCGCGGAGCGGTCTTCCAGCATTCAGACGACGCCACTCGTCGAGGAGGCGCTCTGGGTCCTCGGCCCGCCGTCAGCCAAACTGCGCAAGGACAGGCCCGTGACGCTCGCGAGCCTTGCCGGCAAGCCGATGATCCTCCCTAGTGCGCCACACGGCATCCGCACGCTGGTCGATCACGCCTGCGCCGTCTCGCACGTCGAGTTGACGATTGCAGCCGAGACGAATGCGATGAGCGTACAGCGAAGCCTGGCGATCGGTGGGCACGGGCTGACGATCCTTCCCGCGATTTCCGTTGCTGAAGACATGGCTCGCAAAACAGGATCGGCCGCGCCTTTGAGCGACCCGCGGATCACGCGCACGATCGTCTTGGCGCTTCCGGCCAACCGGGTGGTCGGCCAGCATGTGCGACGCGTCGCGGACTTGCTTGTGGGCTGCGTGGAGGAAACAACCCGACGTGGCGAGTGGTTCGAGGCGCGCTGGCTAGGGGCATAACTCGTACCGCTGGGTTGTTCGACGTCGCCGCATAGCGACCTGCAACTGGGCTCTGCGGGGTGTCGAATCGGCTGCCGCTTGCACGCTACTGCGAATCACGCGATGCATCCGCTGCCTTCGAGCCTTACCGCTTAGCGGCTCGAATGGCACTTTCGTCTTGGGAGGCTTTTCTATCGACCGATTCCGACAAGGCACTCGTGCTGCTTGGCGGGACCTGGGACCCGGAACACGCGGACCCGACGGTTGAGGAGTTTCGTGAAGCCGGCTTTTCCCTGTGGTCTCCCGATTCGCGAGTTGCGCCCCGAGCTGATCACGCACGTGCTGCCATAGGCACTGGACTTGGACACATCTGGCGGCCTTCCGGGTCCGCTCATCTGCTCACTGCGAGGCCGGAAGCAGCGCACCACCTCAGTCCGTCTGCCGGCGCGACTTCGCATACTCGCTTCTGTGCTGCATGAATCGATGGTATGACATGCGCAGATGCAGCTGCATCACCTGACGTGCGAGTTCCCCGTCCTTGGCCGCTACAGCCAACGTCAGGTCGCGGTGGTGGTGAAGGCTCTGCTCCAGTTCAGCCGACGTGTAGAGGTAGAACGATCGCACGACGATTGGCATGTCGATGATGGTGTCGAGCATGGAGCGCAACCGTGAAGAGCCTGCTGCATCAAGCAGCGCTCGATGGAACTTGCGATTCGCCTCCTGCACGCCTTCTGTTCCCGCGTTTCCTCCCAGGCGAATGGCGGCTTCCATCTCAAGATTACTGGCCTGGAGGCGCGCTAGCAGGTCCGCGCCCCCTCGCGTCGCCGCGAGGTAGGAAGCGTAGGGCTCGAGCAGCATGCGGAGCTGAAACGTCTCTTCGACATCCCATTCGGTCCACTTGGCCACGTGGATGCCTTGACCGACCGCATCCGTTGCCAGTCCTTCCTCCACCAGTCGCCTGAGCGCCGTTCGGACGGGCGTGCGGCTCAAGCCTAGTTCGCGCGCAATCGGCTCCTCTTTTAGCTGGGAGCCTGGGTTGTAGTGGCCGCCAACCAGGCGTTCCCTGAGCACTTCATAGGCGCTATCGCTTCCGTTACGCATCGAATCTTCCGCCGTCGTTGGTTGCCGAGATTGTATTCACATGCACTTTGAACTCGACCGCAACGTACAAAACAGAAGCATTTATGTCCTTCAGTTTCTTCCTCAGTCCCACCATGCCGAGTAAATCATAGTGTTTACCCTTGCTCATGTTCCTGTGTTTGTATTTATTTTGTATTCTCACAGCATGGAGCCACTTTCATGAACACGCGTATCGCCCTCATTGGGCTGGGAGAAGTGGGGCGTTGCTACGCTGCGCCTTTGCACGCAGCGGCGTTTGCGCTCAGCGCGTGCGAGATTCGCATGACGCCTGCCGCCACGACCCTGGCGCAGAACCTTCATGTGGTGGTGCACGAGAAGCCTGGCACCTGGCTGGCCGAAGCAGATTGGGTGTTGTCGTGCGTCACGGGCGATGTCGCGCTCACCGTGGTGCAGGAGCTGGTGCCGTTCATGAAGAAGGGCGCTCGGTTCGCTGACCTGACGACGGCCAGCCCGGAGAGCAAACGCAAAGCCGAAAGCACGGCCCACGCGCACGGCGTTTCCTATGTCGATACCGCCATCATGGGCGGGATCTCGCTGACAGGGGTGCGGACGCCATTGCTCGCCGCAGGTAAGGACGCCAGCGAACTCAAGGAGATCATCGAGCGCGCTGGTGGACGGTTGCAGGTCATCCCCGACGGAGTGGTGGGGGATGCCATCTCGCTCAAGTTCCTGCGCAGTGTTCTTACCAAGGGCATGGAAGCGTTGAGCGTCGAACTGCTCATGAGCGCCGAAAAGCAGGGCGTGCGCGAGAAGCTGTACGCACAGCTGAGCGACATCGACCAGATTCCCTTGCGGTCCTTCATCGACTCGATGGTTCGCACGCATGTGCTCCACGCGAAGCGGCGCGCGCACGAGGTGCAAGACGCGCAAAGGGAGCTGACTTTGCTAGGGCTGCGCTCCGTTGTTTTGCCCGGTGTCGAAGAGCGCTTCCATAAGACCACCGAATCGCTCGCAACCCACCCGATCCAAGTAGCCGAGCCCAGCGTCGAGCAAGCCCTCGACTGGCTGCTGTCTACCCACGCCAATTGACCCCCACTTGCGGCCTGAAGCCGCTTTCTTACTACCTCAGGAGACACACATGCGCAATCTGATGCGAATTTCGACGGCGGTTCTGCTCTGCATCGGTGCTGCCAGTGCCGTCGCGCAAGGCTATCCGGAACGACCCATCCGGATGGTCGTCCCATTCCCAGCCGGCGGGGGCACGGACAGCCTTTCACGCCTGCTGGCGACAGCGCTGACGAGCAAGCTGAACTGGGTCATCACCGTCGACAACAAGCCGGGCGCCGGCGGCAATCTGGCCCTGGACACGGTGGCCAAGGCGAAGCCGGACGGCTACACACTCGTCATGGCCCAGACAGACAACGTCGTGCTCAACCCGCTTCTGTACAGCAAGATGACGTACGACCCGGTCAAGGATTTGGAGGCGGTGTCCTCCGTCGCCAGCGGTGCGGTGGTGCTCGTCGTGCGGGCCGATTCTCCCTACAAGACGCTGGCCGACGTCGTTGCCGCGGCCAAGGCGAAGCCCGGGAGCTTGACGGTGGCGACACCCGGCACCGGTACCATCGCGCACCTGGTCACCCAACTGTGGCAGAACGCTTCCGGCGTCAAGTTCACCCATGTGCCCTACCGCGGCATGTCCCAGGCGCTGCCCGACCTCATCGGTGGCCAGGTCGACATCTACATGGGTTCCATCCCGACGCTCCTGAGCCAGATCGAGGGCGGCAAGGTCCGTCCCATCGCTGTGACGGCGGCCAAACGCTCGCCCGTGCTTCCCAATGTGCCGACGTTCACCGAAACCGGGATTCGGGGCGTGGAGCTCGCCAGCGTCTGGGGCGTGATGGCGCCGGCCGGTACCCCCAAGCCGATCATCGACAAGTGGAACGTCGCAATCAACGAACTGCTGAAGCAGCCCGACGTGCGCGACAAGATTCTTGCGACCGGTGCGGAACTGCACGGCGGCACGCCCCAATCCATGACCGACCTCTACAAGGCCGATCGCGCCCGCTTGGCGCCGGTGGTCAAGGCGGCAGAAATCAAGCTCGATTGAGCATCGACGCAACCGGACACTCATCATGAACAACGGACTTCGTATCCTTCAAAGGCGCCGTGCTGTCGAACTCGACCTGGCTCGCCAATTCCTCGACGTGCCCGTCGCCAATGTCAGTGACTGCATGTCGCGAATGACCGCGGGCGGAGCTCGCCTGCGTCCGATGCACGCAGGGGGCCGCATGGCCGGTCCAGCGCTGACGATCAAGACCCGGCCAGGTGACAACCTGATGATTCACAAGGCGCTCCAGCTCGCCAAGCCGGGCGACGTCATCGTCGTGGATGCGGGCGGCGATCTGACGAACGCCCTAGTGGGTGAAATCATGGTAGGCGACGCCATCAAGCAAGGTCTGGGCGGGTTCGTGATGAATGGCGCGATTCGGGACGCCGGTGCGCTGCGTGCCGGCTCCTTTCCCGTATTTGCCGCCGGCGTGACGCATCGCGGGCCCTACAAGGATGGCCCTGGTGAGATCAACGTTCCGATCGCCATTGATGGCATGGTCATCGAGCCGGGCGACCTTGTGATCGGCGACGAGGATGGACTGCTGTGCGTCCCGTTTGATGACGTCCAGGGACTGCTGGCGGCGGCGCGGCAGAAGCAGGTCGTTGAGGACAAGATGGTCGCAGACATCGAGGCGGGATGCTTCGACCGGGCGTGGGTAGACGAGACCCTGGCTCGACTGAACTGCTTCATCGAAAAGTGATTCGCCTGATCGCGCCTCGCGTCCTGGGTGCATCCCAGATCCGTGCAAGCGACCCGCCTGCCTACAGTAGCTTGCACGCCGCGACGGGCCGGTGACCGAACAAAACCTGCGACCGGCGTTGTGTCGACGCCCCCCGCAAATCAACCAAGGAATCCATCATGTCGACCGAAGTGAAATCCAAGCGGGTCGTGCGCTTGAACCAGTGGCTCAATCCCGTCTTCGATGAACGGCTTTCGCAACAAGACGATATTCAACTCACGGTCGCTGCCATGCGAGGGGATGATGCGTCGACCTGGGCGGCGTTGACGCAAGCCCACGTCTACCAGATCTCCGCCGCCAAGGACGAATTGCCCAAGCAGTTCTGGGCCAAGGAAGAGTTGCTGTCGCGGTGCCCCGACCTGCTGTGCGTCTCGGCCGGCGGTGCGGGCTACGACACCGTCGATGTCGATGCCTGTACGCGTGCCGGCGTGGCGGTCGTCTGCCAGATTGGCGGGAATTCCGCCGCGGTCGCTGAGATGGCCATCGGCCTCATGCTGGCCGTCTCGCGCCGAATCGTGGAGTCGGACCGCAAACTGCGCACGGCCACCCAGGGTTTTTCGCGCGAGTCGGTGATGGGCCACGACCTGGGCGGCAAGACCCTGGGGCTTGTGGGCCTCGGATACGCTGGAACCAAGACGGCTGCGCTGGCCAAGGCTTTCGGTATGCGCGTTCTGGCGTATGACCCGCTGCTGGCCGCGGGCGACTTCGAGGCGAGAGGGGCGGAGCGTGTCGACCTCGACACGCTCGTTCGCGAGGCTGACATCGTGTCCTTGCACTGCCCGCGTGACGCGTCCACGTTGAAGATGTTCAATGCCGACCGCTTCTCGGCCATGAAGAAAGGCGCGATCTTCGTCAGCACCGCGCGCGGCGGCGTGCACGACGAAGGCGCACTGCATCAGGCCCTGCAATCCGGCCATCTCGCTGGCGCGGGACTGGACGTCTGGGAGCAGGAGCCGCCCTCCAAGGACAACCCACTCCTCGCTTTGGACAATGTGGTCGCGACCTTTCACACGGCAGGCGTCTCCCACGAAGGCCGCGCGAACATCGCGGCCATGAGTGCGGAGCAGATCATTCAGGTTCTTGCCGGACACAAGGCACCACGCCTGGTCAATCCGGAAGTATGGGAGCGCTTCGTGAAGCGGCGCGACGCGGTTCTCGCAAAAGCGAACGACCGGAGCATCGCATGAGCTTCACCGCGAAGCTCTCGGACATCGTCGGACCGACCAACGTGTTGACCGGCGCCGAGGCGGCGCCGTTCCTGACCGACTGGCGCAACCGGTTCACAGGCCGAGCCATCGCGGTGGTGCGGCCGGGCACCACCCAACAAGTCGCTGACGTGGTCCGGGCGTGTGCCGATCATGGAGTTCCCCTGGTCCCGCAAGGTGGCAACACCGGACTGTGCGGCGGAGCCACCCCTGACGACTCGGGACAGGCAGTGGTGTTGCTCACGTCCAGGCTCAATCGTGTCCGGGCCGTCGACACAGTCAACGACACCATGACCGTGGAGGCAGGCTGCATTCTTCAGGCAGTCCAGGAACGCGCCACCGCCGAAGGTCGCTTCTTTCCGCTCTCGCTCGGCGCGGAAGGAAGTTGCACCATCGGCGGCAATCTCGCGACCAATGCCGGCGGCACCGGCGTTCTCAGATACGGCAACATGCGCGATCTGACACTGGGCCTGGAGGTCGTTGGCGCAGACGGGGAGATCTGGGACGGGCTGCGCGGACTGCGGAAGGACAACACCGGTTACGACCTGCGCGACCTGTATGTCGGCAGCGAAGGCACCCTCGGCATCATCACGGCCGCAATCATCAAACTGTTCCCGCAACCCGCCGCGCGCTGCACCGCCTTGCTGGCACTCTCCAGCGCCGATCAGGCCATCGAACTGCTCGCCAGAGCCCGCTCGGGCTTCGCCGCATCGTTGACGGGGTTCGAACTGATGGCGGGGGTGTGTCTTCAAATGGTGACGCGCACCTATCCCGCACAACGCCTGCCTTTTGAAGGACCGTCGGCCGCCGCGCCTTGGTATGCGTTGCTCGAGATCTCGGACGCCGAAAGCGAAGCGCACGCACGTGAGCGCTTTGAAGTCGTGCTCGGAGAAGCCATTGAAGCCGGCGAAGCCGACGATGCTGTGGTGGCCGAGAACATCGCACAAAGCAAGGCGCTTTGGCACCTGCGAGAAAGCATCACCTTGGCTCAAGCAGAAGCCGGCAAGAGCATCAAGCACGACGTGTCGCTGCCGATCTCCCAGATACCGCATTTCGTCCAGGAGACCGATGCACTGCTCCAACAGCGCTTCCCAGGTCTGGTCAACATGACGTTCGGCCACCTCGGCGACGGCAATCTTCACTACAACGTTGGCACCTCGTCGGCGTTCGGTGACGCGGACATGCTGGCGAACCAAGACGCAATCTACGCATTGGTGCACGATCGCGTGCACGCCTTCGGGGGCTCCATCAGCGCAGAGCATGGCGTCGGTCAATTGAAGGTCGGCGAGTTGGCCCGCTACAAGAGCACGCAGGAACTCAAGATCATGTCCCTGCTCAAGCGTTCCCTGGATCCCCAGTGCATCCTGAATCCGGGCAAGGTCTTACCCAGTTACTGGTGTTCACCGAACGCCTAACGCGCGCTCGACAAGCTGAGAGGCCGTGATCTCTGCGTAGCTCGCGGAATTTGCGATGTTGTTCTCGGAAGACTGCTATCGGCTTTTCCTGCCGAAGTCCGCTCACCGCGCCGTTGCGCTCAAAGCGGCGCGCAGCGATTTCGCCATTTCGTCCGGCGTGCGGGGCTGACCCGCGTCCAGGCCCGGAAAGCTCGAGGAAGACGGCAACGTCGCCGTGTTCCACGCTTCCGTGCAGTTCGTGGTGAGCGGATCCAGTGTCATCGCGAGTCGCCCGATCAGTCGATCGCTGTAGTTCTTGTTGGGATGTACGAAGTCGATCAGATCGAAGGCGCCATAGAACGGCACCCTTCCCCAGTCGGCAGGTTGTGTTCGTGTTGATGGCGACCGCCTGAACGATCGTGTCGTAGATCCCGGAACCGGAGATCGAAGTAATCAAGTTCCCCACCCAGGGCCTGGTGGGATGATCCGGCCGCTTCGAGGTGGGCGCTGCCCCATCCTGAAAGGCTTCGAGCTCAAGCCTTCGTACAGCCAGGGCGTGGCGAGCAGGTGCCCGCCCAGCATACGCAGCGGGGCGTCGCGCGCCACGCGCGTCGGCAGGGCCACTGAAACTCCTTCGAGGGTGGCCCATGTTCCGCCTCATGCGCTGGCTAGGCCATCAGCAGTGCCTCGTACTCATCAATGAAGTGGTGCAGAGAACTCTCCACAACCGTCACCGCACCATCGATCAGTCCACAACGACCACTGCCAGGAAGAAGGCGGCACAAGTTCATCAGCGACTCTAGATCGCTGTACACGCCACGCCCGGTATCGATGCGGTTGAGCACGCGCGCCAGCTGAAAGGTTCCGCCCTTGCAAGGCGGGCACTGGCCGCATGATCCTTGCGCGAAGAAGTTCACGTATTCCGCCACCTTGCGAACAATGCTCGTGCCTTGGGATACCACGATCATCGCGCCAGTCCCCAAACGCGAGCGCCTCTGACGCACCGAGTCGAAATCCAGTGGCACATCCAGATCGTGTTTGGTGAGCAGCGTGTTGGATGGCCCTCCAGTGAAGACCGCCTTGAACTCCTTGCCTAACAGCATGCCTCCGCCATGAACGAAAACGAGTTCTTCAAGGCTAGTTCCCATGGGCAGTTCATACAGTCCGGGCCGCAGTACGTCACCCGAGAGGGAATAGAGCTTGGTGCCTGACGCATTGCCGAGTCCCAGGCTTCGATACCAGGAGGCGCCATGCCGCAAGATCCCCGGCACATGCGCCAGTGTTTCGGTGTTGTTGACGATGGTCGGCGCTCCATGCACGCCGTTCTCGGCAGGAAAAGGCGGCTTGCGACGCGGGAAGGGAAATCCGCCTTCGACGGTTGCGATCACGGCCGTTTCCTCGCCACCGATATAGAAACCTGAACTCGGGACCACATTCAGCGACAGCGGCCCGCCAAGAAGCTCCTCGATTGCCGTGAAATGTTCATGTTCGCGCCATTGACCAACGGCTTCGCGAGTGACGGTCAGCGCGCGTGGCTGATGCGGATTCACGTAAATGATCACGTGGTTGGCGCGCGTGGCGACAGCAGCAATCAGCGCACCTTCTATGACCTGATGCGGCGTGTGCTCGAGCAGGAACCGGTCCTTGAAGGTGCCAGGCTCATCCTCGTTTCCGTTGCAGACAACATACTTGTCGCCGTCCGGCGCGGCGGCCACGGGCGCCCATTTGCGATGGGTCGCAAAGCCGGCGCCGCCCATTCCCCTTAGATCAGAATGCTCGATCTCCGCGATCACTTGAGCAGGCTCACGCAATGCCTTGGCCAAACCCTCGCCCCCACCGCGCTCAATCCATGCAGAAAGATCGGCGCCCACCAGGATGTTGTCCTTCAGCAGTACTTGATTCGGTGCGTGCATCCTGTCCTTCCTGCGGCAGCTCAGCGCACGCCGGCCACCCGGTGACCTCGCGCGTGCTGGCGGATGCTCGCGTCCGCGCGAAGGTCAAAATGCGCATAGTCGGGAAAAAGTTGCGGCGACCTCGATTCCAAGGGCAGTCCTGCCAGGGTGAGCTCGCGCTGCCAGGCATGGATGTGAGCGATGCTGGCTCGGCCTGTGATCACGCGACCCGCCGATTCGGCCGCCTTCGCACCGGCGCGTCTTCCCATGCTCAGGATGTCGAGCAAGGCATTCCCCATCAGGCGGTTGCGACCATGGATGCCCCCGCTCAGCTCGCCCACGCAGTGCAGGCCGCCGACACTGGTCTCGCCGTGCTTGCCGATGGCGACCCCACCGTTCTGATAGTGCAGCGTCGGGTAGACAAGGAAAGGCTCCTGCGCCGGATCGTGGCCGCACTTGCCGGCCAGATGCCTCAATGTCACAAGACGCTTTTCCAGGATGCCCGGGTGCTCCTTCTCGAGCGTCGGTGTGTCGAGGAAGACACCGAGCTGGCCATCACGCTCGATCCCCCGCCCCTCGCCACATTCACGCAGGATCGCGGAGGCCACCACGTCGCGGGCCTTGAGCTCGTCAATGAAGCGCTCACCTTTGCCGTTGATCAGCTTCGCACCCGCGGAGCGGGCCGCCTCGGAGATCAGTCCGCCCGCCAGATGCTGTGGATGAGCGATGCCGGTCGGGTGGTACTGGAATGAATCGAGCTCACGCAGCCTTGCTCCGATGCGGTACGCGAGCACCAGCCCGTCGGCGGTGGCCCCATAGTGGTTGGAGGTAGGGAAGCCATTGAGGTGCAGCCGGCCCGCTCCACCCGTCGCGAGAATCACCGACCGCGCCCGCACCATCACGAAACTGCGCCATTCGAGGTTGTAGATCACCGCCCCAGCGCAGCATCCGCGCTCATCGGACATCAGTTCCACCGTGGGACACCGGTTCCATACCGAAACGTCGGGATCGAGATCCACCGCCTCGCGCAACACGCGCATCATCTCGAGCCCTGTGTAGTCGCGGTACGAGTGAATACGCGCCGCAGACGCACCTCCCGGCTTCTTGCGCAGCAGCTTGCCGCCCATGGGGCGGCCCTCCTCGAGATCGAACATCATGCCGAGTTGGATGAGCCAACGGAGGACATCCGGGCCGTCCATCACCATCTGGGCCACCAGATCAGGCTCGCCACAGAAGTGACCGGCGCGCAAGGTGTCCTCGAAATGAAGCTGCGGACTGTCATCTGCGCCCACTGCGGCTTGGATGCCGCCCTCGGCCATCACCGTGTTGCTGTCGCCCAGGCGCAGCTTGGTGGCGAGGATGACCTTCGCACCATGCTTCGCGGCGGTCAGCGCCGCAGCACACCCCCCGCCGCCGCCTCCGACCACCAGCACGTCGGTCGTCACCAGTTGTGCGCCAGCAATGTCAATGTCGTCGATCAACGAGTTGGCGTGGAGCTGGCGCGCGAGTTCGGGCTGGCAGGGGTCACCTTGGTTGACTCCGACGGCAAGCGGAACGCGCGCGTTGGCTCCATGGTCGGGATGCCAGTCCTTGAGCAGTTGCTCGACCGCCGTGGTGTCGCTGCGAAGCGCGAGCGCCATGCTCGGCTGATAGCGCCGGCGCGCTTCTTCGTAAGGAATCGAGGTGGCCATGGTCTGCCAACCTGTCCGTCAGCCTGGCCGCCGCGCACCTGGCGCGCCGAAGTCGATCGACATCTCACCGCGCTCGATCTGCTCGATGCGTCGCATGACGTCGGCAGGCCGTAGCGAAACACTTGCAATCATGCGCCGGACGAACAGGCCAAGGTGGTTCGGGTCGATGTGCTCCGGACACGCCAAGGTGCAGAGGTTGCACATGACACATTCGTCGAAGACCTGGCCGGACGCTCCCAATTCGCCCTCCACAGCGAGGTTCACGCCACGCTGAACATCCAGGCCCTTGGGACATGCACGGTCGCAGCCGCCGCAGTGACGACAATGGGGCGCCTCGGGGAAGACCTCGAGCAGCTTGCGCGGCGCCTGCCAGCTGTCGGCGATGTCCTCGATCCGATAGACGTGGTGCGTCGAAGGCGTGAGGTAGTCGAGGAACGAGACCTGCATGCCCTCCTCGACCACGGTTTCGCAGGCCAGTTCGGTCTCGACGTCCGGCTGACCGGCACGGCGGACCAGGACGCGGCAGGAGCCGCACACGCCCTGCCCCATGCACCCGACTCCCTCCACGAGCGTCTCCCCGGCCTGCACGAAGGCCTGCAGGATCGAGCTGGTGGCCGGGGCAGCAATGGACCGGCCTTCAACGATGAGGCGTACCATCTTGTCGGTCCTTCTCATCGGCCAGGTGGGCGCGGCGGCGATCCCTCCCATGGCGGATGAAAGAAACGATAGCACAGCGAGGAGGTCCCATGAGCACTTGGTGGAAGGCTCTTGCGCCTGTAGCCGTGGCGATTGCTATCGCGATGATTCCCGCGCCGGACGGCTTGGGGCAGCATGCGTGGTTCTACTTTGCGATCTTCGCTGGCGTGATCGTCGGGCTCATGCTTGAGCCGCTGCCCGGAGCGGCGATCGGCCTCATCGCGGTCACGCTCGTCACCGTCCTGTCCGAATGGGTATTCTTCAGCCCGGCAGAGTTGGCCCGGCCCGGCTTCAAGGCTGCCAATGCCTCGCTGGCCTGGGCATTGTCCGGCTTCGCCAACGGGACCGTGTGGCTGATTTTCGGCGCATTCATGTTTGCCCTGGGCTACGAAAAGACGGGCCTCGGGAAGCGCATCGCATTGCTGCTGGTGCGAGCCATGGGCCGCAGGACGCTCAGCCTGGGCTACGCGATTGCAGCGGCGGACACCCTTCTTGCGCCCTTCACGCCATCGAACACGGCGCGAAGTGGCGGCACCATCTTCCCTGTCATCCGGAATCTGCCGCCGCTCTACGACTCCAGGCCAAACGATCCCTCCGCGCGGCGCATCGGCTCTTACCTCATGTGGACTGCGATTGCCACCACCTGCGTGACGAGTTCGATGTTTCTCACCGCATTGGCACCTAACCTGCTCGCGGTAGAGCTGGCAAAGAAGGCGGTCAACGTGGAGATCGGGTGGATGCGGTGGTTTCTGGCCTTTGCGCCGGCGGGCATTCTGATGCTGCTGGCCGTGCCCTTGCTCACCTACTTCTTGTACCCGCCCGAAGTGAAGGAGGGAAAGGAAGTTCCAGCATGGGCCGCGCAGGAACTGGTCAAGATGGGGCGGCTCTCTTTGCGAGAAATCATTCTGGGGGTCCTCGTTCTCGTGGCCCTTACCTTGTGGATCTTCGGCGGCGAGATCATGAACGCGACCACAGCGGCGCTGGTCGTGATCTCGCTGATGCTGCTCACGCGAGTAATCACATGGGAAGACATGCTGGCAAACAAGCAGGCATGGAACACCTTTGCCTGGTTTGCCACTCTGGTCGCCCTGGCGGACGGTCTCGGCCGGACGGGCTTCGTCAAGTGGTTTGCCGACGCTATCGCGGTCCACATGGTCGGGTTCTCACCCACTGTCGCAGCCGTCATCCTGGTGCTGATCTTCTTTTTCTCGCACTATCTATTCGCCAGCGTCACCGCCCACACCACGGCCATGCTCCCCGTCATGCTGGCCGTGGGTTCGAGTGTTCCCGGCATGCCTATGGAGCCTTTCACGCTGATGCTGGTGGTCACTCTTGGCATCATGGGGATCCTCACTCCCTACGGCACCGGGCCCAGCCCGGTTTACTACGGCAGCGGCTACCTACCCGCTGGCGACTACTGGAGGCTCGGCGCGGTGTTTGGGGTGATCTTCATCGTCCTATTTCTGTTAATCAACGTGCTGCCCCGAGTGCTGTAGGAGCGCGCTTTCCCGCTTGCCAATGGCACGCCGGCCCGTTCATGCCCGCAGTTTGGCAGGGATTGGCATTCGGGCGGCCGCGCCCAACAGGCGACTCCGAACTCGTCTCCACGAAGCTCTCGGGGGACTAGCTTGATCGGCCCTGCACTCGGTCCGGATTCAGGAGATTGAGTTGGTTCCCGCGTCCGGTTTGCGGCCGAGTCCTTTCCGGAACTGTAGGCCGCCAGGATTTCGACGCGATCGACAGAGCCGCGAGGGCAAGTGTCGACAATGCGGCGACTCTAAGCACCACTCACGAGCGGGCGAAGCTGCCAAGCAGTTGAAGTTCACTGCAGACGAGATTCGGCTAGGAG
Source organism: Variovorax sp. J22R115 (assembly GCF_030317005.1). NCBI lineage: Bacteria > Pseudomonadati > Pseudomonadota > Betaproteobacteria > Burkholderiales > Comamonadaceae > Variovorax > Variovorax sp. J22R115. The sequence goes on along the minus strand of NZ_JASZYM010000001.1, from coordinate 89,399 downwards.
TCTGGGCGGCGGAAGGGCAGATTTGTGTCGACGTGAGTGAGAGGTCGTTCGTTGATCGGGCATGGCCGCGAACTATCTTCCCTACGACCCGCAGCAGATGATGCTGCTGCTGTCCGAGATGTTGCAGGAGTGGCTGCCGGAGGGGCACTTGGCGCACTTCATCAGCGACGCCATTGGCGAATTCGACCTCTCACAGCTTCAACTCAACGCGATCGCGAGACAATTGAACGAGAGGCCGCGCAAGACGCTGGGCTTCCATACACCCGCTGAGATGTTCAGCGAATGTGTTGCATCGACCGGTTGAATCCGCAATCGTTACCCGACATCCGATGGGCGATCACGTGCAACTGCCCACGCAATCGCGTTGAACCCGCCGCTTCTGCATGTCGCATGTCGTGGACTGGCGTTAAGGCCAAATCCGGAAGTTCGCGCGTGCCGACCCTGCGCTAGGGCGCCCCTTGGGATCACTGTGCCGATCTGGAGCGCATCATCTTTTCCATCAACGAGTCGATGTTGAGCGAAGCCCCTTCTTGACGCGGCGGAAACTCCTTGAACGTTGAAAGGTGCTCACCGACGAGCGTGATGATGATGTTTCCGATGCCCGAGTGCTCCTGGCTCACGAGGGCTCGCGGTCCCGGCGCCTGGTCATAGGACTCGAATGGATCCTGACGAATATTGAAGAACCACGGGATCTCGAGTTCGGCCTTTGTACCGTAGTAGCCCGTCCGCGTGGCGAAATGGAGCTTCCACTGGTTCCAGCGAACGGCCTGAAGTTTGGATTCCTCGTAGTAGAAGAACAGGTTGCGCGCCGAGTTCTCCGTCTTTCCGGTCCAGTTATCCAGTTGGTTGAGGCCGTCGATGTGGCACTTGTAAGTCATATCCGCACTTCCGAGCTTGTCGCCCTTGTCGAGCCGCTCCTTGATGTCAGGCGCACCAGCGATCGCGGCCAGTGTGGCAAAGACGTCCTCGCCACAGTGAATGCCATTCAGTTCGCGGCGCGCCGGGACGTGCCCGGGCCAGCGCACCATCATTGGCACGCGGATGCCACCATGTCGTCATTTTCTCGCTGCGGTAAGGCGTCGTCGAGCCGTGCGGCCATGTCGAATGCTCGGGTCCGTTGTCGGTCGAATAGATGACGATCGTGTTGTCCGCTATGCCCAGATCATCGAGTTTCTTCAACACCATTCCGATGTGCTCGTCGTGCTGGAGCATGCCTGCGCAGTGCACATCGGTCCCGCTGGTGTACTGCTTCGCTCGGTCGAGGTACTCCTGCGGAACATGTGTAAACGCATGCATGCGCGACGTGTTGAGCCAGACGAAGAAGGGCTTCTCCTCGGTGTGCGCCTTGTCGATAAACTCGAAGGCAGCACCCATGAACTCCTCGTCCACCCGTTCCATCCGCTTAGGCGTGAGCAGGCCAGTATCTTCGATCTTCTGCTTGCCCACTCGCCCGAAACGCGGATCGACGGTAACGTCGTCCTCGTCGGTTGCCCAGCTATGGAGCACGCCACGAGGCCCCAGCCTTGCTTTCCAGGAGGGATCGTCCGGGTAGTCAACGTTCAGAGTTTCTTCTTCGGCGTTCAGGTGATAGAGGTTGCCGAAGAACTCGTCGAATCCGTGCACGGTCGGAAGGTACTCGCGTTGCGGTCACCCAGATGATTCTTGCCGAACTGGCCGGTCGCATATCCCAGCGGCTTGAGGACCTCGGCCAGCGTCGGATCTTCCTTTTGCAGACCCAGCTTGGCGGCAGGCAGGCCGACCGTGGTCAACCCGGTGCGAATTGGAAGCTGTCCAGTGATGAAAGCCGCACGACCCGCTGTACAACTGGGCTGGCCGTAGTGGTCGGTGAAGATCGCTCCTTCATTCGCTATCCGATCGATGTTTGGTGTGCGGTAGCCCATCGAACCACGGCTATAACAGGAAAGGTTCCACAACCCGATGTCATCACCCCAGATGACCAAAATGTTCGGTTTTGCCAATCCTTTCTCTGCAGGTCCCGTCGCCGAGGAGGAGGGTTGCCGTTGAGGCTGATTGGTTGCCATGTGCACTCCTTGAATTCGGCCCGACCCGAACGCCGAAGGCGCTACAGCGACCCAGCCTGGCACTTGGAGGGCAGTCTAGCTTTAGCCGGGTGCGTGGCGCCAGTAAACGCAACAACTGGTTTCCTCGCCGAGCTACCTTACGACCCCACATCAGATGATCCTGGTTCGGGGTCCAAGTTCCGAACACGTGCTTCACACCAGCCTCGCTTCGTAGCGTTCGCTTGACTGCATCGAGCGCGCTTCGCACGGGTGACTTGCCAAGGCAGCCAGCCGTGATGGCGAACTGCGCCTCAATCAAGGCTGCGCGCGATGATGAGCTTCTGGATGTGACTGGTGCCCTCGTAGATCTTGGTCACGCGCACATCGCGGTAGTAGCGCTCCACCGGAAAGTCGGTGAGGTAGCCGTAGCCCCCGTGGATCTGCAACGCGTCGGAGCACACGCTCTCGGCCATCTCGCTGGCGAAGAGCTTGGCGATCGAGGCCTCCTTCGCGCATGGCAGGCCGACCTCGCACAACCGAGCGGCGTGCAGCATGTACTGGTGCGCCACCTCCACCTTCGTGGCCATGTCGGCGAGATCGAAGCCCACGCCCTGCAGCTTGATGATGGCCGCACCGTAGGCCTCGCGCTCCCTGGCGTACTTCACAGCCGCATCCAGCGCCGCGCGCGCCGCGCCGATCGCCACGGCCGCGATCGCCACGCGCCCTTCGGAAAGCGAGCCCATGATGCGCCTGTATCCCGACCCTTCCTCGCCGATGATGTCTTCGATCGGCACACGGCAGTCATCGAGCTGGATCTGAGCCACGTGGGCCGAGCGCTGGCCGAGCTTGTGCTCCACGCGTGCGACCTTGTAGCCAGGGTCCTTTGCATCGACGATCAGCAGGCTGCTGCCGTTCTTGCCGGCGGCCTTGTCAGTCACGGCCAGCACCAGCCCCACGCCAGCTTCGCTGCCGTTCGAGATGAACTGCTTGCTTCCGTTGAGCACGTAGTGGTCGCCTTCACGGCGCGCCGTCGTGCGGAAGGCCGCGGTGTCCGAACCCGCGTGCGGCTCGCTGAGCAGGAAAGCGCCGATGTGCTCGCCAATGGCAAGCTTGGCCAAGTACTTGTGCTTCTGCGTTTCGCTGCCTGCCCTGCTGATCATGAAACCGACCGAGTTGTGCACGTGCATCAGCGTCGCAAAGCCCGCATCCGCAGCGGCGAACTCTTCGATCGCCAAACAATATTCAACGAAGCTCACGCCCGCGCCGCCGTAGGCCTCCGGGGTCAGCATGCCCAGGAACCCAAGCTCGCCGACCGTCCTGAGTTCGTTGCGCGGCCAGGCGCTGGTGCGATCCCGCTCGGCGGCGGTGGGCGCCACAACCTCGGCCGCGACCTTGCGCGCCGAATCGCGGATCATGATTTCCTGCTCGCTCAGGAAGGCTGCGGAGATGTCGCTCATATCGTTGGGTCTCGGAGTGGATACGGAGCAGCTTAGGCGGCAGGGTGATTTCTCCGACCCCTTCTTTTTGGGGTGGGTGCAACCGTCGTGAAGCGGCGTCGCGCATCGACCCCACGAAAAGGGGGGGTCTTGCCACCGGGGCCCTTCCTAGACTCTGAGGAACATGATCAAGACCACATGGCATGAGCGCGTGGCGGTGCTCGCGCTCGACCGGCCCGCTTCGCTCAACGCACTCGACCCCGACCTGCTCGACCACCTGGGCGCGGCGCTGGGCGATGTCCTCCACCGCGGCGCCGCGGCGGTCGTGCTCTCGGGCGAGGGCCGCGCGTTCTCGGCAGGCGCCGACCTGCGCTGGTTCGCTCAGCGTACTGCGCAAGGTACCGAGGCTCAACTTGCGGCGCTGTCCGAGATGCTCGAGGCTGGCGCACGCGTTGTACGCGCCATCCTGGCGGCGCCGGTGCCCGTGATCTCTGCGATCAACGGACCTTGCATCGGCGGCGCGATGGGCATCGCCCTGGCCGCGGATGTCGCACTCGCGGCGCGTTCGGCGTACTTCTCCTTGCCGCAAGTGCCTCAACTCGGCATCGTGCCGGACCTGGGCGCCACCTGGCTGCTCCCGCGCGTGGTCGGGCGACCGCGTGCGATGGCCATGTCCCTCTTCGGCGACAAGATCACTGGCGAGCAGGCCGAACAATGGGGCATGGTGTGGCAGTGCGTAGACGACGACGCCCTCCAGGCGCACGCGCTTTCGACCGCGCGGCGCCTTGCGGGCATGCCCGCACAGGCGGTCATCGGCGCACGCCGTCTGCTGGACGAGGCGTTCGACCGCTCAATGGGATTGCAGCTCGATGAAGAGGGCCGTCGACAGATGGAGCTGCTGATGTCCGACGGTGAAACGCGACCCCCGGCTCGCCAGCAGACTCATCTCCAGGCACCCTGAGGGGGGCCCTCCAGGGATTGCACACGCGCAGGACGATGACCGCCCTGCGACGCGCTACACCTTCACCAACGCCGGTGGAAAATAGCTGCGTTCGGCCACCGCGCCCTGGGGCCGGTAGAAACGGAACGTGAGGTTGTAGTCGGTTCCCTTGGGCGTGGGGAGCCAGTTGCCATCCGGCGCGTCCTGGGGCTTCTGGTCCGCGAAATGGAGCGTCAGGGAGCCGTCGGCGCCGTATTCGAGGTTGGACTGGTTGTTCAGCAGAAAGCGCTTGAGCGCATTGGGCAACACCTGCTTGTGGACAGCGTCGACGCCGATCACGGACCAGAACCAGGTCGCGTACTGCGCCGGCAGGTGTTCCTTCGGGAAATGCAAGGTGTAGGCATGTTCGCCCGACAACGCCGCGCCCGCGCTGTCGACGAAGCCCTTGTAGTAGATGACCTCCTGCGGTGTGTTGGCCCAGATGCCGCCGTAGTTCACGAGCGTGCGCACCAGCCAGTCATCCATGTAGATGCCCGACGTCGAGGGCAGCACCCAACCGTTCTTGCGGGTGCCATGGCCCACGTTCGGCAAGGCTTTGTGGAAGTCATCGAAAGCCCTGGTCCTGATGACCTGGTCGATGCGTTGCCGCTGCGCGGGGTCCTTGACGACCTGGGCAATCGCGCGCGTGTCGGCCTGCAGCTTTTCCATCCCCGGGTTGATGTCGGCCTCGCTGTCAAGGGCGAGATCGGCGGACTCGAAGGCTTCGACCCCAGGCAGGTTTTCGGAATCGAACATGACGGTCTGTGGCACCGGCGGGTGGATCGGCTTGCCGACGATGCTGAAGATGACTCGCCGCTGCAAGGCGACTGCCTCATCCCAGGTGGCGCCGAGCTCGACGCGCGACAGGACACGCATGTGCCGCACCGGCACGTCGATGCGCTGGGTACCGGGGGGCAGCTTGACCTGGGCGTCCTTCAGGCAGACCGCGAAGTTGCCGTGCGAGTGCCCGGGATACGTGCGCTCATTGATATTGGCGACCGTCTCGCCCCACCCGTTGAGGAATTGCACCGTGTAGTAGCGCCCGGTGATCTCAGGCACGGACACGTCCAGCCAGCTCTCATCGTCGATCGCGACCCAGGCTTCGGAGTAGGCGACGTCGAGATTGGGATTGGGCCAGACCACCTGTCCGGGTTCACGGTGGACCAACTGGTTCCACTGGAATCCTTCCTCGAAGTCGAGCTGCTGCTGGCGCAGCACGAGCAGGCGGGACAGCAGATAGATATAGGCATCGCTGACCTGCTGGTCGCTGGGGTCAAGAGCCGTGGACTGCGCGGCAGCAGAGGTTGCCAACTTTGAACTCCAGATAGTTGCGGGGAGGCCATTCTTGGCGGCGCGATGGAAGGTGTCAAACCGTCCTCGCCGGTCGGTGGACGCCTCGGCTGAACGACGTTGACACTGATGGCCTCGTTGCGAAGAATCGTCGAGGCCGCCATTTCTCGGCCGGCATGCAAGCGCTCCCGAAAAGGATTCGAATGAAGAAGACCCTTAGCGGCATCGCCGCAGCGAATGACTTGGCAAGTCCCCCTCGAACACAAGATTCTCCGCCGGGGCCGGTGCCAGGCACGCGCACCACCGAGACCTACATCCGCACCGTCGCGCGCGACATCTATGTCTGGGCCTGGCCCATGATCAACATCTACAACCGCCGCCTCGCGTTCAAGCAGGCGCCGAAGGTCGGGCTGATGAACGGCGTGCTGCCGTTCGCACCGCTGAACCGCATGGCAATGCTCAGCGACTACATCCAGCCTTCGCAGCGCTGGGTGGCCTGCCCAAACCAGGACGTGGTCTACGGCGCCGGCATTGCCGCGCTCGACGAGACCGCCGTCGTGGTCCAAGTGCCGGACTTCGGCAAGCGCTTCTGGGTCTACCAGCTCGTCGACTTGCGTACGGACAGCTTCGCCAGGCTCGGCGTGATGCACGGCAGCAAGCCCGGCTTCTACCTGCTGGTCGGTCCGACTTGGGATGGTGCGGTACCGGAAGGCATCAACGGGGTGTTCCGCTCCTCCACCAGCACGGCCTTCGTCGTGCCGCGAGTGTTCCAGGATGACACGCCCGAGGACAAGCAGGCGATACAGTCAGTAATTACCGGCATCGACATGTATCCGCTCGCGGAATTCGACGGCACGACGAAGCAGCGCGACTGGCACGGGCTGCCGGAACTGCCATCGCCTACCGGCGACAGCGGCAGCGGCGAGACTCGCTGGGTCTTCCCCGACAAGTTCATCGACGAGTTATCTGCGGTGCTCGCCGATGCGCCACCCATGCCAGGAGAGGAGGCGCGTTACGCACAAGCACACGCCCTGATCGAACTGGCTCGCAACGACGCGCAGCTAAAGCAGGCAGTGCTCGACGAAGCCACCAGGGCCGAGCAGGAGGTCGTGACACCGCTGCTGCAATTCCGCAACTTCGGCATTCCACTGGCGAACCACTGGACCACCGTCGACAACAGTGCGCAGTTCGGCACCGACTACTTCACCCGCACCGCCATCGCCAAGTCCAACATCCTGGTCAACGCGCCCGCCGAGACCAAGTACGTGTACCAGGACCTCGACGCCAGCGGCGCGCGACTCAACGGCCACAACAAATACACCATAACCTTTGCGAAGGGGCAGCTGCCGCCGGTGCGCGGCTTCTGGTCACTCACCATGTACGACGCCGCGCACTTTTTCGTCGAGAACCCGATCCAGCGATATTCGCTGGGCACGAAGAACAGGGACCTGAAGTCGTCGCCCGATGGTTCGCTGACCCTCTACGTTCAGACCGACGAGCCCGGCGATCCACTCCAGCGCAGCAACTGGCTGCCTGCGCCAAGGGACGCGGACTTCTCTCTCTTTGTGCGCGCCTACTGGCCCGACGCGGCGATCACAGACAAAACCTGGACGCCGCCGGGCGTTGTCAAGGCGTCATGAGCAGACAGTCGGCGCCGAAACCGACGAAAGGCGAGCCATCGGCATGTGCCTGATGATGATCAAGGAGCGGACAAACTTGAGCCCGCAATGGTCGCGGCTTCGGCGAGACACGCCGCCGTCGGCGGGGCGCCGACCACACGCGCCCTGGCGATCTCCGCGCGTGCGGCGGACATCTGTGCGTTGAACACCGCGTTGGCGTGCAGTTGCGCCACCGCGGCAGAACCCACCAGTCGACCGGCGTCGATGTCGCTTTGCCAGTGAACGCCGCAGATGGCGCGGCCTTGTGCGAATGCACGGCCACGTTGCAGGAGCGCATCCTTGCGGTCGGGCGCGAGTTCCGTCAACAGCAACGCCCATCCCCACCCGATCGCTGAGTGGCCCGACGGATAAGAGCCATCCTTCGCCAGAAACGCCTCTTCCTTTGGCGTGCAACTGCCCGCCTTGAGCATGATGAAAGGTCGCACACGGGCATATTTGTTCTTGGCCTTGTAGGTCGCCAAGGCCGTATCGGTCAAGGTACGCCTCAGCAGCATGTTGAGATTGGGCGTGCCCTTCTCGGAGATCTGCATCCCCAGCGCGCACGAGAACACCGAAGCGGCTTCCGGGAAGTTAAGGTTCGCATCCGAGATCGCCATGGCGCCGCGCGGCGTGCCTTGAAATTTCGTGAGGGTGTTGAACGTGGCAGTGTCGGCTGACAGCGCAGGCGATCCCTCAATCGGCGGCGGGGGCAACAGGGCGAGGCTGTCCAAGGCTTCGGCGGGCGCCAGATAGCCTTTCAAGAAGCCGGTGCCCGCGCGCAACTCGCCCACTTCGGCGGGCGACGTGGGCGCGACAACCGGTGGCGCTGTCGTGCAGGCACCGATGAGGTTGATGCACAAGCCGATAGCAAGCAATTTGATTGACATGTTGATCATTTCTGATGCCTTGACGGCCCTCATGGTCGCTTCAGAAAGCAGGTCGCCGTCGCGGTTGCAAGGAGCTTGCCGTCCGTGGTCGTCAAGGAGCCCTCGGACGTCGCAATGTTTCGGGAGATGTGGACGAGGGTGGCTTCCGCGACCAGTTCCTGATCCCTTGGGATCGGTCGCAACATCTTCACGTGCAGATCGATGGTGCCGTAGCCAACACCTGCTTCCAGGGTGGAGTGGACTGCGCATCCCGTCGCGGAATCAAGAACGGTGGCAGCAAAGCCTCCGTGGACACCACCGAGCGGATTGAGATGCCGGGTATCGGCTTGCGCAGAAATCCTGACGCGTCCTGGTTCTATTTCCAGGAACGACATTGGAATCGTCTGCGCCATCGACGCGCGTGGAACTCTCCCCGCGATGTCTGCTTGCAGCAACTCGATCCCGGTCATTCCAAGGGGATGGGTCATTTCGCTCACAGGCCTGTGTTTTCACGCCAGACGAACGCGCTGATGCGGTGCCACACGAATTTATCCACCTTCACTGCGCAGCCTTCTCGAGTGGCTTGCCCAGCAGCGCACGCACGGCTTCCACCGACGCCTCGCCACCCTGCCCCGTTTCGCGCACCGCAAAAGCCAGCAGCGCCTGTTCTTGCCGGGTGATGTGACGCAGCAACACATGCTCCTTGCTTCCGGCGGGCACCAATTGCTCAGGCCTTCATCCCGGCGATCGCGGCCTGGATCAGCGTATGCACCTGGGCATTCGAATCGTCATAGGCGCGCGCGCTGTCCCAGTCGGTGATCTGCGCGAAGTGCTCGGCCACGCCGTCGACGGTGCACTCCTTCGGGCCGAGATAGACCGCTGCGGTGTCCTCGATGCGGCATGCCGAGAAGGCGCCGCCGCCGGCCGACAGCGTCGTCTTCGAGGGCGCGTCTTCGCTCACGAGGAACAACGCCGCGGGCGTCACCTGCTCGGGCTTGATGGCGTCGAGCATGGCGGCCGGCAGCACGTCTTCGGTCATGCGTGTGGCGGCCATTGGTGCGATGGTGTTGACGCGGATGTTGTTCTTCTTGCCTTCGATGGTGAGCATGTGCATCAGGCCCACCAGCGCCATCTTGGCCGCGCCGTAGTTGGACTGGCCGAAATTGCCGAACAGGCCCGAAGCGGAGGTGGTCATCAGGATGCGGCCGTAGTTCTGCTCGCGCATGATTTCCCACACGGCCTTGGTGCAGTTCACCGAGCCCATCAGGTGCACGTCGACCACGGCCTTGAAGTCGGCGATCTCCATCTTCGAGAAGGTCTTGTCGCGCAGGATGCCCGCGTTGTTGAGCAGCACGTCGACGCGGCCGAACGCGGCCTTGGCCTGCTCGACCATGGCCAGCACCTGCTCGAAGTCGCAGACGTTGGCGCCGTTGGCGATGGCGGTGCCACCTGCGGCACGGATCTCGTCGACCACCTTCTGCGCCGCATCGAAGGAAGTGCCCTGACCATCACGGCTGCCGCCGAAGTCATTGACCACCACCTTGGCGCCGCGTCGTGCAAGCTCCAATGCATGCGCACGGCCCAAGCCATTGCCAGCACCCGTCACGATGGCCACGCGGCCGTCAAATCGAATCGTCATGTCGTTACCTCTTTCAAGAATGGAAAAACAAGGAAATCAGGGGAAGCGCCGGGTGATGGACTCGGCCACGCACACGGGCTTGGGCGCGCCTTCGAGCTCGATCGACATCTCGATGAGCATCTGGGCGCCGTGGCCCTCCAGCGGCTCCCAATTCAGGAGCTTAAAATGCGCACGGAGACGGCTGTTAACGGGCACCGGCTTCATGAAGCGCACCTTGTTGAGCCCGTAGTTGACGCCCATGGTGCTCTTGCGGATTTCGAAAGCCGACTGGAAGAACGCCGGCAGCAGGCTCAGCGTGAGAAAGCCGTGCGCGATCGGGACGCCGAAGGGGCCGCTCTTCGCGCGCTCCACGTCGACGTGGATCCACTGGTGGTCGCCCGTGGCATCGGCGAACTTGTTGATACGCGGCTGGTCGATCAGCAGCCAGTCGCTGGTGCCGATGTTTTGTCCGACCAGCGGCTTGAGGTCCTCGAGGGTTTCGTAGCTCTTCATGGAAGCGTTCCAGTTGAATGTGATGCGAGGCAAGTGATCGCGCTCGCGGGGTCGCTTGGGTCGAGCTAGGTTAAGCGGCCACAACCGGAGAAGAGCCCCCCTTCTTTGGAGGGGCGCTGCGCAATGAGCGCTACTCGATCAGGCCCTTGTTGCGTGCCCAGGTCAGCGCGTCATAGCGGCTGGACATCTGCAGCTTTGCCAGCACGTTGCGGATGTTCCACTTGACGGTTTCCGGCGTGATGTTGAGCGTCTGCGCGATGCGCTTGCTCGACATCGCCTTGGCCACCAGCCCGAGAATTTCGATCTCGCGCGGTGTCAGCGTGACGGCGTCCGCCCCGGCTGCGCGGGGTGCGGACTTTCCCTTGTCTTGCGCCGCGGGTATCGGTACTTCCCATCGGCGCAGCAGATCATCGACGAAGGGCGCCAGGCGCGCGTCCAGGCTGCTGCCGGAACCGCGCAAGCGGGCCAACAGCTCGCCGACCCGCGCGCCCTCGTCCAGGAAGGTTCGCAGGAGTCCGGCCGGAGCGCCAGATTGCACCGCACGCGCCAGGAAATCCAGCGCTTCTTCGTCGCGCTTGAGATAGTCGAGCGTCAGGGCGGCCAGGATGTCGGCCTGCACCTGCAGGCGCACGCGCCCGAAGCCCCAGGCGAACTGACGCACCTCGTCCAGCGCCCGCAGCGCGTCGTCGGGGCGGGCATCCACCAGCGCCAGGCGTGCGCGTGCAAGCGCCGCAAGCGCCGGGATCTCGGCACGAAATCCCTGCGCATCGCGATGCACCGTTGCCAGCGCATCGATCTTCAAGGCCAGCTCGGCCGCGCGAGTGCGCTCGCCCGAAACGAGCAGCACCTTCACCTGTTCGACCAGCATGGCCGCCACCAGTCGGTCGAGCCCAAGGCTGTGATAGTGCGCCTGCTGCGCTTCCAGGAAGGACAGCGCGGCCTCCGGGCCGATCTGCAGCATGTCGAGCCGCGCATTGCACAGCGCGGCGTGGATCATCGTGCCGGGCGACGACGAACGCAGGATGCCGCTGCGGTTGGCCAGGACCTCGCGCGCCTCGTCGATCCGGTCGAGTTCGTAGTAGGCGTTGCCAAGCGTTGCGGCACACAGGTTGGCGCTGACCGACCTGCGCCCATAGGCGGTCTCGGCCCGAGCGAGGATCTCCGCACCAACCCGGGCCGTCTCCCTTGCGTTGCCTTCGATGCCCCACGTGGTGGCGCGCATGGATTGCACCACCAGCGCCATGTCGTTCTCACGGTCGTCGGGCGGGATCGGGGTGTCGTCGAGCAGCCGGTGGGCGTCGGTGTAGCGGCCGGCCGCCGCGTAGGCCGTTGCCAATGCCGACACGTGCACGTAGCGCAGGAAGCGATTTTCCGTCGGCACCTTGTCCAGCGGCTCGAGCAGGTCGATCACGCGTTGCGTGTTGTCGCGCTGCAGCGCCACCGCCGCGTCAGCGAGCGCGAAGCGCGAGGAGATGGCCGGGGCCTTGGCCGCCTCGCTTTCGCGGATCTGTGCAATCCAGCGTTCGGCCTGGGCTGGGCGGGCCGTCAGCGCATAGGTGAGACAGGCAAGGAAGAACAGTCGCGGACGCTGGTGCAGTGCTTCCTGTGGCAGGTGATTGAGCAGGTTCAACATGGGGCTGATGTAGCCCAGGCTCCAGGTGCTGGGCGCCGCGTTCTCGATGGCGCTCACCGCAAATTCGAGATCGCCGCCAAGGATCGCGTGCCGCACCGCTTCAACCAGCAGTTCCTGGTCTGCAAACCAGCGGCTCGCGCGGCGATGCAGTTCCTTGGCGTGGTCTGGCCCACGCTCTGCGAGGCGAGCCGAAAGAAACTCGCCAAAGAGCGGATGGAAGCGATACCAGGGCGTACGGTCGTCGGAATCGACGCGATAGATCAGCAGGTTTTCATCTTCAGCCCGCTTGATCCACGCCCCGGCTTGCCCGTTGCCCGTCACCGCTGCAGCCAGCCCGGCGTTGAAGCGGCGGCACACCGAAAGCATCTCCATGAAAGCGGTGAAGTCGGTCGGCAGGTGCGCAATGACGTCCTCGGCCAGGTACACCTGCAGGTCGCCGAGCTTCCAGGCAAGGTCCTGCAGCGTCGCCCGGGCCTGCGGCCGGCCGCGCAGCATGACGGTAATCAGTTGCAGGCTGGCGGGCCAGCCGCTGGTCAGGTCGTGGATCAGCCGCAACTCATCGGCGCTCAGCTTCATCGTGCTGATGTTCTGCTCGAAGAAGACCCGTGTCTCGTCCAGATCGAAAGGCAGTTCGGCCAGCCCGAGCTCGGCCACCTTGTCGAGCACGCGCAGGCGACCAATGCTGAATGGCGGGGCCATGCGCGACGCGACGGCGATGTGCAGGTTGGGCGGACAGTGGTCGAGCAGGCGCTGCATCAGCTTGTGTGCCCACGGATCCTCGACGTGCTGGTAGTCGTCGATGATGAGGTAAAGCTCCTTCGGCAGCCCCTGCGCGCCGTTGACGGCAGTGGCGACCACGGCCTCGATCGCCTTGCTGCTGCCGCCCTCGAGCAGCATGTCGTCTTCGACCGGGATGCCCAGCCGCTGCAGGGCGGCGAGCAGGTAGGCGCAGAAGTTGGCCACTTCCTTCTCTTCCTGCCCAAGCGACAGCCATGCGACCTCGGCTCCCTCCTTCATCAGCTCCTGCCGCCATTGCGCCATCAGGATGGTCTTGCCGAAGCCGGCGCTGCCGGTCACGAGGGTAAAGGTCGCGCCGCTCGTGTCGGCCAGTTGCGCCAGCAGGTGCTTGCGCGGGATGTAGCGCGCCCCGATGCGAGGGGGCGCGAACTTCGTCGAGACGAGGAGATTGTCGAAATTCATCGGACGGCGAGTATGCGAGCTTCCGGAGCGCAGCGGGAGAGCAATTTCGCTAGGCGCCTGTCAATCAGCCCACTCGCCGGGATTGATTCAACCAGTATTTTTCGCGAACCTGCCGGCGCAGCACTTTGCCGGCGACGCTCAGCGGCAACCCCTTCACGAAGTTCACCGTCTTCGGTGCCTTGAACCGGCCGATGCGGCTCTTGACATGCTCGATCAGTTCCTCGGCGCTCGTGCTGTTTCCGGCCCTGAGCACGACCTCGGCATGCACAGCTTCACCCCATTCCTCATGCGGCACGCCGACCACTGCGGACATCTCCACGCCCGCGTGGGCATCGAGCGCCGCCTCGACCTCGATGGCATAGACGTTGAAGCCTCCGGTGATGATCATGTCTTTTTTGCGGTCGACGATGTAGAGGTAGCCCTCGTCGTCAAGGTAGCCAAGATCGCCCGACTTCCAGTAGCCGTTGCTGAACTCGGCCGCCGTGGCCTCCGGATTCTTGTAGTAGCCCGAGATGGTCGCCCGCGAACGCAGCCACACCTCGCCCGTCACGCCACACGGCACGGGTCTGCCCTCCTCGTCCATCAGCCGCACCTCGGCCGTGATGGCCACGCGCCCGGCCGAAGTGAGCCGCTTGGCGTCGAGATCGACGTGGTCGCGCTTGTAGAGCGTGGTCACCGGTTGCAGGCATTCGGTGGCGCCATACACCTGCAGGAAGATGTTGCCGAAGCGCTCCTGCAGTTGCCTGAGCTTGGCCGGGCTCATCGGCGCCGCGCCGTACCACACGGTGCGCAGACAGGAAAGGTCATGACGCGCGGCCTCCGGCATATCGAGCAGCCAGTACAGCAGGGTCGGCACCAGCATCGCCATGGTGATGCGCTCGGCCTCCAGGTGGCGGCACCAGGTCTTCAGGTCCGGTACGTTCTGCGTGACGGTGCAGCCGCCGCGAAAGAGCGTCGGCAGAAGGCCCAGGCCGGAGCCATGGCTGATGGGCGCCATGTGCAGGAAGCGTGTGCTTGCCTCGTAGACCTGCTCGTCCTCGGCATAGTAGGAATCGCGGCAGGCGAGCCAGTTGTCCATGGTGTACTGCGCGCACTTGGAGCGACCTGTGGTCCCGCCGGTGAAACGGTACACGAGGATGTCCTGCGTTGTTTCGCTTTCGATTCCGGGGTTGTCGTCGGGCATGTCTTCGAGCAGGTCCCAGAAGTGCAGCAGTCCTTCGCGCGGCGCATCGGGCGTGTCCATGCACACCACCGTGACGCCGCGCTCGTGCAGCATGCCGTGGTACTTGTCGATCAGCGCGTTCTCGATGAAGACGACCTTGGGACGGATGAAATCGACCTGCCACACATGCTCGTCGAACGAATCGCGGTAGTTGGTGAAGGCCGCGGCAGCCTCGCCCTTGAGGGCAGTCCAGGTGTGCAGCAGCGACAGGTTGTCGTTTTCCAGGATGCACAGGTAGACGTCGCCGCGGCGCAGGGCCAGGCGCTGCCGCATCATGTTCACGATGCGGTTGGTGAGCGCATGTAGTTCGCGGAAGGTGAAGCGGCGCTGCCGCTCGATGTGGACGAGCGCTTCACGCTCGGCATGGCGCAGCGCGAGCTGGCCCATCAACTGCGCGAAATCGATCTTCATCGGCGGACACCCCTTCTTTCAGCCGTGCTCGACCACAACACCGCGACCGCTCGCGGCCCAGGCCTGCGAGCGCACGAGGTAGCGATCCTCGATGACGCTGCGGCGAATCTTGAAGCTCGGCGTGAGAAAGCCATTGTCTACCGACCATGGCTCATCGATCGCCACCAGGTAGTCGAGCTTTTCGTGGTCCTCCAGCCCCTCGTTCACCGTCTTGCGCAGTTCTTCCAGCTCTGCCACCAGTGCCTCGCGCGAGGCCGGGTCCTTCAACTCCTGGCGTCCGTCGGCCGTCAGCATCAACAGCGCGAACGGCTGCGGATAGGCGGGCCCTGTCACGCACACCGCCTCCACCTTCGGATGCGCGAAGCGGTTCTCGATGGGCGCGGGCGCGACGTACTTGCCCTTGCTGGTCTTGAAGATCTCCTTCACGCGGCCGGTGATCTTCAGGCGCCGCTGTTTGTCCTCCTCGCCGCGGTCGCCGGTCTTGAAGTAGCCGTCCGCCGTCATGCTCTGGGCCGTGAGTTCAGGCTGCTTGTAGTAGCCCAACATCAGGGTCGCGCCCTTCATCAGGATCTCTCCGCCCTCGCCGATGCGCACGTCGATGCCGGGCGCGGGCTCACCGCAGTAGCCCAGGCGCACCTTGCCCGGCTGGGTCACGTGCGAGTGGCAGAAGTTCTCCGTCATGCCGTAGACGTCGCGAAGTTCCAGGCCGAGCTCGCGATACCAGGAGATGATCTCCGCGGGCAACGGCGCCGAGCCGGTGAATGCGATCCGCACTGCGTCCAGCCCCAGCATTTCGAGGATTTCCTTCTTCGTCCGGTCCGAGGATGCGGGCAGCGCGAACAGCAGCTTCTGCTTGTCCAGCGGCACCTTGGCGCAGACGGCCTGGTAGAACTTGGTCCACAGCCGGGGCATGGAGATGAACAGCGTGGGCCGGGCGCGCCGCAAATCGGCGGCGAAGGTTTCGAGGCAGTCGTTGAAGTACAGGTGCAGGCCCTGGCAGATGGCGTGCGTCTCGACGAAGGCGCGCTCCGCGGCGTGCGCCAGCGGGAGGTACGAGAGCATCCGGTCGGCCGGGGTGATCTTGCAGTACTCGCCCGACAGCTTGGAATACATCCCCATGGTGCCGAAGCTGTGCATCACACCCTTGGGCATGCCGGTGGTACCGGAGGTGTAGATGATGGTGGCGAGGTCGGCCGCATCGGGCAGGTGCACCGCTTGCAGCGGCTCATGCATTCCCGTCAGAACATCCCACTCCAGCGGCAACGGGAACGGCGACATCGGCATGCCCACCATGGGCACTTCGGTCGGCACGATCCTGCGGATCTCGTTCCAGGAGTCGGTCTTGCCGTCGAGCTTGCCGACGAACAGCAGCCGCACGTTGCAGTGATCGAGGATGTAGCGGGCGTTCGTGGCACTGATGGTCACATAGATCGGCACGGACACGTGGCCCGCCATCCAGATTGCGAGGTCGGCCATGATCCAGTGGGAGCTGTTCTTGCCGACGATGCCGATGCTGCTGCCGGCTGGCAGCTCCAGCGACTGCAGGTAGGCCGCCATGCGCCGGGCCTGGTCGGCAACCTGCTTCCAGGTGAAGTCCACCACGCTGCCGTCGGGGCGCGGCTCGGTGAGGAAAATGGCGTCCGGCTGCGTTTGCTCCCAATGGAGAAAGCGATGCACGGGGGTGATGGTGTTCTGGTCGTTCAAGTCTGTCTCCTGTGGTCTTGACGCTCGCCCCATGTGGACGGCGCCTTGTCTCCTGCCTTCTGCCTTAGCCCGGCCGGCGTAGCAGCTGGGGTGTCGAGTCCAGATGGAATCCGTTGAAGGGAATGCTTTTCGCGTGAGGTTGCAGCTTCCAGGTGCTTCGCGCGTTGGGAGCGCCGCCATCCACGCGAATGCAGCTGCCGGTGATGAAGGCGGCCGCTGGCGAGAGCAGGTACACGATGGCGGACGACACCTCCGACACCGTGCCGTAGCGCTGCGCCGGAATCGTGTTGGCGTGTTGCAGGATGGTGGCCATCGCATCGCCGGTGTAGTTGTCGAAGCCGCTGGAAGCAATCATTCCTGGCGCGACGCTGTTGACGCGCACGCCCGACGCCGCCCATTCGCAGGCCGCGCTCTCGGTGAGCGAATTCATCGCGGCGCGCGACGCGCCGGAGTGGGCAATGCCCGGCAGGCCCCTCCACATGTCCGCGCTCATGTTGACGATGGCGCCGCCATGTTGCGCCATCCAGCGCCGGTAGACCTCCCGCATGACGATGAAGCCGCCGGTGAGGTTGCTGCGCACCACGGCGTCGAAGCCATTGGTCGAGATGTCCGCTAGCGGCGCGAAGAACTGGCCGCCGGCATTGTTGACCAGCCCGTCGATGCGCCCGTGGCGCGCGAGCACGGCCTCGACGACTTCGATCACCGCGGCCTCGTCGCGGATGTCGCACACGTGCGTGGAGACCGCGGTGCCCTGCGCCTCGATCTCCGCGGCCACACTCGCCAGCTTTTCCGCCTTGCGCCCGACGATGGCGATCTGCGCGCCGAGCGCGGCCAGCTCATGCGCGGTGCAACGGCCAATGCCGCTGCCGCCGCCGGTCACAACGATGAGCTGGCCGTCAAAGAGACCGGGCCGGTAGATGGATTGGTAGTGCATGGCCGTTTGTGCAAGCAGCGCCGATGTCAGGCGGCCGCGGCCCAGTCGCGCAGCACGGCCTCGTTGTGCTGGCCACGGCGTGGCACGGCCGCGAGCGGTGCTGCTGGCGTGCCGGAAAACCTCGGTGCTGGGTTGGCCTGCAGCACGCCGTCGATGCGGCTGTAGACCGCGCGGTGTGCCATGTGCGGATGCCCGGCCGCCTCGTCGGGATCCAGCACGGCGGCGAAGCAAGCATCGCTGCCCTCCAGCAGTTCGCACCACTCGTTGCGCGTGCGCGTTGCGAAGATGCCGGTGAAGCGCTCGTGCAGTCGTGGCCAGCGGCTGGCGTCGTACGGGCCCGCAAAGTCCGGGTCGTGGGCGAGGCCAAGGTGCTCCAGCAGGATGCGGTAGAAGCGCGGCTCCAACGAGCCGATGCTGACGAAGCGGCCATCGGCGCAGCGGTAGGTGCGGTACCAGTGCGGTCCATCCAGCAGGCTGGCACCGCGCTCGCTGGTGAAGTGGCCGCCGGCCTTCAGCGCCAGCAGCAGGTTCATCATGTGCGCGCTGCCATCGACGATGGCTGCATCGACGACCTGTCCCTTGCCGGTGGTGCGTGCGTTCATCACGCCCGCTAGCAGGCCCACGGCAAGGTACATGGCACCGCCGCCGATGTCGCCCACGAGGCTTGGTGGTGCCATCGGCGCCTCACCGGGCTGGCCCGAATACCACAGCGCGCCGGACACGCCGATGTAGTTGATGTCGTGCCCAGCGGCATGCGCTAGCGGTCCGTCCTGGCCCCATCCGGTCATACGGCCATACACGAGTCGTGGGTTGCGCGCGAGGCACACGTCCGGTCCCAGGCCCAGGCGCTCCATCACGCCGGGGCGCATGCCTTCGATCAGCGCGTCGCAACTCTCGATCAGCCCGAGCACCGTCTGCACGCCTTCGGCCGTCTTCAGGTCGATTGCGATCGATCGCTTGCCTCGATTGCTGATGCTCTGGGCACCGAGGTCCAGGTCCTCGGCGCCGGCCTTCAGGCGATCGACCAGCACCACGTCCGCGCCGAGGTCTGCAAACAGCATGCCGCAGAAAGGTGCCGGGCCGATGCCGGCGATCTCGAGGACCCGCAAGCCCGCCAGCGGCCCACCCTTTTTCGTGTTGTTCATTCCTTGATTTCCATTCGTGCGGAGTTCAGGCCACTGCGCCGGAGATCGCGGCGGCGCAGGCGGCCTCGTGGCGGTCGGCGCTGCCGAGCAGCAGGTCGGCGACCACGGCACGCTTGAAGTAGTGGCCGACGAGGTATTCCTCGGTCATGCCGATACCGCCATGCAGCTGGACCGCCTGGCCGCAGACCGCTTTCGCGGCGCGGCCCACGAAGGCCTTGGCCGACGAAAGCGTCTTCTGCAACGCCGGGCCCTGCTGGTTCTGCATGGCGGCCAGCGCGGCGAACAGCATCGAGCGCGCCAGCTCCATCTCGGCCGCCATGTCGGCCATGCGATGCTGCAGTGCCTGGAAGCTGCCGATCGGCACGCCAAACTGCTTGCGGGCCTTCAGGTAATCGGCAGTCACCTCGATGGCCTTTTCCATCGCGCCAACCTGCTCGGCGCACAGCGCCACGATGGCGTGGGCAATGCCTGCCTGCAGTGCGGGCAGACCGCCGTCCGCTTCGCCCAGCACCGCGTCTGTGGCGACTTCGACACTCTCGAACATCAGGTCGGCTGCGTGGCTGCCGTCGTGCAAAGGCAAGTCGCGGCATTGCAGGCCAGGTGCGTTGGCGTCCACCAGCAGCAGGGTGATGCCGGTCGAGCCGGGTATTGCAGCGGAGACGATGAACTGGTCCGCGCCGATGGCGCCGAGCACCAGCGACTTGCGGCCCTGCAGCACATAGCCACCCGGCTTGCGTTCTGCGCGCAGCGACACGGGCGTGGGCATGCCGCGCGATCCAGCTTCGCTGTAAGCCAACGCGAGACGGCGCGAGCCGTCGGCCAACGCCGGCAGCAGGCGGTCCTTCTGCGCGGCGGTGCCGCCGGCAACCAGCGTCTGCGCGGCGAGCACGGCGCAGCCCAGAAAGGGCTCGATCACCAGCCCGCGGCCGAACTCCTGCGCGATGATGGCCGTGTCGACGAGCGATCCCCCAAGACCGCCGAAGGCCTCGGGAAGCGCGGCACCCACCCAGCCGTTGTCGGCAAAGGTCTGCCAATGCTGCGTAGTGCCGCCGCCCTGCCCTGCCTTCACCAGTGCGGCCCGCGCCTCGAAGCCGTAGGCCTTGTCGATGAAGCGGCGAACGCTGTCTTTCAGGAGCTGCTGCTCCGAATTCAGTTGGAAGTCCATGGTTCGTCGCTCAGAGTTGAAACAGCAGCTTGGCGATGATTCCGCGCTGCACTTCGCTCGTTCCGCCGTAAATGGTGGAGGCACGGCGGAAGAACATGTCGTTGGCCAGGCCGCGGCCTGTGTCCTGCCCCGGCAGCTGCACTTCGGTGTCGAGCTCGGGATGCGGATAGGCCACGGCCCCGTAGTCCCCGAGTGCCTCGACATGGAAGTCGGTGAGCTTCTGCTGCAGCTCGGTGCCGCGGATCTTGAGCATCGAGCCCAGCGACAGCGCATCCGGGTGATGTTCCATCTCCAGCGCAGCGACGCGCTGCACCAGCATGTCGATGGCCATCAATTCGGCCTCCAGCCTCGCCAGCTTGATCGCGAACTCGGGCCGCTCGCGCGGCCGTTCGCCGCCCGCGCATGACATGTCGGCCAGGCGGTAGATCTGCTGCAGGTAGCGCTTGAGCGACGGCAGCTCGACCGCCGATGCATGCTCGTTGTTGAGCAGGAACTTGGTGATCGTCCAGCCCGCACCCTCCTCGCCTACCAGGTTGGCCACCGGCACCCGGACGTTGTCGAAGAAGGTCTCGTTGAGGTGGTGGAAGTCGTCGATGCTGCGGATCGGGCGCACCGTGATGCCCGGCGTCTTCATGTCCACCAGCAGGAAACTGATGCCAGCCTGCTTCTTCACCTCGGGGTTGGTTCGAACCAGCAGGAAGATCCAGTCGGACTCGTGCGCATAGCTGGTCCAGATCTTCTGGCCGTTGACCACGTAGTGGTCGCCGTCGAGCTCCGCCCGCGTTCGGAGAGACGCCAGGTCCGAGCCGGAACCCGGTTCGGAAAAGCCCTGGCACCACAGCCGCTCGCCCTCGAGCACCGCGGGTATGTGCTGCGCCTTCTGCGTCGGCGTGGCGAACTCGTTGAGCACCGGGCCCAGCAGCTTGTGCAAGAAGCCGTCCTGCGTGGGGGTGCCGATGGCTGCGCACTCCTCGTCGAAAGCCAACATCTGCTGCACCGACCAGCCGGTGCCGCCGTGCGCCGCGGCCCAGTAAGGCGCGCCCCACCCGCGGGCATGCAGGACCTTCTGCCAGCACTTCACATCCGCAGGGGCGGAACGCGTGCTGCGTGGGCGGCCGGTAAGTTCGGGCGGAAGGCCCTGGAGGAACTCGCGTACCTCCAGGCGAAAAGCCTCCAGGCCGGGATCGGGATCGAAATCCATGCCGTGCTCAGTTCCTGTACATCGTCACGACCGCGGCACCGCCGATGCCGACGTTGTGCTGCAGCGCGATGCGCGCGCCCGGCACCTGCCGGTCGCCGCAGTTGTCGCGCAACTGTTGCACCAGTTCCACGCACTGGGCGAGCCCTGTGGCGCCGATCGGATGGCCCTTGGAAAGCAGGCCGCCGGAAGGGTTGGTGACGTACTTGCCGCCATAGGTGTTGTCGCCATCGTCCACGAACTTCTGCGCGCCGCCCTCGGGGCACAAGCCCAGCGCCTCGTAAGTCATGAGTTCGTTGTGCGCAAAGCAGTCGTGCAGTTCGACCACGTCCACGTCCTCGGCGCCGATGCCCGCGGCCTCGTAGACCTTGTTGGCTGCCGCGCGCGACATCGAGAAGCCCGCCAGATCGCGCATGTCGCCCGACTGAAAGGTCTCGGGGCCATCGGTGGTGAGCGCCTGGGCCGCGATCCACACACGGGAATCGAGGCCGTGCTTCCTCGCGTAGTCCTCACTGCACAGGACGACGGCCGCTGCGCCGCAGGTGGGCGGGCAGGCCATCAGCCGCGTCATCACGCCGGGCCAGACGACCTTGTCGGCCATCACCTCTTCGGTGGTCACCACCTTGCGGAATACCGACATCGGATTGTTCGCTGCATGACGGCTGGCCTTGGCGCGGATCTTCGCGAAGGTCTCCAGCGGCGTGCCGAAGCGGCGCATGTGCTCCAATCCGCCGCCGCCGAAGATGCGCAGCGCCGGGGGAATGTCCTGGCCGCCCAGCAGCTTGTCGAACTGCTGCATGAAGAGCTCGGTGGGGTTCGGGCGGTCGTCGAAGTTGGAGCCCAGGGCGCCCGGGTTCATCTGCTCGAAGCCGACGGCCAGCACGATGTCGGCGTCGCCGGCAGCAATCGCCTGGCGCGCCAGGTAAATAGCGCTGGAGCCGCTGGAGCAATTGTTGTGGACATTGATGATCGGGATGCCCGTCATGCCCACGTCGTACAGCACGCGCTGGCCAGCGGTGGAGTCCCCGTAGATGTAGCTGGCATAGGCCTGCTGGATGGATTCGTAACCGACGCCGGCATCGGCCAGTGCGATGCGCACGGCCTGCGCGCCCATGACCGGATAGGTCTCGCTGGCGCCCGGCTTCTTGAACGGGATCATGCCGACCCCGGCCACGACGATCTTCTTGCTCATGTGTTTCTCCTTGCTCAGACGAAGGCGCTGATGCCGGTGAGCGCGCGCGAAATGAACAGCTTTTGGATCTCGGTCGTGCCGTCCGGAATCGGGATCACGATGGCCTCGCGGGCGAATCGCTCCACGTCGAATTCCTTGGTCAGGCCGTTGCCGCCATGAAGTTGTACTGCGTCGCGGCAGACCTTCACAGCCATCTCGGTGGCAAACCACTTGGACATCGAGGACTGCACGTCGCAGCGCACGCCCGCGTCCATCATCGAGAACGCTCGCATGCACATGAGGCGCGCGGCATCGGTGAGCGTGGCCATCTCGGCGATCTTGGCGGCGATAAGTTGGTGCGCCGCGATGACCTTGCCGAACTGCTTGCGTTCCTTGGAATACGCGATCGAAGCCTCGAGCGCCGCACGCATCAGGCCGACCGACAGCATGCCGACATTGGCACGCGCCTTCTCGAACATCTTCATGGTGTTCTTCAGGCCCGCTCCGCGCTCCCAGACGATGCAACTGGCTGGCACGCGACAGTCGGTGAAAAAGACTTGCGCGGTCGACTGGCCGTTCATCGCGATCTTGTCGATGTTGCGCGATTCGAAGCCGTGCTCCTTGCGGTCGACCATGAAGTGCGTCAATTCCTTCGGACCGGTGCGCGCAGTGACGGTGAGGAAGTCGGCGTAGTGACCGTTGGAGATCCACGTCTTTTCGCCGTTGATGATGAAGTGGTCGCCGTCTTCCTTCGCGGAGGTCTTCAGGTCGGCCACGTTCGAGCCCACGTCGGGCTCGCTGATGCAGGCGCCGCCGAAGAGCTGGCCGGCCAGGATGCCCGGCAGGTACTTGTCTCGCAGGTGCTTTTGCGGCAGGTCGGCCAGGAAGTTGGCGGTGCCCTTGTTGATCATCACGCACAGCGCAACGTCGCAGGACACGGCGCACAGTTCCTCGAACAGCAGCGCCTCCATGACGAAGCCCAGGCCCATGCCACCGTGCTCCACCGGCACGCTCGCGCCGGGCAGGCCGAACTCGGCGATGCCCTGCGTGATCTCGCGCATCTTTTCCTTGGGAATGTGCTGATCGCGGTACTGCTTGACGATGGGACGCAGCTCGGCGTCGAGGAACTTGCGGAAGCTCTCGACGGCCAGTTTCTGGTCGTCGGTGATCATGTTCATGTTCATGTTGTTCTTTCGGTGTTCAGGCGCGCTCGAAGATGCCGATGTGCTCTGTCGCCTCTTCCACACGCCACAGGCCGCCGCCGTTGCCCTGGATGGCCAGGCGAGCGCCTTCCACTTGGCGCGGGCCGCATTCGCCGCGCAGTTGCGAGACGAGTTCGAAGATCTGGCCGAGGCCCGTGGCGCCGATCGGATGGCCCTTGGATTCCAGGCCGCCCGAGGGATTGACCGGGATCGAGCCGCCTAGGGTCGTCTCGCCGCGCTCGGCCAGTTCGCCGCTCGCGCCGGGTTCGCGCAGGCCAAGGGCCTCGAAGGAGAGCAGTTCGCCGATAGCCGTGGCGTCATGCACTTCGGCCACGTCGATGTCCTTCGGCGCCACGCCCGCCTGCTCGAAAGCCTGCAGCGCGGCAAGGCGCGTGCAGCCGGCGTCATGGTCGTCCGCATCACGTGCCGAGGCCGAGCGCACGACGCTGGCCAGCACCTTGACGGCGCGGTTGCGGTCGAAGCCGTACTTCTTCAGCGCCGACTCGGTGCAGAGGATGGCCGCCGATGCGCCGTCGGAAATCGGCGAGCACATGGGCAGCGTCAGGGGATAGGTGATCGGCGACGCAGCCAGGATCTGGTCGATGTCCATCGGCATGCGGTACTGCGAACGCTCGTTGTGCACCGAGTGGCCGTGGTTCTTCGACGCCACCGCCGCCAGTTGGCGCTGCGTGATGCCATAGCGGCTCATGAGACCGCGGCCCAGCGAGGCGTACACATCCATGAAAGGGCTGTAGGGCTTCTCGGACTGCGAGCCCGCGGGCGGCACGACGGCTTTGCCCATCTCGGCCAGGTACCCCTTGTTGGCCTCGAGGGTCTCGATGTCCCAGGCTGACTCGAAGCACGAGAACATCTTGGCCTTGTCGCTCGTGTACATCTTCTCGGCGCCCACCGCCAGCGCCACGTCGGCCGCACCGGCGCGCAACTGCATGACGGCGAGATTGAAGGCGTGGCTGGAAGAGGCGCACGCGCCTTCCAGGTTGTAGATCGGAATGCCTTCGATGCCCAAGGGCAGCAGGGCCACCTGGCCGCGGATCATTTGCTGGCCGTCGAAGTGGCCCTGCGTGGTGTTGCCGAAGAAGGCAGCGCCGATGGCCTTGCGGTCGCAGTTGGCGTCCTTGAGCGCGTCTTCCACCGCCCAGGCGGTGAGCTGCTTCACGCTCTTGTCCATGTGGCGGCCAAAGGTCGTCATGCCGACGCCAACGATGTAGATGTTTTCCATGTTCGGGAATTCCGGTGTTTGATCTCAATAGCCGCGGAATTGCGGCTTGCGCTTTTCGGCGAAGGCGGCGAGGCCCTCCTGGATGTCCCAGGAGCGCTGGTGGGTGCGCAGCTCGAGCTCTTCGTCGCGCAGTGCATCGCGTGTGGACTTGTCGGTGGCTTCGTTGGCCACGCGCTTCATGCGCGTGAGCACGATGGGGCTCTTGGTGGCCAGCTTCTCGCCGAGCGCCTGGGCGCGCGCCACAAGTTCCGCGTCGGCCACGACTTCGTTGACGAGGCCGTAGCGCTGCATCTCGTCGGCCGGCAGCGAGTCACCGGTGAACAGCAGGTACTTGGCGACGTTGGCCGGCACCTTGCGCGGCAGGATTGCCGCGCCGCCGCCGCCCGGGAACACGCCGAAGTTGGAGTGCGCATCGCCAAAGCGTGCACTCTGGCCGGCGACTACCAGGTCGCAGCACATCACCGTCTCCAGGCCGCCCGCCAGCGCCAGGCCGTTGACGGCCGCGATCACGGGCTTCGGAAAGGCGCGCAGCAGGTTGAAGAAATCGACGATGACGTCGAGATAGTCCTTTTCACCCGCCTCGACCGGGTTGCCGGCCTGCTTGAGGTCGGCGCCGGCACAGAAGGCTGCCCCGGTGCCGGTGAGCACCACGACGCGCACGGCTGGATCTTGTCGCCACTGCGACAGCGTGGCCGTCATGGCTTCCACCATTTCGCGGGTCAGGGCATTCATGGCCTTGGGGCGCTCCAGGGTGATCCAGCCCACTTGCTTGTTTGTCTCGATCGAAACACTCACGATTTATCTCCTTGCTTGATCCGTCTTGAGATTCAGTCTAGGAGGCCATCGCCTTGGCGGTGCCTCCCCTTTCGAGGGGGGAAAGGGAGGGTGCGCGCAATGGGGCGCCGCCCAGCAGGAAGTGAGACAGCGCGGGAATGAGCACGAGTGCGCCGAGCATGTTCCAGACGAACATGAAGGTCAGCAGGATGCCCATGTCGGCCTGGAACTTGATCGGCGAGAAGGCCCAGGTGACCACGCCCGCGGCCAGCGTCACGCCCACCAGCGCCACCACCTTGCCGGTGAAGCGCAGCGCATGGCGATAGGCCTCGGCCAGGGACGCACCCGCGCGTTGCTGCGCGAGCTGGATGCTCAGCAGGTACAGCGCATAGTCCACGCCGATGCCCACACCCAGCGCGATCACCGGCAGGGTCGCGACCTTGACGCCCATGCCCAGCGCGACCATCAGCGCCTCGCAAAGAATCGAAGTCACCACCAGTGGCACCACGGCGACCACCACAGCGCGCCAGCTTCGAAAGGTGATGAAGCACAGTACGATCACGGCTCCGTACACGTACAGCAGCATCGTCGTGTTGGCCTCCTTCACGACGATGTTGGTCGCGGCCTCGACGCCTGCGCTGCCGGCAGCCAGCAGGAACTGGCGCCCCGGCGCGCTGTGCGCCCTGGCAAATTCGTCGGCTGCCTTGACCACGCGGTCCAGCGTCTCGGCCTTGTGGTCGGCCAGGTAAGCCACCACGGGCATCACCGAGCACTGGTTGTTGAACAGGTCGGGGTTGCTGGTGGAGGCCGTGCGGGCCGCGTAGTTCAGCACGTCCTGGTTGGGCGAGATCGCCAACCACTTGCTGCTGCCCTCATAGGAGCCCGCGGTGATCTTGCGCACCGCATCGGCCAGCGAGACGGTCGTCTGCACGCCGGGCACCTGCTGCAAGGCCCAGCCGAGACGATCGGTTTCGATCAACGTCTCGTAGCCCAGGCAGCCTTCGGGCGGCGTCTTCACGATGACGGCGAACTGGTCGCTCGACAGCGCGTACTTGCCGGTGATGTAGGCGTGGTCGAGGTTGTAGCGCGACTGCGGCCGCAACTCCGATGCGCCCGCGTCGAGGTCGCCGATCTTCAGGTGCGTGCTGACCGCAAAGCCCCCGATCGCCAGTAATGCCGAGAACGCGATCGCGCCGACTGCCCAGCGCCGCTCGGTGAAGCGTTCGAGCAGCTTCCACACGCCGCCCTCCTCCCGCTGCTCGGCACGCAAGCTGCGCGCGGCCGCCTTCGAGCTGACGCCGGTGTACGACAGCATCACGGGCAGCAGGATCAGGTTGGTGACCACCAGCAAAGCCACGCCGATGCTGGCCGTGATGGCCAGCTCCTCGATCACCGGGATGTCGATCAGCATCAGCACCGCGAAGCCCACCGCATCGGCGGCCAGCGCGGTCAGGCCCGCGAGGAAGAGCCGGCGGAAGGTGTAACGCGCGGCCACCAGCCGGTGTGTGCCACGGCCCACGTCCTGCATGATGCCGTTCATCTTCTGCGCGCCATGGGACACGCCGATGGCGAACACGAGGAAGGGCACCAGCACCGAATACGGGTCCAGCTCATAGCCCAGGACCGTGACGAGCCCGAGCTGCCACACCACCGCGATGAGCGACGCAGCCAGCACCAGCGCAGTGCTGCGCACGCAGCGCGTCCAGCCGAAGATGATCGCGGCAGCGATCGCGGCGGCCACCGCGAAGAACACCACCATCTGCTTCAGGCCATCGAGCAGGTCGCCCACCACCTTCGCAAAGCCGACGATCCGGATCTCGACGTCCGCGCCGCCCTGCCCGTTCGCATACTTCGCGCGAATGTCCTCCAGGCGCTGCGACAGGGCCCAGTAGTCGAGCGGCGCGCCGGTGCGCACGTCCTTGTCGGCCAATGGCACGAAGATCATGCTCGACTTGTAGTCATTGCCCACCAGGCTGCCCTGGATCTGCGCACGGGCGATGTTCTGGCGCAGCTGCTCGATGTCGCGCGCCGAGCCTTCGTAGTTGTCGGGCATCACCGGGCCGCCGGAAAAGCCCTCTTCGGTGACCTCGTTCCAGCGCACCACCGGCATCCAGAGCGACTTGACGTTGGCACGGTCCACGCCGGGTGTCAGGAACAACTCGTCGTTGATCCGCTTGAGCGCTTGCAGATAGGCGGGCTCGAAGATGTCGCCGCGCTTGTTCTCCACCACCACACGCACTGCGTTGCCGAGGCCGCGCAACTCGCCGCGATGCTCGAGAAAGTTCTGGATGTACGGTTGATGGTGCGGAATGGTCTTGTCGAAGGCCGCGTTCAAGGTCAGCCGCGTGGCCTGCCATCCGAGCAACAGCGTGGCCAATGCGCACGCGAGGATGACGAAGAGGCGGTGGTTGAAGATCAGCCGCTCAAAGCGGCTGCCCGAGCGGCGGTCGAAATCCTTCAACGCGCGGATCGACGGCATGTCGGGTTGGGTGTTGACGTTCATGGCTCTCGTTCACTTCACTTGTTGCAACCGAACGCCGCCCACGCCGGCCAGGGCCAAGGTGCCCTTGCCCTGCTGCGCCACGGCGAAAGTCGGCGCGGCATTCGCGACCTTGACGCGCGCGAAGCTGGCGCCGTCATCGGTGCTCAAGAGGACGTCGCCGGCCTGGCTCACGAGCACGATCGCGCCGTCGGGGCGCACGAGGCCGCTCGCCAGTCCCGCGTTGACGCCGGTGTCGACCCGGGCCCATGTGGCGCCGCCATCCGTGCTGCGCAACGCATTGCCACGAAGCCCGAACACCACCGTGACGGCCTTCGTGCCGACCACGCCGAACAGCGTGCCCTGGTAGGGAAGGGGCACGTTCACGAAGCGCTGGCCCTCGCGATCGAGCTTGAGCACGAGCCCCTGTTCACCCACGATGAACACCGCGCCGCCCGCGCGCCGCACGGCATAGAGGTGCAGGCCCTTGGGGTTGTCGATGCGGTCCAGCCAGGGCGTCCATGTCTTGCCGCCATCCTCGGTGCGCAGGATGAGGTTGAACGCGCCGATGGCAAAGCCCTTCTCGCTGTCCTCGAACCACACGTCGAGGAAAGGCTTGTCCGCGCCTTGCGCAGCAAAGGCCTCGGCATCAACCTTCAATCGCTGCGCGGCCGGGTCATCAGTTCTGCCAGGCGTGCCGTAGGCCTTGAGGATCAGCGCGGCGGCCTGCTTGCCGTCGAGTCGCCGGTCCCAAGACTCACCGCCATTGGACGTGTGGAGGATGACACCCTCATGGCCGACCGCCCAGCCCTCATTCGGCGTGGGAAAGCTCAGCGCTGTCAGGTCGGAGCTGACCGGAACCTGCGCCTGCTTCCACGCCGCGCCGTCTTCCGACAGCAGGATGTGGCCACGCTGACCCGCCACCACCATGCGCCCACCGGCCATGGCCAGCGCATTGAAGGTCACGCGCGTGGCCAGAGCGCTGCGCGCCGCCGGCACTTGCGTCGGCGTTTGAAAGACGGGCTCGGCCGAGACGGCATTCGCCACGAGCGCGGTGCACAGTGCCGCCGCGCTCCAGTGAGTTTTCCTGAAAACCATGCTTGTCCCCATTGCTTTAGATCAAGACGGCGCCTTTCCAATGCGGCGGCCGTGACGACCCACGCCGTCACGGCCATCTGCCTCGAATCAAGGCGCTGTGTGCTTCAGCGAACGCCCTGCGACGCCAAGCTGTCCGCCGTCCATTCGGAGTCGGGCTGCGCGCTGTCCGTCACCTTCACGCCGGAGGTGCCCGGCCACAGGTTGACGTAGTAGGTGCCGGCCAGGAGGTCATAGTGGCCCGACGTCATGCTGTTGGGCGCCGTGCGGTCGTACATCTGCGTCGGATAGGCGAAACCCGCACGCCACAATTGGCTCCGGCCGTCGTACTGGTCGCTGGCCGTCACCGACCACGTGTCTTCGTCGAGGTAGAAGGTGCGACGCGAATAGATGTGGCGCTTGCCTTCCTTGAGGCTCGCCTCCACCACCCAGACGCGATGCAGTTCCCAACGCACCGCCGATGGATTGATGGACTTCGCCTGGAACACGTCCTCCGGCTTGTCGCTGTAGTTGAAGCGATAGTCGTTGTACGGGACGTACAACTCCTTCTTGCCAACCAGCTTGAAGTCGTAGCGGTCCAGCTTGCCGCTGAAAAGGTTCACGTCGTCGATGGTGGACTGGCCGCCCGTGCTGGCGTTCGGCGTGTCGTAGGCGAGGTCGGGTGCAAGTCGCACGCGGCGTTGGCCAGGCAAGTATTGCCAGGCGCGTCGCCCATTGCTGGAATAGTCAATCGGCTCGAGCGTCATGATCGCTTCGCCGGCGCGGCGCGCGGGGCCGGTGTAGTTGGCGCGGGCGCGCGCGACCAGCGTTGCCCCGCCGTCCTTGTCCTGGTAGTAGGGGGACTCGGCGGTCCAGACGCCCTGCGTTGCGAGTGTGAGATTGCCTGCGCTGTCGACGTTGTAGGCCGAATACTTGGGGAGGACGACCGAGATGCCCTGGTAGCGGGCAATGTGGTTGAGCATCGCCTCGTTGCCGGTCTTCGGAATCGGGAACGGGATGCCGGCGCGTGCACCCAGCGAGCTCATGCCATCGTCGGAAATCTTCGCGCGCGTGGCATTGGCCACGGAGTTCTCAAGCACGAACTTGGGATAGGCCGCGGTGCGATGGGTCGGGTAGACGTCGATGCGAAAGTCGGGGATGGCCTTCATCAGCGCCTGGGTGCCCGCGCTAAGCTTGTCGGCGTAGGTGGCCATGTTCTTCGCGTCGATCGAGAAGAGAGGCTTCTCGCTCGCGAAGGGGTCGGGCCGCACGTTCTTCGACTTGTCGAAGCTCGCCGGCGGAGTGGTGAGGCCGCCCGTGTATTCGGGGATCGTCCCCTCCTTGTTGCCGGCCTTTTCGGCGCCGACGGCCGTCAATTCGGCGCCGAGCTTCTTTGCCTCGTCGGCCGATACCGCGGCCTGGATTGATGCCGAATACCCGGTCAATGCACCTGCGAAAAGCAGGGCTGCTGCTGTCTTGTTCATGATGGTCTTGTCTCCGCTCAAAGCGTGGTCTTGAAGGTCAGGAAAATGGCGCCGCGGTCGCGCAGGTAGGTCTGCGAGCCGTTGGCAACGGCGATGGCACCGGCGGTGTTGAGCGTGTAGTCGCCGAAGTAGCCGATGTACTTGAGGTCGAAGCGATACTTGCTGTACAGGTCCAGCCCAAGACCGACGGCAAAGCTTCCCGCGTTCTTGTTGCCGCCGGAGGCCACCGCGGAGTTGCCACTCAGACCCACCGAGTAGCTCAGCGGCATCGAGAGATCTGCGCCCGGGAACACCTGGTACCAAGTCGGTGCGAAGTTCAGTGCGAGGCCGAAGTAGTCCTTGCTGACCTTGTCGATCGCTGTGTAGCTGTCGCGACCCTTGAAGTACTGCGCGCCCTGCGTCACCGAAGTCCAGCGGTTCCAGGTGAGTTCGCCCGACCATGAGGCGCTGTTGAACAGCGGCGTGGACGGCACCGAGCCGATCGCGTTCAATACGCCGTGCACGGTGTCGCCGCGCGCGCCGAGCAGGTCGCCCGCTGCGGGCAATTGCGCCAGCGATGTGATCTGCACGACATCGCTGTTGAGCGGCATGTTGCGGCGGTAGTTCAGGTCCGCGCCGAAGCTCACGCCCCAGAGCTGCTTGGAAAGGCTGACGCCATACATGTCGACGTCGTCGCCATAGGTTTCGAAGTACTGGCGCGGGCCGGTGGCCTTCACGACAATCTGCGGCAGCTTGTCGGAGAAGTTGCGCACATAAACGCCCATCGTGCCGTCCAGCCACTGTGGGCTCCAGTGCGACATCACGCCCCAGTCGCCGCTGTTTTTCGGCGTCAGGTCCGGGCCGCGCAATGCGCGCACCCCCGGCGCCAGCAGCAGCGATTGGCCGCCGAACTGAAGTGCGTCGTTGAAGCCCAGGTAGCTCCCGGTCTCCGGCAGGCGGCTCGCATCCCATTGGAGGAAGTACTGCGCAGCGAACGACAGCTCGGACGTCGCCTGCAGCGTGCTGGAGATCTGATTCAGCGGCCGATACAGTTCCTTCGCATCGATGCCGGGGCTCGCAAATGACTTGGCCAGGTCCAGCGGCGATTGCCCGTACGTGATGCCGTGAATGGCACCGCCACCCAGCAGCGCCTCGCCCCAGTTCACCGTGTGGCGGCCGGCGCGAAAGCTCAACGGCATCGTGCCCAGGTCAGTCGAGCCGAAGGCAAACGCATCCAGCAGTTCGCCCGATGGGCCTTCGTAGTAGCGTTTGGTGTAGTTGCTCAACCCCAAGGCCGGCTGGCCGTTGACCAGGTGATTGGAGGTGGCAACGCTCGTGTTGTCCAGGCTGCCCGAGTAGGCGTTGTCGTACCAGCCGGCGCCGCTCACGCGCGCGCCGAATTTCTTCTGGTAGACCACGTCGAATTCGCTGAGCAGGTCGACGCGGTTGTTGACGATACTGTTGTTGCCGAAGTTGCGGTCGCCGTCGTCGGCGTTGATGTTCTTCAGGATCACTGGATCCTGGCTCTGCACGCGACGCCCCAAGTTGTAGCGCACGGTGTTGTCCCAGCGCACCTGCAGGTCGTCATTGCCGGTGTCGATTTCGAACGCATTGGCGCTCAACCAAGTGCCTGCGCACAAGACCAGAGCCGCTGCGCTCAGCGCGTGTCGGCGAATGTCCGGGTGTTTCATCGTCTTCAAATCATTCATGTTGAAAAAAGTCTCTTCGGCGAGGCATGCGGGCATGGCGTGTCTTCTCCTGTAGTGGTTGTTATGCACCGCGAGAAGTTAAGGCGGAGAGGACAAGGCTCGTCCCCCCCTTTCTTGAGAGGCGGGATAACCGCCTCCGGCATTTCCCTGACCCTTCTAAAGAGGGGGGGGCGCGACCGGCAACCTCGCACCTAAGCTGGCTTTGGGCGGTGGCGCGAACGCAGTTGCGCCCCGGCAAGACCGAACGGACAGACAGGAGACACAGTGCAAGGACTACTCAGGAATATTCGCGCCCAGGGCGGGATCGGACCATTGGCGCGCCGGCTTCTCGCGTTGGCCGCGCTCGGCGGGGCTGCCATCGGCGCGTGCGCCGCGGCGTCGACGGCACCTGCTCAGAACCTCACTCCTGCCGAGGCCCGCGCGATCGCGAAGGAGGCCTACATCTACGGCTATCCGCTGGTCGACCACTACCGCATCCAGCATGCGTTCTTCGTCGAGCGCGACAACGCCGAGTACAAGGGGCCTTGGAACACAATCCACAGCAACGCGAGGGTCTACACGCCCGAGGACAAGGCGATCCAGACACCCAACTCGGACACGCCTTACTCGTACCTGGGGGCTGACCTGCGCGCCGAGCCGCTGGTGCTGACCATGCCTGCCGTTGAAAACAAGCGCTACTACGGCGCGCAGTTCATCGACGCCTACACCCACAACTTCGCCTACGTCGGCACGCGCGCCACGGGCAATGAAGCCGGCAGCTACCTGCTGGCCGGTCCGGGCTGGAAGGGCATGAAGCCTGCGGGCATCCGCGAGGTAATCCGCTCTGAAACGGAGTTCGCCTTCGTGTTCTACCGGACGCAGCTGTCGGGTCCGGCCGACATCGAGAACGTGAAGAAGGTGCAGGCCGGCTACAAGGTACAGCCGCTGTCGGCTTACCTGGGCCGGCCCGCTCCCACGCCAGCACCCGTGGTCGATTTCATCAAGCCGCTGACCATCGAACAGGAACGCAGCTCGCTCCAGTTCTTCGAGGTGCTGAACTTCGTGCTGGGCTATGCCCCAACCCACCCTTCCGAGCGCGAGCTGATGCAGCGCTTTGCGAAGCTTGGCATCGGCGCGGGTCTCAAGTTCGACGCACAAGGCCTTTCGCCCGAACTTCGCCAGGCGATCCAGGACGGCTTGGCCGATGCATGGGCCGCACAGGCACAACTGGAGAAGCAGGCGTCCGCAGGCCAGCTTGGCAGCGGCGACCTGCTGGGCAGCCGCGAGCAACTCAAGAACAACTACCTCTACCGCATGCGCGGCACGGTGGCCGGCATCTACGGCAACTCGAAGGAAGAGGCCATCTACCAGGGCTACTACACCGACGCCACCGGCCAGCGGCTCGATGGCGCGAACCGCTACGTACTGCGCTTCAAGGCCGACCAACTGCCACCGGTGAATGCGTTCTGGTCGCTCACGATGTATCGCCTGCCCTCGCGCCTGTTGGTGGCCAACCCGGTCGACCGCTACCTCATCAACTCGCCGATGCTGCCGGATCTGAAGCGCGATGCCGACGGCGGCGTGACGCTCTACATCCAGCGCGAATCACCCGGCAAGGACAAGGAAGCGAACTGGCTGC
This sequence comes from Variovorax sp. J22R115, assembly GCF_030317005.1. NCBI lineage: Bacteria > Pseudomonadati > Pseudomonadota > Betaproteobacteria > Burkholderiales > Comamonadaceae > Variovorax > Variovorax sp. J22R115. Next base: position 55,676 of record NZ_JASZYM010000001.1, on the reverse strand, counting down.
CGGCACCGGAGGGCCCCTTCCTGATGGCATTGCGCTTATTCTGGCCTAAGGCCGAGATCGCAAACGGGCAATGGAAGAAGCCGGAACTGGAGCGTGTTGAGCCCGTGGCCGCGGCGGGCGTGCCGGTCACGATGGAGAACTTCACGCGCGCCGAGTCGCATTGGTTCTTCGGAAATGTCGCGCGAAACGGCGGCTTCGGGCAGTTCCGACATAACCGCACGCTGGCATCGGTCGACCGCCAGTTGGTCGTGCGCACGAACCGCGACACGCTCTATTCGAGCGCGGTGTTCGACCTCGACGCTGGCCCCGTGACCGTGACGCTGCCCGACGCAGGCCAGCGCTTCATCTCCATGCAGTCCTACAACGAAGACCACTACACGCCCGGCGTGGTCTACCGCCCCGGCGAATACCGCTTCACACGCGAATCGGTGGGCACGCGCTATGTGCTGATCGGCATCCGCACACTGGTCGACCCTGCGGACCCAAATGACGTGGCGCAGGCGAATGCCGTGCAAGACGCCATCCGGTCGAGCCAGGCTTCCACGGGCCGCTATCAAACGCCGAACTGGGATGCGGCCAGCCAGAAGAAAGTGCGAGACGCACTGCTCGCACTCGGCGAAACGGTGCCTGAACTCAAGCGCAGCTTCGGGATGCGGGAGCAGGTCGACCCGGTGCGCCACCTCGTCGCCAGCGCCACGGCCTGGGGCGGCAGTCCGGAACAGGACGTGATCTACCTGGCCGTCACGCCGGATCGCAACGACGGCAATACGATCTACCAGCTCTCGGTGAAGGACGTGCCGGTGGACGCGTTCTGGTCGGTCACGGTGTACAACGCAAAGGGCTACATCGAGCCGAACGCGCAAGGCGCCTACACGGTCAGCAGCGTGACTGCCCGCAAGGCGCCGGACGGCACCGTCGAGTTGCAGTTCGGCGGCTGCGAGCCCGCGGTAGCGAACTGCCTGCCGCTCGCTCCGGGCTGGAACTACCTCGTGCGGCTTTACCGTCCGCGGGCGCAGTTGCTGGACGGCCTGTGGGTCTTTCCGCAGGCGCAGGCGGCGGACTGATGAGACGGGGCCGTAAATGCCCCCAGATGAAGGAAATCAGTGCATGGGGCGAGGGGCCGATTCCCTTCACTCCGCCTTTTGATCCGAGGCAGTCGGGAAACCACGCGTCGATCGCTTTGGCCCGCGATCGGGCACGACCGGCGATCGCGCCACCCCTCATTTATGGGTGGGGTCAGCACAGGAGCTTCCGTGGTCTCCTTGTGGCCATCTGAAGCCGCGACTGCACGTCGCCTCCTCCGTCCGCATGAACCCAGAACTCATCCTCTCCCGCAGCGACCTCGACTTCCTGCTTTTCGACTGGCTCCAGGTCGATGCCCTCGCCGATCGCCCCCGTTTTGCCGGCCAAGACCGCTTCGACTACGCATCGGTCTTGGACACCTACGCCCGGATCGCTAGCGAACTCTTCGCCACGCACAACAAGAAGAACGACAGCCTGGAACCTTCTTTCGACGGCGAGGAGGTGACCGTCATCCCCGAAGTCGGCGTGGCCCTGCGCGCGTTCTCCGAAGCCGGCCTGATGTCCGCGGCATTTCCCGAGCAATGGGGCGGCATGGGCCTGCCCTCTGTGGTGGAACGCGCCGGCTTTGCATACCTGATGGCGGCCAACGTCGCGACCGCGGGCTATGCCTTCCTGACCATCGGCAACGCCAACCTGCTGATGGCGCACGGCAAGCCGGACCAGGTCGCGAAGTATGTGCCTGCGATGGCGCAGGGACGTTTCTTCGGCACGATGTGCCTCTCGGAGCCGCAGGCTGGCTCCAGCCTGGCCGACATCCGCACGAAGGCCGTGCCGGCCGCGGACGGCCGCTATCGCTTGTTCGGCAACAAGATGTGGATCTCCGGCGGCGACCATGAGGTGTCGGAGAACATCGTGCACCTCGTGCTTGCCAAGATCCCCGATGCGAGCGGGCAGCTCCCGCCCGGCGTGCAGGGCATTTCGCTGTTCACCGTGCCGCGCAGACTCGTGAAGGAGGATGGCAGCCTGGGCGAGCGCAACGACGTGGTGCCGGCGGGCGTGAACCACAAGATGGGCCAGCGCGGACTGGTCAACTGCCTGCTCAACTTCGGCGAAGGCAAATTCCGGCCTGAGGGCGAGGCCGGTGCGATCGGCGAGATCGTCGGCGAGCCCGGCCAGGGCCTGGCGTACATGTTCCACATGATGAACGAGGCGCGCATCTCGGTGGGCCTGACAGCCGCCGCGCTGGCCTGCACCGGCTACCTGCACGCGCTCGACTACGCGAAAACACGCACCCAGGGCCGCACGCGCGGCCAGCGCGATCCGGCCTCGCCGCCGGTGCCCATCATCCAGCACGCCGACGTGCGTCGCATGCTGCTCGCGCAGAAGGCCTATGCCTCCGTCGCGTTGGCACTTTGCCTGTACGCTGCGCGCCTGAACGACGACGTGCACTCGCTTGAGGACGCGGAGGCGCGCACGGAATCCCATCTCCTGCTCGAACTGCTGACGCCCACCGTCAAGAGCTGGACGGCCCAGTGGGGTCTTGCAGCCAACGATTTGGCGATCCAGGTCCATGGCGGCTACGGCTACACCCGCGAGTACAACGTCGAGCAGTTCTATCGTGACAACCGCATCAACCCGATCCACGAAGGCACCTTCGGCATTCAGGCCATCGACCTGCTGGGCCGCAAGACGCGCATGGCGCACGGCGCGGCCATGAAGCTGCTGGCCGCGCGCATTGCGGCGACCAGTGAAGCGGCCGCCCTTGTCGAACCTCTGCAGCAATACGCCGTTTCGCTCCGCGCCGAATGGCACTGCTTGCGCGGCGTCACCGAAAAGCTGCATGCGCTGCCGGATAGCGACCTGCAACTGGCCAACGCCGGACCCTACCTTGAAGCCTTCGGCCATGTCGTGGCCGCCTGGCTGTGGCTAGACCAAGCCGTGGCTGCCACCGCGTTGCTGCAGGGCCCGCAGGGCAACGACTTCCATCGCGGCAAGGTCGCCGCCTGCGACTATTTCTTTGGCTGGGAACTGCCCAAGGTCGCCGCCTGGCTCGCCGTGCTGGACCCGGTGGAACGCACGCCGCTGGACACGCCCGCGGGCTGGCTCTGAGTTCGCCCGCACGACTATTCAATTCACCTGGAAACGAAATGAGAAAGATCGATCTGACCGGCAAAGTTGCCATCGTCACCGGCGCGGGTGCCGGCCTGGGGCGAGAGCACGCCCTGCTGCTGGCGCGCCTGGGCGCAAAGGTGGTCGTCAATGACCTCGGCAGCGACCTCAACGGCCGCGGCGGCAGCGCCTCTGCAGCGCAGAAGGTGGTCGACGAGATCGCCGCCATGGGCGGCGAAGCCTTGGCCAACGGCGCCTCGGTCACCGACTTCGAAGCCGTGAAGCGGATGGTGGCCGACACCGTGGCGCGCTGGGGCCGTGTGGACATCCTCGTCAACAATGCCGGCATCCTGCGCGACAAGAGCTTCGCCAAGATGGAGATCGAGGATTTCCGTACCGTGGTCGAGGTGCACCTGATGGGCGCCGTGCACTGCACCAAGGCCGTGTGGGAGACGATGCGCCAGCAAGGCTGGGGCCGCATCGTGATGACCACCTCGTCCTCCGGCCTGTACGGCAACTTCGGGCAGGCCAACTATGGCGCGGCCAAGATGGCGCTGGTGGGCCTCATGCAGACGCTCTCACTCGAAGGCGAGAAGCACGGCATCCGCGTGAACTGCCTCGCGCCGACCGCGGGCACGCGCATGCTCGACGGGCTGATGCCGCAAGACAAGCTCTCCGCGCTGTCGCCGGCTGCCGTGAGCCCCGCCATCGGGGCGCTGGTTGCCGAGGACGCACCCACGCGCATGGTGCTTTGCGCCGGCGCGGGCAGCTTCGAGGCAGCGCACATCACCCTGACGCGTGGCATCCACCTGGGCACGGGTGAACAGGTCGTGCACGAACTGGCCGCCCGACTGCCGGACGTGGCCGAACGCTACGCCGAGACGGTGCCCCGCAGCGGCGCGGCGCAAGGCGACCTGGAACTGAACCACGCCGGCTTCGCGCCTGCTGCCATTGCCGCCATCGCGGCCTGATTTCAGAACATCGAGAGAAGAAGCATGATCGACGCCGTCATCGTTTCCACCGCGCGCACGCCCATCGGCAGAGCCTTTCGCGGCACCTTCAACGAAACCAAGTCCCCCACCCTGCTCGGCCATGCCATCGCGCATGCGGTGCAGCGTGCCGGCATCGACCCCGAGCGCATCGAAGACGCCGTGATGGGCTCGGTGTTGACGGCCGGCACCGCTGGCTCCAACGTCGCACGCCAGGCGGTGCTGGCCGCCGGCCTGCCCGCCACGGTCGCCGCGCAGACCATCGACCGCCAGTGCGCCTCCGGCCTGATGGCGATCGCCGCCGCTGCCAAGCAGGTGATCGTCGACGGCATGGAAGTCGTGCTGGCAGGAGGACAGGAAAACATCTCTGCCGTCCAGCAGCGCTACTTCGATTGGGTGGCCGCCGAGCAGGACCCCAACGTGCTGGCCCGCGTCCCACATGCACATATGCCGATGCTCCAGACGGCAGAGTTCGTCTCGCGAAAGTACGCCATCTCGCGCGAGGTCCAGGACCAATACGCACTCGAGTCGCAGCATCGCACGGCACGCGCCCAGGCCGAGGGTTGCTTCGACGCGGAGATCGTGCCGATCACGACGCACATGGTGGTGACGGACAAGGCAACGGGCGACACGAGCCGCAAGCAGGTGACGATTGCCAGCGACGAGGGCAACCGGCCGGGGACGACGCTGGAGAGCCTGGTGGCACTCAAGCCCGTGCTCGAGGGCGGCGTGGTCACGGCGGGCAACGCCAGCCAGCTCTCCGACGGCGCGAGCGCCTGCGTGGTGATGAATGGCACGCTGGCACAGCGGCTCGGACTCCAGCCACTGGGCATTTACCGCGGAATGGCCGTCGCCGGCAATGCGCCAGAGGAGATGGGTATCGGGCCGATCTACGCCATCCCCAGACTGCTCAAGCAGCATGGTCTGAAGGTGGAAGACATCGACCTGTGGGAACTCAACGAGGCATTCGCATGCCAGGTGCTGTACTGCCGTGACCATCTGGGCATCGACCCTGCGAAGTACAACGTCAACGGCGGCAGCATCGCCGTCGGGCATCCCTACGGCATGACTGGGGCGCGTCTGGCCGGGCATGCGCTGATCGAGGGCAAGCGGCGCGGGGCCAAACGTGTGGTGGTGTCAATGTGCGTCGGCGGAGGCATGGGCGCAGCCGCGCTGTTCGAGATTGCGTGATCCCGGTATGGGACGACCGCCGGATCTCTATCCGGCACGGCGGCCACCCCTCCTTGATCACGGCTGCGGCCGCTTCTGGCTCTGAAGAAAGTCCTGCACGAGATTCGACCGGTCGAAGGACTTCGCAGCCTGCACCGGCGGGTAATCCGCCAGCGTCTTGAGGTGCGCGCCGATCAGCTCGCCCATCGGACCGGAGATCCACGAGTTCTTCTGGATCATATGGCCATAGGAGTCCTTGCTGTCATAGCTCTCGAACGGATCGCTGCGCAGGTTGAACATCAGCGGTGCGAAGCGCGGCACGACCTGCGCGTAGTAGTCCTCCTTGGTCGAGAAGTGGAGCTTCCACGGACCCATGCGCACCGCAGTCAGCTTGCTCTCGATGTAGTAAAGGAGGCTGTTGCGCGCGCTGTCGGGCGACTTACCGGTCCAGTAGTCGAGGTTGTTGACGCCGTCGATGTACTGCTTCTTCTGCGTCTTCATCTGCTCGGCCACATCCGGCACCCCGGCCGCGGCCGCGAAGGTCGTGAACATGTCCTGGTGCGCCTGGATGCCGTTCTTGATCTGGCCCGGCTTGATCACGCCCGGCCAGCGCAGCATCGAGATGACACGCACGCCGCCTTCGTAGGTGGTCATCTTCTCGCCGCGAAACGGCGTCGTTGCGCCGTCCGGCCATGACGAGTGCTCCGGCCCGTTGTCGGTGGAATACCAGACGATGGTGTTCTCGTCCATGCCGTTCTTCTTGAGGAAGTCGAGCACCTGCCCGATGTCGTGGTCATGCTGCAGCATGCCGCTGCCGTGCGAGTCGTCTTCGTGCGTGTACTTCGCGGCGGCGTGGTCCCACTTCTCGCCAAGGCGCGTGTACAGGTGCATGCGGCTGGTGTTGAGCCAGACGAAGAAGGGCTTGCCCTCCTTCTTCGAGCTGCGCATGAAGTCCATCGCCTTCGGAATGATCTCGCCGCCGTCGAAATCTTCCATCCGCTTCATCGTCAGCGGTCCGGTGTCTTCGATTTTCTGCTTGCCGACGCGACCGAAGCGCGGATCGACCGTGGGGTCGTCCTGCTCGGTCGCCCAGGTGTGCAGCACGCCGCGGGTCTGGAACTTCTTCGCGAATGCCGCCGGGCCACCGGGGTAGTTCTTGGCGAAGTTCTGGTAGTCGCCGTATTCGTTCTGTTCCTCTGTATTGAGGTGGTACAGGTTGCCGAAGAACTCATCGAAGCCGTGCATGGTCGGCAGGTGCGAGTTGTTGTCGCCCAGGTGGTTCTTGCCGAACTGGCCGGTGCGGTAGCCCGCCGTCTTCAGCACTTCAGCCAGGCTGGGCGACGCGGCCTGCATGCCCAGCTTGTCGCCCGGCTGGCCCACCGTGGTCATGCCCGAGCGGATCGGGTACTGCCCGGTGATGAAGGCCGCGCGGCCGGCGGTGCACGAGGGCTGGCCGTAGTGGTCGGTGAAGCGGATGCCCTCCGTGCCGATGCGGTCGAGGTTCGGCGTGGTGTAGCCCATGGTGCCCATGCCGTAGGCGCTCACGTTCTGCCAGCCGATGTCGTCGCCCCAGATGACGAGGATGTTGGGTTGCTTCGCCGTCTGGGCTTGCGCCGGTGCCAGCGCAAGCAGTGCGCAAGCGGCGCTGGCCGCGGCCAGCACTCGCCTGATGCTCTTGATCATGAATGTCTCCCTATTGAATGAATTGCGCGGATCTTGCGGCCTAAGGCGGCGCCCGTGATCACCGCCACGCGTCCTTCAAAGTTCTTCATGGCTCACCTCGATCGCCTCGAGCGCGAGCCGCAGCTCCACCGGCAATGGCATTGGCCGGCGCGTCGCGCGGTCCACGTAGACATGCACGAAGTGGCCCTGCGCCGCGGCCTGTTGCCCGTCGTTGGCGAACAGGCCCACCTCGTAGCGCACGCTCGAAGTCCCCAGATGCGACACGCGCAGTCCGGCACGCACGATGTCTGGGAACGCGATGGAAGAGAAATAGCTGCAGCCGGTTTCGACCACCAGGCCCACCGAGGGGCTGCACCCGAAGTCCAGCACCTTCTGCTCCATCAGCCATGCGTTGACCACCGTGTCGAACCAGCTGTAGTAGACGACGTTGTTGACGTGCGCATAGACATCGTTGTCCATCCAGCGCGTCGTGATGTCGCGGAAGTAGCGGTAGGCGCTGCGTGCCTTCGGTGCCGGTCTGCTCATGACCTCAGGCCTCGGCTTTCAGGCGACGCACGCGGATGTCGGCCTGCTCCTTGTGGCCCGACATGTGCTCGTAGCCGCACAGGCGCGAGCAGTACTCGCCGACCATCACGCTCGCCTCGTCGGTCAGCACGCGCTGGTAGGTATGCGTCTTGATGAACTTGCCGACCCACAGGCCGCCGGTGTAGCGGCCCGCACCCATCGTCGGCAGCGTGTGGTTGGTGCCGATGACCTTGTCGCCATAGCTCACGTTGGTGCGATGACCCAGGAATAGCGCGCCGTAGCGGGTCATGCGCTGCAGGTACCAGTCCGGGTTCTTCGTCATCACCTGCACGTGCTCGGAGCACAGGCGCTCGGCCACTTGAAGCGCTTCTTCATCGGTGTCGCACAGGTGGATCTCGCCATGGTCGCGCCAGGAGACGCTGGCGACCGGTGCCGTGTCCAGACGCTGGAGCACCTTCTCGATCGCGGCGGGCAGTTCCTCGGCGATCTTCTTGCTCGTCGTCACGCAATAGGCCGGCGAAGTCGGGCCGTGCTCGGCCTGGCCCAGCAGGTCGACCGCGACCAGTTCGGCATCCACCGTGTCGTCGCAGATCACCATCGTTTCAGTAGGACCGGCGAACAGGTCGATGCCGACGCGGCCATAGAGCCGGCGCTTGGCCTCGGCCACGTAGGCATTGCCGGGGCCGACGATCATGTCGACCGCGGCGATGCTCTCCGTGCCGAGGGCCATCGCCGCCACCGCCTGAACGCCGCCCATGCAGTAGATCTCGTCGGCGCCGGCCAAATGCATGGCCGCCACGATCTCGGGGCAGGGCTTGCCTTCGAAAGGCGGCGCCGCGGCGATCACGCGCTTGACGCCGGCCACCTTGGCGGTCAGAACGCTCATGTGCGCGCTGGCGATCAGCGGGTACTTGCCGCCGGGGATGTAGCAGCCCACCGAATTGACCGGGATGTTGCGATGGCCCAGCACCACGCCTGGCAACGTCTCGACCTCCACATCGTGCATCGAGCTCTTCTGGATTTCAGCGAAGCGGCGGATCTGCGCCTGCGCGAAGCGGATGTCCTCCAACGTCTGCGCGGGCAAGCCGGCGATGCACTCGTCAATCTGCGCCTGGGTGAGTCTGAAGCTCGCCGGCGCCCATCGGTCGAACTTCTGCGAGTAGTGGCGAACCGAGGCGTCGCCGCTCTGCTCGATGTCCGAGAGGATGGCTTCGACGGTGCCGCGCACCTGCGCCTGGTTGCCGGCTTTGGCTTGGGCCGTTTGGCCGCTCTTGATAACCTTGATCATGGATTCTCTGTGTGGTTGAAGATGTTTCGGCCTCAGGCCGTTCGAGTGCGAAGCGCGGGCGCGACCCGCTTGAATACCGTCAGCAGAATGAGCGCGGCCACGACGTACACGCTCATCACGAAATACAGGCTGTGAACCGTGCCGCCGGTGGCGGCGTTGATTGCGGTGGTCACCGGCGGGGCGATGGCGCCGCCGAGGTTGCCGATGCTGCTGACCAGCGCGATGCCGGCCGCCACGGAGGTCCTGGGCAGGTAGTCGGAAACGATGGCGAAGAACACGGGCGGCACCGAGGCGATGCCCATCACGGCCAGGCTCAGGCCCGCGATCGACGCGACGAGATTCCCGTTGGCCATCGCGATGACCAAGAGGCCCGCCACCACCACCAGCGCCGCGCCGGTGAAATGCCAGCGCCGTTCCTGGTGGCGGTCCGAACTGCGGCCCAGCAGGACCACGCCAAACGCCGCACACACCTGTGGGAGCGCCGCGTAGACGCCGATCTTCAGCATGTCGCTGACGCCCCAGCTCCTGATCAGCGTTGGCGTCCAGAAGGCGATCGAATACGTGCCCGCCACCACCAGCACGTAGGCCAGCGACAACGCCCAGACCTTGGGGTCGCGCAGCAGGTCGAACAAGGATGCATGCGCGGCCTTGTCCACCGATTGGCCCTGCGCATCGAGTTGGCGGCGCAGGGCCGCCTTTTGCTCAGTGCTGAGCCATGGAGCCTGCTCCGGCTTGTCCACCAGGAAGAAGTAGGCCACGATGCCCAGCAGCGGCGCAGGCAGGCCCTGCACGAGAAACAGCCACTGCCAGCCGTGCCAGCCGTTGGCGCCATGGAGGTACTTCATGATGGCACCTGACAGGGGCCCGGCGATGAGGCTCGCCACGATGGCGCCGAGCAGGAAGACCGCGATCATGCGCGCGCGCCGCGCCGGGGGATACCAGTAGGTGAGGTACAGCAGCACGCCGGGCGTGAAGCCCGCCTCGAATGCGCCGAGCAGGAAGCGCAGCACGTAGAACTGAACGGGCGTTTGCACGAACATCATCGCCACCGCCACGAGGCCCCAGCAGACCATGATGCGCAGCAGCGTCTTGCGCACGCCGATCTTCTCGAGCATCAGGTTGCTCGGCACCTCGAACAGCAAATAGCCGATGAAGAAGATGCCCGCGCCCAGGGCATAGACCGCATCGCTGAAAGCCAGCGTGTCCTTCATCTGCAGCTGCGCGTAACCGACGTTGATGCGGTCCAGAAAGGCGATCACGTAGGCCGCCAGCAGCAGCGGCATGATGCGCCAGCTGATCTTCGAATACATCGCCCGGTCGGCGGGCGTTTCGTTCAATGGGCTTGTTGCCTGGTTCATGACTTGTCTCCTTTTTTGATGATGTGATGTGCCCCGAAATCGCCCCGCTCCTAGGCGGATGAGCGCAGCACGAGCTGCCCCGGCACTTCGCGCAGCGCCTCGGAAGCGGTGCCTCGTGGGCGGCCTTCGTCGAGCAGCCCGATGACGCAATCGATCATTTCGCTCACCGGCTGGCGCACGGTGGTCAGGTCATGCTCCGGCCATGCCGCGGCGCGTATGTCATCGAAGCCGACGACGGCCACGTCCTGCGGCACGCGAAGGCTGGTGTGCGTGCGCAGGTGGCCGAGCACGGCGAGGGCCATCACGTCGTTGGCGCAGAACACCGCGTCCATGGCCGGCTTGCCGGCACCGAACAGTTCGGCAGCCGCGGCACGCGCGCCCTCATGCGAATAGCTGCCTTGCACGAGAGCGGCCAGCCGCAGGCCATGCGCCGACAGACCGCGCTCGAAGCCACGCAGGCGGTCGGCCGTGGTGGAGACGCCCGGGTCGCCCGAGACGAAGGCGCAGGCTCGGCGCCCCTGCCCCGCGAGGTAGCTGGCCACCTCTTCGCCCATGCGCTCGTTGTCGCAGCAGACAGACCAGACCGTCGGATCCTCGACGCGCCGGTTCATGAAGACGACAGGAACACCCTGGCGCATGCACAGTTCCGACATGCGCGAAGACAGCCGCGCCGCGGTCACCACGATCGCGTCGACCTGGTATTGCAGCAACTGAGGCATCAGTTCATCTGCGTCGCCGCCCTTGTGCACGACGAAAAGAAGCAGTTGCCGGCCGGCCTTTCTGAGCTGAAGGGACAGTTCCTCGAGCACTTCGGGGTAGAAGGGATTGGCAAAGTCGCCCATCACGAGCGCGACGATGCCGGAGCGCCGCTGGTTCAGCGAGCGCGCGATGGCGTTGGGCCTGTAGCCGGCTTCATCGGCGACCGCGATGATTCGCTGGCGCAATTCATCGGAGATGCGCGAGTGCTTGTCGAAGGCGCGCGAAATGGTCGACGTGGCGACCCCGATCTGCCTGGCGAGATCCTTCGCCGCGACGCGCCCGCGAATCGGGGCGGCACGGTGGGCTGCTGATGTGGCAGAGGCGATCTTGTGGGCCATGTCGAAGTGTTCGGAGGGTTGTGCACACGTGTGCACGCTTGAGTCCAATGGTGCGGGCGGTAGCTGGCAACCCGCCCCCCCCTTTTGGAATGGGGCCGGCCGCTGCGGCCCCTCTCTTCCGCGTCCCTTACAGGGACGAGCAGAGATGCCCGCCGTCGACCGGCACGCAGGCGCCCGTCATCCACGAGCCCGCCTCCGTTGCCATCAGCAGCAGCAGGCCGTTGAGCTCTTCTGGCTTGCCGAAACGGCCCATCGGAATGCGCTGGAGCAGCGCCCTGCCCTGCTCCGTCTCCAATCCGGCATTGGTCATCTCTGTTCCGATGTAGCCCGGCTCGATCGCGTTGACGCGAATGCCGTGCTCTGCCCATTCGAGCGCGAGGCTCTTGGTCATATGCACGACGGCGGCCTTGGAGGTCGCGTAAGGCGCGATGCGATGCTTGACGCGCTCCGCCTGGATCGAGGCGATGTTGATGATCGAGCCGCCACGCCCGGCTTCCTTCCAGCGCCGCGCGGCTTGCACCGCGACCAGCCACACGCCGCGAACGTTGGTCGTCATCACCGCATCGAAGTCCTGTGTCGACACTGCGAGCGCCTCGCCTGCGTTGCCGATGCCGGCGTTGTTGACCACGACGTCGAGCATGTCGCCCGAGGCGTCGATCGCGCCGAACGCGTCTGCGATCGACGCTTCGGAAGCAACGTCCATCTCGATGACGGTCACTTGCGCAGCGCCGAGTCGGCCGAGCTTTTCGGCGAGCCCCTCGAGCCTGGTCTTGCGCCGCGCCGCGATCACCACCTTGGCCCCGCAACCGGCAGCGAGCCGCGCGAAGTTTTCACCGAGCCCCGACGAGGCTCCCGTGACGAGCACCCGCTTGCCTGCGAGCATTGCACCCAGATTCATTCCTTTTTCCTTCTTCACTGAACTGCAGGCACGGCTGCGCGCGTCTTTCCGGCCGACGCCTTCTTCGTCTTTGCTGCCGGCTTCGTGCCGATTGCCTTGACCGGCGCGGCTGCAGGCTTCTTGGCCAAGGCTTTGCCGGCGGCGGTCTTCCTGGCTGGCTGCTTGCCGGCCGGGGCCTTCTTCGCGGCCGCCTTCCCGGCCAGTGCTTTGGTCGCCGTTGCGTCATTCAAGACGGCAACCTCCAGGGCAGGCGCCGCCGCCGCTGCAGATGCCGCTGCAGCGGCGGCAGCCGCCTTCGTTTCCTCGAACGATTCACGCAGGCAGTCCGCCAGGAACTCCGGATCCGGCACCACGTTGGGCGAGCTCGTCAGCGAGATGAACACCTTGCCGCAATAGCTGGTCGGGTTCCAGATCAGTGACATGCCGTCCGTCACCGGCCCCACGCCGCCCCAGTGAATGAGCTTCGCGCCCAACATGTACAGCGGCGCGTTCGGTCCGGGGACGTTCGTTACCAGGCAGTTGTGCAGTACTAGCGGGCCCTTGCCACCAGAACCGGTCATCGCCGCGAGGCGGCCCGCAAGCCCCAGGGTCGCCGGCGGCGCAAACTTCTGGATGTCGGTGAGCTGCTTCGCGCCGATGGCTTTCTGCATCTCCTTCGATTCCGCCGTCGCTCCGCGCACGGCTTCGAGGCGGGCGATCGGGTCCGCGATGTCAGTGCCCATCGGGAAGCGCAGCATCGACACGTTGTTGCCGCTGGCGGTTTCCTCAGTGCCCTCTTGCCGTGTATTCACCGGCGCCAGCGTCAGCAGCGAACGATCCGGCAGCTCGCCCTTCGAATCGAGGTAGCGGCGCATGGCGCCGCCGATGACCGCGATCAGCGCATCGTTGACGGTGGCACCCGGCACCACGCTCTTGATCTGCTTGACCTCGGCCAGGTCGAAGGTGACCGAGTTCCAGACCCGGCTCGCCACCACGTCCGTGTTGAACCGCGTCTGGGGGGCCGTCAGGTCAGCCCTGCCTTCCGGTTCCATCAGCGAGCGCAGCCGGCTCATCGCGATGCGCGGCAGCACCTGAGCGAGTGGCGCAGCCATGCGGCTCATCGCCATGATGTTGTCGCCGAAGGCCCGGTTCATCAAGTCGAGCCATTTCAGGCTTGCGCCTTGCGGCGGCACGGGCTGGGCCGGATCGACCACCGGCTCCCGGCCGCCCGCCGCACGCTGGATTTCATGCAAGGCCCAGGTCAGCTCCACGGCGGCCATGCCGTCCATGGCCGCGTGGTGGATCTTGCTCAGGACTGCGAAGCTGCCCTTCGGAATGCCCTCGATGTTGTCCAGCCCCTCGATGACGTACATCTCCCATGGCGCCCTCGAGAGATCGATCGCGCGGGCATGGATGCGTGACACCTGGATGCAGAACTGGCGCCAGTCGCCAGGCTTGGGCAGCGCGAAGTGGCGCACATGAAAATCGATGTCGAACAACTCGTCATCGACCCAGAAGGGATAGCCCAGGTTGAAGGGAACCTGCACGATCCTGCGGCGCAGCACGGGCGATGCATCGAGGCGGCTCTCGATGTGGTGGACGATCTCGCGGAAGCCGAGCGTCTTGCCGCCGAGAGTGGATTGGTCGTAGATATAGACCATCGTGCCGTGTGATGCGGCATGTGGCTGTTCCACGTGCAGGAACATGGCGTCCTGGCCGGTGAGCTTGTCGTTCATGGTGTCAGTGGTGTTGGAGCGTCTGGGGCAGTCAGCTTAGGTGTGGGTCCCCCGGCTCGGTCCACCCCCTTTAGGGTGGGTGGGCCTGCCACCTGCGTCCCGCCCCCACCGGCAACTCAGGCACCCCCCACAAAAAGGGAGGCGGCGGCACCACTTCCTGCACCTATGGTCGGCGCACCTTCACCAACATTCACGACACTTGCCCAAACCGTTCAGACAAATACAAGCAGAGGGCCCCGCACCGGGTTCTTCCTGGTGGGAGCTCCTGCCCGACGGATTCCACCGACACGTCGGTCGCAGCGGCTTTGACGCACGCCAATGGCTGCAGATGCAAGGAGCCGCTGCGCTTGAGCGAGTCGTGCGCGTTCCCCTCGCCACCGCGGTCGCCACGGCAATGACCACATCGCTGCTGGAACCTGGCCGCGTGGCGCGGGAGTTCGAGGCGCTGCGCTTCTACGAGCCGCTGGCTCGGGCAGGCGATGCTTCCCGGGTATTCATGCTCCCGCCGAAGGACGTCCCGATCGCGGAGGGCGAACTCGTTTCGCTGTGGGTCGACGACATTGAGATCAAGCGGCGCGAGCTGCGCTTCACGAGCCCCTTCACGCCGCTGAACCCCGCTGCTGCACCCCTCTTCGCGCGCCTGAAACGCAATGGCATCGCGCATGCCGAGCACTGGTGCCATGGCGACAGGCCGCGGCCGACACTGATGGCGCTGCACGGCTTCGCGGCCGACATGCCATGGCTCAACGACCGCGCACTGGACCTGCGGTCGCTGTACCGCGCCGGACATGACGTCATGTTCTTCACCTTCCCGCACCACGGGCCGCGGGCCGAATCTTTGCTGCCATTCCGGGGCCACGGCCTGTTCGGCAACGGGCTGCTGCATTTCAACGAGGTGACGCTACAGGCCGTGCAGGACCTGCGCGTGCTCATCGACCACCTGCGCTCCCGCGGCGTGGAGCGCATCGGGGCGACAGGCATCTCGCTGGGCGGCTACACGGCAGCCTTGCTGGCCAGCGTGGACGACCGGCTGGACTACTGCATCCCCATCGTGCCCGGGGTGAGCCCGATCGACGCGTTTCTCGACTGGCAACCGACGGGCATGCTGCTGTCGCGACTGATGCGAAGCCAGAACATCGACCTGGCCGGAATGCGGGGGCTGGTCGCGGTTCACAACCCGCTCAGCTACGAATCGCCGATGGCGGGGGAACGGGTTTTGATCATTGGCGGTGTTGGCGACCTTGTCACCCGGGCTCACCATGTCGAACTGCTGCATCGTCACTGGCCGGGCAGCGCCATGCACTGGTTCGCGGGCACGCACCTGATGCACCTGGGCCGCGAGGACTACCTGAAACGCATGCGGGCGCATATCGAACGCTGGAGCGCCCTGTAAGGAGGTGGAGGCGGCCCGCGCGGATGTGGCGTCAGCCGCGGCACGCTCACCCCCTCTTTAATGGTGGGCCGAGGACAAGGGAGCCGCGACTATCGTCACGTCGAAACAAATTCCGAGCGCCAAGCAACCACATGGAAAGGCTATGCAACATATGAAGGTCCTCGTAGCGGTCAAGCGCGTCCTGGACGCGAACGTGAAGGCGCAAGTAAAGGCCGACGGCACGGGCGTCGACATCGCCAACGTCAAGATGAGCATGAACCCCTTCGACGAAATCGCCGTTGAAGAAGCCGTCCGCTTAAAGGAGAAGGGCGTCGTGACGGAAGTCATCGCCGTTTCCTGCGGCGATGCGAAGTGCCAGGAGACCCTGCGCACGGCGATGGCCATCGGTGCCGATCGCGGCATCCTGGTGGAGACCACCGAAGAACTTCAGC
The DNA here is from genome assembly GCF_030317005.1 of Variovorax sp. J22R115. Lineage (NCBI taxonomy): Bacteria > Pseudomonadati > Pseudomonadota > Betaproteobacteria > Burkholderiales > Comamonadaceae > Variovorax > Variovorax sp. J22R115. The sequence continues at coordinate 39,997 of NZ_JASZYM010000001.1, read as the reverse complement.
CGCTGGCCGTTGCCAAGCTGCTCAAGGCGCTGGTCGACAAGGAACAGCCCCAACTCGTGATCCTCGGCAAGCAGGCCATCGATGACGACGCCAACCAGACCGGCCAGATGCTGGCGGCGCTGGCGGATCTGCCCCAAGCCACCTTCGCCAGCAAGGTCGAAGTCTCCGGCAACAAGGTCAGTGTCACGCGTGAGGTCGACGGCGGCCTGGAAACCATCTCGCTGGGCCTGCCCGCGGTCATCACCACCGACCTGCGCCTGAACGAGCCGCGCTACGTGACCTTGCCCAACATCATGAAGGCCAAGAAGAAGCAGTTCGACACCGTGAAGCCCGAGGACCTCGGCGTGGACGTCAAGCCGCGCCTGAAGACCTTGAAGGTCAGCGAGCCCCCGAAGCGGGGTGCCGGCATCAAGGTGCCCGACGTGGCAACGCTGTTAGAGAAGCTGAAGAACGAAGCGAAGGTGATCTGATCATGACCGTACTTGTTATTGCCGAACACGACCACGCCACGCTGAAGCCGGCGACCCTGAACACCGTGACGGCGGGCATTGCCTGCGCCAGCGGCGATGTCCACGTGCTGGTGACTGGCGCCAACGCCGCCGAAGCCGGCAAGGCTGCCGCCCAGGTGGCAGGCGTTGCCAAGGTGATCGTGGCCGACAGCCCGAGCCTGGCCGAGAACCTCGCGGAGAACGTCGCAGCTCAGGTTCTCGCGATCGCCAAGAACTACAGCCACATCCTGTTCCCGGCCACGGCCAACGGCAAGAACGTGGCGCCCCGCGTGGCTGCCTTGCTGGACGTCGCCCAGATCAGCGACATCACCAAGGTCGACAGCCCCGACACCTTCGAGCGCCCGATCTATGCCGGCAACGCCATTTCCATCGTGCAGAGCAGCGATGCGATCAAGGTCGCGACGGTGCGCACCACGGGCTTCGATGCGGCAGCGGCCACGGGCGGCAGTGCAGCCATCGAGACCGTGGACGGCGTGGCCGACAGCGGCAAGTCGAGCTTCGTGGCCCGAGAAGTGACGAAGAGCGAACGCCCCGAGCTGACGGCCGCCAAGATCATCGTCTCGGGCGGCCGGGCGCTCGGCAGCGCCGAGAAGTTCACCGAAGTGATGGCGCCTCTCGCGGACAAGCTCAACGCGGGTCTCGGTGCGAGCCGCGCCGCCGTCGACGCGGGCTACGCCCCGAACGACTGGCAAGTGGGGCAGACCGGCAAGATCGTCGCGCCCCAGCTCTACATCGCCGCCGGCATCTCCGGCGCGATCCAGCATCTGGCGGGCATGAAGGACTCCAAGGTGATCGTGGCGATCAACAAGGACGAAGAAGCCCCGATCTTCAGCGTGGCCGACTACTGCCTCGTGGCGGACCTGTTCACGGCCGTGCCGGAACTGGCCGCCGCCGTTTGAGCGCTCCCTCCGTGGCCCTGCTTCGACAACGACTATACGAGTTGCGCGTCAAGCGCCACGAGTGGGAACCTGGGTATGGATTCGGAGCTGACGGCACCTTGCGCCGCGCGGACAGCGTCGCCCGGCCGCCGCAGCCCATGTCCCAGATCGCCGAGCGCCGGATAGCGGGAATACAGGTCCTGCAAACCGACAAAGACGTTTGCTAGTCACTGCACCTTCCAAGTCGGCAACAAAATCAGGCTTCCCTGTTTCATTCGAGTGAGCGGCGGCCGCCACCAATAGGCGTGCCAAGCCGCTCAGCCGGCCGAAAGCCATTCGATCCGTCCTTCATGGTTGGGCGACGAGGGCGACCCGCCAGCGCAAGAAATGTCTGCACCTGCCTCGTAGCGGCCGTCGAACCTGTGCCCCGCGCACAGCCGAACGGCCGCAATCGGCGGCACGCCGCGATTTCGCCAAGCAGTTGCGAAAGACCGCAATCACTTGCGACCTGCCGTCCAGGCGCCAGTGGTGACAGACCGAGTTGGGCCCGAAGCTCCGATTCGCGACTTGCGGAAGCTGTCGTTCCCGCACGGTGTCGTCTTGATCGTCCGTTGCCACGCGTGCTGAATTCATCGACGATGCCGGCGAGGTCAAGTTCCAAAGTAGACCGGCCGTTCGTGAAGAAAAGGGCCAAGGTCGGGTTTCGGCGAACGCCGTCATTCGGCAGCCAGATTCGAAGGGCAGCAGACAGTCTGAACCGGTAGTAGCCTCTGCGCAGGCGACAAGCAGGCCCCGGCCATGGGACGACAGTCGCCGACGACCGCTTTCCGGCTTTCCGGCTTTCCGGCTTTCCGGCTTTCCGGTATGGCATCGACGGGGCGAAGCGGCGTGCACCCGTTGGCCCAAGGGCGCCGTTGGTTGAACGCCGAATGATGAACGTCCCCCAGCGGGGGCCGGCTTGGCACCGAAGTGGTGGTCAAGGTGCGCAACGGAGAGTTTCGGATGTTTTTAGCCTTGCTGAAGCACTCGGTCGATGCCAACATGAGCGAAGACGAATCAGCGTCAGCTTCAACCTGTTGTTCTCTTCGTTCACGCAGCAGTTGAGCAAACCGCTCTGGCGACAGCAACGGGAGACCCTGATGGACGCTGCCGACAAGTTCGAAGCGGTGCTGCGCTATCACGAGAGCACCAAGCACCAGTTTCACCGCTATGCGCGCTCCGCCGGCACCCTGGATTGGGTGAACCAGCCCAACGCGTTCCGCCGGTACGAGGGGGCGTCGCTCACGCGGCTTCCCATTCTTGCGGCGGATGAAGATCCGCTGTCGCCTCGCTACGAGGACATCTATCGGCGGGGCTCGGTGCCGAGCGCTCCGCTCACGATCCGCTCGCTGTCGCGCCTGCTCGAGTACGCGCTGGCGCTGTCGGCCTGGAAGCAGGCTGGCGGCACGCGGTGGGCACTGCGCAGCAACCCATCGAGCGGTAACCTGCATCCCACCGAGGGCTACTTGGTGATCGGCGCTCTTCCCGAGTTGTCGCACGCACCCGGCGTGTACCACTACGCGCCGGGAGAGCACGGTCTGGAACGGCGGGCGGACGGCTCCGCCGAGTGGTTCACGCAGTTGATGCGAGAGTTTCCCCCTCGGGCCTTTCTGGTCGGCCTCTCGTCCATCCACTGGCGCGAAGCCTGGAAGTACGGCGAGCGCGCGTTCCGCTATTGCCAGCACGACGCTGGCCATGTCATCGGCACGCTTCGCATCGCCGCGGCGACCCTGGGGTGGAGTGCTGTCGTGTTGCACGGCTTGGCCGACGAAACCGTGGAGGACTTGCTGGGCCTGAACCAGGCCCAGGACTTCGCAGGCGCCGAGCGCGAACAGCCGGGACTCGTCATGCTCGTCTGGCCGAACGACTCGGCCAAGCCGTCGTGTGCAGGCGCGCAGGGCGTGCTGCCGCTCGGCCTGGATCCGCTGCTGGCGCGCGAGCTCACGACGCAAGACTGGCGCGGAACAGCGAACCGACTAAGCCGCGACGACCCGATCGCCTGGACCATGATCGACGAGGTGGCGCTCGCCTCACGTCAAGCGATCGGCGAGCGGTACGGCTTGGACGTGTTCGACACGCCTGCCCCGGCGCGTCGAAGCGCGGCAGTCCTAGACGGGCCGTTGGCCGGCCGCATCATCCGCCAGCGGCGCAGCCTCCTGGCCTGCGATGGCCGGACCTCAATCACGGCCGAGCGCTTCCACGGCATGCTCGCGCGCGTCATGCCGCGCGTCGAACTGGAGGCGAACCGGCGGCCGATGCCCTGGGATGCCATTGCCTGGGAGCCGCGCATCCACCTGGCCTTGTTCGTTCATCGGGTAGACGGACTCGAGCCAGGGCTGTACGTACTTGTCCGCGACCCAGCCAAGCTGGACAAGCTGAAGCGCGCCATGCATCAGCACTTCGACTGGTCTGAGCCCCCTGGATGCCCGGTGGACCTTCCCCTTCGCAGGCTGGAAAGCGGTGATGCGAGGCAGCTTGCGACGCAAGTGAGCTGTTTTCAGGACATCGCGGGCGATGGGGTCTTTTCGCTCGGCATGATCGCCGAGTATCGAGACGCCTTGTTCACGCACGGGCCCTGGTTCTATCGGCAGCTCTTTTGGGAAACGGGGGTAATCGGGCAGGTGTTGTATTTGGAGGCCGAAGCGGCGGGCATAGGCGCCACCGGCATCGGCTGCTTCTTCGACGACCCGGTGCACCGGGTGTTCGGTTTCAGCGATCTGGAGTTCCAGTCGCTCTATCACTTCACGATCGGCGGCCCGGTGGAGGACAGGCGACTTACCACGCTGGCGCCCTATGGTGTGCGTGAGGAAGACGAGTTGAAGCGTCATGCAGACCACTGGTGACGCAACGAGCGCGGTCGCGGGGCAAGCATTGACCGATGGGCTGGACGAAGGATTGGGCTGCGGCCGCCGCGCAACGACGATCGAATAGTGACTTGGGCGAACCCCTTGGAGCAAAGCTCCCGTGGCAGGTTGAGCCCCTGGGCTTCCGCTGGTTTCCCGGACACATCGAATGACATGATGTGTTCAGGAGGCAGCTATGCAAAGGACGAGACGGACATTCACGGACGAGTTCAAGCGTGAGGCGGTGAAACTGGTCAAGCAGCCAGCAGCCCCTGCCCGGCAGGCATGCCGTGTTGCTGGTTTAAGGCCGAATGACCAAAGTACCATCGTAGGGCCGAACTGCCGCCGTGCGGCTGTTGTAACCAATCTTTGATGGGCCACGCAGGACGGTCCGTCGTCCTGCTGAACAGAGGAGCGACGCCATGAAATACGACATGGTCAAAGTCGAAGAGGCGCTTCTGGCGCTGCTCGGCGTCTTCGAGTTCGAGAACGGACGCGTGTGGAAGCGCTATGACTTCGCAACCATGGATGGGCTGCATGAAAAAGGGCTCATCACGGAGCCCCACGGCAAGCAAGAGTCCGTCTACCTGACTGACGAGGGTCTGCGCCGCGCCAAAGAACTTGCGGCGAAGCACTTCGGGACCAATGGGCTGGCGCCCGAGCGTCGATAGCTGCGGCAGAATCCGGCACAACCGGCTGTTCGTTGGCTGGCACAACCAGAGCTTCAAGGTCTTTCCTTGAGGTCCCTCGCCCTTCAGGGGCAACGGCCGCAGGCGTCCCAGAACGGTTTTCTACCGATTCATTGACAATCCGCGCGACCAAGCTTCATCTGCGCGCGCTGCGGCGCGCCGATGATCGTCCTGCAAACCTTGGCTCGCGGTCAGCCGATCCGCGCTCCGCCTCAACAGGCTTGGGCACCATGAGCACACATCTGCATCAGCCTCCCGTCCGAGCTTGGATGCGGGGCGGCCTTGCGCTCGCACCCGACGAAGGCCTGGTCGCCGCTCGCGTCGCAGGGCGACTCAACGTGCCCGCATCGACCCACAGCGCCTCAATGACGCCATCTGTCGAATTCTTCGGTCGCGTTCTCGGTTCCACCTCGCGATTCACACCGCCTGAATCCCCATAGCTTCGCAGCCTTCTCAGGCCTCGGTGGCGCATCCCGCGGTTTCCTCCATGGAGGCTTGTCCAACATCTGCCCTCACGGCGGCCGCAGCGCGTGCCGTCAAAGAGCCGGCCGCCTGGAAGCTGTTTGAGTCCGAGGCGGCGATTTCGGTCGGCAGCACCGCCACCGAATTCGCACGCTTCATCGGATCAGAGAAGGAGCGCTGCAAGCCCGTCATCGCCCGGGCCAAGATCGAGCCCGACTTGAAGTCTGCGGCCTGGGCCAGTAGCCCATTCCGCCAAAAGCAAGGCAACGCTTAGTCTCCTCCTCGGCCGCCATTGCGGGAATGATGGCGACCGACCGTTCATCCCGCGGCCCGAGCGTCGCACGGCGGGAATGCAGCAGCGATTGTCGTCCTTCCCTGCCGCCGGACGAATGGGACGGCTTTGACGATTTCGCCGGCATTCCGATCCGACTGGCGCTTGGCGAGCAACGCCACTCCAGCGCTGCACGCCTCGAGCTGATCGCCGAGGGGCATCGAATGAGCGAGGAAGAGGTCTGCGCACTCGCGCTCGAAACACGCTCTTGAGATCGCGCGGCATCTCGATGACTGGAATCGGCCTCCTGGTGTGAATTGGCCTAGCGGCCGCGAGGGACAGCACCCGCTGCAAAGTCGGCGTTGTCCACAACGCAACCACCGCGTGAGCTCAGACCTGAATTGAAGAAATCCGCATTGGTTCCCGGCCAACCAATGACCGTAGAGCGAACATCGAGATGTGGTCTGGTGTGCCGAATCGCACATACAGCCCTGCGCACCCACGCAAAAATGAGTACTGGAGCCACCTGCCGTAAGGCAGAGGATGCACCGCCTTTCAGCAACCATCTTGAATGACTAACTCAAGCAATGCCCGCAATCTCGTGGCTCCAAGGCGACTTGGTGCAGGCGGGCCGCATCGAGCTCGGCCACCGTGGCGAGCTCATCCTGCGCCATCCGGCGCGAATACCCCGACGCATCGGCGCAGAGAATAGCCGTCAGCCGATGCCGCAAGCCCGAATCGTTCAAGAGCACCCCCGCCCGTATGCGGAGCAGCATCGTAGTCCTCGCATGGGGCCGTGTCACCCCTGCAGCGCGCGCCGCCCGCCCGGCCGCGCCTGGCCCTTCCCTGCCCTCCACCAGCGACCGTCGTGCGGCAACTGTGCCGCGTTTGCCGTCTTCCCCTGCCGCCAGACGAATTCACGCAGTGACGCCGCGTGCGGTCATCCACGCGCCGCGAACATTTCAGAATCTACGACCGGTCCCAAGGCATTGCGGACATGTCCCTAGCTGCACCCCTCACCGACTGGCCAACCCGGTTTCGAAGCCAGATCCAGCGGCCGCTTTTCACGTCGCCGGAGTGGTAGTCAGGGCCCATTGCGGACTCGCCAAGCCCAGCGGGAACGGCAGGTCTCCGCCGACAACCGGTCCTGGCCTCTACGTCGGCATTCGCTGCGGAAGCGATGTAGGAGCCGCCCCGCCCGTGCTCAGAACCCGACGCTGATCGCCCCGGCCACCTTGGTGTCCTGCTTGATGCCGAAGCGGTTGTCGCCCCCGACGATCACGGCCACGTTCCAGGTCACCGGCGTGCTGGGGATCGGGCCCGACAACGCCAGCGTCAGGTGGCGAAAGGCGCTGCCCACGGGACGATTGCCCACGAAGCAGCCATTGACCACGAAGGACTCGTCGCCCGCGCACGCCACGCCCAGCTTGGTGTCGGTGGTGCCCAAGTAGGTGCCCTCCTTGCGGTAGGTGTAGGCGCCCAGCGTGCCGGTGAAAGTGAGGTCGTACGGTAGCGGCTGCGTGAAGACCAGGCTCCAGTAGGTGTCGCCACGGTTGCCCCACACCACGTCGTTGAGCAGCGTCTGCGCATTCAGCGCGAAGGGGCCATAGGTCAGGCCAGCCTTGGTCTCCAAGGCGTTCGAGTGCACGCCGTTGATGTAGTAGTAGCCCGTCATGCCCAGCGTGTAGCCGAGGTCGCCGGCAATGCTGCCGCTGTAGGCGCCGTAGAAGTCGTTCTCGACGGACTTGGCGCGCTGGAAGTCGGTGATGCTGCGGTCATCGTACGAGCGGCCGAGCTGCTTGTACGAGTAGTTGATGCTCGAGCCGAAATAGCCAAAGCTCCAGCCGTTCTTGTTCACGAAGTCGATGCCCCATTGCAGCGCCAGCCCGTCAGACTCCGGCGCGTCGGCGCCCGCATTGCCCAGCGGCGCGCCATTGCCGTAGGTGGTGGTGGCGCCGCGCAGGACGTAGGGATACACCAGGTCAATGTGCTTGATGACGGTCCATGGGCCGGCATCGGCATCGGCCGGCTTGTCGCTGGACTTCGCCATGACGCCGGGCGCGCACAGAAGCAGGACGGCGGCGGTGATGCTGCTCGCGGCAGCACAGGAAACATGATTCATCGAAAGGCCCACGGGGTAGCTCCAGGGGTTTGATTTGAGGAAAAGGGAAACGGGGTCGCGCCGAGCGATGCCGCACGGCCGGTGAGCGATTGCTGCCAGCGATGCGCGAGCTGCAGCAGCGGCAGGTCTTGATGCGGCTGCGCGGCGAAGGTGACGCCGAAGGGCAAGCCATCGGGCAGGAAGCTGAAGGGCACCGCCACGCCGCTGCAGTCCAGCAGGTTCATGAAGTTGGTGTACAGGCCCAGTTCGCTGTTGCGCGCGATCGGCTCTTCCAGCATGGCGGCGATGCCGGGGTGCGAGGGCACGGTCGGCAGCAGGAGCACCTCTGCCATCTGCCACGCCGCTTCGGTGCTGCGCTGGATCTCGCGCAGGCGGTAGAAGGCGGAGAAGGCATCGGCCGCGAGCGGCTTCGCACCGCCCAGAGTGATCTGGCGCGTGACCGGGAAAAGAGCCTCTGGCTGCGCGTCGATGAAGGGGCGGATGGCCTGGTAGCGCTCCGCGACCCACGGGCCTTCGTACAGCAGCCTTCCGGCTTCCAGGAACGGCGCGAAGTCGATGGTGACCAGTTCGGCGCCCAGGCTGCGGGCGTGATCGCAGGCCGCCTCGAAGGCTTCGCGGTAGCCGGGCTGGAAGAACTGCAGCTGGCTGGCCGCCGGCACGCCAAGGCGGAATGCCGACGCCTGGCCGAACGTAGCCGCCGAAGGCTGCGCGCGGCGCGAGTAGGCATTGGCCACGTCGAATCCCCGTGCCACCTCGAACACTGCCTGTGCATCCTGCGCCGTCAAGGCGAAGACCGACGGCGTGTCGATCGAGCGGCACGCCGGCACCACACCCGTCGTCGACAGCAGGCCGCAGGTCGGCTTCAGCCCGACGAGGTGGTTGAATGCCGCCGGCACGCGGCCCGATCCTGCGGTGTCCGTCCCGAGGGAAAAGCTCACCTGGCCGAGCGCCACGGCAACCGCCGAACCGGAACTCGATCCGCCCGACACGCGCTCTCGGTCGAAGGCGTTCTGGCAGGCGCCGTAGGGCGAGCGGGTGCCGTTCAGGCCCGTGGCGAATTGGTCGAGATTAGTCTTGCCGACGGCGATGGCGCCCGCGTCCAGCAAGCGCTGCACGATCAAGGCGCTGGCCTGTGGCCGATAGGCGTAGTCCGGGCAGCCCGCGGTCGTCGCGACCCCTTCGAGGTCGATGTTGTCCTTGATCGCGAAGGGGATGCCGTAGAGCGGCAAGCCCTCCGGGCCTCGCCTTTGCAGCTCCCTTGCGCGCTCGCGCAGCTGATGCGCATCGATGCGATGGATCCACGCGTGGTGCGGGTCGGCATCCGTGGCGGCGATCACCTCGTCGATGACCTGCAGCGGCGTGCGCGTGCCGCGGCGGTAGTCATCGCGAAGGCCCGTGATGTCGAGCGGTAAGTGGCGGCCAGTCCCCTGGATGCGCGCGTTCATGCCAGCGCCTCCTCGGCGTCGGGCATCAGCACGACCACTTCCTGGCCCGCCGCGACCGCACCGCCTTCGCTGCAGCGCACCTGCTCAACCCTGCCGGCGAAGGGCGCAGTCACTGCGAACTCCATCTTCATGGACTCGACGATCAGGAGCGTGTCGCCCTCGTTCACTTCGTCGCCTTCCTTGACGGCGACTTTCCAGACGCTGCCCGGCACCTGGCTGCAGATGCCGCTCGCGCCTTCGGGCAAGTCGAGTGCATCGACGGGCGCGACCCCGAGTTCCCGTTCATCGACGTACTCGGCCTGGCCCTGGACACGCCACCGTTCGCGCTCCGCTTCGAAGGCCGCCTGCTGCGTTACCTTGAAATCACCGATGTCCTGCGCATTGGCGTCGAGGAACTCCCGGTATTGGCGCATGCTGAATTCGCCCGGCTCGATGCGGATCGGATAGCGGCCCGCGGGGAAGTCGCTGCGGATCTTGCGCAGCTCTTCTTCACCCACCGGATAGAAGCGAATCTGGTCGAAGAAGCGCAGCAGCCACGGCTTGCCGGCTTCGAAGGCTGCGGCGCCGCTCGCGACATCGCGCCACCGGTTCCACATCTGCAGCGTGCGGCCAACGAACTGGTAGCCGCCGGGCCCTTCCATGCCATAGACGCACATGTAGGCGCCGCCGATGCCCACGGCGTTCTCCGGCGTCCAGGTGCGCGCGGGGTTGTACTTGGTGGTGACGAGGCGATGGCGCGGGTCAACCGGCGTGGCCACCGGCGCGCCCAGGTACACATCGCCCAGGCCCAGCACGAGGTAGCTCGCGTCGAACACGATACGTTGCACATCCTCGATGCTGTCCAGGCCGTTCATCCGGCGGATGAACTCGATGTTGCTCGGGCACCAGGGTGCATCGGGGCGCACCGACTGCATGTACTTGTCGATGGCGAGCTTCGTCGCGCTGTCGTTCCAGGAGAGCGGCAGGTACACGGTGCGCGACGGAACGGTCAGGCCATCGGTGTCACCGAGCGCGTCGTCGACCGAGGCAATCGTCGCGACCAGAGAGCCGCGACTGATGCGGCGCGGGTCATAGTGCAACTGCAGCGAGCGGATGCCGGGCGTGAGGTCGACGATGCCGTCGAGTGCCTGCTTCTGCAGGACCGCGTGCATGGCGTGGATGCGCATGCGCAGGGCGATGTCGAGCTGCAGTTCGCCCAGTTCGACCAGCAGGTAGCGGTCGCCTGCCTGCCGGATCACGAGGCCGGGGCGACCGGCCGTGGCCTGGCGCTCGAACACGATGGGCGATGCAAGGGGAGCAGGGCGCCGATCCGCCTCCGCGAAGGCCGGCGTAGCCGGCGCCTGGAGTTCGCTGACCCAATGGTCCTGCGCATCCTGCAGCGCGAGCGCCTCGGCCTGCGACACGGGGCGGAAGCGCACACGGTCGCCCGGGCGCAGCTGCCCCAGCTTCCAGCGCTCGGCCGCCACGACCACGGCCGGGCAGACGAAGCCGCCCAGGCTCGGGCCATCCGGCCCGAGGATCACCGGCATGTCACCCGTGAAGTCGATCGCGCCGATGGCGTAGGCGTTGTCGTGGATGTTCGACGGATGCAAGCCCGCCTCGCCGCCGTCGCGCCGCGCCCAGGTGGGCTTGGGGCCGATCAGGCGCACGCCCGTGCGGCTGGAGTTGTAGTGGACTTCCCAGGCGGTGTCGAAGAAGGTCGAGATGTCGCCATCGGTGAAGAAGTCCGGGGCGCCATGCGGACCGTAGAGCACGCCGACTTCCCAGGCGGTCGTCGCGTTCCCATAGATGGGCAGCGCGGCGGCGGGCAGGCTCTGCGCTTCGTCTTCGGCCACCTCGTCGCCTACGTGCAGCATGTCGCCGACGCGCAGTGTGCGGCCGGCATGGCCGCCGAACTGGCCCAGCGTGAAGGTCGAGCGGCTGCCCAGGTATGCTGGCACGTCGATGCCGCCACGCACGGCGAGGTACGCGCGGCTGCCGCCGCCTTCGCCCACCGCGGCGATCTTCAGGACGCTGCCGGCACGCACCGGCGTCGCGCGCCACAGCGCGACCGGGGCGGCATCCAGCGTCACCTTCATGGCGGCACCGCAGACGGCGACGAGCGCGTCATGGTGAAAGCGCAGCGCCGGGCCACTCATGGTGCACTCGAGGCCGGCTGCCTGTTCCGCGTTGCCGACCAGGCGGTTGGCCAGCCGGAAGGCCAGGTCGTCCATCGGCCCCGAGGGCGGTACGCCAACATCCCAATAGCCTTGCCGGCCGGGCCAGTCTTGGACGGTGGTTTGCACGCCCGGCTCCAGCACCTCGAAGGCATTGGGTTGGTAGGCGAAATCGGTGAGCGAGCGCGTCACGATGCGGCCCTGCACGAGCATTTCCGAGGCGGCGATGGCGCGCATGTAGCGAAGGTTGGTCTCGATACCGGCCAGACGCGTGGCCGCCAGCGCGGCCTGCAGGCGCTGCACCGCATCGGCGCGGTCGCGGCCGGTGACGATCAGCTTGGCGATCATCGGGTCGTAGTGCGGCGGCACTTCGCTGCCGCGGGCGACCCAGGTCTCGACGCGTGCGTCCTCGGGGAACACCACCTCGGTCAGGCCACCGGCGCACGGCTGGAAGTTGCGTGCCGGGTCTTCGGCATAGAGGCGCACCTGGATCGAGGCGCCTTGGGGCGGCGGCGCCACCAGCGCGAAGCGATCGCAGCGCGCGAGCCGGACCATCCACGCCACCAGGTCGACGCCGGTCACCTGTTCGGTCACCCCATGCTCGACTTGCAGGCGCGTGTTGACCTCCAGGAAGTAGAAGGCCTGCGTGTCGGCGTCGAGCACGAATTCCACGGTGCCTGCCGAGCGGTACGACACCGCCTTCCCAAGGCGCACCGCGGCTTCCAGAAGGGCGGCGCGCGTAGCGGCGTCCAGGTGCGGTGCGGGCGTTTCCTCGACCACCTTCTGGTTACGGCGCTGGGCGGAGCAGTCACGCTCGCCCAGGGCAATCACTTGGCCTTCACCATCGCCGAAGATCTGAACTTCGATGTGGCGCGCACGCTCGACGAACTTCTCCAGGAACAGCCCCGCGTCCTTGAAGTTGGCTTGCGCCAACCGTTGCACCGCCTCGAAGGCCGGCGCCATCTCATCTTCGCTGCGGATCAGCCGCATGCCGATGCCCCCGCCGCCGGCGGTGCTCTTGAGCATCACCGGATAGCCGATGCGCAGGGCCTCCGACCGGGCGGCCGCCAGGCTGGCGAGCAGGCCGCTGCCGGGCAGGAGGGGAACCCCATGTTTCTCGGCGAGTGCACGCGCCGTGTGCTTCAGGCCGAAGGCGAGCATCTGCTGCGCCGTTGGTCCGATAAAAGCGACACCAGCGGCTTCGCAAGCCTGTGCGAAGCCGGGGTTCTCCGATAGGAATCCGTAGCCCGGATGGATCGCACCAGCGCCCGTCTGCAGCGCCACGGCCAGGATGCGGTCCGCGTTCAGGTAGCTCTGCGCGGCAGGCGCCGGGCCGATGCACACGGCCTCGTCGGCCTGGCTCACATGGGCCGAATCGGCATCAGCCTCGGAGTACACCGCGACGGATTTCAGGCCGAGGCTGCGAAGCGTACGGATGATGCGGCACGCGATCGCACCGCGGTTGGCGATCAATACTTTGTCAAACATGGAAAAGAGCTCCACAGCGGCGGGCCGTCCCGCCGGGTTGTTCATGCATGCCAGAGTCGTCTCCGGCAAGGCGCTGCGTCAGTGCGGCAGAGCTAGTCCCAGACGATCAGCTCGGCGGGCGTAGGGTTGTAGGCGTTGCAGGGGTTGTTCAACTGCGGGCAGTTGGAGATAAACACAAGCACATCCATTTCCGCACGCAGTTCCACGTACTTCTGCGGCGCGGAGATGCCGTCCTCGAAGGTGAGTCCGCCTTCGGGCGTTACAGGCACGTTCATGAAGAAGTTGATGTTGGCGCCGATGTCGCGCTTGCCGATGCGCCCGTCGTGCGCGCAGGCCCGCAGGAAGTTGTCGCGGCAGCTGTGCATGTAGCGTTTACCAAGGGCATAGCGCACCGTATTGCTCTCCTGCGCGCAGGCGCCGCCGAGCGTGTCGTGGCGTCCGCAGGTGTCGGCTACCACGGTCAGCATCGCGTTGCCGCGGTTGGACCACAGCACCGTGCCGGTCGTGATGTACAGGCCCTTCTGTATGCGCAGCGTGCGTTGCGGATCGAATCGCTCCGCGGGGTCGTTCAGGTTGAAGAACAGCGTGTCGATCGCCTGGTTGCCCTCGAGGTCGAGGATGCGCAGCGTCTGGCCGGCCTTCAGTTCCTTCACGGCGGGCTCGCCCGCGGGCACCGTCTCGCGGTACACCGCCTCGGCCAGGTGCTTGCTGCTTTCAGTCAGATTGTTCTGCATGCCAGGCCTCACAGGTAGATGCGATCGGTGTTGATGAAGCCGCGCTGGTTCTCCTCGCACGACAGGCGGCAGATTTCGGCGACGGCCGCATCGGCGCGCTCCAGTTCCATGCGCACGGGCTGGGGGTCGTAGTGCGGGCTCGGGTCCAGCGGGTGCTGGATCGCGGTGAGCAGCACCAGCGTGTCCATCGGCGCGTACAGCTCAACCAGGTCGCCGGCCTTCGAGTTACCGGGCACGAAGTGCAGGCCGCCCGATTCGCTGACGTCGACGCGGCTGAAGAGGTTGAGGGTCATGAGCAGGTCCTGGATATTCAGGCCCCACTTGCCCATCTCGACCAGCAGGTTGTCCTGCCCGTTGCGATGGAAGCCGTTGCGCAGCTCTTGGTAGCGCCCGACGCCGTATTGCGCGGCGACTTCGCGGGCGTCGGACACGCCGCCCAGCGGGTCGTGACAGCCGCAGCTGTCGCGCACGATGGCGGCGAGGACGCGGCCCATGTCCGAATACAGGCAATGGCCGGCCGTCAGGCGCGCCGTGTGCTGGCACTTGAGCGAATCCGGCAGGTTGAGCCGCTCGCTCTTCTCGTGGGCATTGAGCATCAGCACGCTGAGGTTCGCGCCCCCTTGCAGGTCGGTGAGGCGAAGCACCTGGCCGCGCTTGAGGACGAGCGAGGTGTGTCCGCCGCCCGGGATGGTTTCTTCAAGAAGCAAAGGCATGGAGAGTCTCTTCGATGTTTGGGTTTGAGGTCGCCGGCCGCAGGCCGCGTTCGACGACGGCTTTCGCCAGCGACAGCGGCTTGGACGCTTCGACGCCGCGCTGCAGCGGGATGTCGTAGGTGATGCGCGCACCGTAGGCGCCGGGCGCCTGCGCATCGAGACGCACCTTGTCGAAGACCAGCACGCGGTTGCCCAGCGCAAAGCCTTCCTTGAGGTCGTGCGTGACCATGAAGATGGTCAGCCCGGTCTCGCGCCACAGGCCAAGCAGCAGCTCGTGCATGTCGCGCCGCACGCCCGGATCGAGCGCGCCGAAGGGCTCGTCGAGCAGCAGGATTCGCGGCCTGGCGATCAGCGCCTGGGCGATGGCCAGGCGCTGCTGCATGCCGCCCGACAGCTGGCTCGGATACTTGCTGAGCGAGCCTTGCAGCCCCACGCGCTCGAGCATCGCCACCGCCTGCTCCTGGACTGCACGGCGTCGAGCACCGAACAGCCTGCCGAAGAAAGGCGATGCGGCCAGCTCCAGCCCGATCATCACGTTGCGCAGCACATCCAGGTGCTCGAACACCGAGTAGCGCTGGAACACGACGCCGCGATGGCGGTCGGGCTCCGAGGGCAGGTGCTTGCCGTCCAGCAGCACGGTACCCTTGCTCGGCTGCTCCTGCCCCAGCAGCAGGCGCAGGAAGGTCGACTTGCCGCAGCCGGACGCGCCGACCATCGAGCAAAACTCGCCTTCCTTCACCGTGAGGTTCAGGCGTTCGAGCACGACCTGATCGCCATACGACTTCCAGACGTTGCGTACTTCAAGCATGGCGGGCACCTCCAAACCACGGGAAGGCGCGCTTGGTGAGCTGGTCCAGCGCCAAGTCCATGGCCCACGCCAGGGCGGTGATCCACGCGACGTAGGGCACGATCACGTCCATCGCCAGATAGCGGCGCACGAGGAAGATGCGGTAGCCCAGGCCATCGGTCGAAGCGATCGCTTCCGCCGCGATCAGGAAGAGCCACGCGGCGCCCAATGACAGGCGCATCGCGACCAGCAGGCGAGGCATCAGCTGTGGCAGGACCATGCGCAGGATCACGGTCCAGCTGTTGGCCCCCAGCGTCTGCGCCTTGACCCAGACTTCGCGCGGAATTTCTCCCGCGCGCTGCTGCAGGTCGCGCACCATCACCGGCGTGATGCCGATCACGATGAGCACCACCTTCGACAGCTCGTCGAGCCCGAACACGATGAACAGGATCGGCAGAACCGCCAGTGGTGGAATCATCGACAGCACCGCGATGAACGGCGAGAAGCTCGCCGCGAAGAGCGGGACGCTCCCGAGCAGAATGCCCAGCACCAGCGCGATCGCCGCGCTGACGATGAGGCCGATGCCCAGGCGCTTGAGGCTCGCGGCGGTGTCCACCCACAGCAGGTACTCGCCGGTGCGCTTGTCTTCGGTGAAGGCGTACTGGTGCACCGCCTCCACCATCTGCGTGGCGCTGGGCAGCAGCTTGTCGTCCGGGTTCTGCGACAGCCGCGCCGTCGAGCCCATGAAGTACACGGCGATCAGCAGCAGGAAGGGCATGAACAGGAGGAACACGGTGTTCCCTCGCCCCGGTCGTCGATTGATGAGTCGCATGGCGCAAGCCCTCGCGGTGGCGTGAGGTGGATCGGCCTAGAGCCTGCCTTCGGCGGCCATGCGCACGTAGGTCTGGTCAAAGCGAAGCTTGACGTTGTTCTTGTTGCCGACGACGAGCCCGCCATCGAATGCCATACCGATCGCGTCCGCGCTCTTCACGCCTTGGCCCAGGATGCCGTGGTCGAAGGAGAAGTTGGCCACGCGGGTCATGAACTTGGGCATGTCGGGGCTGGTGGCGAAGTCGAGCGCCGCCTTGGGCGTGTAGAACAGTGCGGTCGTCGCCAGTTGCGACTTGAAGCCCGCCAGGTCGGTCCCCGAGGCCTTGGCCATGGCGTTGAGCGACTTGGTGGCGCTCTCGTCCTTGGCGGACATCACGGCCATCATCTCGAACCATGCACCGGTCAGTGCCTTGCCGAAGTTGGGGTTCTCATTCAGGGTCTTGGTGTTGACGACCATCATGTCCATCAGCTCGCCGGGCAGCTGCCTGGACGAATAGACCTGCGTCACCGAATTGCTGTCGCCCAGTTGCGCGAGCATCGGGTTCCACGTGACCACGTTCTTCACCGACGGCGTGGCGAAGGCGGCAACGATGTCCGCGTCGCTGGTGTTGATCACCTTCACGTCGCGTTCGCTCATGGCGGCGGATTCCAGTGCGCGCGCCAGGAAGTAGTGCGACACCGAGAACTCGACGAGGTTCACCGTCTGGCCCTTGAGGTCGGCCAGCTTCTTGTTCTTGCCCTTGATGACGATGCCGTCGTTGCCGTCGGAGTAGTCGGCCACGATCATCGCGGTGGAGTCGACGCCGCCCGCGGCGGGAATGGTCAGCGCGTCCATGTTAGCCATGGCGCAGCCGTCAAACTTGCCGGCGGTGTACTGGTTGATGGACTCGACGTAGTCGTTGAGCTGCACCACCTCGATGCTGACGCCGTACTTCTTGCCCCACTTGGCCAGGATGCCTTGCGACTGGGCTTCGGCCCACGGCATGAAGCCGGCGTAGACGGACGAACACACCTTGAAGCTGGTGCGAGGAGCGGCGTCGGCCGAGTGCACTCCTGCAAGGGCCGCGATGCACAGCGTGGCGGTGCCAAGGAGTCTGGAGAAAGTGTTTGACACGGAAGATCCTCGAGTAGGGTGGAAACAAAAAAGCCTGGGAGCGGCGCGGCCTTGCGACTGCGTCCATCTCCCGGGCTTTTGTCCCGCCGTGTAACCCCTACTGAGGTCGACAGCTCTCGGACCAGCATTCGCCTTGTCAGCGAACCGGAACCCTAGCCATCCATTTGCAAATTGTGCGTAGCAAACCGGTTTGTCGCCGGCTCCCATTAGGGTTTCAGCAGGAGTCGTGCCAAGTGCTCTGCCATGCCGCGCGCACCGATTGCTGGCGCTTTGTTGCGAAAAGCGGGACGTATCGCCTGATGCGCACCAACACGCATTCCTCGCTGCCCGTCTTTGGTGCCCGCGCCGTGGTGCGCTGGTCCGGCGATGGCGCATGGCGCAGGCCCGAAATCTGCTTTTGCCCCTGCACTCTCGCTCACGCGAGCCAGGACGACTTGGGCCTTCATGCATTGCATTTAGGTAGCCACACTGGACGGCCAGCACTTCATCCACCCAAGGAGTCACCCAGTGTCGAGCGCCTCTCATGGTAGACATACCGCCTTCCAGGCATTGCCTGTTGTCAACATCGCCCAGCTTTATTCGCCCCATCTGCACGAGCGCCGGCAAGCCTCCGGGCAGCTCGCCAAGGCGGCAGGCGACGCGGGCTTCTTCTACGTCACCGGCCATCGCGTATCGCAAGAGCGCATCGATGCCCTCATCGCGTGCGCCAAGTCCTATTTTGCGCAGCCAATGCAAGAGAAGATGCGCCACTACATCGGCGAATCGAGCAACCACAGCGGCTACGTGCCCGAAGGCGAAGAGCGCTTCAGCGAGAACGTGGTGGACCGCAAGGAGGCCTTCGACGTGGGCTTCGACTACCTAGCCAGCGAAGGCCGCCGCCCGCTGCTGGGCCCCAACCGCTGGCCCGACATGCCGCGCTTCAAAGAGGACGTCAGCGCCTATTACGGCGAGGTGCTGGAACTGAGCAAGTTGCTCTTCCGCGGCTTCGCGCTGGCGCTCGGGCTGGAAGAGGACCGGCTGGTGCGCCAGGTCAACCAGCCGCCGAGCCAGTTGCGCCTCATCCACTACCCCTTTGACGAAGTGCCCAAAGGGGAGGGCCAGGGCATCGGCTCGCACACCGACTACGAGTGCTTCACCATCCTGCTGCCGACCGCGCCGGGCCTGGAAGTGATCAACGGCGCGGGCGAATGGATTGCGGTGCCGGTGCTGCCGGGCGCATTCGTCATCAACATCGGCGACATGCTGGAAGTGCTGTCCAACGGCACCTTCGTCGCCACGCGCCATCGCGTGCGCAAGGTGCCAGAGGAGCGCTATTCGTTCCCCTTGTTCTGCGCCTGCGACTACGACACGGTCATCGAGCCGATCGTGCCAACGCCCGACGACAAGCCCAGCCCCTACGGCATGCTGAACTGCGGCGACCACATCTACGCGCAGACCCAGCAGACCTTCACCTACCTCAGGCAGCGCATCGCGCGCGGCGAGATGAAGCTGCCCGATGGTGCGCGCCTGGCCGACAGCTTCGGCCGCAAGGCGGAGGTGGCAAAGTGGTGCACCTTGCCGAACTCATCGAGAAGCACGCACGGCCTGCCATGCACCGGGTGCCCGAATGGATGATGGGCCTCTACCGCCGCCACATCATTGCCTTTGCCGACGGCACCAGCGACATCGAGACGCAGGTGTTCTGGCTGCAGAGCCGCAACTTCTCCATCGATCTGCGCATGCCTCGACAAGCTGACCACGTCGCACAAGCCAAGCCGTTGGCCGCGTACACACGCGAAGAACTGGCCGTGCTCGCCCAATATGAAGGCTGGGTCGCGCAGTCCGTGTGGGACGGCGAGCAACTGGTGTGGCGGGATCCCACCGCATTCCAGTTGCACGACCGCTGGCCCGAGCCCGCGCCGCTTCGACGCGTAGGCAACTGCATGATCGAGTTCGCGCCGAGCGGCGCCTACGTCGAGGACTGGCGGCTTCTGCCCTCTGCGCCCGGGCCACTGGTGGGCTTGCGCCTGATCGACGAACGCGAATTGGGGAGCGCCCGCGTGCTGCATCGCGGCGGTGGCCTCATCGTCAGCGGCGACCATGCCGGCCTGGTCCTGGGTCGCGCCGAGGCGCCCGTCGTGTCGGCTCCGCTTCGCCGGCATGTGCTAGCCGCTACGGGCAATGCCGAGGTGCTTGGCCCCCTGATGAACTTCGAAGCGTCGATCGCCCACGGCTCGATGCGCGAAGGATTCAGGGTTACGCATTCGACCTGCCCTGGCCGGATTGGCCAGACGGCCTTTCAGCTCGACAACTTTTCGCTTGAAGCCGATGGCACGGTGACCCAGGTCGTCTCTTGCGACGGCCTTGTCACCCGTCGTCACTTCACAGTCGACACCCTCGAGCCGAACTGCACCTGGCCGCTTGCGACGCCGCAGACGCGCGCCGCCTCGGAATGGAAGGCGGCCGAGCAGGCCACCCTCGACCGTTACGCACATGCATTGACCTGACCTCAGAAAGGATTCCACATGACGCGACCCTCCGCCCAGGAAGTCTTTCCCTTCTGCAGCCGTTCTTCCTTGAGCTTGCTGTTGCTGGAGGTCCTCCGCTCGCGGAAGAGCCGGCACTGAGTGCCAAGGGAAAGCAGGAATGTTGTGCGTCGCCTCACGGCACGTACTCGATTTCTGACCTGCCAGCGTCCTCAAGCAACGCGGACGACTGGAAGGCGCCGGATTGCAGGTGCTCGCGTTGCAGGCAGGGAAGGGCGGCTCTCGCTGCACAACGGAATTTCCCGCTCGGCCTTTCGATAGCAGCTCCGGGCCCTACCCTACCCTCCACGAGCACCAGTCGTGCGGCAGCTAGGCAGCAGCGATAGCGGTCTTCGGTCCCAGTGAACGCCAAAGTCAGCAGAGTGGCAGTTTGCGGCCACCCCCAGGGACGGAACCATATTGCCGCTGGCAAGCAGGCGATCTACTGTCGGCGGCGCTGCTGGGGTGCTGCCGCCTTTTCGATGGTCCCGATCAGGCGCTGAAGTCGGCGGAGCGAGGCACTACCCGTCCAGGGTTTAGAAGGCCTTGAGGGTCCAGCGCAGCCTTTAACTTGCCCATCAAGCGCAGCGCCGCAGGCGCCTTGTAACGTTCCATCTCATTCAGCTTTAGTGCCCCAACCCCGTGTTCGGCAGAAAAGGAGCCCCCGAATCTGGCCACAGCCTCATACACCGCTTCGGTAATCTCGCTCCGCACTTCGCCAAGCTGCATCCCATCCCGATCGTCAGTAGCCGCTTGGATGTTGTAGTGCAGGTTGCCGTCGCCCAAGTGGCCGAAATTGATGATGCGGACGCCCGGGAATGCTTGCTGGAGCGCGGCGTCGACTTCCTCCACGAACCGGGGAATGGATGAGATCGGTAGCGAGATGTCGTGCTTGAGGTTCGGCCCCTCGTCAGCCTGTGCGAGCGAGATGGACTCGCGCACGTGCCACAGTGCCTTGGATTGCCCGATGCTTTCCGCAATGACCGCATCTGTGACCAGCCCATCCTCGAATGCCTGCTCCAGCAACTGCTCGAAGAGCGTGCGAGCATGCGCTTCGGATTCGTGGTCCGACGCCTCCATCAGGACGCAATAGGCAGAACTTTCCCAAAGCGGCACGCGCTGCTGCGGGTAGTGCTTGGCGACAAGGCTCAAGCCCTCCTGATTCATCAGTTCGAAGCCGGTAAGCGATGGCCCCAGTCGACTATTTGCGAGTTTGAGCAGTTCGACCGCAGCCTCGACGGAAGCAATAGCCACGAAACTTGTCAACGTGGCAGCCGGAAGAGGGAACGTCTTGAGCGTCGCACCCGTGATGATCCCGAGCGTGCCTTCTGAGCCGATGAAGAGGTTGCGCAAATCGTATCCGGTGTTGTTCTTTCGAAGGCCCGAGAGGTCGCTCCAGACCTCGCCTTCGGCCGTGACCACTTCCAGTCCCAAACAAAGATCGCGCGCATTGCCGAATCGGAGAACCTGGGTACCGCCGGCATTGGTCGCGAGATTGCCGCCAATGGTGCAGCTTCCTTCTGCACCCAGACTGAGCGGAAAGAGCAGCCCCTCCTTTTCGCAGATGTCTTGTACGTTCTGCAGTACGCACCCAGCGTCGACGGTGATGCTGGCATTGGCGGGGTCCAGACGGCGGACCTTGTTCATCGCCAACAAGCTCAGGACGACTTGCCGTCCGCTTCCATCAGGCGTCGAACCGACGACCAGCCCCGTATTTCCACCCTGAGGAACGAGTGAAACCCGGTGCTTGCTACACGCCCTCACAATCTCGGAAACCTGCAGCGTGGATGCAGGGCGCACCACCGCGAGAGCCCGCCCTTGGGCGAGCTTGCGCCAATCGCTTTCCCAAGCATTGAGATCGCTGCCGGGGTCATCGCTCGTCAGCACGTTGGAGTTGCCAACAATGGCGCGAAGGTCGGATAGCAGTTCTTGGCTCATTCTTCTCCAGTCAATCAAGATGCGTTGCCCAGCGAAGGTGCGCGGAATGCATACCACTCGCCCTCGAGCCACTCGGCGAATCGAAGTGTCAGCGGGTCACCAAACGGACCGGCGACGAGCTGGGCACCGAAAGGCAAGCCCTGTGCGTTCTGTCCCAAAGGAATGGCTGTTGCCGGGAGCCCGACCACTCCGGGATAGCCCGCCCAAAACATGGAGTCGGTGCTTTCCTGCGAAATGCCGTTGACCTCCAGCATGCGCTCCCAACGCTGGCCGGTCTGGTTGTGTGCGAACGCAGGTGTGGTCGCGACGGGGCAGACGAGCAGGTCGAACTCACTGAAGAAGCTGGCCCACCGGGCCTTCAGGAGTTCACGCCGTTGGTCGTATCCGAACCAGTCACGATGCGTCAGCGTACTGCCGCGGTAGTGGCAAGCCTGGTAGCTACGGTCATGGGGCGCGAATTGCGCCGCCTTGTCTCCGGTAGCCGCATACGTCATTTCATCCATGAACGCGCCGGTCGCCGCTCGGACGAGGTGCAAGTACACGTCACGCGACTCGGCGCTGTCCACTGGCCTGCGGTCCATTTCGACGCATTCGACTCGAGTCCGAAGGAACTCGGCAAGCTCATGGAGCCTCCGAACAATCGTCGCGTCCACTCGCGCGTGGGCATCGTCTGTTACCACTGCAATCCTCAGCTTTTCGACTGGGCGGCCCTCGTCACGCCACTGCACCTGCTTCCAGCCCTGAGGGCCGAAACTGCGTGGTGCACCAGCCAGGATGTCCATGGCAAGGCGCAGGTCGCGCGCACTACGCGCCATCGGACCGGCCACTCCGATGTCGACCGTGTCGGCGCAGGCCAGGCCGGGAAGCTGGTGTCCCTCCATGGAGATGACGCCCCAAGTCGGCTTGTGACCATATACTCCGCAATAGTGCGCTGGATTTCGGATGGAAGCGCCGATGTCGCTGCCAAGTTCCAAGGAGGTGAAGCCTGCGGCCAAAGCGGCGGCAGCCCCGCCAGAAGATCCGCCAGGTACGCGCGAGGTATCCCACGGATTGTTTGTCGTGCCATAGACCGGATTGAAGGTCTGCCAGTCCGCCAGAGCTGTCGGCACATTGGTCTTGCCGAACACTATCGCGCCTGCATCAATTAGGCGTTGCACCGAGTCAGCATGGCGCGCCGCGACATTGCCCGTGAACTGCGGAAACCCCCAGGTCGTTGGTAGCCCCGCGACGTCGAACGATTCCTTGACCGTAATGGGCAGACCGTGCAGAGGCCCCCAGATTTCTCCGCGGCGTCGCGCTTCATCTGCTTCCGCAGCGCGGGCGCGCGCACGTTGGTCGTCCAACACGGCAATCGAGTTAATTGCGCCGTCGAAAGCCCTCACCCGATCAAGTTGTTGCTCCAGCAACTCGCCGCTGGAGACGGCTCCCTGCGCAAGGAGGTGCAGGGCTTCATGGGCAAAGGGCATCATGGTGCGTCAAATCGATTGAGCTGACTGGGATCCAGCTCATTGAGGCTGAAAGTTGATCGACTTGAACAGCTTGCGATACTCGGTTACCTGCGACGCATAGAAGTCGTTCAGTTCCAGCGTAGACATCGGCTTGGCGACCGTGGATCCGGCATCCTCGATGTTCTTGCGAATTGCCGGGTTCTTCAGCGTTTCCTCGATGGCCCGGTTGATCCGCGCGACGGCCTCGTCGGGCGTGCTGCGGGGAACGGCAACGCCTGCCCAGATGTCGAGCACGAAATCCTCAAACCGCTTGGTCTGCGCGAACGGCTTGATTGCCGGCCAGGTGGGCAGCGCCTTGCCTGAGGTGACTGCGATCGCCCGCACTCTTTGACCATTGATCATGCCTGGGACGGGGCCAGCAAGGGCGAAGAACGCCACATCAATCTGCCCTCCACCAATGTCGGTGATCAGTTGCGTACCACCTTTATAGGGAACATGGGTCATCTTCAACCCGGCGCGCGTAGCCATCTTCTCTCCCAGGATGTGGTACAGCGAACCAGGCCCGACGCTGCCATAGGAGACGTCCTTTCCTTTCGCCCAGGTGAGGAACTCATCAAGATTGCTCGCCGGGATGTCTTTGCGTGCCAAAAGCACGATTGGCGTCGTCGCAATCAAGCTCGCGAGCCGAAGATCCTCGGGCTTGTACTTCACGGCGGACAAGCTGAAAGGAGCGAGCATCGCCTCGATCGGCGTCACGAGAACCTGGCTATGCCCGTCCGGAAGAGCGCTCAGGACTTTCTGCGTGCCCAATGCACCGCTGACACCGCCAAGGTTGTCCACGATCACGGGCTGGCCCAGATGCTTCTGATAGTCCGCCTGTACTTGACGCGCGAGGTAGTCGGAGGCCCCACCGGCAGGGTAGGGAACCATGAGGGAGACGGTCTTGGTCGGGAACGACTGGCCAGCGGCGCCAGCAGCAAGCGCCAGGCCGACGAGCAGGACGGCGCCGCGGCGAATAGCGGAAATGGGGGACATCGAAGAGACTCCTTGGTAGGTCTGGGGAGTCTAGGAACGCCACACGCGCGTGCCTAGCGCATAGTTTGCATCGGCGCGATGCGCCTCATACATATACTGAAACATGGACCTTCGCCGACTAGAACACTTCCTCGCGCTGTACGAGCACGGCACGTTCAATCGCGCTGCCGACGCCGTTCACCTAAGTCAGTCGGCCCTGAGTCGCAGTATTCAGGGATTGGAGGATGAACTCGAAGTCACACTGTTCGACCGGCTTGTCCAGGGAACTGTCCTGACCCCGGCGGGCCGCCTTCTCCTCCCAGGCGCTACCAAGTTGATAGCGGATGCCAAGGAACTCCGCCGGCAGGCCACTCTCTTCCGGACCGGCGATCTGGCCGAAATTCGTATCGGTACAAGCCCGACTCCAGGCGCAGTTCTGCTGCGCCCCTTGATATTGAACGTGGCCCGCGCCCGACCGGCGCTTCACATCCATGCCCGGATAGCCAGTAACGAGGACTTGCTCAATGGGCTGAGAACGGAAAAGTTTGATTTTGTCGTCCTCGATGCCACTTTTCTCGAGAGCCCCGAGGGGCTGGAAATCGAGCAGTTGCGCCCTCAGGCCGGAGGCTTCTTGGTCCGACAGGGGCATCCGCTGGCTCAGAACCCAGAACTGGACATCTCGCAAATCCATCAGTACCAGGTGACTGCCGTAAATTCCACGGCAGCGTTCGGGCTCCGCCTGGTGGAGGCGCTTGGGCCTGAGGCGCATCCGAGCCGCCTCATCACCCACTACTGCGACAGCTACGAAGTTCAGCGGGACTTGGCGTTGCGTACTGACGCCGTCATGCTATCCCTCTACGCGATCGTGAAAGCGGAGATCGAAGACCGCTCGATCGTCCCGTTGAGCATCCGGACACTCGCACCCATGCCGCTGGGTCTCTACGCAATGGTGCGCCTGGTCAATCGGACGTCATCGCCAGCACTTGATTTCGTACGGCAACTGGTTCGAGAGGCATTTGACGATTCGGTTCCGGGGGGTGGCAAAACCTCGCCAGTAACCGCTGTGCCTACTTGCCCCGAATGAAATCGGGTGAAAGGCGGTCAGCTTCGCTGAGCGGCCTTGCAGCGTCTGCCACCCTTCGCATCGCCGCGACTATGAGCAGCCGGTCATCCATCGGAGCGCAAGGCGCGGTATGGGACGCATTGCTGACATGCTTGGGACAAGGCCGAAGGACTTCGTTGGGCCCTCTCGCGACCTCCGAGCTTCGACCGCAAACTGGAACTGCGGGGTCACCGTCCACGCAACTCTCTTCGCCTCCCAGGCGTCGGTCCCCCTTGGAGGCTGCACCCTTCGGTGCAATGGCGTTGCGCCGTGATAAGGAATAAGCTTCCTCATTCGGTCAAGGGGCCCCTGCGCGCCATTGCATTCATCCGGAGCACCAGCGTCCCCGTTGGCTTCAACGAGGAGCGGGCATGGATCACAACAAGCCGATCGACCCTGCCGCATCGCGGCGGGAGTTCCTGGGTGGTGCTGCTGGACTGGGAGTCATGGCGCTGGGGCTTGGCGCACATGAGGAGGCACGCGGCCAACCCGCCGCCACCGCTCGAAGCACCTCAGCGGGCGCAGCAAACGGCCCCTACAACATCTTGTTCATTCTGGTCGACCAGGAGCGCCATTTCCGACCGGGCGAGCTTCCGGCCGGCTATCGGCTGCCGGCCCATGAGCGGTTGAAGAAGCAAGGCACGACGTTCGTCAACCACCGCATCGGCTCCTGCGTGTGCACGCCCTCGCGCTCGGTGATCTATACCGGACAGCACATCCAACAGACGAAGATGTTCGACAACACGAACTTCCCCTGGATCGAGAGCATGTCCACCGAGATTCCCACGCTGGGTGACCTGCTTCGGAACGCCGGCTACTACACGGCGTACAAGGGCAAGTGGCACCTGACAAGGGAGTTCGAGACGGTCAACGAGCACGGCAACTTGACGAAGATCTTCACGCAGGAAATGGAAGCCTACGGCTTCTCCGATTACTTCGGCGTCGGGGACATCATCGCGCATACAAGGGGTGGCTACCTTCACGACGGCATCATCTCTGCGATGGGCGTGAACTGGCTCCGCGGCAAGGGACGTGAACTGGCGGCGGAACAGAAACCCTGGTTCCTCGCAGTGAACCTCGTCAACCCGCACGATGTGATGTACTACAACACCGATGCGCCGGGCACGGAGGTTCAAACGAAGCGTGGCATCAAGCGTGTCGATCGCGATCCGGTCGACCCGCTCTATGCGAAGCAGTGGGAGTACCGGACTCCGGCAAGTCACGGGCAGGCGCTCGATGCTCCGGGGCGTCCACCCGCACATCGGGATTTTCTGCATGCTCATGACGCGTTGGTCGGCACCATCCCAAATGAGGAAGCCCGTTGGCGTCGGCGGCACAACTACTACTTGAATTGCATGCGTGATGTGGATCGAAACATTGCGACGCTTCTTGCCGAGCTGGACGCCTCGGGGTTGGCCGACAAGACGATCGTGATCCTGACCGCCGATCATGGCGACATGGACGGCGCGCACCAGCTGCACGCCAAGGGTGCTGTCGCGTACCGCGAGCAGAACAACGTGCCCTTCATCGTTTCCCATCCGGCCTTCGCGGGCGGCAAGCAGTGCAAGGCCGTCACTTCGCACGTCGACATTGCGCCAACATTGATAGGACTCACAGGAGTAGCCCCGGACAAACGGGCCGTCATCGCCAAAGGACTTCCTGGCAAGGATGTTTCCGGACTCCTCGCGGCTCCCGAGCGCGCCGATTTCGCGGCCGTCCGTGACGGGGCGCTCTTCAACTACAACATGTTTGCCTACATCGACGGCGACTTCCTGAACAAGGCCGTCGACTACATGCAAAAGGGCGGTAAATCGAGCGAGCTCCAGAATGCGGGCATCCGCCCAGACATGATGAAGCGCGGCGCGGTTCGGTCGGTGTTCGATGGCCAGTACGCGTTCGCGCGCTATTTTTCGCCGAAGCAGCACAACCGACCCACGACGGTGGAGGAGCTTTATCGCTTGAACGATGTCGAGCTGTTCGATGTGCGGGCCGATCCGAACGAGATGAACAATCTCGGCATGCAAGGCGGGCGAAACCGGGAGCTTGTCCTCGCCATGAACGAGAAGCTCAATCGGCTAGTAGATGCCGAAGTCGGCGAAGATCGCGGGCAGATGCTTCCCGGCGGCATCGACGCCGGTTGGGAGGTCACGGCGGAAACGATGTCGGGCGCTTGAGCCTCTCTCGCGCCACGAGGATTCGATCCGGCCCACGACCGCTCCCGCGTGCATTGCTGTCATTCGGAGTGAGAACTCGAAGGACGGCAACGGGCCAATTCTGTTGAAAAACTCGGTTTCGGCGTTCCGACGCAGTCGATTCCTGCTTAGGAGGTGTCGAAGGTGCACTCGACGTACCGCGCGACCAACCACACCGCGAAACTCGCCTGGGGCTCTCTACGCGGCTCTAATGAACATCGACGCAAGATTCGCGTTCTGCGCCTGACCTTTGGCCTTCGGCAAGCCCTGTCGCTCCATCGAGTTTTTCAACAGAATTGGCCCCCACGCGACCTTCAACTTCGCTGCTTGAATTTCGGCTTCGCAAAGAAGTCGGCGTTGGACGTTCATGCTGAGGGCCTGTCCGATCGACAATAGTCCCCGCTGCAGCGGGGCGTAAACAGGGAATATGCTCGGGACTTGGAACTGCTACCAGCGCACCTTGATGCCGAGCGACGCCTGCACCGAGAACTTGACAGTCGCATCGCCGCCGATGCTCCACAGGTGCCCGAGCTCGCCGTACAGGCTGGTTGCAGGGCTCAGTGCCAGCGTGGCGCCGGCCGCCACCTCGGCCGCGCTGTATCCGCCGCCGCTCGGGATCGCCAGGGATCCCGCCGGGCCGATGAAACGGACCACATCGTCGCCGAAGTGCGCCCAGTACAGGTTCGCGCGCGCGTAAGGCTGCAGCCGACCGGCACCGGTGGCAAGGTCGCCCTTGATGCGCACGCCCAGGCGCCCGATCCAGCCGTCGGCGTTGTCGTGGCTCACCTGTGCGCCACTGAGCACCATGTCGTCCACATTACTGCGCTGCCATGCAATCTGCGCCTGGGGCTCCAAGCTCCAGCGCTCGCTGAGCGCGAATGGCATGCCCGCCTCCACGGACGCCGTGAAGCTGCTGGCCTTGCCGGAGACGTTCGGGTTGAGGTCGGGGCGCACCGTGAAGCGCTGGCTGCCACCCTGCAGCACGCTGTCGACGTACAGGCCGCTCGCCTGCATCCAGGTCGCATAGGCGCCCAAGTAGCGCGATTGCAGGTCGTTGCGGCCCACATTCGCGGTGATGCCGCGGGCATTGCCGGAGACGTCGACGCCGCCATCGAGATAGCCCACGTAGACGCCGGCGCGCCAGTCGCCGTCTGCCCAAAGGTCGGTGCCCGCCTGCAGGCCGCTCACGTGCCCCTCCGTGCGTGCTTGGGCCACCCCCGGTTGCTGGATGTCCAAGTCCGAGTAGACCAAGCGCCCCCAGGCGCGACGCGCACCGGATTGCGCGCCTGTCTGCGGATCCAGCGCGTGGACAGCCGGGGCCTCGTCGCCAATGCGCCGATGCAGGTTGCCCAGCATGGCCAGGTCGGCCTGTCGGAGTTGCGCGGGCAAGGCCGCCAGCAGCGGAACTTCCGCCCGGAAGGTCGGTACCTGCACGGGCGGGCCGACTGTCGGCAGCTCCGGTGCGGTGGAGCGCAGGTACCAATTCTCCCCCGCGCCCTGCGCATCGGCTGCATAGAGCCTGTACTCGTAGGCGCCCGCGTCCACGTGGCCATTGGCCAGGGTGAACGCGCTCTTGGTCGTCTGCGCGGTCGTGGTGGCGCCATTGATGCCGCTCACCACCTCGATGCCGTTGCCGGTCGTGAGCGCGCCCAGCCCTCCCAGGTTCGTGACCTGGATGGAGGTTTTGCCGCTGGCAGTCGCACCGGGACCGTCGAGCACCAGCCGGTCGCTCACGCTCCCGTCTCCGCCCAGTTGCGTGCCCAGCCTCAACACGCTGTGTGCCGCATATGGCCCGGTGACCGTCAGCGTGCTGCCTGCTGTTGCGCCGAGGAGGCTCACCGTGCCGCTATTGTCCAGGGCCGCCACGCGCTGGTTGAAGCCCCCGGTGTCGAGCGTCGCTCCCTTTGCGACAGTGTGGGCCGAGGCAGCGCTGAAGGTGTTGGCCGCACCCGCCCTCAACGTGCCCGCCGTCACTGTGGTGGCACCTGCATAGGTGTTCGCGCCCGATAGCACGGTGGTGCCTGTTCCGACCTGGCTCACCCCACCGCCGCCGGAAATGGCGCCGCCAAAGGCATAAACGTTGTTGCGGTTGAAGGAGAGCTTGCCGTTGTTGGTGATGTTGCCGCCCACGGAGCCGCTGCTGCCGCCGTCACCAAGCTGCAGTGTGCCGCTGCTGATCGTTGTGGTGCCGGCATAGGGGCTGTTGCCGGTCAGCGTGAGCGTGTTGGTACCGCTCTGGGTCACGGTGCCGCTTCCGCTGATGACGCCTTCGTAGGTCAGGGCATCGCTGTGGCTGAATACGAGGGCCCCGTTGTTGAGGACGTCTCCGATGATGCTGCCAGAGGTACCACCATTGCCGAGCTGCAGCGTGCCTGAGCCGATGACGGTGCCGCCTTCGTAGTAGTTGTTGCCCGCGAGGACCAGCGTGCCACTGCCGAGTTTCGCGAGCCCGCCCCTGCCGCCGATGCTCTGCGCAATGGTCGCGTTGTGACCGTTGGTGTCGATGCGACCACCCCCGGCGTTGAGCGCGACGGCGCGCGTGGTCGCGAGGATCAGGTCGGCGTCGAAGCGCAACGTTCCCCCAGCAAAATCCAGTGCACCGCCAGGTGCGCCGAGATTGGCATCACTCGTCACCGCAAGCACCCCGTTGCCGACGAGGGTGCCGCCGGTGTAGCTGTTGGCACCCGTGAGGACCAGGGTGCCGCCGCCCAGCTTGGTCAGCAAGCCGGGGCCGGAGATCGGGCCTGTGAGGCTCAAGGTCGTGTTGGCCTCGGGTGTGAATGTTCCGCCATCGACGCCGAGATCGACGTTGCGAGCGCTGCCGAAGGTTGCACTGGTGATCAGCGTGCCGCTGTTGAGGCTGAGGCCGCCGCTGGGTGCCCCGAGGTTGCTGTCGCCGCTCACCTGCACAGCGCCGCCGTTGATCGCGGTGCCGCCGGAGTAGGTGTTTGCGCCACCCAGCACCAGGAGGCCCGCATCGGAGCGAATGAGCCGGGCGGGCCCGCTCGCGCCGTCAACGATCGGCGCGTTGATGGTGGCGGTGGCGAGCGGATCGACGCGGATGATCATCGACGGCTCGCCCGCCAGGGCGAAGCCGCCACCCTCGATCGTGTAGCCGCCGGTGCGAAATTCCATGCCCTCGAAGGCGATGTTCTCGCCCAGCGTGACGGTGCCGGCGGTGCCCTGGAAAACGGCGAAGCCGCTTTGCCATGGCGCGTTCACATTCCCTGTCGAGGCGGTCCAGTTGGCGGGTGTTGTGTGCCAGGTTCCCATGCCGCCATCGACCGCATTGTTGGACGTGGTGTTCGGGCCGTCCCAGAACTGGAGCGCATAGCCACCCGACTGGACGATCAGGTTCACCTGGCCCGGCGTCGCGGTATCGACCAGGAAGTCGCTGCTGGCGAAGCGCGCCGGAACCGATCCCACCACGAGTCCATTGCCGGTCAGCACCCCACCGTAGTTGATGAGGCGGTACACGCCGGGCGACATGCCGCCGAGGTTGGCCAGGTTGAGCGTCCCATCCAGCGTGAGGTTGCCGGCCACATTGGTCAGGTCGTTGACGCCGCCGCCGACGTGGCCCGGCAGGCCCAGTTCATAGTCGAGTTGGGAACTCGGGTTGAGCACCAGCGAGCCAAGGCTGAGTGTGCCAGCGCTGTTGCCCGGCGCGAGATGCCCCCCATCGGCAACATTGGACAGTCCAGCCACCGTGCCGGTGCCCCGCAGCGTGGCGCCATTGTTGACCTGCGCGTTGCCCCCGACCGTGCCATTCAGGGCGAGCACGCCGGAATTGACGCTCGTGAGACCCGTGTAGGTGCTGGCGCCGGTGAGGGTCAGGACGCCGCCCCCGGCCTGGGTGAGCGGGCCCGTGCCGCTGATGACACCCACATAGGTGCGCGAGTCGCTGCGGCTGTACACCATCGTCCCATCGTTGTGGATGTCTCCGGCAACGGTGCCGCTGCTGCCGCCGCCACCAACCTCGACGGTGCCACCGCTGATGGTCGTGGTGCCATTGAAGGTGTTGCCACCCGTGAGGATCAGCGTGCCGGTGCCCAGCTTGATGAGTCGGCCGGGGCCCCTGATGCCGGCCGTGAAGGTGACGTTGTTGGCGCCGATGTCGATGGTGCCGGTCGTGTTGAGCGTCAGCGCGCGGTCGGAATTGAAGGACTGGGTGAGTTGCAGGACGCCGCCGTTCGGCGTGCTGCCGCCGAAAGTCAATGGGGCGGCGGGCGCGCCGAGATTTGCATCGCTGGCCACGCTCAGGACGCCGTTGTCGATGTGGGTGGTGCCGGTGTATCTGTTCGCGCCCGTCAGCGTCAGCACGCCTGGGCCCGCCTGCGTCAGGGAGCCCGTCCCGCTGACCACGCCACTGAACGTGAGCGCGTCCGCTCGGTTGAAGGTCAAGGCGCCATCATTGACGACGTCCCCGATGATGCTGCCCGAGGTCCCGCCACTGCCAATGTGCAGCGCACCCTTGGCAATGGTCGTGCCACCTGTGTAGCCCTCGTTACCGGTCAGCACCCAGGTGCCCGTTCCGGATTTCACCAGCGAGGTCGCCCCGCCGATTTCGCCGATCACGGCGGCCAGCGTGTTCGCACCCGTGTTGCTCCCGCTCAGGATAAGAGTACGAGCCACCGCTTGGCCGTTGAATGCCATGGCGCCGGGGTTGGTGAAGTTCAGCGCGCCGTCGCCGGACGCATCGATGGTGCCGGACGCGTCGATGGTGCCGCCGCCGGCGCCCACGCTGAACAGGCGATCGGTGCTGCCGCTGGCGCCCGTGTAGAGCAGCGTGCCGCCGTCGAGTACCAGGTTGGTCGCCGCATTGGCGGAACTGCCGATATTGCTGGCGACACCGCCATCGGCGAGCTTCGAAACGCTCAGGTTCCCGCCCTTGATGACGGTGGGACCTAAGTAGCTGTTGTCGAAGGTCAGTGCGGCGGTGCCCGGGCCGGTCTTGGTCAAGGGCCCGGAACCATTCCATATCCTCGAATTCACCAGCAGGCTGTCACCCTGATCGAGAGTTTCCAGCGTGAGGGGTCTGGAATTCAGGTTCAACCCGACGCCCGAGGTGCTGACGACCTTGTTTTCGGGGCCTCCATTCGTCCTGATGGTCAATGGGTCCACCAGGACCACGCCGCCGCGAAAGTCGCTTCCTGTGAAATCCACGTTCCCCCCGCCCGTTGAATCGAACGTGATCGTGCCGCTGATGTTCTCGCGGTCAACAGCATCGATGATCAAGCTCGACGGCCCGTTGACGTGGAACTCAGTGGATCGTATTGGCGATGCGTCCGACGGTGAGGAAAGGCGAAGGGTCGCTCCATTGGCCACCGTCGTCGAACCGGTGTATGAAAAGGCGCCGTCCGATCCCAGGGTGACCGAGCCTTTCAAGACAGTGAGGCTGCCGGCTCCGGAGAGGGTGCCAGTCACCGAAGAAGCCCCCGTGCTGTTGAACACGATCCCACCGCCGACGTTGTAGGTTCCCCCCAGATTCACGCCCTTGCTCTCGAACGTCAGCGCCGACGTGCTGCCACTGCTCACCGAGACATCTGCGGCGTCGCCAATGCTGGTGCCGGCGCGAAGGGTGACGCCGCCTAGTCCCAGTTGGGTATTGATCTGCCCGTCGGTGATGGTGCTGGTGGTGCTCGCCGAGGTGCCATGGACGATGGACAAGTCTTGTGCTTGCTGGGCATGTGCGTGCCATGGAACGGCCATCGTCAACAGCGCTGCGACAAGGCTCATCGGCCACATGGCGGTGTGTTGAGTGCCGCCGCAAAAGACCACCGCGGAGGTTGATTTGCAAAGGCCGCGTGCCAGTTCGGAGGTGACCGAGAACGCTTGGCGGACTGCGCTCCAGACCACCCGGTATGTTGCGTTCATCGTGCGCTCCTTCAAAGCGTTGCTGTCAAGGCATTGCGGAGGCCGCAATCCGACGGCACGGCGTCTCAAACGGCGTCGAGAAGGCTATCCGATCTACGGCACTTGGACCAGATCTCCCTGACGCACATTCGAGGTCTAGCCTTCGTACAGCCAGGGCGCGTCGAGCCAGAGCCCGCCCACCACACGCAGCGCTGCGTCGCGCGCCATGCGCATCGTCCCGCGGGAATGAAAAATATCCCCATCACGCTTGGCTTGCGCCTGCACGCGGGCATTGCGGCGCCAGCGTGCGGCCGCGTAGCGTGCGAAAGCATCCGGCAAGCTGTCCGGGCCACCGTCTCCTGTGCACTCGGCCAGCGCCACGGCGTCTTCGATCGCCATGGCGGCACCTTGCGCGAGATGCGGCGCCATCGGATGGGACGAGTCGCCCAGAAGCGCGATTCGATCGTTCGCCATTTCGTCGGGGCCTGCGACCGGAGGCCGGATGTTCACGGTCCAGGCGCGCCAGGAAGGCATCGCATCGATGAGGGGCCTGACCCCGTCGCAGCGGTCCCCAATGACATTTAGCAAAGCGCCGGCGCTGGCCTCCTGATCCCAGTCGCCAGGGTCGGACCCGGTCAACTCCGATTCGGCGATGACCACCAGACTGAGCCAGTCGCCTCCGCGCACCGGATAGGCTACAACATGGAGTTGCTCAGCGAGCCAAGCCTGCACGTCGACGCTTCGCAGTTTCGCCGGTAGGCTGTCGCACGGAACAAGGGCACGCCATGCAGTGTGTCCGGTCGGGCGGGGTGGCAGCGTGCTGGCTACCACGCGCTCGCGCACGATGCTCCACAGCCCGTCCGCGCCAATCAGCCCATCGCCCTCCCATTCGCGTGCACCGGATGCCCCGACTGAGACGGATTCCCTACGCGTCACCACCCGTGATATGCGTGCGTCAGTCGTCAGCGTGACTAGGGGCATGTTCTGTGCTGCCGCGAGCAATACACCATGCAACTCAACGCGATGCACGCAGAGGTACGGGGAGCCATACTTGCGCAAGATCGAGTCCCCGAGCGGCATGCGTGCCAGCACGGCGCTATCGGCGGCATTCCGTATCGTCAGCGCTTCGGGACGGGCTGCGACACTGGCGATGGCATCTTCGAGTCCCAGCGAACGTAGGCGGTGGGTCACGTTGGGCCAAAGTTGGATGCCTGCGCCAATTTCGCCGAATTTGGGCGCCTGTTCGAGTACGTCGATCTTCTGGCCCGCACGCGCCAAGGCCACCGCGGCGCAGAGTCCGCCAATGCCACCACCGGCAATAAGTAGGTGAGCCGACATGCGACCTCAGGTTGGCGAACGCGATCAGCCGCCTCCCTGCGCTACAGCGATGCGGCACGTCACAAAGCTCGCAGCATAGGCATTGCAAAGCGATGTGGGAAGCGTTGTTACCGGGCCAGCCCGGACATCCTATTGTTCGACCTGAAGAGGTCCCTCTCCGATCCAGGTCCGATTGCTCCCCGAAGTGGCGGCCATGCAAGACGGCCAAGGCCTTTTCCAAGGCCGGAACCGGTAGTTCGACTTCAACATTTCAGCGACCGCTGATGGCCGACTAGGAAAGTCCAACATTTTGCGGGCTACGACTGCTCCCGCTGCAGAGCGGCATTCCCTGGTCCGCCTTGCGACGGCAATTCCGGGGCCCATAAGAGCCATCTGCAACCCGCGTTGGGCGCGCACAAAGCCGACACTCAGACAACAGGTCGTTTTGCACCGACGTTCATGCGTCGCCGCCGTCCCGCAACCTCGCCGAACTGCTGCCTGTACCACCGCGAAAAAGCGCTTAGCGCCGAGAAGCCCAGCAGTTCGGCCACTTGCGACAGCGGCCGTGTTCCGTCATCTACGTACTGCGCGGCCAGCTCGCGCCGGATGGTGTTCAACACGTCAGAAAAAGTCGTGCCCTCGCGCAATAAGAGTCGATGAACGGTGCGCTTGTGGACGCCGAGGTTCTCAGCCACCTGCTCAACTGAGCCCTGGCCCGAAGGCAGCAACACGAGCAGGATGTGGCGCACGATGTCAATCGCGCTCATGGGACCCGAGTCGGCAGCTTCGAGAGTCCGCCGCGCATAGCGCGCCATCACCGGGTCGGCCATCGGATTCGGTGCATCCATGTCGCGCGTGGTGCAGACAAGCCCGTTGAAATCCTGTCCGAACTCGATGGCGTAGCCGAAGATGCGGTGGTGCAGACTCGGATCTCGCGGTGGTGCGTGCACGAAGCAGACCCGCAGCGGGTTCCATGCCGGCCCGAGGAAAAACTTCAGGCTGCGAAAAGTCACGCCGACCAGCAGTTCCGTCGCTTGCCGAGACGCTCCGTGATGGCGAACGAGAAACTCTTCGCGGAGCACAGCAATGCCGTTGCTCTCCTCGAGCTTCATGAACAGTGACTCGTTGAGTACGTGGCTATAGCGCGCCATCGCCCGCACGAAGCGCCGGACCGTGGGTTCCTCGCGCGCTACCAGCGCCACGGCGCCCAGGTTCGACAGTTGCCGCGTTTCGGCCATACGCAGGCCGAAATTGTCCAGCCCGCTAGCGATCGCCGAGGCCTCGAACAGGGCCCGTACTGCATCGCTCGGGATCCGCAGGTCAGGATCATGCAGGCAGGCCGGACTCAGTCCCACCTCGGCCAGCATGACTAGCGGGTTGAGCCCGGCCGCTCGCGCCACTTCGGGGTAGTTGGTCAGGCTGGCGCTGCGAATGAGGCTCGACATGGAGTTAGCCCTGTGTGTCCTCTTAGGTTAAATGCATGGCACCTTTGGTCAATCGGCAAATCCCCAGGTCGGAACAATCACTCCATCGAACCAGCCGCAGCGTGCAAGTCACCTGCAGCACCACCTTCAGGAGACACGGCCATGGAACACGACACCGCCCACTCTTCATCATCGACTCCGGTCTGCGACCGCTTGCGCAGCACCGACAACTGGAATCCCAACTGGGAACCCTTCGCCGAACTCGACCCCGCGTGGACCGAGAAATTCATGTCGATGGCCATGGCGCCGATGCTGTCGGGCGTGCTCGATGCGAAGACAGTTGAATTCCTCGCCATCGCCGTGGACGCCTCGTGCACCCATATGTATGGGCCGGGCGTGCGCCGCCACATCCGCAAGGCGCTGGACCTCGGGGCCACGAAGGAAGAGATCACCGCCGTGCTGCAGTGCGTGAGCGTGCTCGGCATCCACACCATGAGCATCGGTGCACCCATCCTGCTCGACGAAATGGCCTCAGCTTCGGCGCGCTGAGCCGCCTCCCGACCCACTCCACTCCCCGAACTTCAAGGACAAAACATCATGCAATTCTTCGACGACTCCCTCCTCCCTGAAAACCAGCAGCCCCTCGTCATCCAAGTCGCGCCCTACGGCCCCCAGTGGGACGCCAGCGACTCCGACGACATCTCCGTGTCGATGGACGACCAGGTGCAGAAGGCGGTCGACTGCTGGAACGCCGGTGCCACCGTGCTGCACGTGCACGTGCGCGAAGACGACGGCAAGGGCAGCAAGCGCCTGTCCAAGTTCAACGAGATGCTGGCGCGCCTGCGCGAAGCGGTGCCCAAGATGATCCTGCAGGTGGGCGGCTCGATCTCCTTCGCCCCCGAGGATGACGGCCAGGCCGCCAAGTGGATGACGGACGATACGCGCCACATGCTGGCCGACCTGAACCCGCGTCCCGACCAGGTGACGATCGCCATCAACACCAGCCAGATGAATGTGATGGAGCTGATGACCGAGGCCGATGTCGCTGGCACCTCGCTGACCAATCCGGCCTTGCAGGCGGCCTACACCGACATGATCGTGCCATCGAATCCATCGTGGCATGTCGAGCACCTGAAGCGCCTCACGGCCAGCGGAATTCAGCCGCACTTCATGCTCGGCAACGTGGCCCAGCTTGAGACGGTGGAGCGGCTCATTCGTCGCGGCGTGTACATGGGCCCCCTGATCCTGAATTACGTGGCGATCGGTGGCGGCTTCGCCGGTCTGAATCCGGCGGACATGATGGAGTTCGTGCGCCGCACGCCCGACGGCGCGGTGCTCACGCTCGAGACCCTGAACCGTCACATCTATCCGATGAACACGATGGCCATCGCGATGGGCATGCATGTGCGCGTGGGCATCGAGGACACACTGTTCGGGCCGACCGGCGAGCGCATGACATCGGTGCAGCAGATCGAGGCCATGGTGGCCATCGCACGGGTTCTGAACCGCGACATCGCCAGCGGTGTCGAGGCGCGCCGCATCTACCGGATCGGCGAGACCTACCGCAGCACCGAGGAGACGCTGGCGCGAATCGGATTCGCACCGAACAGGGCCCAGGGCCAGCGCGGGGTGCCGATGCGCGTCGCCGCCTGAGAACGCTGATCTCCCCGGCGCCGATCCACGAGGACAACAGCATGTCGATCTCCCACGACCCGACTTCCGCGGCACCACGGTGGACCGAACTGCTTGGAGAGCAGGAACTGAGCGAGCGCGGACGCGGCTTTGCCCGCCGCGACGGCCACGAGATTGCGCTCTTTCGCATCGAGGACACCGTGCATGCGATCGCGGACGGCTGCCCGCACGCCGGCGCGTCGCTCGCCAGGGGCGCGCTCGATGGCACCACGATCCAATGCCCCGCACACGGCCTGCGCATCGACCTTGCAAGCGGCTGCATCCACGGCGCATGCGGCGGGCTCGCGGTGCGCACCTACCCCGTGCGCGTGCATGACGGCCGCGTCGAGGTCGACCTCGGCGAAGCAACGCACTGACACCCGGCCCTGGCGATAGGCACACCACATATCAATTCGGAGACACACGATGCAACAACTGAAGACTCCCCTGCGCCGCGCGATGCTCGGCGCCCTTGCGGCCGTGTCCCTGCTGGCGATGGCACCCACCGCGCTGGCCCAGGGCTGGCCCGGCAAGCCGATCCGCCTGGTCGTCGGCGCACCAGCTGGCGGCACCGCCGACACCGTCGCGCGCACACTGGCCGAAGGGCTGACGCCACTGCTCGGTCAGTCTGTCATCGTCGACAACAAAGCCGGGGCCATGGGCGCCATCGGCACGCAGGACCTGCTGCAGTCACCGCACGACGGCTACACCTTCATGGTCGGCGTCAACGGCCTGGTCACCGAGGTCCCGCATGTCGTGAAATCCCGCATCGACATGTTCAAGGACGTCAAGCCGTTGGCCCAGCTCACCAACACTGGCCTGCTGCTTGTCGGCACTCCCTCGCTGCCGGCATCGAACCTGAAGGAAGTCATCTCCTATGTGAAGGCCCATCCCGGCAAGGTGAGCTACGCCTCGTACAGCAGCGGCACGATGTCGCACACGATGGGGCAGGAGCTGAACAAGCTGGCGGGCGTGGACATGACCCATGTCGGCTACAAGGGCTCGCCGCCCGCACTCCAAGATGTGATGGGCGGCCATGTGGCACTGATGTTCGACGGCCCAGCGACTTCAGTCCCGCTGATCAAGGCAGGCAAGCTCAAGGCCTTCGCCGTCGGCTCGCCCAAGCGGCTGGCTGCGCTGCCCGACGTGCCTACCTTCACTGAACTCGGCTACCCAAAGATCGGCGACGTCGCCTGGATGGGCCTGTGGACCACGCCCGACGTGCCATCTGATGTGCAAGCCAAGCTCCGCGAGGCCACGCTGAAGGTGTTACAGCAGCCGAAGGTGATCGAGCGCTTCAAGGAACAGGGCCAGGACATCGGCCTGCCGCTGACGCCCGACGAGCTGTCGAAGTCGCTGCGTGCGGCGTCCGACAGGCACGCTGCCAACCTGAAGGCCATCGGCTTCCAGCCTGAATGAACACGAATCAAGGAACACACATCATGAACGGACAAATGATGCAGCAGCCGCTGCTGATCTCCTCCCTGCTGACGCATGCCGAACGCCACCACGGCGAACAGGAAATCGTCTCGCGCCGGGTCGAAGGCGACATCCATCGCACCACCTACCGGGAGCTCGCCGCTCGGGCGCGCCGCATGGCAAACGCACTGGCGCAGCGCGGCGTCAAGTTCGGTGATCGCGTCGCCACGTTGGCGTGGAACGGCTACCGCCACATGGAGCTGTACTACGGCGTCTCGGGCTCCGGTGCAGTGCTGCACACGCTCAATCCGCGGCTGCACCCCGACCAGGTGGTGTGGATCGCCGACCACGCCGAAGACCAGGTGCTGTTCTTCGACCTGACCTTCCTGCCGCTCGTCGAGGCGATCGCGGGCCGCGTCAAGACCATCAAGGCTTTCGTCGCGATGACCGACCGCGCGCATATGCCCTCGTCCACCAAAGTGCCCAACCTCCTGTGCTACGAGGAATTCCTGACCGACGCGAGCGACCGCTACGACTGGCCAAGCTTGGACGAGAACAGCGCCAGCTCGCTGTGCTACACCTCAGGCACCACCGGCAACCCGAAGGGCGTGCTGTACAGCCATCGCTCGACATTGCTGCACACCTACGCCGCGGCGCTGCCCGATGCCCTGAACTGCTCGGCGCGCGACTCCATCCTGCCCGTGGTGCCGATGTTCCATGTCAACGCCTGGGGCCTTCCATACGTCGGTTGCGCAGTGGGCGCCAAGCTCGTCTACCCGGGTCCGTTCCTGGACGGCAAGAGTCTGTACGAATTGTTCGAGGCCGAGGGCGTGACGATGTCGGCCGGCGTGCCCACCGTCTGGCAGGGCCTGCTCACGCACGTCGAGTCGAACGACCTGTCGTTCAGCACCATGCGCCGCACCGTGATCGGCGGCTCGGCCTGCCCGCCGGCCATGATGCGCGCCTTCCAGGAACGCCATGACGTGCAGGTGCTGCACGCCTGGGGCATGACAGAGGTGAGCCCACTGGGCACC